>JBNKKC010000001.1:0-16926 GCA_050291625.1 Desulfobacteraceae bacterium
CTCCGGTGAAACGGTTTTCCCAGCCTTGATCTTGGGCCCGATTGAAGCTTTTGAAGCAACTTCTGGAACGTGGCTTCAAAACCTCCCCTCGAACCCAAGCTCTCCCGCCCAAGCTCGGCGGGACAGGGGCGCGGGGAAAACCGATTATGAGACGTCAACCCAGGGCGGCGGAGATGTAACGACCACAAACCGCAGGGTCTGTCCGCCCACGGGTTTGATGCCGTGCTCCGAACCCGGAGGTATCCAGAGGCAATCTCCGGGCTGCAGTTTAAATGGCTGCCCGTCAACCACTGCATCGCCGATGCCCGACAGGACAAAGTAGCAGTGCTCTCTTCCGGGATGCGTATCCAGCTCCGCTTCGCCGCCCGGGTGAATTTCCACATTGAAGCATACAAAATTCTGCGCGCCGGTATCTTCTCCGATCATAGTGAAGGAATCGGTATTGCGATGCTTGGGCGGACAGACCGAGGGCAGTTCCGCCAGCCGCATCACTTTGGCCTTGGCGTATTTGGGCATGATGCTGCTCCTGCTGGTAAAATCAAATCATTTATCGAATAGACTTAATCGGTTGCGTCGATTGAGTAGCAGAAAGCGAACATGCTTGGCAATAGCCAAATTTGCTTTCCCTCCGTTGAAACCTCGTGTATATCTGACTCATCCATGCGTATTGCGAACACCCATATCGGATATTGCCTGAACATCTATCAGGGCGAGTCCGCCGACGCCATCGCCGATCATATCCGCCAGCGATGTCCTGAGGTTAAGGCCGCCGTGTCTCCCGACAGGGAGATGGGGATCGGACTGTGGCTGCCTGCAAAAGCGGTGCGGGAATTCGGGCGGCATCCCGATACGTTGAGACAACTGCTGGCCGACCGGGAGATGTATGCTTTTAGCGTCAATGCCTTTCCATTCGGCGATTTTCACTCCCGGCCGGTGAAGGAGAAGGTCTACCAGCCGGATTGGTCCTCTGCGGCGCGGCGGGACTATACGATCGATGCGGCCCGCATATTGGCCCGGTTGCTGCCCGAAGGGGTTGACGGATCCATCAGCACCGTGCCGGTGGCTTACGGCAAAGATTGCCCGCCGCAGGCAACGGCGAATCTGGTGGCGGTTGCCGCCGAACTGGAAAAGCTCGAGTCGCAAACCGGGCGGTTGATACGTCTGGCGCTGGAGCCCGAACCCGATTGCTATCTTGAGCAAACGGATGAATGCGTCGATTTTTTTGAACAGCTTCGGCTGGTGAACCGCCCCTTGACGGATCGCTATCTGGGGATCTGCCTGGATGTGTGCCACTCGGCCATGCAGTTTGAAGCCCCGGTAGCCGCCCTGGTACGTCTGACGCGGGCGGGTATCCAGGTGCCCAAAATACAGGTCAGCGCGGCCCTGGAAGTCGCAAATCCTACGGGCTCCGATTTGTCTTATCTAGAAGCCTTTGATGATGGGATCTATTTTCACCAGACACGGGTGCTGAAGCAAAACGAGCCGCCTTTGCGTTACGCCGATCTGCCCGATGCACTGGCTGACCGGCCGCATGGCCGCTGGCGTATTCACTTTCATGTACCGCTGCATTTTAAAGCGCCCGGCACCAACGTGCAATCGACGCTCGCCTTGCTGGATGCGGATTTTTTCAGGCAGGCCCTGCTCAGCACGACCCACCTCGAAACCGAAACGTACACCTATGCGGTACTGCCGCAGACATACCGGAATGCCGGCGCGTCGGTGAGCGGCGAACTGGGATTTGTCATCGCTGCTGTCCATGCAGCGATGACATCCGATCGTGGTATCGAAAGTTGAATAGATATCTAAAATGGAATAATGCTTACCCTGACATGTTTGACAGAGTTGGTGCTTATGCCATCATCAACATCTTTGTAGAACACATCGGATACCAGGGCATTTTGCGTCACCGTGCCGCCTGAAAACGTATTGGCTTTCAGACTCGGATCGTAGGCAAGGCCCGGGACAGCGACCCGTTTGGTGTGCACTCTGCACTCATCCGAACTGATGCCCTGCATGGCGGCCTGATTTCCCCAGCACTCGCCATAAGAATTTTCATCCATGAGAAACACTTTGACATAAGCTTTGCCGCTATTTTGGTCGACTGCAAATTTGGCATGCGCTGCATCGTAAATACCTGCCGGCATTTCCAGAACAGTAATAGCATCGGCAAACGCCGTTGAGGTGAACAGCATTGAAATTATGGCTATATATAGTACTGTTTTCATTTTGAGTCTCCTTGTTCAAGTGTCGCGGTTTATGGATTGATGTCATTTCCCGGTCATACTGTGTGTCGCTTTATCGAATGCGTGATTACAGATTCACATAAGGATTGTGAAAAAACGTTGCGGTGTTGCGGATGCGCTTGAAAAAGCTGCTGCTGCGGACGAATCAGATGTCGGGGAGCGTTTATCTTGCATTGAAAGGTCAGCCGTGCCGGTCTTGCCAGCGCAATTAAAAACATGCTAACTGAAACCCGATACCGTTGCCATGTCAGGTATCGACTATCGCTGCCGGATATTCGTGTCGTGTCCTGAAAATGAGTTCAACAAATTTATACTGTCTTTTAAAGATGACCAAAGGGCATCCATGATCGTACATCAATCGTTTCAGGTAAACTTCGAATATAATGTGGCCTATACCCGTGACCTGTTTGATGAAGGGAATTCGACCCTGGCCGGGCTTTTGGGGCAGAACCGATCCAAAGTCATGATCTTTGTCGATGATAAGGTGGCCGAAGCGTTTCCCGCGCTTGCCCGTCAGGCGCAACGATGGGCGGCCGCTTACCCCGACAGCATCGATTTGGTCACCCCGATCCACATCGTCACCGGCGGCGAAGCCGTTAAAAATGGGTGGCAGACGGTGACCGACATGACCCGGCGGATGATGGAGGGCGGGATATGCCGGCATTCGTACGTGATGATCGTCGGCGGCGGTGCGGTGCTGGACGCTGTGGGTTTTGCGGCCGCGGTTTTCCACCGGGGGGTGCGCCAGCTCCGGGTGCCGACCACCCTGCTGGCTCAGGATGACTCCGGAGTCGGCGTTAAAAACGGAATCAATCATCATGGCGCGAAAAACCTGTTTGGCTGTTTTTATCCGCCCGATGCCGTCATCATCGACTATCAGTTTCTGAGAACCCTGTCGGACAGGGATATCCGATCGGGAGTGGCCGAGGCCTTGAAAGTGGCGCTCATCAAAGATGAAACGCTGTACCGTTTCATCAGAGCCAATGCGGATGCCATCCGGGCAAACCACTGGCCCGTGCTGGAACATCTCGTGCTGGAAAGCTCGAGGCTTCATCTGGAGCATATTGGCGGCGGCGATCCGTTTGAGAAAGGATCCTCCCGACCGCTCGATTTCGGGCACTGGTCCGCCCACAAACTCGAAACCATGACCCGCAACCAGATCCTGCATGGAGAGGCCGTGGCCGTCGGTATGGCATTGGATATCTATTGTGCGGCCATCATGGAGATGATTCCCATGGAACTGGCCGACGATATTCTCGAAACCATGCGAAGCTGCGGCCTCGTTCTATGGCACGAGGCCCTGCTCCGACGGGATGGTTCAGGAGGGCTGCAGCTGTTGAGCGGCCTGGGAGAGTTCAGGGAGCACCTGGGCGGGCGGCTGACGCTGGCCATGCCGGTCGGGATCGGATCGTTTGTGGATATTCATGAGCTGCCGGGCGATATCGTTGAACAGGCGTTGCGCCTGCTGCAGACGGCCGAGAGGCGCAGACCATCCGAAGTGAGGATTCCTGTCCCGGCTCCGGCGGGTGCCGGCAAGAAGATTGCCTCGTGATCGATGCCGATGCGACAGGCTAACCAACCGTCAAGACGGTCGCTCCTTTTGTTTTTCTGTTTTCCAGATCCCTGTGCGCCGCCTGTACATCCTCGAGGGCATACGTCTGTCCGATATGAATCGTCACGGCGCCGCTTTCGACCACTTCGAACAGATCCCTGGCGTGCGCCAGAAGGTCCTCCCGCTTTTCGGTGTAGGTCATCAGGCTGGGGCGCGTGACAAACAGCGAGCCCTTCTGGGCCAGGATCGACAGATCCACGGGAGCGATGGCGCCTGAGGACTGGCCGAAAGAGACCAGCATGCCCATGGGTTTCAAACAATCCAGGGAGTGGTTGAACGTGTCCCGGCCCACCGAGTCGTAGACCACATCCACCCCACGGCCGCCGGTGATCTCTCTGACGGAATCGACCCAGCCGCTATCGGTGTACAATATGGGATGATCGCAGCCGTTGGCCGCCGCCAGTTCGGCTTTTGCCCCGGATCCCACCGTGCCGATCACCGTGGCCCCAAGGGATTTGGCCCATTGGCAGAGGATGGTTCCCACACCGCCTGCGGCGGCATGAACCAACAGTACGGTGTCCTTGCTGACCGGGTAGCACCCTTTGAGCAGGTAGCGGGCCGTCATGCCCTGCAGCATCATGGCGGCGGCGGTATGCATGTCGATGGCATCGGGCAGCTTGACCAGACGATGGGCCGGGATGCGGCGCTTTTCGGCGTAGGCGCCGGGAGGCATGCCGGCATAGGCCACCCTGTCGCCGGGCTCCAACCCGGTCACATCTTCCGCGACCGTCTCCACAACGCCCGCACCCTCCATGCCGGGGATGGCCGGAAGCCGGGGCAGCGGATAGAGCCCGGTGCGATGGTAGACGTCGATGAAATTCAGGCCCACGGCTTCGTGCCGGATCAATGCTTCGCCCGATTCGGGCCGTCCCGGATCGTACTCTTCACGGGTCAGCACTTCCGGCCCGCCGGTGCCGTGCATGAAAATGGCATAGGTCATGATATCCTCCTCAATAATTCGGTATCCACATCTATAGACTTAGAGATAATTAATTTGGACTGCGTTATCGGTCGTCGCGGTATTACAAATACAGCTTCCTCCCTCTATCCTTGCCGAATTAATTGTCTCTAAGTCTATAACGATAATCGGAATTAGGGCGATGTAAAGCGCTTGGGTGAGATTTCGTCGCGGCGGACTAAGGCGTGCCGACGGCGGCCTGCCTTGATTTGGGTTTGAGCTTGAGGATCAGGGCGACGATGGACAGGACCAGGACGATCGAAACGCACCCCAGCGCCGGACAGACCCATTGGATGCCGGCGCTGCGCTCGATGGCCCCGACGCCTTTGACCGCCAAAGCGCCGACGCCGAAGGTCAGCACGAATTTCATGCCGAACGCGGCATGACGCCAGCGTGCCGGGGTCAGCCGCGACACCAGCGTGTTTTCGATGGGCTGCATTCCCAGCAGAAAGAAAAAGTAGACCAGCGCCAGAAAGATCAGGGGCAGGTCAGCCGCCCGGGCCATCAAAAAAGCCGGGCCGATGGTGATCAGGTGAAAGACCAGATAGCTGTACGGCAGGGGAAACCGTTCGGCAACGCGCCCGCCCATGTATTGCCCGAACATGCCCACCAGGAAAATGACCGAGGTGATCACGGTGGCCACCAGGTTGGCCGATAAACCGGCCGGCAGGGTCTGGCTCAACCATTGAAACAGGTCTGCATTGCGCAGCTCGAAGTAGGCCGGCAGGATGACCGAGGCGCCGCGGTAGGCGATGCCGCCCAGCATCATGGCGACCAGCAGAATCATGAAACCGTTGGAACCGTCGGATGGCTTGGCCTTGGCGGGGCCGGTCTCGGCGGCGGGCAGCGGCAACAACGTCATGACACCCAGGCCGGCCAGGTTCAGGAGGCCCAGCAGCAGGTAGGCGGCGCGCGGTCCCCACACCCAGGTGACGATCCCGGCCATCAGCGGTGCCGTGGCCAATCCCAGGTTGCCGAACATGCCGTTGATGCCCATACCCACACTGATCCGCGATACATGCTTGGAGATCATGCCCAGCCCGGTGGGGTGGTATATGCCTGAAAACAGGCCGATTCCGGCCAGCGAAACGGCCAGCCCGCGCGGGCTGTCGATCCATGCGGCAGCCGCCAGCCCGCATGCGCCGGCGCCGGTATAGTACAGCCGCATCAAGGTGTTGGCGCCCAGTCTGTCGGCGATCAGGCCCCACGGCAGAGCGGTCAGGCCGAAGAGCAGATACATCCAGAACGAGATCCCCAGCGCAGCGGCCAGCGGCATATCGAGCCGGCCCGCCAGCGGCAGCACCACCGCCGGAAAGACCAGCATGTTGAAGTGGCTCAGAAAGTGACCAAAGCAGGTCGTGATCAATACATTATGTTCGGTACGGGTCATGACCGTTCCCTGTCCTTTTGAAATGGTTTCGCAGCAGCCATCGCATCCAACTACAGAACCCGGAATTTGTCAAAGCAAAGCTCGCCCCGCCCCAAGCAAGGCGTTGACTTTCAAACCTTGTTTTGCCATACTTGGCTGCACTCAACGTGCGGTACCACTCCGGTTGTCACAAAAATGTGAGGTCTCCATGTGTCGACACTCGACCATCCATGCCCTAGATTTCTGTCTGGAATGTTCATGAACTACGCTTGCAGGCCCGGCACATTCGAAGAAACGCAACCGAATACCGATTGGCGCTTTGTAAACGATATCCTCCGCAGTACTTCCAGCGAGCTACCGTCTTTTCCGGTTCACTATCAAAACACAATAGAGATCGGCCGCCCTTTTCGGGCGGCCGATTGTTTTTTTGTGCCTGTTACAGGCGTTCGTTGAAAGGAGTTCAACCGAGAATGCAAGCATTGACGTCAATTTGTAGCTGGATCGACGCCGTGAACGATCGCGTCGGCAAAGCGGTGTCATGGGCGACATTGTTGCTGGTGGCGGTCACCTTCGTCGATGTGGTGATGCGCTACTTTTTCAACAAATCGTTTGTGTTCACGCAGGAACTGGAGTGGCATATCTTCGCTTTCATCTTTTTAATGGGAGCCGGTTATACGCTAAAAATCGACGGGCATGTGCGTGTCGAAGTCTTTTACGGAAAGATGAATAAAAAAGGCAGGGCCTGGATCAATCTGATCGGGGTGCTCTTTTTCTTGATTCCCAGCTGCGTTATCTTTATTAAAACCTCGATCCCGTTTGTGGTCAAATCCTACCAGGTCATGGAGGGTTCGCCGGATCCCGGTGGAATACCGTTTCGCTTTCTTCTCAAAGGCTGCATCCCGGCCGGTTATGCGCTGATCCTGCTTCAGGGCGTCTCCCTGGGCATCGACAGTCTTCTGGAACTTACCGGTTATAAAGATGACACTGAACAGGGCGAGGGAGCGTAGCGCACATGGAATATTTGGCCGGATATATGTTTTTGGCGATGTCGATTCTGATTATGGCCGGTTTCCCCGTAACGTTCACCCTGGGCGGAACCGCTCTGGTATTCGGCGTCATCGGCTTTGGCTGGGATTTTTTCAACCTGCTGCCGTTGCGGGTGTGGGGGCGCATGAGCAACGTCACCCTCATGGCGGTGCCGCTGTTCGTTTTCATGGGCGTCATGCTGGAACGCTCGGGCCTGGCAGACAAGCTGCTGGACACCATGGGTATTTTGCTGGGCCGCATCCGGGGCGGGCTGGCCGCATCGGTGGTGGTCGTGGGAGCCCTGCTGGGCGCCTCGACCGGCATCGTCGGCGCCACCGTGGTGACCATGGGCCTGCTGGCAGTGCCCACCATGCTGCGGCGCGGTTACTCCCGGCGGTTGGCCTGTGGAACGGTGGCCGCATCGGGTACGCTCGGCCAGATCATTCCGCCCAGCATCGTGCTCGTGCTGATCGGCGATATCGTGGGCGTATCGGTGGGGGACCTGTTCATGGGAGCGGTGCTTCCCGGCATGGTGCTGGTGGTGCTATACATCGGCTACATCATCGTCGCCGCCTATTTCAAACCCGAACAGGCGCCGGCGATCAAGAAGGAGGACCTGGGGGATCTGGTCGGCCGCAAATTGGCCCTCCAGGTGATGGTGGCCATGCTGCCCCCGTTGTTCCTGATGGTCGCCGTGCTCGGTTCCATCTTTGCCGGCATCGCTTCGCCCACCGAGGCGGCTGCCGTCGGCGCCGTGGGCGCCACCTTTCTGACCATTGCGAACAGAAAATTCAGTTTGAAGATCCTGCGGGACGTGATGCGCGCCACCATGTCGCTGACCTGCATGGTTTTCATTATCCTGTGCGGGGCGGCACTGTTCGGGCTCGTCTTCAGGGGGTTGGGCGGTGATACGCTGGTCCGGGAGTTTTTAGGCGGTATCGGCGAAAAATACAGCTACGGCGTCGTATTGGCCATTGTGCTGCTGCTCATCTTTTTTATCGGATTCTTTCTCGATTTCATCGAGATCATTTTCATCCACGTGCCGGTGCTGGCACCCATCATGATTGAATTCGGGTTCGACCCGGTCTGGTTTTGCATTTTACTGGCGGTCAATCTGCAGACCTCGTTTATGACGCCGCCTTTCGGCTTCTCGCTGTTCTATCTGAATTCGGTCACACCGCCGGAAGTGACCACCGGGCACATTTACCGCGGGATCGTCCCATTCGTGCTGTTGCAGCTCATAGGGCTGATGGTCGTTATTTTTTTCCCAACCTTGGCCACATGGCTTCCCAAAGTGGTGTTCGGGGGTTAATTTATAGGGTCATTTACCTGATTACTAAAATCAAAGGAGGCAGATTATGAAACGACGTGATTTTCTGAAACAAGCCGGTATCGGAACCGCTGCTGCTGTGGCCGCGACCGCTGTCAATGCACCGGCTGTGATTGCCAAGAAAACATATAACATAAAGATGGTGACCACCTGGCCGGCCAACTTTCCGGTGTTTCAGGTCGGTCTGGACACGTTCGCCAAACGGGTAAACCTGGCGTCTGAAGGCCAGATTCGCATTCAGGTGTTCGCTGCGGGCGAGTTGGTTCCCGCCATGGAGACCTTTCAGGCCGTATCCGACGGAACGGTTGAAATGGGCAGCGGCGCGGCCTACTACTGGGCGGGTAAAGTGCGTGCCGCCCAATGGTTTGCCGCCGTGCCCTTCGGCCTCAACGCCCAGGGGATGAACGCCTGGTTTTACAGCGGCGGCGGAATAAAATTGTGGGAGGAGGCTTATGCTCCCTTTAACCTGATCCCACGCCCCATCGGCAATACCGGCGTCCAGATGGGCGGCTGGTTCAACAAGAAACTCAACACCATGGCCGATTTCAAAGGACTGAAAATGCGGATTCCGGGCCTGGGCGGAAAAGTATTTGCCAAAGCCGGCGGGACCGTTACGTTGACGCCGGGCGGGGAAATCTTCACCAACCTGGAGCGCGGCGTGATCGATGCCTCCGAGTGGGTAGGCCCCTACCACGACCATCGCCTGGGGCTTCCCAAAGCGGCCAAGTATTACTACTATCCGGGATGGCATGAACCGGGCACCGCCCTGGAGATTATGATCAACAAGAAGGTGTACGAATCCATGCCCCAGCACCTGCAGGTCATTCTGGATGCCTGCGCCGCCCAGACCAACGTCTGGCAGTTGTGCGAGTTCGAGGCCCACAACGGCGAGTACCTGGAAAAAATCCTGTCCACGGGCAAGAACCAGCTGTTCCAGTTCTCACCGGAGATCATGTCCTCCATGCGCAAACTGGCCAAGGAGACCCTGGAAGAAGAGGCCAACAAAGACAAGCTCTCACGCAAGGTGCACGATTCGTTTACCGCGTTCAAAAAACGCGTGGGCGGCTGGGGCCAGTTCTCGGAAGCGGCCTACCACAACCTGATTGCCGAAAAAATAAAAGTCTAGCGCGATCCATTGAATTGAATCGATAGCGGCGCCCGGAGCGATGGTTGTTCACAACCGCCTCCGGGCGCTTTTTGTAGCGGCAATTCTCAGTGAAATTGATTCATTTCAATGTTTAAGGATTATTCAGTCGCCACAAAAAAACCATGCTATCCAAATTGTGGGAGCGGCGTCTCGCCGCGATACGTTCCACTGAAAGATGGCTTTCATGTCGCGGCGAGACGCCGCTCCCACACGAAATAAGTCCAATGAGAATCGCTGTTTGTTTGACGGCATGATCGGCTTGGCCGCCTATTCATCATGCTCGACAATGATCGGTTGGTCCTTTTCAAGCCTAACATAGCACTTATGTTATTCGATAAGGTTGAACATTCATGACGGACAGGAGGTGCCTATGGGCGAGATCGTTCATCAATCGAAAATTGTGATTACACGGGTCAAGGGACCGACGCGCAAGGCCGTGATCGAAGGCCATTCCGAGCCGGTCTTTTACGGCGTGCACGGGGGTATCAAGGGCTTTTACAAAATTGAACCGGAAGAGGAGCATGCGGCGACGCTGGATCACATCGTCGGTGCCGTGGGCGGCTGAATGATGGGGACATTCGCCACGATGCTGGCGAAAGAGCGGATTGCCACCCCGGCCGACCGATACCATGCCGATGTCACCGGAGACATCGAAGCCGTTGACGGCGTTCTGAAGATTGTGCGGATCAACGTCAGCTACAGCTTGAAAGTCTCTGATGACAAGCGTGAGGCGGCGCGCGCCGCATTCGAGGTCTACCTGCCCCACTGTCCGGCGGCCTCGAGCGTCATCGACGCCATCGAGTTGAGTCATGTGTTGACGTTTGTTTAGTGCCCATCCATAAACGGCATCTTGCGGCCCAGCTCGGAGGTCTCGCTCGGTTGACATCCTCGACGTAGCGCCGCTACGCCTGCGGTGTCAACCTCCCTGCGGCCTTGATCTGGACCGCAACCTACCATTTCTGGACGGACACTACTTAGATCTTTAAGTCGATCATCGCCTGCACCGCCTTGAGGGCCGGTATGCGGATCTGTTCCGGCACCTTGACCTCAGGCGTCATCGTTTCCAGGCTTTTGAGAACATCTTCCATGCCGATCTTTTTCATGTTGCGGCAGGACATTTTTTCCGACGCCGGGTGGAATACTTTGTCCGGGTTGGCTTTTTGCATGGGATAGATCAGGCCCAGTTCGGTTCCGATGATGAACTCTTTTTCATCGGCCCGGGCCACGTGGCGCAGCATACCCGACGTGCTGGCCACTACATCGGCCAGGCGCACGACATCCGGGCGGCACTCCGGATGGGCGATAAACACGGCATCGGGATGATTTGCCCTTGCCTCGGCCACATCTGCGGGGGTCAGCCATTCATGGGTGGGGCAATAGCCGTCCCAGACGTGGATTTTCTTGCCGGTTTGCGATGCCGCGTACATGGCCAGGTTCCGGTCCGGGGTCAGCAGCATTTCCTGCTCCGGCAAGCTGTTGACCACCTGCACGACATTGGCCGACGTGCAGCAAATCGTGGAGAGGGCCTTTACGTCGGCGGTGGAGTTGACATAGGTGACCACCGGCATGGGCGGCAGGCTGTCGATTTTCATCTGCAGGCCGTCGGCCGTAATCATGTCGGCCATGAGGCACCCCGCATCCAGGCGGGGCAGCAGCACCTTTTTATGGGGCGACAGAATCGATGCGGTCTCCGCCATGAAATGGACGCCGCAAAAAACGATGACCTCCGCATCGGTTTGAGCGGCCTTGCGGCTGAGCTCCAGGCTGTCGCCGCACAGATCGGCCAGGTCCTGAATCTCGGGGGGTTGGTAGTTGTGCGCCAGGATGATGGCGTTGCGTTTTTTTGCTAAATCTTTAATGGTTTCTAACATCTGACTTTCTCCGCGTTTAGGTGCGTAATAAAGCTGAAGCTGATTTTACGCGAGCCCTCAGGGCTGGTCGATCTGCACCACGTCTATCCCGTCGGGAATGATAAATGTAAAGAGCGAATCTTTTGGATTCTGGTTGAACTGATATTCGCTGAATTCGATTCGCGTTTCATCTCCGTAGCTGTTGTAGGTGACCACCTGCTCTACCAGAAAATCGGAGCGGTTGACCGACAGGATAATATCGGCAAGGTCGGCGGTGGGTGATTTGGGCAGC
This sequence comes from Desulfobacteraceae bacterium, assembly GCA_050291625.1. Lineage (GTDB taxonomy): Bacteria > Desulfobacterota > Desulfobacteria > Desulfobacterales > Desulfosarcinaceae > JARRKU01. Next base: position 11,828 of record JBNKKC010000001.1, read on the forward strand.
AGGCGCAACCGGAAATGATCCGGACTTTTCGACGTCTGCAGCTGGACATCAAAACGATTTCGAATCTGGCGGATATCGGATAAAAACCCCGCTCCCTTCCCGCCGCTGAAAAACTCGGGCGCTTTTCCCACCATGACCTGTTTGTCGGCGGGTCGATAGATCCACATCGATTTGCCGTCTGTCATGATGATCTGCTCATCCGGGATCAGATACTCCCATCGCATTTTCCCGGGGCGCTTGACGATCAGACGTCCCTCTGCGGTGTCGCTGATCATCATGGCCTTGAGCATCGACTCCTGGAAAAATTTCGCGCGGAATCCCTTACCGGCGTAGCGCTTTTCAATGCCGCCCAGGATTTTCTGGATCAGGGCGGCATCGTCGGCGGATGCCGCCGGCGGCCGCAAAAAAAACAGGGCCAAAATGATCAAACCGCTGATTCGCAATGCATATGCCATTTGAAATGATTCTCCTGTTGCGGTGTATCTGCCCCAGCTTCGTTCTTATCGATCCCCGCCCTTGATGGCGGGATAATAAAACCCATCCATACGAGAGATCCAATAATTTGTAAACCCTGGAGTAAACGGCAGCCATGTTCCGGCGGCTACGAGAGCCGACGTATGACATCGTCGATATGGTTTGCGGTATTTCCCTCCGTCAAGTCGATGGATCGGGAACTGGGACGCTGAAAGAATTGGGTGCGTCCAAAGAGCGCCTGACAGATGCGGTCGACCTGTCGCATGAGAAGACGCCACTGGGAGATGCTGCCGTGGGCGGCGCGGTTGCCCTGCAGCATCATGATCTCCATGTTGCTGGCCAGGCGTTGCCGTTCAAAATCCTCGGCTCTGCACAGCGATTGAAAGTAAGAAAACTTTTTGGCGGTCAAAAAATCGAACGGATCGCCATCCGGAGCGAACTCGGGCAGGATGTCAAGCAAAAATAAGAGGTCGGTTTCCAGATCTTCCGCCGTTTCCGGCATGTCGGCCATGAACCGCTCGATCAGTCGCACCCGGCCGGCATGCCAGTCCACACGGGCGTGCCTCAGATGGACGCATATGCGGACGTAGTGCCGATGCCGTGAGTGGTGATCAAGGCAGGTCTGCAGGTCGGATGTCGGATGCCAGACAATTTCGAACCGACGGATAAATGCCTCGGTCACAAATGCCGGCAACTCGATCCGCACGGTCTTGCCATCGCCTGGATTGGCAATGGTTGACAGGATCGGCGTTGCGTTCGCCAGATCGATGACGGTTTCCAGGGCCTGCCGGTTGAATCGTTCGCGTCCCCATCGGGACTCGAAGCGAACCTTCATGTCAAGGTCGGGGTAAAACAGCAGTTCCAGAAGAGAATCGATTTCGCTGCTGTCGGCCGTCTCAAGAATATGTGCGAGATCGCAGCAACCGAAGGTGCCGGACACATAATCCTCGACGGCCTGGTTAAGGACGACGCCCTGCGCCAACATCTCGCCGAACCACCGGGCCAGCGCTATGGTCTTGTCTTGTGCGATCATGGGCGGGCAACATAGCAGAAAAGCCGGCCTTTGGCCAGAATTGCTGTACAAGCAGTATAGATACTAGGGCTGCAAAAGCCTGAGGTGTTCAGCGTCTGAAGGCATCAAGAGTGAATTCGAGTCAAGTCAGTCGTTGACGAACGCAGTGATCGATTCAAAGTGGGCGCGCAGTGTCGACAGGGCCTGGTCCAGTCCGTCGAGGGTATTGTTACTGGCGCTTTCTTCGATCGATCTGGACAGGTCGCTGATTTCCATCAAGCCCAGATTGCCGGCCGCGCCTTTGAGAGTATGGGCGCTGCGCATCACCTGATCCGCATCGCCGTCGGCCAGACCGGCTTCGATTTTCTGAAAATCGGCTCTCCCCGTATCGACAAACAGTTCGATCAATTCGAGATATTCGTCTTCTTCCAGCCCTAAATTTTCGGCAAGCTTTTTAACGTTCATGACGCCTCCTTGTTGAAGACATATTTTTGAATCATTCCAAACACCACTTCTCGTTTGATGGGCTTGGTGATGTAATCGTTCATCCCGGATTCGATACACATTTCTCGATCGCCCTTCATGGCGTGGGCCGTCATGGCCACGATGGGGACATCTTTGAACCCTTTTTTGCGCAGTGCCAGGGTGGCCTCTTTGCCGTCCATTTCCGGCATCTGAACATCCATAAAAATCAAGTCGAAATCCTGCGGGGTTTTCGAGAATTTCTCCACGGCACGCTTGCCGTTTTCAGCGACCTCGACTTTATAGCCGGCCTTGCCCAGCATCATTACGGCCAGTTTTTGATTGACCAGGTTGTCTTCCGCCAGTAGGATACGGACCGAATGCTTCATGGCCTCCCGCACCGAATACTGGGTGTGCATCTTGTGTTCTTTTGCATCGGCCTCTTTGCCGTCAGGGGATTCTCCCAGCAGACGGGCCATCATTTGCAGAAGGCGTGCTCGGCGGACCGGTTTGGCCAGGAAGCCGTTGAAACCCGTCATCTTGCATTTTTGTGCATCACGGTCCAGGGCGGAACTAAGCGCGATAAGCACCGGGGGCTCCTTCATGCGGAGCACTTTACCAGCCACCTTATAACCATCCAGATCCGGCATGTCCAGATCGATCAGGCAGATATCAAACGCTTTTTTATTCAATGTTGCTTTTTTAATGGCAGGTTGTACTTTTTTACCGCCGTCGACACTTTGGACCTTCATGTTTGCGGTGGATAGAATGTGTGACAGAATGTCACAGGTCCCGGGGTGATCATCAGCCACCAGCACCCGTTTGTCCGCCAGGGATACCGGTACGATACGCTCGGGAGAGGACGTTTGAGTTTTGTCCATCCAGGAGGTGAAGTGAAAGGTGCTGCCTTTGCCGACTTCGCTTTCGACCCAGGCATTGCCGCCCATCATCGATGCCAGCTGTTTGCAGATAGAGAGTCCCAATCCTGTCCCGCCGTATTTTCGGGACGTGGAACCGTCAGCCTGCTGAAAGGCCTCGAAAATGGTATTCACCTTGTCCGGGGGGATGCCGATCCCCGTGTCGCGAACCCTGGCATGCAGCAGCACGCGATGCTCGGTCTCTTTTTCCAGATCCAGCGAAATGGCGATTTCACCTTTTTCGGTAAACTTGGGTGCATTGCCCAGCAAATTGGTGATGACCTGTCTGAACCGCAGTGGATCACCCCGGACCAGGGTCGGTACGTCGTCGCCGATGTGGCACAGCAGTTCAATGGGTTTGTCGCTGATCCTGGGCCGAACGATTTCGCACACGTCATAGGCCAGCAGTTCGGGATCAAAATCGATATCTTCGAATTCAAGTTCACCCGATTCGATCTTGGAAAAATCCAGGATGTCGTTGATCAAAGAGAGCAGGGCCTGCCCGCTGCGCTTGATGGTCTGTGTATAATCCGTCTGTACACTGCTTAGTTCGGTTTCCATGAGCAGGTCGGTGAAACCGATCACACCGTTCATGGGAGTCCGTATTTCATGACTCATGTTGGCCAGAAACTGGCTTTTTGCTTTGCTGGCGATCTCGGCCTGGTCTTTGGCCCGCTTGAGCTCCTGCTCCGCTCGTTTGCGATTGGTGATATCTTCGATAGTGCCGGTGTAGCGGGCACCGTCGTCTGAAAAAACCGGAGAGGATTGCACATGTATCCAGCGTTCGGTGCCGCCTTTGCTTTTGATGCGGCAATCGAGGGAGAAGCGGTCCATATTCTTGATGGCCCGGTTCCATTTTTGCGAGACCTGTGCTTTTTCCTGTTCCAGGGCGAAATCAAACCATTGACTGGTCAGGCTTTCCGCCAGACTGATCTCGAAAATCTCCTGATAGCGTGTATTGGTATACAGGCAGCTGCCTTTTTCATCGGTTTCAAATACGCCGAAATTGATCGTTTCGGAGATGAGCCTGAAACGCTCTTCGCTCTCCTGGAGCGCCTGCTGGGCCCGGCGTGAATTTTCCTGCTCGGTTTCAAGCGCTTGGATTCGCTTCACCAGTTCGATGATGGTCTTTTTCATAAACGGGCGAACCGGAGCCTGATTGGAATTTGCCGGTTGAAGTTGCGTCATGTGCAATTGTCAGCGGGTTTTGCCGCCCGCATCACCTAGTTGGCTGTACCTGAATTCGTATATCGAATGGTTCCAGCTATTAAAAGGCCCTGCCCTTCAGTGCCTGTCGACGACCGGACGGGCTTGCCCCCTATCCATTGCTTTGTATATCGGTTCACAGCGGGGTGCACTTTAGATCCGATTCGCTTGAACTTGTATTTGTTTCATATAGTTGAATCGGCATCGCGGTGACGGCGGCGGATTGAAAAGACGGTGAATAAACCGATGTCGGCGGCATTCTCCGTCAGATAAAGGCGGCCATTTTCAACATCAGGTCGTGTTTGGGCACGGCACCCGGGAGGTGCTCTTTCAGCTGCCCGCCGTCAAAAATGAAAAAGGTCGGAACGCTGAGAATATGATATCTGGCTGCCAGGTTGGGATTTGCATCGACATTGAGCTTGCCGACTCTGATGTTGCCCTTGGTTTCGGAGGCCAGCTGATCCACCTGGCCGTTGACGCCGCTGCAAACGCTGCACCATGGTGCCCAAGCGTATAGCAGTACCGGCAGCGGCGACCGCGCCACCAACTGATCATAATTGGCATCGGTCACTGTCACCGGACGCCCTGAAAGGATGTCCTGGTGTTCCAGGGCATTGCCGCAGCGTCCGCACTTGGCGCCCTCGTGCAGTTTTTCGGCCGGAACGCGGTTTTTGGTTTTGCAATGTCCACAGCGCAGCGTGAAGCTGCCCCCTGAGTCGGCATTGTCGACCGCCAAGGGGTGATGGCAACGTCCGCATTTGGCGGCTGCTTCAGCCTTTTGTTCCGGGATTCTATTGTTAGCACCGCAATTGGGGCAGGCTTTGATGATATCATGCGCCATCTTTTTTCCTTCAAGTCATTCCGGCGCAAGAGACTGTGTTATAATTGAGAAAATGCACGTTTTTACTTTGTCATGCCGGACTCGACCCGGCATCCAGAAATGTAAGTCATTGGAATACCTGGATTCCGGCTTTCGCCGGAATGACGTCGGCTCCTGATGTCGTCGTTTGGGTCAATTGCGACACAGT
>JBNKKC010000002.1:0-9915 GCA_050291625.1 Desulfobacteraceae bacterium
CCATGACATCATACAGGGGCAGCAAAATGGAGAGGACGATCAGGCCGAAGACGGCGCCCAGGCCGATGATGGCCATGGGTTCGATGGCGGCCAGCAGGGCCTGAACCGTGCGTTTGACCTCCTGATCGAAATAGTCCCCCAGTCGCTTGAAGGCTTGATCCAGGGTGCCGGTCTCTTCGCCGTTGCGTACGGCGCCCAGCAGCAGGGAAGGGAATCCGCCGGCGGATTCGAAGGCGGCGGCGATGGTTGTCCCGGCCTCGATCTCCCGGTAGGCGAATCGCAGGCGGTCTTCCATATAGCGATTGCCCAGGGCGTTGTCGGCCAGGGTGCTGAAGATCTGCTGGATCGCCATTCCGGCGCCGGACATGGTCGCAAAATTATGGCTCAGCCGGGACAGAGCGATATTGCTCAAAATGGGCCCCAGGAGCGGGATTTTCAGAATGGCGCGATGAAACAGCAGACCGCCGCGCCGGGTTTTTTGAAAGGAGAAGACCATCAAGGGGACCGCCACCAGCGCCGGCACGAACCACATCCAGTATGTTGTGACGAACCGGCTGACATCCAGCACGGCGATGGTCGCCCGGGGGATGGCCACGTCCATCTCTGTCAGTACGGTCACCATCTGCGGCAGGACATAACCGATCCATACGCCGATGACGGCCACGATGGCGACGATGACGAACGAGGGGTAGATCGTTGCCTTTTTCACATGGGACCGCAGTTCATCTTTCCACTCCAGAAATGAGGCCATCTTTTTAAGGCACTCCGGCAGAACACCACTGCGTTCGCCCATGCCCACGATGGCCAGGTCGAGCTTTTTAAAGACATTGGGGTGCATGGACATGGCTTCGTGCAGGGTCCTGCCGCCTTGCACGGCCATCTTGATCTCGGCGGCAATACGTCGCATCGGCTTCGAGGGAAGGTATCGTGCGTTCTCTTCCAGGGCGGATAGAATCGGCAGGCCGATTTCAAGGGTCTGTGCAAAGCGGTGGTAGAATTCCACCAGGGTGCGTGACTTGATGCGACCACTGGTCAGAGATGCCAGGGCGCTCTCTTTAACAGCCTTGCTGTGGATCAGCGACAGTCCGGATTCGCTCAGGTAGCGTTCGACATCCTCTTCATCGACGGCCACGGCCGTTCCTTTGAAGACTCGTCCCATGTCATTGACGGCTTTGTAGCGGAAGTTAGGCATAGTCCACGATCACACGCATGACCTCCTCGATGGAGGTTTGATGTCTGGTGACCTTTTTCAAGGCCTGTTTGAACATTAACGATGTGCCGGCTTCAATGGCGACATCTTCGATTTCCCGGTGCAGGGCCCCGGCGAATATCAGTTTTTCTATCTTGCGGTCGACCTGAATGACTTCATAGACACCGGTGCGCCCGCGATAGCCGGATTGGAAACAATTGTCACAGCCCGTGGCTTTGGCGACTTCAGCAGGGGGTTCGATGTCGTTGTGTTTGAAGATGTCGATTTCGTCGGGTTCGATGGGATGTTTGACGGCACAGTGGGGACACAGCAGCCGAACCAGCCGCTGAGCCACGATCATGGAGAGCGCGGAAGCCAGAATACTGGTGTTGGCTCCCAGGTCCAGCAGGCGGTTGATGGCTGAAGCGGCATCGTTGGTATGCAGGGTGGACAGAACCAGATGACCGGTCAAGGCCGCCCGCATGGCCAGATCCGCAGTCTTTTTGTCCCTGATTTCGCCCACCAGAATGACGTCCGGGTCTTGACGCATGGCCGAACGAAGGGCATTTTCGAAAGTGAGGCCAGCCTTGGGATTGACAGCGGTCTGACGGATGGTCGGAATGACGTATTCAATGGGATCCTCCACCGTCATGCAGTTGATGTTGGGGCTGTTGATGGTCATCAGGGCCGTGTACAATGTCGTGGTCTTGCCCGAACCGGTCGGCCCGGTGGTCAGAATCAGGCCATACGGGCGTTGAATGGTGCCGTGAAATTGCTGCAGGTCGTCCGGTTCAAGCCCGAGTTTTTTAAGATCGCCAACCACTTTGTTGTAGATCAACAGCCGCATGACGACGGTTTCACCCAATTGCGTTGGAAAGGTCGATACACGAATGTCGAAACGGCCGACGTTGCTTTCGTATTTGATACGGCCGTCGTGGGGGATATTGGGGTTGGAGATGTCCACATCGGCCATGATTTTAAAGCGTGTGGCCAGCGCCTGTTGAAAGCTTTTGGCAAACAGGTAGGTCTGGTGCAACACGCCGTCGATGCGATAATAGACGCGTACCAGATTGCTGTCCGGAACGATATGAATGTCACTGGCACCCAAGACGAAGCCTTTGTCGATCAGAAGTCCCGATAGGCGGATGATCTGTTTTTCTTCGGAGACGTCACCGCTGGTTTGGCCGTAGGTGATGGCGTTGATTTCGTCATCGATGGTTTGCGCCGTATTGTAGTAAATTTCAATGGATTTGGCGATCCAATCTTTTGGTGCGATGTAGGTTTCCACCCGGTTGCCGGAGATGCGCGCCAGCTTATCGCGGGCGACCACGTCAAAGGGGTTGCTGGTGGCCGCCTTAAGGAGGCCGTCGTTCAGCGCAAAAGGGAAGATGCCGTTCTGGTTGACAAAGTCGATGGGGATACTGGCCATTACATTGTGGTCGATGGCCACGGTTTCGGTGTCCAGGATTTTGGCGCCGCTTTGTACCGCAATGGCCATTTGAAGATCTTCTTCCGTTACCCATCCCAGACGCAGTAAAACATCACCCAGCATGTTGCCGGTTTTTTGGGTTTCCAACAGCGCCATCTGCAGCTGGTCGCCATCGATAAACCCCATCTCCGTTAAAATGTCACCGATGCGTTTTTTCATCGTTGGGTTGACTCCTCGGGATTTGGTCGCGCGCGGTAGGCCTGTAGAAGACGAATGCGCCGGCGAATCTGTTTCTTTTTGTCGGCGTTCATTCCTGGGCTCTGATCGATATGTCTTTGATAGTAGTCGATGGCCGCGGTATAGCGTTGCTGCTGATCGCAAGCCACGGCCAGATTGAACAGCAGCCGCGGATCATCCGGCCGAATGGCTTCGGCACGCCTGTACCATTCGAGAGCGTCCTGTATCTGATTGAGGCGGTTGTAGGCAATGCCTTTGTGAAGGGCGATTTCGAACAAGGGTGCCTTCGGGGTCGCGGCGGCTTTATCGAGAAGAACAAGGGCCTGGTCGAAGCGGTGCAGGCCGATGTTCGCCACAGCAAGATTGAGCATGACCTGGTGGTTGTCGGGTTCTTTCAGGTACAGATCGGCCATGATGGAATAGGCGTTTTCGAAAGATCCGGTCTGAAGATAGGCCGCGCCCAGATTAAAACGGGCGTTGTCATGTTGAGGATCGATCTTGATGACTTCCTGATAAAGGGCGATGGCCTGCTCCAGGTGATCGCGACGGTGATATTGGCGGGCTTTCTGATACAGGCGTTCGCTTTGCTCTTGCCGTTGAACATCGCCTGATCTGGCGGCGCGTTGACGCCGTGCCTTTGGTGGCGGCTGTATCGGTTTCTTTGGCCGGGGCCGGGAAACAGGCGCGGGCGTTTCAGGCCGGGTCGCAATCCGGCCCTTTGAGGGGGATTGGGGTGTGGTCGGCAAGGATGTGGCAACAGGCACCTGCTTTTCTATGTGTGCTTGACGGGACGGCGTCGGGGTTGACGGCGCTGCCGTCAAATCGGTCGCAGCAGCCGGAGTCGACCGAGGCGATGCGCTCTCGACGGCCGGCCTGCCGATCGTTTTCATCGATGCCGAATCTTCCATCAGCGTCGCTGCGGCGACGGATGAAGCGCTTTGCTTTGTACCGCCTGGCCCATCCGATGCCAGCCAATAGAGCCAGGCGCCGCATGATGCCAATGCGGCCAGCAGGACGCCGGCGATTGCGATGCGTATTCGCTTTCGGGTAGTGACGCCGTCTTTGGTGGAGAGTTTGGGCCGCGTTGCGATTAGCGGTCCGTCGGTTTGCTGCTCGCTGCGTTTTTTTCTCAAGGCATCATTGAGCAGGCTCATGAGGGATCACCCCCTGTTTCGGAGGCCGCCGGCGGGTTTTCGGACATCAGCGCCGGATGAAAGTTGGCCACCCGGGTGGCGATGCCGGTGTGCAGATGAATTTTTTCGGCAAGCGCTTTCGCTCTGCCTTGCGAAACAAAGGCTCCGGCGCACAGATGACGACGCTCGTCATTTCCGGAAGCCGTATAGGCGTCAATACCCTGAGATTGAATGCGTTGGCGGATACGGGGAATTTGATCGGCCGATCCGGTCTGGTCGATCACCACCGTCCAGGGAGCAAACAGAATCTGCGCCTCTTTCATACCGCTGGTATCCTGATAGCGCCTGGCGGCATCCATGGATTCGAATCGACCGGCAAAAACCCGGTACCAAAGACCTTTTTCGCCCATTTGCACTTCATTCCAGTGCACGCTGATGCCTTTGCGGGCATAGATATCGACGGCCCGCAGCGTTGTGCCCAGCGTATTGAAGGAGCCGAGCTGCAAAATATAAGGGTTGCTTTTAAGTGAGGGCAGGGCAGCATCCGATACGTCAGCTGGTGCCGGACCCGCCGGGACTGCTTCCGGATACTTCAGCAGAGGCTCGACGACGGCGCTACGGGCAAGCATTTCCCGCTCCTGAGGGTGTATCTCCCGACCCCAAAACCCTTTCACCATGAATCCGAATGCCATGGCGCTTAACAGCGCCGCGGCAGTGCCCAGGGGCTTGCCCAGTCGCTGAAAAAAACTCAGCCCTGAATAGCAACCGGTGGTTTTCATTCCCTGCAGTCCGATCAATTCGCCGGAAGCGGCTTTTAAATGACTGCTTTGAACCACATAACTGTCTGCGGCATAGGCGGCCAGCAAGGCCATATCGCAGATTTTATTGATCATGCGGGGAACACCGCCCGATTGTTTGTGTATCAGCCGGATGACGTTGGTCGCAAAACGGACCTGCCCCTGGTTGCCGGCGATATAGAGGCGGCGCTCGATGTAACCGCCGACTTCATCGAGGCCTAGATAATCCAGATGGCAGTTGACGGCGACACGCTGTTTCAGCTGTCGCATGTGAGGCTGGTCAAGACGTGCCAGAAGCTCCGGCTGTCCCACCAGAAGCATTTGCAGCAATTTGGTTTTGTCGGTTTCCAGGTTGGAAAGCAAACGCAAATCTTCCAGGGTTTCCAGGGGCATGGTCTGTGCATCATCGACGATGATAACGACCGGACTGCCGTTTTCATTTTTCAACAGGTAACGGTTCAGACGGTCGATCAGCGCCTTCTTGGACACCCGCTTCGAATAGGAAATATCCAGGTCGTCCAGGATCCCGGCCACTAATTCCCGGCCGTTCAACGAAGGATTGATGATATACACCGTTCGGATCCGGTCTTGCAGATGATCCAATAAGGCACGGCACAGGGTCGTCTTACCGGTTCCGACCTCTCCGGTCAGCAACATGAATCCCATCCGGCTATGAATGCCGTACTGGATTTTTTCAAGGACGCTGCGATGGGTCTCCGACAGAAATAGAAACTCCGGATCGGGAGTAATCGAAAACGGCGAGCCTTTCAAATTAAAAAAATCGATATAGATGCGGTCGCCGTAATCGTGCTCCGTCACCTGAAGCGACCTGGCAAGACTCCATCTGGTCTCTGCATGTCGTTGATTGGCCATGGTAATCCTAAGCTGTTCAGCTCAAACCAGATGTCCCACCGTGTTATCCAGCGGGGGACACGAATCGCACGATGAATGTACAGCAATTAGCATGCCGAATATGGTGAAATTTTAAATCTCATAATATCAATTGGTTGCGCTGGTGGTAAGGGCACGAGACATAATAGAACGCATCCAAACACCCTGGATATTGACACCCTTGGATTGAAGATGTCAAAATTGCGACGGCTCTAGGTTGATAAAACATATAAAGGAGGAACTGCATGTTTGAATCACTGATGCAGAAACGCAGAAGCATACGTAAATATCTGGACCGGCCGGTTGAACCGGAGAAGATCAATTCAATATTGGAAGCAGCGCTTAGAGCGCCTTCGGGGAAAAGCATTTATCCCGTGGAGTTCATTGTTGTTGACGATCGCGACATGCTGGAAAAACTGTCGGCTTCCAAGCCTGCAGGCGCTGCCTTTCTCAAGCACGCCGCTTTGGGTATCGTCATATGCGCCAACCAGGACAAATCCGACACCTGCATCGAGGATGCCTCCATCGCCTCCATCGTTATCCAACTGGCGGCCGAGTCGCTGGACCTGGGGAGCTGCTGGATTCAGCTTCGCAATCGGACCCACGCCGATGGCCGTTCGTCGCAGCAATATGTTGCTCAATTGCTCAACATCCCGGCCAATTACATGGTGCAGGCCGTCATGGCCGTTGGTTATCCCTCAGAAACAAAGGCGCCGCATAAAAAAGAGACCCTGAAGTTCGAACAGGTCCACAAGGGCCGTTTCGGGACAAAAATGGAAACCAGATGATCCGGGAAGTCATCACCGATCCCCTGGATGCAGCGGACTTATGGGCGGATCTTCGTGAAAACCTGCGGCTGATCCAGCAAATGGGAATCAACGAGGTGTACCTCTTTTTCGGCTACTCCTGGGGCAAGCATGTCTATGCGGAGCAGTGGGTGGAGATTCCCGTCCACCCTGCTCAAGTGGAGCAGCGGATCATCGATGCGGAGCACAAACAGTATGGCAGCGTGGGCGACGACAATCTCTACGTCCGCATTCCCGACATCGAAGTGCGGGTGGAGTATACCTACGAAACCGATATCCATATATCCTATGCCGAAGAGAATTCATTCGTCAAAACGGTACTCGAGCGATGGCGGGCAAACGGATGGATGCTTGAATCCTGACGTTGAATAAGGATAAGGCGGCGAAAGGCTTAAAAGTCGATACTCTCTTTCTTCAGCTCGTTTTCCGACAAGCAGGCGATGGTGTATCGTTTATCGTTGCGGATATGTTTTCGAATCAATTCGACGGCACCCATGGCATCTCTTTTTCTTATCTTCTTTAGCAACAGGCGATGTTCCGCAGTGGCCTCTTTCTCTCGGTCTAAACTGTAATTGTTCAGATTGGCGCGCAGATAGATATGTTGCAGGTCGAGTTTCAAATGCCATTTCAGCACGGTGTTGCGCGTCATTTGAGCGATCTGCAGATGAAATGCCGCATCCAGAAATATTTTTTTGCGGTCATAGTAATTGGGTTTATAGTTTTCATACGCCAGCATCTTTTCTTCGAGTGCACTCATATCCTGGCCGTTGGCCTTTAATATGAGTTGCTCGACGGCATAAACCTCAACGGCCTCGCGAAAGTCAAAGGTTTCCCACGCTTCTGCCGTGTCCATGGGTTTTACCGTGAATCCCCGGCGCGATTCCGACACCACCAGTCCGAGTTGTTCCAATCGGTTGAGTGCATTGATGATCGGGGTTCTGGACATCTTCAATCGTTGGGCCAGATCATCGTAGATGAGCTTTTGCCCAGGTATAAGTTCCTGGTTTAAAATCAATTGCTTAATTTTGTAAAAGGCTTCGTCGGTATAGGTATATGATTCTTTTTTTACGACCATGGTTCCAACTTCATCTCTATGTGTACGTTTCTGCAAGCAAATGCAACTCTCTTGGCAAGTTAACCCATGCGTTCGTTGACAGCGTAACCTCCGATTCGCTTTCGATCGAAAAGGTGGACATACCACCAATAGGGTGTATTTAATTTCTTATTTAATTAAAAAAAACGGTTTGTCAAGTTAAATTATGAAAGAATCACCATTGCTTCTGAATGAAAAATCCATTTCCGGTTATCTATACAGTTCGCAGTCATATTTCACTAACTATATGAAAAAACAGTAATAAAATATGTATCGCTTCGGAATTTCAGACAGAAAATCTTTCCATAAAAGCTATTGACACGCTTACCTTAAAGTGCTAACCGTAATTTTTAATTTAATTAAATTAAAAATCTTTCATCCGATTTTTATGATGGGTGATGGAGCGAATAGGTCTGGAAAGGAGGCACTATGAAGATCACAGTCATCGGAGCCGCCGGCAGTGTCGGAGCCCCCGCAGTGTTTTACCTGGCGGCAAAAGGGCTGGCTGATGAAATTCTCATGATCGGGGGAAAGAGACAAAATGTCCTCAAGCAGCATGCCATGGATATCAGCACGGCGGTGTCCGCCAACGATATCGTGATACGGGCCGGTGATTACGGCGACATGGGAGGTTCGGATATCGTCATCAATGCGGCAGGCGCCCCCCAGGGGTTGATTGCCGACCGCATGGAGATGCTGCCCAAAAACATAGAACTGATCAAGCAGTTTGCCGACCAGATTAAACGATATTGCCCGGACGCTTTTGTGATTACCGCCACCAATCCGGTGGACCCGCTGAACTACGCCATGTATCGGGCCGGCGGTTTCGATCGCCGCAAGTTGATCGGCTACTCCATCAACGACTCGTTCCGTTTCAGAGAGATGCTGGCTTCGGCTTACAACGTAAAGGTCAGCCAGGTGGACGGCCTGGTGATCGGCGAGCACGGTTCGACCCAGGTGCTGCTGTTCAGCACCGCCGCAATCGACGGGGAAAAGGTCGCCGTGGATGAAAAGATCAAAGCGGATATCCGCTCCGAGGTTCCCAATATCTTGAAACGGTACGAGGCATTCAAGGCCGGCCGCACCGCCGGTTGGACCTGTGCCGTCGGTCTTGAGATCATCACCCGGGCGATCGTGGAAAACAGTGGAGCGTTGATTCCCTGCTCGGTTGTGCTTGACGGCGAATACGGCCTGAATGACTTGAGCATGTCGGTGCCGGTGAAGTTAGGGAAAGACGGCGTCGTCGAGATCCTGGAATATGAACTTGCCGCCGATGAGCAGGAAGGGCTGAAAAAGACCGTTGAGACCTTGAAGTCAGCCGCCCGGATAGTGGACCAGAATATCTAAAGCAGGCAGCCGCCCTGTGCGCGAAACGCCAGGGGCGTTCTGCAATCGAGGAGTACACAATGAGCAACCGATTCAAAAAATTGTTCGAGCCGGGCAAAATCGGCCCGCTGACCATCAAGAACCGGATCATCAAGACCGCAAACGGCACATCCTTTATGGATCCCGATCAGACCTGCGGCGATCGCATGGTCGCCTATTACGAGCGCCTGGCCAAAGGCGGCGTCGGCTTTCTGGTGGTGGAGTCGTGCGGCACCGAATACCCCTTGGGCATCCAGCACATTCATTACCACGAGGACGGCACCTATGAAGGCGTGCAGCTCCATTTTGACGACGACCGGCTGATACCCGGATTTCAGCGGCTGACCGATGCGGTCCATAAGCATGACTGCAAGGTATCCATCCAGTTTCAGCACGCCGGGCCGTGGAATCCCACCGGCCTGCTGCCAAGGGATCCCAAAATCCGCGATGTCAAGTGCGCCTCTGCCATGACCGAAGACGAGCTGCCCGGCCCCGACTTTCTGCCCTGCCGGGAGATGACCAAAGACGAGATCGAGGAGCAGATCGATCTATGGGCCGCAGCGGCCGAGCGGGCCTATCGGGCCGGTTTTGACGCCTGCGAAATCAATCACGGCACGGCCCACCAGGGCAACACCTTTCTGTCGCGCATCTGGAACAAACGCACCGATGAATACGGTCCGCAGAATTACGAAAACCGCACCCGTTTTTTGAGACGCTGCATTGAGGAGGCCAAACGCCGCACCGGGCCGAACTTTGCGGTGCACGTGATCATGAACGGTGCCGAATACAACCATCCCCGGGCCACCACCATCGAAGAGGGCGCCGAGCTGGCCAAACGGGTGTGCGAGGTGGCCGACGGGCTCAACCTGCGGGGCGAACGGTACGGCCATCGCGGCGGGTTGATTCAACCCGATCGCATCCTTTATCCCGAACCGCCGGACGACCTGCCCAAAGATTACGACTGGAGCCGCGGCG
>JBNKKC010000003.1:0-44216 GCA_050291625.1 Desulfobacteraceae bacterium
TTAGGGGCCCATTCTCGCCCAGGATGATTTTTCGCTCATGCTGTGCCAGGCAAAAATGGGCAAAATTAATAACCAGGGTAATCGATGTCTTGGCATTTTTTACCGTTAGACTTGAGTTATCGATGTCCTGGCATTTGGCAGATAACATTTTCGAAATTAAACAGGCGGGCGAAAGGTGAAAGGGCCGTGTGGCACGCGCGCCATTCACGAAAGCTGGTAGACGACCTGACAGTACGTGTCAATTTCATGCGACAGGTGGAAGAAGATAAGAACAGTTGGGCGACCATGGATCCGAGCAAACCGCAACCGATAAAGAGCATCAAAAGTGCAAAGCTGATCAACCATGAGATCGAAAACAGACCTTTGCAAAGCAGCAACGGCAATGCCCCTTCCAGCAGATGGTCCAGGAGATAGGCGGTTTCGCCTTCGGCAAGGCCGAGCCGGCGTTTGATAAAGCTTGTCAACAGATCGCCGAGCAAACTGACGCTTGCGATCAAAAGGCCGGTGACCAACGGCAGGCCGAACAGAAGACTCAATATGCCGGCGGCACCGATCCCGCTGAGCAAGCCCCAAAGGGTTTTGTTTTCGCCCAGTATGCGGTTGCCGTCGGCAAGTTTCCTGCCGCTGTCCAGCGGTCGGCGGCGCCCTTTTGGACAGAAACTTGCCGATAGCAGGGGCGCGGCATTGGCCGCTATCAGGATGACCAGAAGCTTGAAGGCAATCATCGTTCACCCCATGGCATAAGGCCTTGCGGGAAACAGGTGTTCTCAGCAGGTTTGCAGACCTTGATTCAATAACAAGCGCTTGGCGGCCCGAGTGACTGTGAAGGTTTATCCAGGATCTACGTACGTTATTCCATTCGTGTCAGAAAAGGCGTCTTTGTCAGCCACAACTCTTCCATACGGTACATGTGCCAGTGGTCGTGCATCAGGATATGGCGTGCCAGGATAAGGAAGCCGTACTGGTCGTACTCGGGATGGACGGCCTGTTTTCGCCAGGTTTCATCCGGGGCGCCTTCGAGCAGGCTCAGCTGGCGCTTCCTGATCGCTGAAAATTGTGCCAAGGCCGCATCGATGGCCATCCGTTCGGGTGTCGCCGGCTCATCCTCTTGCTCACCGGGGATATACGGGATAAATTCGGGACGCTCCTCATCGAGAAATCGCTGGATACGTTCCAATATCATTGGCTGGACGTGGGCCAGGTGACTGAGGTGTTCGGCGATCGTCCAGAATCCGTCACCGCGTCGGCGATCCAGTCGTTCCTCGGGAATATCCGCGACAAAAGCCGACAGGATTGCCGGTGCCCGTCGTAATCCTTCCAATAGAGCCATTTTATTTTCCATCACCTGCCTCCTTGTGCGGATATCATTACCACCTGTTGACACCATGCTCATTGTCGGCCAATATAAGCATGCATTCCAACCAATTGCAATTGTTTCAGGGGCCCCGGAACTTAAAACTGAACACCGATCAGCTGGGCAAGCCCCTTAAACCCAAAAATACCCGACTTGAGCTTTGCGGAGAAACGATTTACTTACATTCAGCTTCATTGCCGGAGGAGACTATGATCATTACCAATATTGAAACGGTTCCAGGAAAGACCATTGTCGAACATTACGGGCTCGTCACGGGCAGCACTGTTCGCGCCAAGCACGTGGGCCGGGATTTGATGGCCAGTCTGAAGAACATCGTGGGCGGCGAGCTGAAGGGATACACGGAACTGCTGGAAGACGCCCGCAAACAGGCGCGGGAGCGCATGATCGAACAGGCAAGGGAATTGGGAGCCAATGCGGTCATCAACGTCCGCTTCAACACCTCGTCCATCGCCCAGGGTGCCAGTGAGCTTTACATCTACGGAACCGCCGTGCGGGTCGAATAGGGGGACGTATGGAGGTTCTGATTTCGTTGATTGCCAATCTTGGCGTTCCGCTGCTGATCATCGTCATCGCCCTGATTACCGGCAGTGTGATCGAGCGCCGCCACTACCGCTCCATCGACGACCGGGAACAGCGCCTGGGCCGCATCGCCCTGCTCAACGGCAGGCACTATCCGGAGGATCGCCCCGTTGTCAAATCCCGGTTCGTGGAAGGGGCGGTGGTGATCTCCTATGACTATTTCAAGCGCTTTCTGGCCGGTTTGCGGCAGATTTTCGGCGGAGAAGTGAAAGCCTATGTCAGCCTGCTCGACAGGGGGCGGCGCGAAGCGATGCTGCGCATGAAAGAGAGCTGTCCCGATGCCGATCTGATCGTCAATTTCAGGGTCGAAACCAGTAGCGTCAGCAAAGGCAGGAGAAAAAGAAGTATCGGATCGGTTGAAGTCATCGCTTACGGAACTGCGATTTGGTATGAAAATAATCAATAGACAGCCGCGCAAAACCGCAGACATCAGTTCCGCCCGTGGGTCGAGCCTAAGCGAATTTTGGAAGCTGGCCCTTTCCGCGGTTGTCCTGCTGGTTGGGCTCTACTTTCTCATCGGTGTGGCGGTGGATCAGATCGTCGCCAGAGTGTCGTATGAAACCGAGGCCAGAATTTTTCAGGCGTTTCAGCCCAAAAAGTCGGAGCCGTCCTCGGAAGAAGAGGGGCGGCGGCTGGCCCAGGCCCGCACCATTCTGGAAACGTTCAGAAAAGATCCCAAGGTGCCGCCGCTGCCCTACTCGCTGGTTCTGGTGGAAAATGAGGCCCCCAATGCCTTTGCCTTTCCCGGCGGAACCATCGGCATCACAACCGGGCTGTTGGAGATATTGACCGAACAGATCGAAATCGCCTTTGTGATCGGCCACGAACTGGGTCATTTTTACAACCGGGATCATTTGCAGGGGCTTGGACGCTCCGCCGGATTCGGTCTCGTGATGGCGGTCCTGTTTGACATGGGATCGGGCGCGGAGTCGTTCGGCAACATCGTCAATTTCGTGTTTCAGCGCACCTATTCCCAGCAGCGGGAGATCGAAGCGGATCGATTCGGACTCGAGCTGGTGTATGGTGCCTATGGCAAGGTCGAGGGCACCGATCGTCTGTTCAGCC
Source organism: Desulfobacteraceae bacterium (assembly GCA_050291625.1). GTDB lineage: Bacteria > Desulfobacterota > Desulfobacteria > Desulfobacterales > Desulfosarcinaceae > JARRKU01. The sequence goes on from JBNKKC010000003.1 coordinate 3,020, forward strand.
TGCTGCTGGAGAAAAAAGATCTACCGCAGTGGGCCTATATGTTTGCCACTCATCCGTCACCCAAAGAGCGGATTCTGAATCTTGAAAAAAGCGCTCGGGAACTTATCAGACGCAGGCCTTGAATCAGCGGCCTGAAGCGGTTTGGTCGCGAAAGAACGCCCAGATCAATTTCGCCGCTTCGAAGCCTTTCATGGGATGGCCGCCGTCGAGCGCCGCGGTTTCGGAACCTCCCGGCCAGGTATGCGCCCAGTTCGCGATGGTGTACAACCGGACCGGACAGCGACTGGAACACGATTCCCACTGCTGCAGTCGCACCCAGGGGTTGATGACCCGGAAGTTATCCCTGTCGCGGCGGCATCCGTTCTGTCTGATCCAATAGGAGACCGCATCGTCCACTGAGTCGTAATAGCGGGGTGGATCCGAAGGCTTCAGCGATCCGCCGTTGAACGGCACGTGCATGTCCTGCAGGCCGTGCATGATCAGCATCGGTACCGGCGGCGCCGATTCCGGCATCGTCCACATGGGCGGGGCGTCGTCCAGCCGGCTGCCGATGGCCCCTGCCAGTACGGCGGCACCTGCCAGTCGTTTGCCGTGTTCGGCACAGAAGCGATAGGTCAGCATGCCGCCATTTGAAAAGCCCACCATATAGATGCGGTCCTGATCGATGGCCAGCCGGCTGCTTGCCGCATCGATCGATGCATTCAGGTAGCCCACATCGTCGATCTGATCCTCGGCTGCTTTGCCGCAGCAATGACCGGCGTTCCAATGCTGCAGCAAACCCATGATACCGATACCGCTGGGGTACATGACCATGAACCCCTCACGATCGGCCAGTTGGCTGAAACCCGAATCCTTTTCGATTCCCTTGGCCGTATCGAACGCGCCATGGATGACAATCAGCAGCGGAAGCGGACGTTTGCCGTCGTAAGCGGGTGGAACATGAATGGAATAGTTGCGATCGAAGCCTCCGGTTTGAAAGTCGATGTCGACCTTGTATGTTTGCGGCCTCGTCACCTGCTCGCGAGGCAGCGTCGGCATGCAGGCGGCGGTCAGCAGCGGCAGGCAACTGATCAACAGAAATTGAAATGCTTGTTTTTTCATGTTCGGCCCTTTCTTCAGCACACAAACAGGGTAAAGATCGAGTCGTCCACCACGGCGTGTACGGCCTCGCAGGGTTGCCGGCCGTCAAGGGTCATCCGGCTGGCGCCGGCTTCGACGGCGTTGATTTCGGTCCGGTGCCAGGCCTCGGCCAGGGGGATCTTTTTCGCTTTGGCCACAGCTTCCTTGGCGGACCAGATGCGGACGGCCGTTTGAGGCCGGCCGAGAGCCGTCCGGTGCAGCAACTGCTGCTCGGTTTCCGACATGAAAATCGGGCCGCACCGTACGGCCCGGTCGGTAACCGTTTCCACATCGATGCCGACAGGTGCATCGGCCGCCGCCGCTGCGGCAAACCGCCGGTTGTGCGATGCGCTGCAATACAAGCTTACGCGATGGTCCGGCAACGTGCAACGCGGCCGGACGCCGTCTGGTTCATGGGTATGGATTGCGTGAGACGGCGTTTGCGGCATGCCGTCGCCCAATTTTCGGCTCAGGCGTTTGAGGGCCATCCGTGCGCCCAGGTAGCTCCGTTTGCGCCGCGGCTGCATGCGCTGGAATCGTTCGGATTCTTTTTCGGACAGGCCCTGGACAGCAAATGAGGCCACGGCGTCAAGTTCGATGACGCAAAGATCCGGACAGCGCTCCTTCAGGGCCGCCAGCGGATCATCGCACGCGTCGCGCCGTATCCATCGGGGCGGCTGCAGACGTCCGCCGCTCACGTCGCGCATATGGACGCCCTGGACGATTTCGCATATCCGGCCCGATCGGTCCAGCAGCCATATATCGAAAACCAGCCGGTCCGAGCCGGTCTGAACGGGTATGATCCGTCCGTAGTAGGAGCCGTCGGGCTCGGTCGGTCTCAGGATACGGCGTTTGTCGATGGCTACGGGAAAGGCCACCACCCCGGCGTAGTGCTGCCCCCACACGCAGGCGGCGTGAAACGCGGCGTCCAGAACAAAGGGTGAACCCAAAAGATCGGTGCCGCTGCAGCTGGGCAGAGACGGGCTTTGAATCAGGGCCAGGGCCCCGTCTTCGGAGAGCCACAGCGGCGCTGAAATATTGCGGTAAGCCGGTCCGAAGGGAACCAGCTCCCGGTAAATCCTCTCCTGCGCAACCGTCCGGCATACGCCTTCCGGTGCGGCGGCCACATCCAGAGGTATCGGGCGGGTATCCTTCCCGGCACGGCCAAACGTCATGGCGGCATGATCCTTGGTGCGCGTGATGGCGCTCTTTGGCGAACGCGTCCGGGTAACCAGGGTGGCCCGAACAGGGCCTTCGGCAGCCGGGTGCATGTCCGCCTGGACCGCCATCATCTCCCGGCCGGGGTCCAGTGGAAGGAATTTTTTGAATTCGGCGTCGGTCAGCAAATCAACCGAAGCCCTGGCATCCATGGCCAGGGCCTCCGCAGCCAGGATCTCCATGGCCTCCACGGCCGGCAAAACCGGTGTGCCCATGAAGTGATGGTCTGCCAGATGTTCGTGCAGGGTGAGAGTGACAGGTCGTCGGTCGGTATGATTTACTTGGGGAATTTTTCCCATAAGCGGACCGTTTTCGGATCGATTTCAACCGGTGTGCCCGAACCGTTGACGGCACAATGCCTGGTAAAGCCTTTACAAACGATATCGCCGGTTTCCTGATGGGTGATCACATAATCGAACTGCAGCCTCACGCGCTCCAGGGTCGATGGGCGCGTATGGATGAACATGGCGTCATCATAGCGCAGGGGCCGGAAGTAGTCGAGACCGACCTTGATAATGGGATAGACGTACCCGCTCTCTTCGATCTCGCGGTAGGGATAGGCGGTGTCGCGCATCAACGTAGCGCGGCCGAACTCGAAATAGCGCAGATAGTTGGCATGGTAAACCACCTGAGACCGGTCGGTATCCACATACAGCGTGCGCATCTCGCAGCGGTGCCAGATCTTTCCCGTGGATTTGTCCCGCACATAATACGATGCGTCCGCATGCGGTTCTGCAATGAAAGGTGTGGGTCTCAATCTACGTCCCTTTGAATACGATACAGCAGTTGGTGCCGCCGAAACCAAAGGCATTGGACAGAAAATTGTCATATGCCTGACGGCGCGCCGTGTTGGGAACCACATCCACGTCGGCCAGCTTCGGATCGGGAATGTGGTTGGCAGTGGGGAGTATCACACTTTGACGCATGCCTTCAATACCCAATATCGCCTCGATGGCCGCTGTGGCGCCCAATGAGTGCCCGATCTGGGATTTATTGGACGATACGGGCAGCCGTTCCAGATGGCTGCCGAAGATGTCGCGGAGGCATTCGACCTCCACGCTGTCGCCCTTGGCGGTCGAGGTTCCGTGCGCATTGATATATTGAATGTCCTGTGGATCAAGTTCGGCGTCGGCGATGGCCTGCCGTATGGCCTTGACGATGGTCGGCTTGTTGGGAAGGGTGAAATGGTGGGCGTCGGATGTCCAGCCGACACCGGCCACTTCCGCCCTGGGGGTCATCCCCGTCGGGGCCAGGGCCTCTTCAGCCGCCAGCACCAGCACACCTCCGCCCTCTGCCAGGACAAAGCCGCGCCGATCGATGCTGAACGGTCGCGAGGCCTGACCCGGATCTGAAAAGGCCCGGTCATTGGGGCCGACCTTGATGGTGGCCCAGACATTGGCGAAGCCCTGGATGATTTCGGGGATCAGGCAGGTTTCAACGCCGCCCACCAGGGCGAAATCGCAATCACCGTCGCGGATCATGCGTGCCGCTGCCGCAATGGCGTGGTTGCCTGAGGCGCAGGCGCCCTGCGGGGAGAAAATCGGACCGGTAAATCCCAGCAGCATGCCGGCTTTTCCCGAAGGCACGTTGGCGCACAGGTTCGGCAGCAGGTATGGGCTGACCTTGGTCGGTCCATGGTTGACATAATTATTCATGGCCACACGGTAGGCATCCGTTCCGTTCAGGGCCGATCCGATCAGGCACGCCGTTTGAGGCCCCGTGGTGTCGTCCATGACCAGGCCGGCGTCCGTCAGGGCGTCGCGGCACAGCATCATGGTTAAAAAGACAAAATCCGCGTTCCAGTTGACCGCATCTTTCTTGTCGACAAAGGCCAACCGGTCCGGATGCCAATCCGGGATTTCGCCCACGATGTTGCTGCGCGAATCGACGCTGCAGCGCGTCAGACGCCGAAAGCCCGTCTCCCCGCGCACGGCGCGCTCCCATGTTGCGGAAAGGGTGCTGCCCAGCGCCGTTGCCGCTGCATAGCCGGTGACAAATACTCGCCTGTTCCTTGGAGCCTTCATGATCTTTCTTTCTTTATCACGTCCTGCGGCCCTTTTTGAAGACGATACATGAATTGCATCCTCCAAAACCGAACGCATTTTTCAGGACATATTGCTGATCCAGCCTGCGGACCCCTTCCGAGACGCAGTCGAGGACAAGTGCTGGGTCCGGCTTATAATTGATGGTCGGCGGCAGTTGGCCGGTTTGCATGCCCTTGACGGCAAAGATGGACTCGATGGCGCTGGAGGCGCCCATGGCGTGGCCGAACAGCGACTTGTTGGCGGTAACCGGCGGGATCTTGCCGCCGAAGATATCGTATAAGGCATCAAACTCCACCTGGTCCCCGACCCGGGTGGCGGTGGCATGGGCATTGACCGCGTCGATCTGCTCCGGTGATATGCCGGCATCGTCGATGCTCTCTTGGATGCAGCGGCGGACGGTGTCATAGTTGGGGGCCACGTAATGATGGGCGTCCGAGGTCATGGACCAACCGGCGATATGGGCACGCGGTTCAAATCCGTGGGCTCTGGCAAAGTCAGACGAAGCCAACAATATACAGCCGGCTCCTTCGGAGATGACAAAGCCTCGGCGGTCGATGGAAAAAGGCCGGCTGGCCGCCTGCGGCGCCTCTTCGGGTGCCCCCTCCTTGGGAACGAAAGCGCCCGCCATAGTGGCAAAGCCCGCCACAATCGGTTCCACCAGGGCAAAATCCACGGCTCCGCAAATGACCACATCGGCTCGTCCCTGTTTGATCAGCATGGCCCCCACGATCACAGAAGTGACGCCGGTGGCGCAAGCGGTAATGGTGGCGCTGATCGGCCCGGTGGCCCCGGTCATGATGGACACCACGCCGCCCACCATGTTGATGCACGAGTTTGGATTGATGAATGGGGCGGGAAGTTTTTCTTCCCGAATCATCCGGCGGTCGGCCGACAATACCGCATCCAGACCGCCGACGGCCGAGCTGAATGTGATCGCCACGCGCGGCGCGAGCCGGGGGGTGATCTCCAGTCCGGCTGAGTTCAAGGCGCGGGCAACGGTCAATTGGGCATATTTGAAAATGGGTGACGGCCAGCGGGCCTGCTGCCTGGGTTTCAGGAAAGGATAATCCAGATGGTCGATGGAATCCACCTGACCGGCAATACGAACCGGAAAATCGTCCGACAGCTCAAACCGTGTCAGCGGCCCGATGCCGCTGGTGCCGTCGACGGCACGGCGCCATTGCTCCTCCAGGTCGATCCCGAGAGGGGATACGGCATCGTATCCGATAATGACGGCAGGTTCTGAAGTCATCGACGGGTTGTCTCGCTACCGGAGGGGCGGCAGGTGCAAAAGCAGGGTTTGCTGCGGTCTGCATCGATCGCGCTGGTTTCCCCGCCGGCAGCCGATCCCCCCGAGTTGATGCCGGAGGCAGCGACGGCTACCAGGGGATAAACTGGTAGAGTTTGGCAAACATCTCATATATTTCGATCCAGTTCTGCAAGTCCCTGGTGCTGCGCATATGGGCCCGTTTGTTGACCATCACCCAGCTCATGTGGGCTGCGCCGTCTTTGCATGTCGAGCAGTCGCGCGTTTCGGACGTGCAGCAGCGGTGCATGGTCTCGAGGTCGGACGCCCATCGGATGAAATTGGTCAGGCGCTTGGGCTGCGGATCGCGATTGTCGAAAGAGATCGTGACCGAGGGGCACTCCATCCATCCAAAGGGGCGGTCCAGCATTTTTCCCGAAGTGATGATCTCATGATAGTATTTGGATGAGATGACCGTATCCGGGTATTTATCCAGCATTGCGTTCATTTCGTCGCGAATGGCGACAAGCTCCTCCGGCTGCCAGTAGAAGCCGTCAACGCCCTCGTCGTTGGAGAGCAGTTGCATGTGGACCTTGAGGCCCGCATCCTGGATCTTCTGGATGATCCGTTCGGTTTTGCCGATCTGCTTGGGTGTAATGGTATACAGGTAGTAGGTGTACTTGTCGCCCTCATAGTTCTTGCTGGAGATGGAGAACGTGTCTTTGCCGCGCAGTGTCTTTTCGTCTTCTTCGTCTCCCCACAGCGAGATGCCCACCATCATGTCGGGGAATCGATCCCGGTCCACTTTGATCAATCCGTTGGTGGCGCAAAATGTGGGCAGCCGTTTGTAGAAGGCTTCGATACGGTCCATGCACAAGGTCGGTTCGCCGCCGATCAGAATCGCCAGGTTCACCCCGCGCGCCATCTCCGCATCGACGAAGGCCTCCCATTTCTGGATATCGCGCTCTTCATCGGCAGCGGTATGCTCGTCCGATGAGAAGAAGAAACAGCCTTTGCATCGCAGATTGCATCGATTGGTGACGTCGTAAATGGAACTGCGGATATTGAGTTTGGATATTTTTTTATAGCGCTCATACCAGTGCGTATCCAGCAGAGAACTAACGGTCTTCATTGAACGCTCCTTTACCTCTAAGACAGATCGAAACCAGGGGGCGGTACCAGTTTGTTGCTCAGGTTATGCCCTTTGTCATAACCCCGAACCCAGACCGCAAGATAAGTATCCACATAATCAAGCCAGGAGTTAAATGTATCGGGATCAACCGCATGCCGGTACAATCGAGCCGTGACCACCGCGCTGCCGGCGGCGTAGTGCCGGCAATCCACGCAGTCGGTATCCGGGACGCAGCATGCCACATCGCGGTTCCAGGTCAAATCGGTCCGGTATTGCCTGAATGAGCGGCCCAGACCGATATCGGTGGAAGGATTCATGCGCGGGTATGAGCAGCCGTACAGAGCGTGAAGCCCCAGCTGGTGCGTGTGGGCCACGATATTGTAGTGCGAAAAGAGCACGTGCTCGGGATAGTGGTTCAGCAGCTCCAGCATGGCGATCCGGGTCTGCGCCAGCGATTGCGGCGTATGCACCAGGTCGCCGTCGTAGCCCACCGGTGCGGAAAACATGTTAAACGTCACTTTACAATCGTGTTTGGCAATGGTTTCCACGACCCCCCGGGCTTCGTCGATGTTGTGACGCGTGAATGTGTAGACCCACACCGCGCGCGGATCGTTCCGGTAGTTGTCTATCTGGCGCAGCAGCATGTTTTTGGATCCGCGGATGCGGAAGCTGGTGTCATCGCTGCCCCATACCGAAATATGGATCCGATAGTCGGTCGACGCCGGAATCACCCGGATTCCGTTGGAAGCTATGGCCCCGAGGGGCATCTCTTCATGACACGTCTGGCACAGCTCCGGCACAAGACTGGGCTCGGCGCCCGCCAGCACCACATAGGTGATGCCCCGGGCTTTTTCCTGGCGCATCAGCTCGCGCCAGGCCTCGACGCTCCTGTTTTCCTTAGCGAATTGCTTCTCCCCTTCGTAATAGTAGCAACCGTCGCAGCGGATGTTGCAGCGGTTGGACATGTCGTAGGTGGATTCACGCAGAAAGAAATACTTGCGCACCTTCTCCCAGCGCTCTCTGACAATCGGGTCGGCAATCAGATCGGAAAATTTATAGGTTTGGTCGGTTGTTTGGCCGTGCTTGAGCGGCACAGCCCGTGCTGCCGGTTCCACGCGCTTGGTCCCCCGTATCGTTGGTGTTAGGCCGCCGCCGCCATTTTCTGATGCAGATACTCTGCGATCAGCCGTATATTGGTCAGTTTGGGGTAGTCGTCTTCATCGATTCGAATACCGTATTCATCCCTAAGGACCAATGCGACAGTCGCCAGATCCATGCTGTCGATACCCACCTCGTCCACCAGGTCGATATCGGGGTCAAACGTTTCCGGCGTAACATCTTCCAGTTTCAGCTCACTGATCATGATCTCCGCGATTCGCACAATGATGCTCTCAACTTCCATCGGCATTGTGAAAAAATCTCCTTTTCTAAAACATATTAAATCATCTTAAGATTATATGTCTTTTTCCCGCGTATCATGACGCGGTGATTGTCATCGTTCCGCTGCAGACCAGTTCCGGGCCGACAAACAACCGAAACCCGTATGCCGCGGCATCCTTGTCCGTCGGCGACAGGTTCACGGTAATCGTGTCATCAGGCCGGATCATCTGCTTGAAGCGGACCCGCCCGACACTCCGGACAGCCACCGGACGCTCCAAAGACCGCTTGAGCAGGTCCGCCACCAGCGTCAGCTGGGCAACTCCCGGAAGGATCGGCATGTTCGGGAAATGCCCGTCAAACCAAACACAATCCGTCGTCACCTGGGCTTGCGCCGTGACGGTCCGGTCAGGATTCATTGAAAAATTCTTTATGATATACCACATAATCGGCCATTGATCCAAATGCAAAACCTGGCGCTTTATAACAATTTAGTCAGCATATATGCCATGCTATCGGTTCAATTTCAACGGATTAAATATTCCCACATCGGTCCGGTATACCCACGATCATACAGGCGGGCCAAAAGCCTGGCCGTTTCTTCGCCGCCGGAGCCCACGACCCAGTTGATCCGGCTCCGGCTCCGGGCTTGAACGGTCGCTATGATATCTTCACTGCTGATGGCGTCCGTTTGATAGAAAACAGGCGCCAGAAGATCCTGATCCGCATCGATTTGCCCGTCGGCCAGGGCCCGGTCGTAAAGCCGGGTATGAGGATAGATGCGAATCCCGCAGAAGAAAAAAAATACCGTTTTTTCAAGTTCTTCGACATGTCGTAAGGTCGAGTCCAGCGTTTCGGCTGTTTCATCGGGGCCCCCCAGCAGTAGGTAGTGGGCGACATGCAGGCCCGCATCCACCGCGGCTCGATGCGATTGAAAGACCTGATTGCGGTCAAACGGCTTGCCATAGGTCTTGAGCATCCGGTTGGACAACGATTCGGTGCCGAACTCGACGTGGGTTAGACCGGCACCGGCCAGACGCGTGAAATAATCCGGAGGCAATGCCAGCGGTGCCAGAAAAGCACCCCAGGGTATGGAGAGACCGACCTGCCGGAACTGCTCCGCCACGGCGAGGCTGTGCCTGATGTCGGCATTGAAAGCCGAATCCGAGATAAACAGGTACCTGGCGCCGGCCTGCTCGAGTTGAAGCGCCGTTTGGGCCACGTTTGCCGGATCGATCAGCCGCATGCGGCGCCCCTCGATGTGAGGGTAGGTGCAATAGATGCATCGAAAGGGACACCCCCGTTTGGTCTGGAGGTTGAGCATGCCGCCTTTTTTCAAATAGTAGCCCAGATGATCGGCATCCGCCCTGAAATCGGGGTGAAACACGCCCGACCAGGGGTCCGGGAAATTCCGAATCCCGTTTTTGGAGATCACCCCGCTCAGGTGATCCACCGGATCGCCCTGTTCGATGGCATCCAGCAGAGCGGCCAGGCGCTCGCCCTCACCGATAATACCGTAGTCCGCCCCCAGGGCCTGCATGGCCTGTTCGGGAAAAATGGAGAAGCCGGCGCCCCCCAGTACGATGTGCGCCCCGGATGCATCGCGTATGCACCGGATCAGCTCCCGGTAGTCGCCGAAAAAGCCCAGCGATTCGGTGGTGTCGGTATTGTCGATGTTGCGCAAAGAGACGCCGATGATGTCCGGTTCGAAATCTCCTATGGTGGTCTTGAGCCCGCGGATCCCGTCAAAGACATTCAGATCGATAACCTTCACCTGGTGCCTGGGGCGCAGGGCTTCGCACACATAGTCCAGACCCAGGGGGTAGACCGGGTAGGGGATCTGAAATTTATTGGCCGATACCAGCAGTACCTTCATGCGGGCTGACTTCCATTGCGGTTAGTGATGAGCCCAGACCCAACACAAGCACATGCGGTGCCGGCAGGGCTCCGGAAAAACGATCCGAACGTTTCGGACCGCTGACCACGGCTGCTGCGAAAACAGCCGCAATAGCGGCTGCCGAAGCAAATTCGCCGGTCTGGCGGCGGTAGTCGAGGATCGGTCCTGAATAACCGGTTTCTGAAATGAAATGGTCGAGCTGAGCCTGGGCCATGGCGCGCTGCGCCGCCGGCATACCGGCAAGCACCAGGCCGATTCTTCCATTCAGATCACCCAGCGCTTCGATCATCCGGTTCGGCATCAGCCTGTCACCGGTTCCGGTTTCAAAGTGCCTGAGTGCGATGGTCGGCGCGTGCGGCGCGGGACGCCGACTCAGGACCAGAACGCCGCCGCCGTCGGAGATTGGCGGCTCCAAAGCCACGGAAGGATCGAACAGCGGTGAAAGCCTTGGGTGGCCTTCGTCCGCCGCCATTACCAGGAACGTCTCTTTGCCGGGCGCCAGATATAGGGCCGTCAACAAGGCCTGCTCGAATGAGTAGTCTCCTCCGGACACCGTTATATTGGCCCCCTTGGCCTGATGAGCCAGGGCTATTTGACCGGCCGGCGCGTTGTGGACCGAGCCGATGAAATCGATGGGGCTGGGAAACTTTTCATCGCTTTCGAAAAGACCGTTCAGAAAGTCATTGGTTTCGGACAGCGAGCCCCAGCCGGTTCCGAAAAATACCGAATCGATGTCGGGGTCGCCGGCATCCGACCGCGCTTGGGCAGCCATGGCAACCGTCATCAGCGAGAGGCGCTTGAGCCTGCGGGTCATCTGCGGCGAAAGGTTTCTGCTCAGCTGCGCAGCATCGGCTGCTCCCCGGCAATCGCCGTTGCTCTCGAGCCGCGCCAGGGTGTCGTGCGTACCACCCGCACCGCTGACCGCCGCCCAACCGCTGATGTACAGCGACGGTTGCACCGGCCCGGACGACAGCGGCGGAGTGTGCGAGCGGCCCAAAATAATGGTGGCGTTGTTGCCGCCGAATCCAAACGAGTTGGACATGACGGTGTGGATCGTTTTCCTGGCGGGCGCCGTCACCGGTTCGAGGTCCAGCTCCGGATCCGGCGACCGGTATCGGGTATTGCCCGGCAGCAGACCCCGCTCGATGGCTTTGGCGGCAATCACGGCTTCGATGGCTCCGGCAGCGGCCAGGCTGTGCCCGGTGGCCCCTTTGATGGAGGATACGGCCGGGGTGTGCTCACCGAACAGGCTGCGGATCGCTTTGGCTTCGGAACGGTCGTTGTCGGTGGTGCCGGTTCCGTGAAGGTTGATGTAGTCGATCTGGGCCGGTGACAATCCGGCATCGGTCAGGGCCGCCTGCATCGCGGCCCTTGCGCCCCTTCCATCGGGATGGGGCTGGGCCGGATGGTGGGCGTCGCAGGAGAGACCGGCGCCCAGGACACCGATGGCATCGTTCGTTTCAGCGCCGGCCGTCAGCAGCAGCATTCCGGCGCCTTCGGCGACGGACATGCCGCGCCGCTCATGGTCCATGGGGCGTGACCCCTCGGGATCGATCAGTTGCAGGGATTTAAAACCGTAATAGGTCAGCCGGCACAGGGAGTCGACCCCGCCGGTGAGAATGCGCCGATAGGATCCGCAGCGCAGCATGGCCATGGCCAAAGCGATGGCCGCAGCTCCCGAGGAGCAGGCCGTGGAAATGGTCAGGACAGGACCGCTGCAGTGATAGCGCCCGGCCAGATCCGCCGCAACCGAACCGATGGCATGGTATCGAAATCCTTCGGGATCGTGCTTGCCCGTCTTGAGCAGCTCTTCGGTAACGGCCATGCCGCCGGTGGTGACACCCAGTACCACGGCGTCCGGCGCCTGATCGCATCCGGCCATGGCCTCGCCCGCGGCCTTGCGCGCCATTAGATGTGTCAGGGGCAGAGCTCCGCCATCGGAAAGATCGGGTACCTGTCCGACAGGCAGCGGATCGTGATGCGGCGGCTGGAAACGCGTCAGGGGGCGCAGTCCGGACCGGCAGTTTTCTATGGCATCCAGTGTTTCATCCACATTTTGTCCCAGAGCGCAAATTAGACCCAGGCCTGCGACTTCAATGTACGGATAGGTCAATTGGGAAACTCCGAGGAGTTGTCTGTGATATACTGAGCCATGGTATTTAGCGATGCAAATACCTGGGCGCCCACCTCTTTGTTGTCGATGGTAATGCCGTAGTCCTTCTCCAGCATGATGACGAGCTCGAGCACATCAATGGAATCTATTCCAAGCCGGCCTCCCACCAGCTGCTCGTCCGGATCGATATCAGCCGGCTGAACTTCTTGTAAGTTGAGGACAGCAATGATTTTAACCTTCAGATCTTCAATCAGCTCTTTCATGGAAAAACACCGTTCGTTTCGGGCTTCCGGCCTTCCGGCCAAGCCCTGATTCTTTACAAGCCATTCGAATTATAGTACCGTTAGCGACTCAAAAAAAGATGTATATAAACAAATATGCCATTCATCAATCCTTTTTTATCGAGGTTAACGGGAATGACTGTGTTGCCACCGGATTTGACGGTCGAAGATTTGCTGCCCCACCGGGGGCGTATGCTCCTGATAGACGAGGTGATCCTCATCGAGGACGATCGGGCCATTGCCGGTGTGCAGGTCAGCGACCGGTGGCCTCTGGTGGAGGCTGACGGCGCCAGCCCGCTGATGATTATCGAGCTGGTGGCCCAGACATCCGGAATCGGCAACGGCCTGAACCTGATCAAAGAGTGCGGCAAGGGGGCGGATAAGAGAGGCTGGATTGTCGGTATCAAAAAGGCCAGATTTTTTACCGATGCGCTTCCCATGGGGGCCAGGATTATCGTCGAATCGAAAAATCGTTTTAAATTCGATGATTTTATCGAGATCGAAGGGTCCGCCAAAATGGACGACAAGATTGTCGGTGAGGTAACGCTTCAGGTGATGAGAGCCGATCCAAGCCAGGAGCCTGACTAGAAGAGGTGTGTATCGATGGAGAAAAAGAGAAAAGTTGCGATGGTCACCGGTGGCAGCAAAGGAATCGGCCGGGCCATCTGCGTGGAATTTGCCCGTTGCGGTTATGAAGTGGTCATCAATTACCGGTCGGATCACGAGGGCGCGCAAAAAACCCTCGACAGGGTTATAGCGGAGGGCTCGGCGGGCCGCCTGGCCTGCTTCGATGTCAGCGATGCCGAGTCCTCTCTGCAGAACCTGGAGGAACTGGTCCAGACGTACGACACCATCGATGTGCTGGTCAACAACGCCGGAATTGCGGATGACAATCTTTTTGTGATGATGCCTAGGCGCAGCTGGGAGCGCGTTATCCGCACCAGCCTGGACGGGTTTTACAATGTTACCAAGCCGGTGCTCGAAAAAATGGTTGTCAATAAGAGCGGCAGCATCGTGACCATCGCTTCGGTATCCGGGCTGATGGCCAATCGCGGCCAGTCCAACTACTCAGCCGCAAAGGCCGGGCTGATCGGCGCCAGCCGCACCCTGGCCTCGGAAGTGGCCCGGCTCGGAGTGCGGGTCAATGTGGTCGCTCCGGGAATGATCGAGACCGACATGCTGGCCGATGTGCCTGTTCGCAATCTCAAGCAGATCATTCCTATGGCCCGCATCGGCAAACCGGAGGAAGTCGCCAAAGTGGTGCGGTTTCTGTGCTCGGATGACGCTTCATATATAACAGGACAAGTCATAGGGGTTAACGGAGGAATGCTATAAGATCGGCGATCATTGCCTTTTTCGGTAGGTTGGGAAAATAGTATTAAGTGTTAAGGTAAGGATTGGACCGATTTTATATTGGCAGGCTGCCGACTGTAGGTTGAGTTGAGCGTGCGAAACCCACTATCTTAACCTCGTGTCCTTCGTGGTATTTTAACCCATTGTTTTTTTGGTTTTTTATGGGCTTATCAGGAAAATACGTTGTTGTCATGCTGATCGGTGCGGCTTGCATGTGTCTGGGCTGGGCCGACACCTTTGAGAGCATTCAGGCCGCGGCCGGTAAGGTCACATCCGTTCAGGCCCGGTTCGTGCAGGAAAAGCACCTGCCCATCCTGACCCAGCCCCTGATCGCCCGGGGTCGTTTCATGTTCCAGGGGCCCGACTCACTGCGCTGGGAATATCAGGAGCCGGTTCGCAGTGTCCTGTTGATGTACAAAGGCCGGACCCGCCGATTCGTTGAATCGGACGGTAAAATGGTGGAAGAAAATGCGGCCGGACTGCAAGCCATGGATGTTGTGTCGGAGCAGATCACCAGCTGGCTGAGCGGACGCTTTGACCAAAATCCGCTGTTCAAGGCGTCCCTGGAGCCCGGCCGGAAGATCGTCATGACGCCCCGGGGCCAGCAGATGAACCGGTTCATTCTGCGCATGGAGATGCTGATGGGGGATCAACCGGGGGTCATGAAGGAGGTCGTCATTTTTGAAAGCGAAACGGCGTTCACCCGCTTTAAATTCGTCGAGCCGATGATCAATCTGCCCATATCCGAATCCGAGTTTCAGCAGGTGCCATGAAGCCGTTGTCCGTGATTATCGTGGCATTGTTGCTGTTAACCGCCTGCAGCCGCCTGCCGGAGATCGTGCAGGATCCGACCCGCTTGCCGAAACCGTCGGACTCGTTGTGCCGGTCGTCGTTTCCACGTGGGCAGTGGCAGTTTCAGCACGCCATCGATGCAACGGTCAGGGGCCGAAAAATGGGCAAACTGATCGGCGCCATGGTATTGAACACTCGGAAACGCACCATCGAATGTGCCCTGATGACCATCGAAGGCCTGGTTCTTTTCGGCGCACGATACGATGGACGACTCACGATTGAACGGGCCGTCAAACCGTTCGACCGGCCAGGTTTCGCCGAAGGTCTGATGGACGACCTGAGGCTGATGTTTCTGGCGCCGGAGGGGCAAGGGCGGCTTGGCCGGACAACGGACAGCGACGTCATATGCCGCTACCGGCATCCTGAAAATTTCATTACGGATATCATTGTCCACGATCCCGATCGCTGGATGATCAATCGCTACGATACCCGGGGCCGATGGTTGCGTACGGTTTCGGTTGAAACAGGAGACGCGGCGCGATATATTGAGTGGTCCGGTATCGCGCGGCATATAACATTGGAAAGCCGCAGCGGAGACGACTATCGCCTGGAGTTGACGCTCATCGAAGCGGTACAGATCAAAAAGGAAACACCATGAAGCTTAAACTGATCTATCCCAAATGGGCCAAACTCAGAAGGCAGACCGAATTTCATCTGCCTCCGCATGGGCCTGTTGTATTCGCAGCCGCGCTGCCCGAATATGTCGATGTCGATTTTGTGGATGAGAACGTCGACACCATCAATTTTGACGATCCGGCGGATCTGGTCGCTATCTCCATGATGCTGACCGCCCAGATCAAACGCGGGTGGCAGATTGCCGATGAGTACCGCAAGCGCGGCATCAAGGTCATCTTCGGCGGCATCGCCACCATGCTGCACTCCGAGCAAACCGCAGAGCACGCCGATGCGGTCTTCCTGGGCGAAGCCGAAAGCCGCATGGAGACCGTTCTGTCCGATTTTCGATCGGGCCGGCTGCAGAAGGTCTATAACTACATGGACCAGCCGCCCCCCATCGAAAGTGTGGGCACGGCCCGGCGCGACATCCTGAAGCGTGAACTGTACAATTACAAAGGGGTCCAGATGGTGGACCTGGTGCATGCCAGCCGGGGGTGTCGATTCAACTGCTATCCCTGCTGCGTCTCCTTTCTGGGCGGGCGTAAATTCCGTCCGAGGCCCATTGACAAGGCCGTGGAAGAGATGGCCGCCATCGACAACAATCGTCTCTTTATTGTGGACAACTCCCTGGCCCAGGATACCCAGTGGGAACTGGATCTGTTCAAGGAGATGATTCCATTGAAGAAAAACTGGTGCTGCCATCCCATCGAAGACGACACCAACGTGCTGGACCTGGCGGCGCAGGCCGGGGCCTGGTACGTCTATCAGGCCGTGTTCGACACCTCGGACTACATCCGCGAGCGCATCAAGCGCTATCACGACCACGGCATCGGCGTGGAAGGCACCATTTTGCTGGGGCTGGACGATCAGACCGAGGACGACATCAAGCGCCTGATCGATTTCCTGATGGAGATCGAGCTGGATCTGGCCGAGTTTACCGTACTGGCACCCTTCCCGCACACCAAGGCCTACGACGATATGGTCAGGGACAACCGCATCTTCTCCTTTGACTGGGACGACTACACCGCCGACAAGGTGGTTTACCGTCCCAAACAGATGTCGCCCGAAACGTTGCAGGGACTGCTGGATTATGCCTGGGACACCTTCTACAAAGACGAGACTCAGGAGATTAAAATGTCCAAGCTGTTTCAGAATGTCGTGCGCCGGGAGATGATGAACAACACCCATCGAAAGCGCGAGCGCTCGCTGGCCGATCGGAAGTTCGGGCGCAGCGTCGCCTGAATCCAGAAGTGGTTTCAAAATCTTCCATCGGGCCCAATATCCCCCGCCAAAGATCAGCGGGATAAAAAGGCGGGGAAAATACGTTCAACCGGAGGCATACATCGGGTATGTCGAGGATTGAACGGTTTTTCCCAACGCCGATATTGGGTTCGAGGGGAGGTTTTGTAACCACTTCTAACGCGCTTCCAGGTCCGGGAACCGATTCATTTTTTCCAGGCGCTGCATTTCGCGCTGATAGCGGCCCTCCCAGCCGGTTTTTTTCAACATCCTGCCATAGAAGGCCTTCAGGACGGGCTTGAAGATCCAGGTCCAGAGAAAGGACCAGCTCAGTTTGTAGGGACCGGTGGGCGGTTTCCACCACCCCAGGACCTTCTGGCGGTGGTACCAGAACAGAAACTGGAGCTGGCCGGAATCGAGGTGCTTGGTGCGCACATTGGCCCACAGGCCGCTGTAGCGGGAAAAATCGTGCGGGTTGGTGACCAGCCCCTGCGCGACGAGCTGGTCGCGCATGCCGGTTTTGGGATAAGGGGTCAGGATCTGGCAGTAGGCCGCATCGGCCTCCACTTTTTTCAGAAAACGATAGTTGTTGATGATGTCGGATTCGGTGTCATCCGGAAAACCGAAAATCAGACCGCCGATAACCATGATGCCGTATTTATGGCATATTTCTATGGCCTGCCGGGATGCCGAAACGATATCGCCCTTTTGGGCCACTTCCAGGTTTTTATGGGACGCGTTTTCGATGCCCAGAAACACCGCTTTGAACCCGGCCTCGGCCATCTTGCGCACCATGGCCTCGTTTTTCGCCATGGAGATGCAGTCGGCCTGAACCGTCAATTTCAACCCCCGGTAATTGCGCTCGATGATGGCGTCGCACAATTGCATGACCCGTTTGGGGTTCAACACCATATTGTCATCCGCCACGAACACCCAGCGGGTCTTTTTCCGATAGTAGATATCGTCCAGGTCTGCCAGCACGCGCTCGATCGGGTAGGTTCGGAAAGACCGTCCGTACATATATTTCATGCTGCAATAGTTGCAGGTCCGCGTGCAGCCGCGTGATGTTTCCATCACCTCCACCTTGGCCGACAGCACGTGATAGCCCCAGGTAAGGCGCCGCCTGTCGCGGATCGGCAGCTTCAGCCGCGTCAGATCCAAGGGGCCTTCCCACGGGGTGTGCACCCACCCGTCGTCTGTTTTGTATGACAATGCCGGAATCTGATCGATCCGGTCCCGACCGTCCAGGGCGTTGACCAGGCGCCGGCAAACCTCCTCACCTTCGCCGCGAACCATATAATCGATGTGTCGGGAGGCCGGCGAGTCGGCAATCTCTTCGTACATCAAGGTGGCATGATAGCCGCCGATGACGATCTTTGCCCCCGGCAGCAGCCCCTTGATCAATTGGGCTATTTTTATGCAGGTGTCGAACTGCCAGGCCATGGCGGACAGGCCGACCAGGTCGGGTTGGATGCGCTTGAGGGTTTTGCTCAGATAGCTGCGGATGCGTCGCCGTTTGCGAATCAGGTCGATGATATAGACACCGTGTTCAGGATCGATGTTTCCGCCGACGCAGGCGATACCATGACTCGGCATATGGACCGCGGCCTCGTGAATGATGATGGGGGCCACATCCGGCATGGATATCAAGACGACTTTTTTCATTGCAGTCTCCCGCAATAAACAAGTGTTCAAGGTTCAGCGTTCAAGGTTCAAGGCAACACGGGTGAAGCCGTACTCGACTACTGCGAGGCCTTGATAACCCCGACGCAGGACGCCTCAGGCTTTTACGCAGGGGAAAAAGATAGCCTGTAAATAGACTTGATCCTTCAGTTCACTATTGATGTATGGCTAGCCCGAGGCGCTGACGTGCGATTTTTTTATACTGTTTATTAGAGTTCTGACTATTTTGCTATCTTTTTTATGCAACATCAGGTGTCATCCTGATGTTGCAAAAGCCTGAGGTGTTCAGCGCCCCCCGCCAAAGATCGGCGGGACAGGAAGGCAGCAAGGGTGAAGCCGTACTCGACTACTTTATGCAACATCAGGATTGGCCCAAATGCTGTATAAGCCTGCTCCGCACCTGGGATATCAGACCCTGGATTGAAAAGTCCGGGGCATCATATTTCGGATGTATCTCTTCGACAAACTCGATCGAGATCGTGTTGGGCTCACAGGTATTGAAAACGAATTTGCCTGGTTCGAACAATCTGTTGGTGTTGCGGATCGCGATGACGCTGATGGGGGCGCGATAAAAGCGCGCTATTTTAAAAATGCCTTTCTGGAACGTTCCGACGGCTCCGTTTCGGCTTCGCGTGCCCTCGGGAAAAACGACCAGGTTGGCGCCTTCGGCCAGTTGAGACGGCAGTGTCTCCCAGCTGTCGAGCAGCAGCCCGGCTTGACGACCCTGCCAGCTCGATGGCAGAAATCCGGAAAGAGCCATGATGCGGCCAAAGACGGGTTTGGTGAACAAGCGATCTTTGGCGATGGTGGTGAATCGGTAAAACAGGGCCACAAGCAAAACGGGATCCAGATAGGAGAGATGGTTGCTTACGACCACTGAGGACCGGATGCGGCGGACCCGGTCGTCGATTCGCCATCTCTGCTTGGGCGCGACGCGGCGGCACAGGAAGAAAAAACCCCTGAAGTACATATGGTTGAGTCGCTGGATGGCCATGCGCCGGTTGCGGCAGAAGATTAGGGCCCCCATGTAGAACAGGAAAAACACCGGCCAAAAGGCTCCTATAAAATAACACCACAGGCACAAGGTCGTGACGATGTCCTTGGTGCGTCGTGCCCAGCCGGGCAATCCGTTTGATGAGGGGGTATGGGTTGGGGCCCGGGTATCCATTATCAATCAGGCTTTTTCAACAATATAATGGTGTTGACGCCTCCGAAGGCAAAATTTTGGATGGCTGCTATGTTGATCGGCTTTTCCAGCAGCTGCGTGACGTGGCGGATGTCGCTGCAGCGGGGATCGATGTTTTCCAGGTTCAGTGTCGGTGCGATAAAGCCGTCGGCCATCATGTAAAGCGTTATAATGGTTTCAATGGCGCCGCACGATCCCATGGTATGCCCCATGTAGCTTTTCAGCCCGGACACGGCCGGTCCGTCGCCGAATATTTTGGCGATGGCCTGGGCCTCCATGACGTCGCCCATTTTGGTGGCGGTGGCATGGGCGCTGATAAAATCCACCTGTCCCGGATCCAGATTGGCATTTTCCAGACCGGCGTTGATGGTCTGGCTGATGCCGTCGATATTGGGAAGAATCAGGTCGCCGCCGTTGTTGGCGCAGGCAAAACCGACCACCTCGGCCAAAATATTCGCACCGCGTTTTTTCGCGTGGTCATACGCTTCCAGCAGCACGGCACCGGCGCCCTCCCCCACCACCAGTCCGTCGCGATTCTGGTCAAAGGGCCGGGGCGTTTTGTGCGGTGTATCGTTGTAGGCGGTGGAGCACGCCAGCAGGTTGTCGAAAACCGCCACCGTCGTGGTGTCGTATTCGTCCGCTCCGCCGCACAGCATGGCATCCTGAAGCCCGTATTTAACGGCCTCGTATCCAAAACCGATGGATTGACTGCTGGTGGTGCAGGCGGTGGACGAGGAGATCACCCGGCCGGTAATGCCGAACATCTTGGTGATATTGACGGCGGTGGTGTGGACCATGGATTTGAGATAGTCCACGGCTCCCACATTGTTGAGCTTGTTGCTCTCCTTGCTGAAAAAGGTGCGGTAGATATCGCGCTGAACTGTCGGGCTGCCGTGAGTCGAGCCGAAGGCGACCCCCAGCCGGCCGGATCGGATAAACTCGTCGCTCAGACCGGAATGTTTCAATGTCTCATCGGCCACGTGGCACGCATAAAACGCAACCGGCCCCATGGTCTTGCGGTCCCGGCGTTTGAAGTTGAATTCGATGGGATCATTCACCGTTCCGAACACCCCCGAGTGAATGTGCGCGGTGAGCAGTTTATCGTCTTTCATGGGGCCCACGCCCGACACACCGTCGATCAGATTTTGAACCATGCGGTCTCGAGTGCAGCCGATGGGCGAAATGACGGCACAACTTGTAATGACAACGCGTCTTTCCATTGGGATTGAACCTTAATTGGGGGTCGATGCTGATATAGGCTTTATCATGATTAATTTGGACTGTATCATCTGTCGATGCCGTGTGACAAAACGGCCTTACCCCTCCTGCCTTGCCAGATTAATTTTCTGAAAGCCTATAGGGTTGAGACAACACCAGCTACGCGGGTTCCGCACCTTGCATGGCCAGATTTTCGACATATTCCACAATCTGATTGATGGTGCGGATTTCCATGGCAGCCATTTTTTCAGGCCGGGATAGCTGCCGTTTGAGTAGAACCTCGATTTCTCTAAGCAATTCAATGGCATCGATGCTGTCAAATTCGTAGGTTTCCCTTAAATCATCATCCGGGGATGGGTTGCTGATTTCGAATTGTTCTTCAAAGATGTCTAAAATCGCTGTTTTAATTTCCGCTTTGGTCATCGATTCAGTATCCTTTAACGCGATTTCAACTGTAGCGTTTCGTCATACTACAAGAGAAAATATATTTCAAAGCAATTAATTGGATCAAGCTCCCCGACCGCAGAGCCGATCTATTGGACCTTTGGTCCCAGAAACGAGTCGAAGTGGAACCATTCATAGGGGTGTCGGCGCAGGGCCTCCTGCATATGATCGACGTAGGTTTGGGCGGCCTGCTGGATGGCGGCGGGGCGATCGGGGCGGGAGGCGGCGTGGACATGGATGGGTTCATGAGCGCGAATGAAATAGTGGTCCTGTCCGGTGCGGAAGGCGAAAAAGACGATGATGGGAGCGCCGGTGACCAGGGCCAGGGAATAGGGGGCCTCGGGCAATCGAACCCGGTGGCCCAGCAGCGCGGCCGTTAAGGTGCGCTGGTCCTGGCGCCACACCATGTCACCGGCCATGGAGACCAGACCGCCGCTTCGCAGGAAATGGACCGCCCCGACGATATCAAAGGGCGAACCGCCATTTTTGTCGATGCCGACGATGGTGACGCCGTCGCTTTGGATCGACTCTTTCTGCATCTTTTCGATCGCCTCCTTCTGGCGAATGCCCATCAGCAGCATCAGGCGCATGTCGGCCAATCGTTTTTTCAGGGCATGGGCCGCCACTTCCCAGCAGCCCATGTGCGACATCAGCAGGATGGCGCCCTGCCCGCGGCGTTGGGCTTCGATAATGTAATCCAGCCCTTCGAAGGTATAGCGCAGGGGGTCGTTTTCGCGCTGCAGATGGCGATCCAGAAAGAGATGCGTAAAGCTCTGAAATTGCCTGAACGTGCAAAAGTTGAGCTGCCGGCGGCTTTTATCGGGATAGAGCGCCCCATAAAAAACCCTACCGACGGCCCTGCGCCGGGGGCTGAAGATGAAATAGCCTCCGGCGACAATGCCGGCCGCCAGGCGAAACAGCCAGGTGCCGAAAATCTTTGACCCGAGAATCAGGCTTTTATAGAATAGCGCTTGCATGCGTGTCGTCTAACCGGTGAGAAACCACAGCCTGGGCGAAAAAATCCGACGAAAGATCAAGCGGCTGAACGTGCCGGCATTGCGCCAGAAATCGTGCCAGGGTCTGAAGTGTGAAATTCGGGGCACCTGCGGATCGTACGAGGCGTGGATGGGGACCTCAACCGTGTCGATGCCCTCCCAGCGCGCCTTTGCCAGCACTTCCACTTCATATTGATACCGCCGGGCGCGGGTTTTGAGGCGGATTACCTCCGGCAGGGGGTACATCCGGAAACCGCTTTGAGTGTCGGCTATCGGCGGTCCTCCCGAGGCCCGCACCCAGAAGTTTGAAAATTTACGTCCGAAGCGGCTTGTCCAGGGCGCCGTCTCCATGCCGCTGCGTTTGCCCACCACGATATGGCGCTTGCCGCGGGCGGCCGCCGAGATAAAGACGCCGATCTGCCCGGGGTCGTGCTGTCCGTCGGCGTCCAGGCAGATGGCCCAGTCCGAGATTTTGGACGCTTCGGTCATGGCGCGGATCAAGGCGGCGCCTTTTCCCTTGTTTTGACGGTGTCGCAGGACTTCGATGTTCCGGATCGATTTGACATTGTCGTAGCTGTCGTCGGTTGATCCGTCGTCCACCACAAAAACCGGCAGGTTCCATTCGCGAGCGCGCCGCACCACATCGGCAACGGTGCCGCCGTGGTTGAAAACCGGAATGACCACGGAAATCCGGCCGGCCGATTTGGCTTGGGTTGCTGTCGGTGGTGTCTCCATCATGGTCTCCTGCGTGGTCCACCCTAACCCTAACCCTAACCCTCTCCCTCCAGGGAGAGGGCAATTTATGGATGGGCGCTCGTTCATTTTAGTCAACTTGGGTTCGGTCATCAATGGCCCTCTCCGGCAAAAAAGCCGCGGCCCAGGTGCCCGGCCCCATATGGGCGCCGGATGTCAGCGACATGGGGCCGATGGAAATGCTTGCCTCCGGGAACTGCGCTGCGATCGTATCTGCGGCTTCGGATTCCACCCAGTCGCGATTGTCGGTGTACTGCAGCAGTATTGTGTCGGAATTGCGCGGGTCGAGGCGCCGCTGCATATGGCGCAAGGCAAAGCGCAATTGCTCCTGACGGTTTTTGACGATGCCGACTTTTTCAGCTCCACGGGCTTTGGGGCTGATCACCGGTTTGAATTTCATCAGGTCGCCGATAAACCCGCGCGTTTTGGAAATTCGGCCGCCGGCCGCCAGGTATTTGAGCTGATCCAGAAAGACCAGCTCGTCACACGTCTCGATCAGGACGCGGGCATCTTCCAACAATCGTTGGACCGGGCGGCCCTCGTTGCAGGCCCTGGCCAGGGCCGTGGCGATCAGGGCCAGCCTGCCCGATGCGGCCGTGCTGTCGACAACCACCAGACGGCCGTTGGCGGCGTGGACGTCGCTCCATTGTCGGGCGATCTCAAAGTTGCCGGTATAGACCGATCCCACGCACAGATAGAGGGTACAGTGATGGCGATCGACCAGATGCTGGTAACACTGATGCCGCTCGAAGGTGGAAGCCTGCGCCGTGGTCACCCGGACGCCTCGGCGCATGGCGTCGTAAAGCTCCTCCGGCTCGACCAGGGTCTCCGGTACATGCCGGTCGCCGATAATCAAATAGCTGTCCAGCAGGGTGACCCCCAGATCCTGCGCCGCCTGGCGGGTCATCGAACCGGCCGCATCCGTGGCGATGTGCATACCGTCCGTATCCTTGACCGGTATACGGCGGTCCGCACCGGTGACGTCAATTTTTTCCTGGTTCCAGCGAATGACGGTTCCCAGGTCGGCCAGCTTCTGTTTGGCGGTCTCGCCGCTGTCGGTGTGAAAGTGAATTTTCAACAGGTTCTGATCGGGAAGCGCCACCACGCTGTCTCCCAGTGCGGCGATGCGTTCTAGCGACGCTTCCGGACTGCCGTCAAGCCGCAGCACCGTGTCGATGCAATACCTGTCGTCCGGTTCGGGTTCGGCCTCGCCGTTGATGACCAGGGCCTGGCCGAACGTCTCCGTGGGGGAGTGAAAGGTCTCGGCCAGTGCGGCCAGGTGTTTGACAAAACCTTCGAAAAAGAGAAACAAACCCAGCGCGCCCGCATCGACGACGCCCGCCCGCTGCAGGGTCGGCAGTATCCGGGCGGTGGACAGGACCGCTGCTTTCAAGCGATCCAGAACCCTGTTTGCATCGTCTTTAGACGTCAGCCGCGGTGCATCGGCCAGCGCTTCGGCCAGGGCGTCGAAGACCGTCAGCATGGTTCCGGGTTTGGGGTCCAGCAGCGCTTTCCATGCCGCCTGTCGGCCGGTTTCGGCTGCATCCTTGAGCTCGGCTTCGGACTGGATCGTGACGAAGCGCGAAAAAAAGGCCGCCGCGATGTTGCCGGAATTGCCCGTGGCCGTCAGAAGCAGTTGCTCTGTGGTTTGGCTGCGGCCGGCGTTTCGCAATGCCGCCAGGCTGATGCGCAGGTTGCGTCCGGTGTCCGAATCCGCCACGGGAAACAGATTGATATCGTCCAGCAGATCGGACCATGCAGACAGCCGCTCATAGCCCATGGCAAAAGCGTCGCGCAGCCTGTTGTCCATCAGTCGAATCCCAGTGCGGTTCGGATATCTTTGGGGATCTCCAGTTCGAGTTCCATTTTGGGCATGGCCACGGCCACCTGGTCGCTGGTGCCCCGGGTGCAGATGACCCCGTCAGGCAGGCGTCGGATTTCAAATTCCATGCTGATTTTATAGCGAGCTTCGACCACCGTGGCCTTGCAGACAAACTCATCGTTGGGCTGCAGCGAAGCGATATGCTTGGTGGACGTTTTGGTGATGGGAAAGACATAGTTATGGTCGAGCATGTACTGATACATATTGACCCCGGCATGGTCGAACAGCGCAAACCGAACCTGGTCGAAGTATTTCAGATAGTTGCCGTGCCAGACGATGCGCATGGGATCCAGATCGTGGAACGGGACGGTGAATTTAAGTTCGTAGCTGTAGGCCATGGCGTATAAAGTTCAAGGTTCAGGGTTCAAGGTTCAGGGTTCATCGTTGGGATGAAGCGAACCGGCTTCAACCATGCGATCCATTTACATATAGCAACCCCGTGCGCAGTGCAAGGGGTGCCTGATCCAGCTACTCCGCCCCCTCCGGCATGGGAGCGATCGCCTCCCCGCCCAGCACGTAGCCCCCGTCCAGCCGTATTACGCTGCCGGTCATGTAGGGGGCGCCCTCGATCAGAAAACGGACCGCCTGGATCACATCGGTCAGGCGTCCCGTTCGTTTCATCAGGGTATGGCGGATCAGCGCCTGTTTCTGCTGCTCTGTGAGCAACCCCCAGCCGCGGGTATTCTCCGCGTGCCGGGTTTCGAAAATACCCAGCATCAATTCGTTGACCCGCACTTCCGGCGCCCCCAGGCGGGCCCAGGTCTCGGTGAGCAGAGAGATGCCCCGGTTGGCCGCCGCGTATCCTTCGTTGAACACATAGCTGGCCGGCCCGCTGCGGCCCACCAGGCCGGCAATGCTTGAGATGTTGACCACCAGCCCGTCCTGCGAGGCCTTGAGGTGCGGCAGGGCCGCATGAAAGACCCATTGTTTGGCTCGCAGAGTAGTGGCCAGTTCCAGGTCCCACTGCTCCGGCACGTAGTCGCCGTGCACCACCGGCCAGCCGCCGCGTTCAATATTATTGATCAGGACATCCAGTCTGCCGAAACGCTGCACCGTCTCCTGCACCAGCTGCTCCGCCGCCCGGGTGTCCAGCAGGTCAACCTTGGCGATCCAATGCTTCCGCCCGACGGCCGCCGCATCTTTTCGCAGCGAATCGAGGCTTTCGGGCCAGTCGTGGTAGGTATAGACGACCGCTGCGCCCGCCGAGGCCAGATCCAACCCGACCGCCTTGCCGATGCCTTTAATACTTCCCAAAACCAATGCGACTTTATCATTTAAATTCATAACATTATAACCTTCGGACTTATCCGACTTCCTGATCATCATCGGGTTTTGGGAATAGTGTTAAGTATTAAGTGATTAAGTGTTAAGGAAAGGATGGAACCGATTTACTTAAAAACTACCATCACTCTTCCGACAAAAGCATCGCAATTCCATTTAACGGCTACTTCTGCCAAAAGCACGGACCCTAAAATCGGCAGAATGCATTAACTTAACACTTAGCACTGGTTTAACAAATAGACACGATCCTGCTTATCGCGACTCAAACAGAAAGTTACGTATATACTCCATCGACCATTCCAGCCACTGCAGATCGTCCCGCAATTCGGCAATCGGTTTCAGACCCGATGCGTCCATTCCCTCGAGCCGTCCGTCGGCGGCCTGCTCTTTCAGCGTCTCCAAATCATAGAAAGCGGTCTGAACCAGTTCACTCAATTCCCGCGGCAGCGGCCCCGGACGTCGTTGGTTCTTTAATGCGATCAACTCCATCAGCATATCGTTCGCCTCGTGATAGGCCTCAAGCTCCTGGCTGACGATCCATTGGCTGACCGTCTGGGGCTGTCGCTGCTCATGACCTCGGCAGTGCGGCTCTTTGAGCAGAGCGAACTGTTCGACCAGATTGCCGCTGGATCGAGAGCGGCGCAGCAACCGCACCAGCGGATAGATTCGGCAGGAGGCGGGGCGGTCGGCATAGACGCGGCATCCCTGGGCCGTGACAAATGGGCACTGCCGGTTCTCATTGCCGAAAAAACGCAATGACGCCACCGGCAAGCCCGTGGCCGGACCGATCTGGATCGCAGCGTAGCGGGACAGAAAATCTTTGGCCGAGATGGTCAGATTTTTTTTCAGGCGCAAGACATCATAGGGCGTCAATGCCTGGCACAAATCACGGCAGCAGTGGTTAAAACAGGGCACGCGGCGGTTGCAGGCAAATTGGAAGGTGTCGTCAAGCGCCAGGGGCAGCAGTTCGGCCTCATTGGTTTGTGCAGTCATCTTATCCGGCAATCCGATCTTGGACGGTGATATGCGCAGCAACTTCAATTAAAACAAATCGATCCGCGGTGCAAGCCATTGTTTTTAATGAAACCGCAAACAACCGATTGAACTCTTGGCTCAGATTGTGTATAGGACAACGTGGGCTGATTCATCTGCTCGTCGGTTTACGAGGAATTGATCAATGAAGTGTTGATTTCGGCTGAATGTCGCTGCCCCTACCCGCCGAAAGGTCTCGCTCGTACTGGTGTTCGTCCCCTCGAAACAAAGCGTTTATTGCATCAGACCGTTTTAAAGATCCCATTCTCCCTTGGTGAGAATTTTTCGCATACGATGTTGGCGATCGCTCATTTTCCATACCATATCTTGTGATGATTGACAGCCGCGGTTCAAGATGTTGACGCGCGGGTATCATATGAAAATGATTTTGATTTTTAGGGCTTAGGACGTCTGAAAAAATATTGACAAGGCAATTGAGGGGTGATATTCAGTCTGTCTTGTGCTAAATATATCCGATTGAATTTATACGATTTTTCTCTGGACTGCCCAGCAGGCGTCACCCCCGGCGTCCGGAGACGCACACTCTTTTTGCAGGCATAGCTAATCAAAACAAATCCGTTCGTTTGACGAAGATTTGGACAATAAAAGGAAGGGAGGTGTTGGTTAGGGAAGGATCAATTATGAATAAAGAGTCCATTGGTTGAATAGTCAAAACCATACTTTTAGGAGGTATATTAAATGCCAAGTTTTGTGATTCAGGAAAATGTGACGGATGCAAGGGTGGCGACAAAACTGCTTGCATGTACATTTGCCCCAACGACCTGATGGTCCTCGACGCCGACGCTATGAAGGCCTACAACCAAGAGCCGGATCAGTGTTGGGAATGCTTTTCCTGTGTTAAAATTTGCCCCACCCAGGCGATCGAAGTGCGCGGCTATGCCGATTTCGTACCCCTGGGAAGCTCCATCATGCCCATGATGGGTACCGAAGATGTGATGTGGACCTGCAAGTTCCGCAACGGTCTCATCAAGCGCTTTAAGTTCCCCATCCGGACCACCCCCGAAGGTGCTGCCAACGCCTATGACGATCTGAAAGGTCAGGATCTCGAAAGCGGCCTGCTCTCCACTGAGGAAGCAGACGGCTACACGATTCCGACGCCGAAGATCTAAGTTTGGGCGGGTCCTTGAACAAATCGAAATTTTCACAATTCGAAATCAATTTTTAGGAGGATAATATGGCAATACCGAATAAACCTAAGGGTGAACTCAAAGCCGTACGTGACCCTGAAGTCGAAGAGCGTGAAGTTGATGTCCTGATCGTGGGCGGCGGCATGGCCGCTTGCGGTACGGCATTCGAAGTTAAAAAATGGTTGGGTGACGACCAGTCCGTTCTGCTGTGCGACAAGGCCGCCATGGAACGTTCCGGCGCCGTAGCCCAGGGCCTTTCCGCCATCAACACCTACATTGGCGATAATGCTCCTGAAGACTACGTTCGCATGGTCCGCAACGACCTGATGGGCCTGGTTCGCGAAGACCTGATCTTCGACCTGGGCTGCCACGTGGACGATTCCGTGCATCTGTTCGAAGAGTGGGGTCTGCCGGTCTGGAAAAAATCCGAAGAGGGCAAAAACCTCGACGGTAAAAAAGGCCAGAAAATGGGCACCCTCAAGGGCGGCGCCCAGCCGGTGCGCACCGGTAAATGGCAGATCATGATCAACGGCGAATCCTACAAACGGATCGTGGCCGAAGCTGCCAAGCTGGCGCTGGGTGAAGACAACATCATCGAACGCTGCTTCATCGTCGAGCTGCTGCTGGATGCCAACGTGCCCAACCAGATCGCCGGTGCCGTGGGTTTCTCCGTACGCGAGAACAAAGTCTACATCATCAAATGCAAAACCATGATGGTTGCCTGCGGTGGCGCCGTCAACATCTATCAGCCCCGCAGCGTCGGCGAAGGTAAAGGCCGCGCCTGGTATCCGGTATGGAACGCCGGTTCCACCTACACCATGTGCATGAAGGTCGGTGCCGAACTGACCATGATGGAAAACCGTTTCACCCCGGCCCGCTTTAAAGACGGTTACGGCCCCGTGGGTGCCTGGTTCCTGCTGTTCAAAGCCAAAACCCTCAACGGTCTGGGCGAAAACTTTGCCGCCAGCGACGCCGCCAAGGCCGAACTGGAACGCTATGCGCCTTACGGCACCGCTGCCATCACCCCGACCTGTCTGCGTAACCACCTGATGCTGTTCGAAATGAAAGAGGACCACGGCCCCATCATGATGGACACCGTCACCGCTCTGGCCGCACTCGGCGAGACCATGGACAAGAAAGAGCTCAAGCACCTCGAGTCCGAAGCTTGGGAAGACTTCCTCGACATGACCTGCGGCCAGGCCAACCTGTGGTGTGCTCAGGACTGCGAACCGGAGAAGAAAAACTCCGAGGTTATGCCTACCGAACCTTACCTGCTGGGATCTCACTCCGGCTGCTGCGGTCTGTGGACCTCCGGACCGGACTACGACTGGGTGCCGGATGACTACAAGATCAAAGCCCGCAACGGTAAGATCTACAAACAAATGACCACCGTCGAGGGTCTGTTCACCGCCGGCGACGGCGTTGGCGGCTCCGGCCACAAGTTCTCCTCCGGCTCCCATGCCGAAGGCCGCATCGCAGCCAAGCAGATGGTTCGCTATGCCAAGGACTTCGCCGACTTCACGCCGACCCTGAAACAGTCCGCTTCAGAGCTGGTCGACCTGGTCTACAAACCGGTCCGCACTTTCCTGGACAATAAAGACTACACCACCGCCATCGACATCAACCCCGCCTACATCAAACCCAACGGCATGATGTATCGGTTGATGAAAGCGACCCATGAGTATGGTGCCGGTACCGCTACCTTCTACCAGACCAGCAGCAAGTCGCTGGAAATCGTGATGGATCTGCTCCAGACCATGCGCGAAGACTGCGAAAAGATGGCTGCCGGCGATCTGCACGAACTGATGCGCGCCTGGGAAATCTACCATCGTATCTGGACCGTAGAATCCCACCTGCGTCACATCCAGTTCCGCAAAGAGACCCGTTACCCGGGTTTCTACTATCAAGCGGATTATCCGGGTCAGGATGATGAGAACTGGTTCTGCTTCGTCAACTCCAAGTACGATCCGGAAAAGGGCGAGTGGGATGTCAAGAAAGTTCCTTACATCCAGATCATCCCGGCCTAATCTGCGGGAGCTGATTGTGAATTAGCTGCAATATCATACCTCCAGACGTCTTCGGGTGTCTGGAGGTTTTTATTAATGGCTGCATGCGCGTCAGGTGCGGCGATATCCTGGAAAATATCGGGCGCCTCTTCGGCACCGGCACCGGCACCGGCACTTAAACCGTGGCCGAAGGGTGGCTCTGCTCTGGAGTTCGAGGCTGAACACTGATCCGTCCGGACGGATGCGGCGGCAGCGGGCTGCCGGCTTTAAGATATGGACGTTAAGATAAGGTTTTTGGCAGGGCTGGAGCGAGCAGGTTGTATGGTCATTGCGCCACGACCGGCGACGCGTTCCAAAAGCATTATCTTAGCATCTATAATATAAAGGGTATCGCCAGCCGGCCGTTAGCGGCTGAACGAAAAAGCAACTATTAATTCTTCGATGCACGGAGGGATAGAATGACAAACGAATCAACCGCCCCCGCGAGTGGAAGCATCATGGTGGTCGGCGGCGGCATCAGCGGTCTGACAACTGCTATCGAAGCCGCCGAAGTAGGGTATGAAGTATACCTGGTGGAAAAGAATCCGTATCTGGGTGGACGCGTGGCGCAGCTGAATCAGTATTTTCCCAAGCTTTGCCCCCCGACCTGCGGCCTGGAGATCAATTTCCGCCGCATCAAGGACAATCCTCGCATCAAGGTGCTCACCCTGGCCGAAGTGGATAAGGTCGAGGGCGCGCCCGGCAATTACAACGTGGCCGTCAAGATCAAACCCCGCTACGTCAACGAAAACTGCACCTGCTGCGGCGATTGTGCCGACGCATGCGGCACGGCCGTTTCCGATCCGTTCAATTTCGACATGGTGATGAAAAAGGGCGCCCATTTGCCGTTTGAAATGGCCTTTCCGGCCCGCTACATCCTGTCGCCGCAGATCATCGGCACCGATGCGGCCGCCAAAGCCAAAGCGGCCTGCAAGTACGACGCCATCGATCTGGACATGGAAGTCAAGACCGTGGATCTGCAGGTCGGCGCCATCGTCTGGGCCACCGGCTGGCAGCCCTACGACGCCGCCAAGATCGACAACCTGGGTTTCGGCGTCCACAAAAACATCATCACCAATATGATGATGGAGCGCCTGGCCGCTCCCAACGGACCGACCGGCGGTAAGATCCAGCGTCCGTCCGACGACAAGGCCCTTGAAAGCGTGGCCTTTGTTCAATGCGCCGGCTCCCGGGACGAGAACCACCTGCCGTACTGCTCCTACATTTGCTGCATGGCCTCGTTGAAACAGGCCACCTATGTGCGTGAGCGTTACCCCGATGCCAAGATCTACATCTTCTACATCGACCTGCGGGCGCCGGGGGCACGTTATGAGAAGTTCTACCAGACCATCAAAGAGGACGAGAACGTCTTCTTCATCAAAGGCAAAGTCGCCGAAGTCAGCGAAGATCCGGCCACCCGGAACGTTACGGTCGTGGCCGAAAACGCCGTCACCGGTGAAAAAACCAAGCAGACCGTGGACCTGGTTGTCCTTGCCACCGGTATGCAGCCCACGGCCGCCGAGGCCAAACTGCCGGCAGATCTCACCTACAATGCCGACGGTTTCATCATCAACGATTTTGAAAAGGGCGGCATGTTCGCAGCCGGCTGCGCCAACAAACCGGCCGATGTGGTTTCATCCAACCAAAACGCTACCGGCATGGCACTGAAAGCCATCCAAACGCTGGCAGGAAACTAGGAGGTCATCCATGGACAAAAAATATGGTGTCTATATATGTGAAGGCTGCGGCATCGGCGAATCCCTGGATGTTGAAGCCATCAAGGGCGTTGCCGATGAGGAGGGGCTTACCGCCAAAACCCATCCTTTTATGTGTTCCAAAGAGGGCGTCGAGTTTCTGAAGGCGGAGATCGACGGCGGCGTCAACACCCTGGTGCTGTGCGCCTGCTCCCGCCGTGTCAATTTCGACACCTTTCGCTTTGACGGCTGCATCGTCGAACGCGTCAACCTGCGCGAAGGCGTGGTCTGGTCCCATCCGCGTTCCGAATTTCCGGCCCTGACCGAGGAAGAAAAAGAGGACGAAGACAAGTTCGATCGCGTCCAGTTGATGGCCGAAGACTACCTGAAAATGGGCATGGCCCGGGTGGAAAAGGTCGATCTTCCCGAGGCTTACAAACTGGACCAATTTTCCAGAAAGATCCTGGTCATCGGCGGCGGTATGACCGGCATGTCCGCAGCACTCGATGCGGTCAAAGCCGGTTTCGAGGTCACCCTGGTGGAAAAAGAGCCCCAACTGGGCGGCGCTGCCCTGAACTGGCGCAGCCAGCTGCCCGTGGCAGATCCTTACGAGGAGTTGATTCCGCCCATGGTCGGTGCCAAAGTGGCCGCCGTAGAGGCCGAGGAGAAAATTGACATTCGGACCGAAACCGTGGTGGCCCGCCTGGCCGGCCAGCCCGGCGAGTTTCTGGTCACCTTTAAAAAGCCCGGCGAAAAGATCGAATTCGACGTGCCCTATCCGCTGCCCGATGAGATGAAAGTGGACGAAAGCGGCAAGGAGCTTAACGCCGAGCAGCAGTTCGAGGCCTATCAGAAGTACAACGAAGGCAAAAAAGACATCCTGAAGCTGGACCCTAACGGCGAACTTTACGGCGCCGTAGTCCTGGCCGCCGGCTGGAAACCCGCCAGAATCGACCAGGAGGCCGTCGCCCACCTGGGCTACGGCAACAACGCCGACGTGATCACCAACGCCGAGTTCGAGACCATCGCCAAGGCCGGCAAGATCACCCGGCCCTCGGACGGCAAAGAGGCCAAATCGGTGGTCTTTATCCAGAGCCCGGACAAGGATGAGAACGACAGCGATTTCTCCTACGCCGGCGCGGTCACCAACATGGTCTCTCTGAAACAGGCCAAGTACGTGCGCGACGACTACGAAGACGGCAAAGCCTTCATCTTCTATCAGCACATGCGCACCCCGGGCCTGAGCGAGTACTTCTATAAAAGCATGCAGCAGGACCCGGGCGTGTTTCTGACCAAGGGCAACGTGGTCAACGTCAGCAAAAACGGCGACGGTATGATCGTCGAAGCCACCGACACCCTGCTGGGCAAGCAGCTCAAGGTCAAAGCCGACCTGGTGGTCCTGGCCGCCGGCATGGAACCGGCCACCAAGAGCGATCCGGTGGTCAACCTGGCCTACCGCCAGGGACCGGCCTTCCGCGACATCGGCCTGTTCGACGGCTACTGCGATTCCAACTTCATCTGCTTTCCGTACGAGACCCAGCGCACGGGCATCTACGCGGCAGGCGGGGTGCGCCGCGCCATGACCACCGAAGAGGCCATGGAAGACGCCGCCGGCGCCACCCTGAAAGCGATCCAGTGCATCGAATCGTCAAATCGCGGCGTCGCGGTTCATCCGCGGTCCGGCGACATGACCTTTCCGGATTTCTTCTTCCAGCGCTGCACCCAGTGCAAGCGCTGCACTGAAGAGTGCCCCTTCGGCGCCCTGGACGATGATGAAAAAGGCACGCCCAAACCCAACCCGTCGCGCTGCCGGCGCTGCGGAACCTGCATGGGCGCCTGCCCCGAACGCATCATCGGCTTTGCCGACTACAATATCGACAGCATCGGCTCCCAGGTCAAGGCCATCGGCGTTCCCAGCGAAGACGACTACAGCGAGCCGCCCATGCGGGTTCTGTGTCTGATCTGTGAAAACGACGCCTTCCCGGCCCTCGACATGGCGGCCCTGAAAGGTCTTTCCTATTCGGCCGATGTGCGTTTCATCCCGGTCCGCTGCCTGGGGTCGGTCAACGTGATCTGGATCAAGGACGCCCTGTCCCAGGGTATGGACGGCGTGTTCCTGCTGGGCTGTAAACACGGCGACGACTACCAGTGCCACTTTGTCAAAGGCTCCGAGCTGGCCGACATTCGCATGAAAAAAATCGGCGACGCTCTGGCCAGCCTGGCCCTGGAAGAAGAGCGCGTGGCTCAGTTCCAGGTGGCCATCGACGAATATGACAAGCTGCCCAAGATCATCAATGATTTTGTGGAAATGATCGAAGATTTGGGTCCGAACCCCTTCAAGGGATTCTAATCCAGGCACTATTAATCGATACCGGCAGCAAACCGCTGCTTCCGGTTACGTGGAGGTAACAAATGTCCGATGCTTATCTAGTCGATCCGGATGTCGAATTTATTAAAGAAGTAGGCAAGCTTGGCGGCCAGGATGTCAAAAAGTGCTTCCAATGCGCCACCTGTTCCGTGGCCTGCCCCATCTCGCCGGACGAAAAACCCTTTCCGCGCAAAGAGATGCTGGCCACCTCCTGGGGCCTCAAAGACCGCCTCATCGGCAACGGCGATATCTGGCTGTGCCACAATTGCGGCGACTGTTCCACCAAATGCCCCCGGGGCGCCAAACCCGGTGACGTGCTCGCCGCCGTGCGCTCCTACGCCGTCGCCGCATACGCCACCCCCAAAGCCCTGGGCAAGATGGTCAACAACCCCGGCGCGCTGCCCATCCTGCTGGGCATCCCCGCGGTCCTGTTCCTCGTCCTCGGGTTTATCTCCAATATCGTCGGCCTCGGCTGGCTCAACTTCGCCCCCCACGGCGAAGAACTCTGGGGCCACAGCTACTTCAACAATTATCTGGTGGACGTGATCATGATCCCCACCTTTTTCTTTGCCATCGCCGTTTTCGCGCTCGGCTTGAAGAACTTTCTCGCCGATATTCACGCCAACGCCGTGCTGGAAGGTAAAACCAAGGCGGACAAGATCGACCCGGCCGGCATGGTGCAGGCCTTTATCCGCATCATCCCCACCATCATCAAACACCAGAAATTCAGCGAATGCACCGATAACAAAGATCGCTCCACCTCGCACATGATGGTGCTTTTCGGCTTCATCGGCCTGTTCATCGTCACCAACTGCTTTTTCGTGGCCGAGTGGATCCTGCACATCGAAGGCCCCTACAGCCAGCTCAACCCGATCAAGTGGCTGGGCAACCTGGGCGGCATCGCCCTGATCATCGGCTCCGGCCTCATGATCGCCAAGCGCAAAGCCAAAACCGATCAGGTCTCGGCCTACAAAGACTGGTACCTGCTGGGCCTGGTGATGGGCCTCGGCGTCACCGGCCTGCTCACCGAACTGATCCGCCTGGCCGGGATCTATCCGCTCATGGCGTTGATCTATTTTATTCATTTGATTCTGATCTGGGCCCTGTTCGCCTATACGCCGTTTTCCAAACTGGCGCATCTGGTTTACCGCACCGTGGCCATGACCTATCAGGAGTATTCCGGACGGAATTAAAAATCGCGAAATACTTTAAACATCTTGAGCCGTTCCCGCCTGGCGGGAGCGGCTCAACTTTTTGAAACCCTGGGTTTTAGAACATCATTCGGTTCAACACTCGGGTTTCGGCCAGCGAGGTATCATCGCTGTGGATCCGCGCGCGCATGGGCGGATTGGATATTCGTAGAAAGGGCCGGTCTGTCCCGCTGGTCTTGTGCTGGGGCTCCGTCCCGGCCGGGTTGATGTTCTATCATTACTTCTACCGAAAACCTTACATCATGGAGCAGGATCAAGTGTCGTGTCCCGAAAGTTGGATTAATAATATTTGTTCAATTCGAGTGCCTTTTTCCTTTAAGTCATTCCGGCTTTCCAGACTGTGTCATAATTTAGAAAACGCACGTTTTTACTCTGTCATGCCGGACTCGATCCGGCATCCAGAAATGTAAGTAATTGGAATATCAGGACTCCGGCTTACGCCGGAGTGTGACATTAGTTCCTGAACAATTCGGATATTGCATCCGTTTTCAAGTGCGTGGGTGGCAAAACAGTGCCGCAGTGTGTGACAGCCGACCCGTTTCAGAATACCCATATCATCCGCTGCGCGCTTAACGGCTTTTTGCAGGCCGGACTCAAGTACGTGGTGCCTTTGCTTGTTATGGCTGCGCGGATCGAAGCTCATTCTATTAGCAGGAAATAAATACTGCCATCTGAACTCTCGGCTGGCATTGGGGTATTTCCGCTTAAGCGCCGCTGGAATATATACGGAGCCATATCCCTGCGCGATTTTGTCACGAATATCCTTACAAAGAACTTTGCGATATAGAAACATGATGGCATTCAATGCCTGCCGCTGGGTTGAAGCAGATACCCGTTCTTGAACGGCAAGGTGGGATAAAAACGACTCGATTTCGGTTTTTTCCATTGTCGCAGGATGGGTGATACCGCCATGATGGCGAATGTAGAGCAAAATCCATTTGCAATAGGTCTGCTCTGTACGGTATCTATAGTGGTGATAACGCAAAACTTGTCGAACTTGATCCATCGACCTAAGATTTCGGTCTGGCTGAAAATTGCGTTTAGAATCCATAATGACCTTCCATGGCAATTTTTAGTACAACCGCCT
Organism: Desulfobacteraceae bacterium; assembly: GCA_050291625.1. GTDB lineage: Bacteria > Desulfobacterota > Desulfobacteria > Desulfobacterales > Desulfosarcinaceae > JARRKU01. The sequence goes on from JBNKKC010000003.1 coordinate 39,534, forward strand.
GTAATAATATACAATTTGTAATGTAAATCTCGTTTTTGCGATTGGTTCTCTGGAACGGTGATCTTGGATGGAACTCAAAACGGGATATATGGAAATTTTTCCATATATCAACACTGTTATGCGAATGAAACCTATTCGAGGTTAATAAAAAACAATGAACGACAAAAATATCCCATTTCAAACGATAGATTGGTCGAAAATACCTAAGACTGAACATAAAGGCGAAACGGGTACTGCTTATTGGCAAACCCTGCAATTTGATGGCTTAAGAATTAGAATAGTTGAATATTCTGCTGGTTATGTGGCTGATCATTGGTGTCAAAAAGGCCACATAGTTCATTGCCTTGAAGGTGAAGTTACGAATGAACAGGAAGATGGTACAAATTCCATTTTAACTCCAGGCATGTCGTATGTCGTGTCGGACGATCTAAGTTCTCATCGTTCAGTAACCCAGAATGGCGTAAAGCTAATGATAATTAACGGTGACTTCCTGAAATTAAGATAAAAAACGTATAACAACCGCATAGACAGCGGACCGGGAAAACAATGCCATCTTAAGTTTTTACTGAATCATCATTGAACTTTGCATTTTCATAGACCTTGGTCGTTTTCCCGTCCGGTCATGCGGAGCGTTATGCAATTCAGATCTTAGAAAGATAATATTATATCGGAATAAATAATGGCGATAAATACTTTGGTTAAATTCATGCTGAAAAACCCGATTTCATTGATTTTACGCATGAACAAGACCCTGAATGAATTTTACCGAGCCGGTTTTATTTCAACTGCAATATCTGAGGGAATTTATAACTTATTGTCTAATGGTCAGGCAAACCTTAAAGATATTCAGAGCAGTATGGGCGCGGATATCGATAAGGAAGGTCTGGAAGCCTGGCTTGACTTGGGTGTAGCTATCGGTGAGCTGGATAAGAAGAACAATGCCTACAGTATTAAGAGTGCAGTTTCAAAAAAATTATTAAATTCCGACAATGATACATGGAAGGCTTTTTTTCAGGCGCGCGTTGAGATTTTTTATGACTATATTATAAAAACACCTGCTTTGCTGAAACAGAATAAGAAGTTCGATTTCAGCCATTCATATGGTGAGTTGTTTGCCAGGTCCTCTAGAACAGTCGAACCGATTTTAGTCGATGTGGTTGATAAAATCATTCCATTAAATGGCCCATGTCGTTTATTGGAAGTTGGTTGTGGATCCGGCATATATATCAAACGTGCATGTGATCGGAATCCAAACCTTGTGGCAACAGGACTGGAGCTGCAAAAGACGGTGGCTGATTTTGCAAGAGAGAATATAACCATTTGGCAGATAGATAATCGCGTTAAAATAGAGCATATTGATGTGCGAAAATTCCAAAGTGACAAACCATTTGATATAGTAACTTTCTTCAATCTTATCTACTATTTTCCAGAAAAGGAAAGGACTAATTTGCTCCGCAATCTTGGTGGGCTATTAAATTCGGGCGGCAAATTGATATTAACTACATTATGCCCGGCAAATGATCCTTCAATACAACTAATGAATCTTTGGTCTTCAATGACAGATGGTTGTGGCCCTTTACCTGATCCAGACAAAGTGTGTGATCAACTTAATGATGCGGGATTCGATGAGGTTCAACTCGAAAAGCTTATACCCGCATTTTATTTGTTCAAAGCCCAAAAAGGAAATATGGGGGGTCACACCTTGAATAGTGAATAAGGCGCTACAATTCACTATTCAAGGTGTGACACCATAATCATACGAGAGACAATGAAACAGGTATATGCAAAAAACCGAGATGAGTGGCGAGAGTGGCTCAGTCAAAATCATGATAAGAGTATGGGCATCTGGCTTGTTTTCTACAAGAAGCATACGGCCAAACCTACGCTTGCATATGATGAAGCGGTTGAAGAGGCTTTATGCTTTGGTTGGATAGACAGCATTATTAAGAAAATAGATGATGATAAGTATGTGAGAAAGCTAACACCTCGCAAGGCTGATAGTCAATGGTCGGAATCAAATAAAAAACGAGTAATAAAACTTAAGAAGCAAGGTCTTATGGCTGAAGCGGGTATGGTGGTCGTAAAGGAGGCAAAGGTCACTGGTTTGTGGGATAAACCTGATCGTCTACAAATATCTCTCGACATGCCCAAAGAATTGAAGAGTGCATTGGCCAAGAACAAAAAAGCTAAGGGTTTCTTTGATCAATTAGCACCTTCGTATCAAAAACAGTTTATTGGCTGGATTGTTGTCGCTAAACGGCCTGAGACAAAGGAACGGCGACTGAAAGAATCGATTGCCTTACTCGAAAAAGGCGCAAAATTGGGCATGAAATAAAGAAAGGAAATGGGGTCAGGGGTCAAACCTTGAATAGTGAAATAGATTGACAAGTAGCATTACAGCTGATAACCAAACGCTCCATGGCACGACAATGGCGAATAGAGTATGCTGGGACTATGTATCATTTGTTGTCCCGGGGAAACGGTGGACAGGAAATATACCGCTCAACAGACGACCGGCACATGTTCTTAGATCTATTGGGAGAGTTAGTTGAGCGGTTCGATATTGAGGTGCATGCTTATGTCCTGATGGGTAATCATTATCATCTATTGATCAAGACCAGGGATGCGAATTTATCAAGGGCCATGCAGTGGTTTGGGACCAGCTATACGCGAAAATTCAATTTAAAAAACAGCACTGGCGGCCACCTCTTTCAGGGACGGTTTAAGAGCATCATCGTCGAAAACGATGCATACCTTATGCGATTATCGTGTTATATTCATCGCAATCCTGTCAGGGCAAATATCGTTGGAAGGCTTGCCGATTACCAATGGAGCAGCTACCCGTTTTATGCCTTTAAAAGTAAAAAGGCTCCGGCATGGTTGACAACTAAGACCATTTTAAATCAACTGCCAGGTCAGGATCGTCATAAAGCCTATCGAATAAAGGTCCAGCAATATTCAGACGAGCAAAGTAGTATATGGGAAGATGTAAAGCATGGCTTTATTTATGGGAGCCAAAACTTTGTAGCAGATTTAAAGGCGCGTTTTTTAGACGACAAAAAAGATGCAGAGCTTCCTCAGCGTAATCGATTATTACAACCCGTCGATCCTCAGCGGTTGATAAAGAGTGTATCGGAGGTTTTGAGCTTTGACCTGGAATCCGCCCGCAAAGCAAAAAGAATCGATCCTGGTGAAAAAGAGAAGCGAGATATGCTGATTTATTTTTTGTGGAAGTCAGGAGGCCTGCCCGCAAAAGAAATTGGTCTTTTATTGGGTATAACATACTCGACAGTGAGCAAAGTTGTCAGTAGCTTTGGAGGCAGAGTTCAAAATGAAAAGGAGCTCGGCGATAAAGTTGAGAGTCTTAATTCACAATTCAAGGTTTGACCCCTTGCTCTTATTAAGGTGAATAAAAATGGAAAAGAAATTTGATGGTATAAAAAAATCAAAATTGGGCACTGAAAAAAATCCCGCCATTATTAATGTGCAGACAGAAGAAAGAGTGAAAGAATTAGAGTCGGTTTTTATAGAAAACGGTTGGAAATATAAAATTGAATTAGAGCCAGATAAACCCGAGGATATTACAAACTTAGAAATATTGTTGAATCCACAGAAAACAATAATTTCCGAAAAAAAAGTAAAACGTAATGAACCCTGTCCATGCGGAAGCGGCAAGAAGTATAAAAAATGCTGCGGTCAATAAGGCCTTTGTTTCTAAAAAGAATACTGCACGTACTGTTTTCCGAACGACAAAGATACAGATCCAGGTATTACCACGCAGGAAATAATTGATCAGTGCTGTCCATTATGGGGCAAAAGAAAATAATGCCCGAGGATCAGGCTCGAGATATGATGTCCAAGATCATTCCAACCCTTAAACCATGGAACGTGGAATAGCCGAACCTCTCATTAGATTAAAAGTTGAAGGAATATCATGAAGGTTTGGATTGGCAAGAGTGTTCTATTTATTGGCATCGTTCATTCTGCTTTCGGCTTCATTGTCTTTCGCGATATTCTTGCGGAACTTGGCAGAGAGTTGCTTTTAAACACGGTTGATGGTCAACCGGATCGGGAAGCTGCGTTTTGGTTTCTTTTTTCCGGGTTCTCACTGTTGATTATTGGTGGACTTATCCACTGGATTGAGCAGAGACAGCTCGCTTTGCCTTTGTTCCTGAAATGGAGTTTTTTGGCCATCACTCTGCTTGGATGCTTCATCATTCCAAAGTCTGGCTTCTGGCTGTTGCTCGTGCCTGCCGTTGGCATGTATCTTCACCAGAATAAAAATACTGCAATTAAAGCACCTTAACAGCCGCGCAGACAGCGGACCCGGAAAACGATGCCAATTTGAGTTTTTTACAGGGTTTTTGGAAAAAATAATATTTTATGTGGTGTATCGTTGGAACGGGGCTCGCTGCATATTCAAACCATATTGTCGAACCAACAGGTGCAAAGGATAAGGGTTTCGCAGGTGCTACGCACTCGCCTGTGACCTAAACGTTCGAGAAAGGATAATGATGGAAGGATCAAGCAGCCAAACGGACCCCGGTGTTCGACAGTCATAGTTACACAAAAACGGGAAAACGACAATATATCAATTAGATACAGACTGAATGAAATTCAGTGTAGTGCCTATGAAATTAGGGGTTCAAATCGACTTTTAGGATGCGTTTTGGAGGCTTGAAT
>JBNKKC010000004.1:0-38735 GCA_050291625.1 Desulfobacteraceae bacterium
GGCGCTTATCCATAAAGATCAAGTTGACGGTTTGTTCGAACGGGTTCCCTCTCCCTTGAGGGAGAGGGTTAGGGTGAGGGTGGACCTTGCCAAAGACCACCCCCTCACCTGACCTCTCCCCCTGAGGGGGAGAGGAATGTCGTGACTCAAGCTTTATAGAGAACCGCGAAATCTTATAACTGCTAATAGCTAACGCCTAACATCTCCATCCAGAAAAGGGCTATTTCCGGATGGGCACTAGTTGGAACGCCGCTTATCATGCCTCTAAACCGGCCGATCGGCAAGCTTCTTTTCCATCATCGCCGCATGGCCGCTTCGGTCTCAGCACAATAACCCTTTGCGATGGACCGGTATCATTGCTATGATAATCGAAGGCGTATCCATCCGTCTCGCGTCACCAATGATACCTTGCCAGTCCGGAAAAGCACTAAACTCTTTCTGAAAAACGCCGAAAACATGACCACATCAAATGGATATCAGCCAGGCGTCCTGTTGTCATCAGCAGAGCAGGCGGTTGGCAGAAAAGGTGATATAATGAGCTACGATCTTCCCACCATCGATATCTCGGAAGCCCTCAAGCGCACCATGGGCGATGTGGAATTCCTGCAGATGATGTTGGCCGAATTTCAACGCATGATTCCAGACTTTATGTCCCGGATTGAACAGGCGATTCAAATCAACGACATGAACAGCTTAGCCAAGGACGCTCACCAATTCAAGGGGACTGCGGCCAACCTGGGTGCAAAAATCATCGCCGCAGTTGCGCTGCAACTGGAGCAGATCGGAAAAACCGGCAATGCTGAAAAAGGCGAATCCACATATGCCGAGCTACAGGAGGCCGTGACGACCTTCAACCGGCATCTGGCTCAAATCGAATGGTCCGCTGTCAGCTGACGAAAAAGCTTGTAACCGGACAAAGCAATCCTTACATTAGGTTCCATCTGAAAATAACATGCTTGAAAAGGGCTCGGGATCCATGTCTTGTGACCCAGTCCCGCCACTGCCTTTTACCTTATCCGTGGAGGTTGTGCATCATGAAGCGACAAGCTTGTCTCATCATTCTTTCGATCGTTGCGCTGCTGGCCGGCTGCGGTTCGGCGTACAAGGCCAAACCGCTGCCGTTTAAAGCACCAGCCGCTTACAACAATATGGTACAAATCAACGGTACCCAGATCGGAGGCCAGGCATTCTCAGACCCGGAAACGGCTCGAGCCTCATTCGGATTTGATATTCGCCGTGCCGGTATGCTGCCGGTTCAGGTGGTTTTTGACAACCAGAGCCCGAATGCGCTTGTCATCAATCCGGCGCAGACGTTTCTCGAAGACGATGAGGGCAATCTCTGGCCGGTGTTGACGGACCGCTTCGCTTACGAGCGTGCCACAAAATTCGCCCAAACCAACAGAATATTCAAGGAAGGCGCCTATAGCGGTTTTCTGGGCGCCACCGCGGGCACCATCATCGGCGCCGCCATTGGAGTGGTCAGCGGAGGCGATGTCGCCCGGGCTGCCGGTAAAGGGGCTGCGACAGGGGCTGCGGCCGGTGCGGTCCTGGGTGGTGCTTCCGGGGCCGCCACCTCCAATGAAGCACGCCATACAATCATGGGCGATTTGAGGGAGAAATCGTTGAAAAACAAAACCATCACACCCGGCAACCTGTCTCACGGCATCATTTTCTTTCCGGGCGAGGCCAAATCCGCCAAGCAGCTGCGATTACAGCTCAAGGAAAAAGAGTCGGGAAAACTGCACACGGTTTTTCTAAAATTTTAATTCTCAAAAAATGGCGCAATCAAGTCCACGACGTTCGATTCAAGTGTGCGCCATTTCGGGTGCAGTGCCTTGGTGCCGTGCCAGATGAAATCCACCGCGACAAATTTAGCGGGGATATGATGCTGGTTCCGGTCGCCATAGGTCGAGGCAGGATAGTACTCGACAAAGATCATCCGGTTGGGATCGATCCGGAACTTTTCAACAACCTGCGTGGCAATGTGACTGTTGCAGCTCCGCACCGAAACTTTCTTGAACTCCATCTTGGTCTCGGGCAGATCAGAGGCCACTACCACCAGGGGCTTGAGGTGCGTGATTTTTTGATCGTCGCTTTTATTCAAATCGAACATTCGCAGCCGGCAGCGTCCGGCGGCCAGATCCAACAGCCCCCCAAATCCTTTCCAGGAGAGAATATCATCATGTATCAGCATGGATTCCGAAACATCCTTTTGACGGCTGGTGCCGTGTTGATGGTGTCAGCAGCGTCCGGCGTCCGGTTATAACAGAATCCTCCATCGATGCACAATCTTAATAACGCGTCAGCACACTGTACAGGCGCAGCAATTTATCAGGGAGCTGCGTCACATCCTCGATGACATGATGGTGGAACCGGCCATACAAATCATCCAGCCTGGGATCGCTGCCGATATTGACAGTGATGGCCTTGACATGAACATTCCTCGACCGGGCTTCCTGCACGGCCCGGTAGGTGTCTGCAATAGCGTAGTCCGATTTGTATCCGACGTCGTTTGGAAAGCCGTCGCTGATGATGATCAGCAGCCGGACACGTGAGGGAACGCCCTGCAACTGAGCGGTGGCGTGGCGCACGGCCGCTCCCATGCGCGTGCTGCGCTGGGGCTCGAGAGCTGAAATGCGGGACTGGACGACATCGTTCAAACGCTCCGCAAAATCTTTGATCCGAAAGTAGTCCACGCTGTGACGCCCCGTCCCGGAAAATCCCGCAATCGCATAGGTGTCACCCACAACCTGCAAGGCTTCGCAAAACAGCACCAGGGCCTCTTTGGCGACCCCCAGAACAGTCGTTTGGCGCCCTTTTACCGGGTTCGCCGTCGAGCGTGAAAGGTCCGCCAGCAACAGGACAGCCACATCCCGCTGCTGTTTGAGCCGTTTGATGTACAGCCGCTGTGATGGTATCAGACCCGCCCGCCGATCGATGGCAAAGTCTATCAAAGCCCGGTAGTCAAACGCATCACCTTCCGGCCATTGGCGCAGCAATGCGATGCCTTCCGGTTTGAGCAGTTCAAAGGCGCGGCGCATTCTGGCAACCAGTCCGCGATGCCGCAAAAGAGTTTCGCGGTATGCGTCGCCGTTGGCGCCGCTCTCCACGTCGGTTTCATACACGCGCGTATGATGGTGCAGGTAGTCCTGCAAATGGACGTCCCATTCCGGATATTGAAACGATGGGCTGTTTCTTGCCTGTTCCAGGTCGGCGGTCATACCGGCTGTCCTCAGCAGTGCCTCGAGCTCCCTGCAGGAACTTTGGATAATCGACCCGCTCACGGTCCGGTCGCCGGCTCTGACCAGGACAAGCTGCTCGATGTCTTCAGCGCTGAGCCGCCCCCGTCCGTCATCCAGGCGCCGTCTGAGATCGGTTTGGTAGACCGACAGGCCGCGCCTGGCCAAAGCGTCCTTGAGTTTTCGTACGATGACTGTTGAGCCGGCAGCTGCCTCGCTGACCAGCCGCCAGTGCAGCCGTCGGCCGAACGGCGGCAAATAGGGTTCGGCATGTTTGCCATCGTATTCAGACACATCTTGAAACAGGTCCATGGCCCTGCAAACAAGATCGGCACTCCATTCCACGGATGGATGCGCCTGCCCCTGCAAAGCGCAGTGCGATACGATTTTCCGAATGAGCGAGCGCTGCCATGGATCCTCCAGAATCGGCAAAGGCCTGCCCAAAACGAGATGCCCATACAATGCGGCCAGCATCGCCCCGGTACCGCTGTTTGGGCAACGATCAAACGCTTTGCATAATTTGGGCGTGACCTGCCGCATCAAGCCGGGGTAGTCACGTTGCATCCGAACGGCAATCCGGCTCTGCTCAAAAATCGAAAAAAGATCTTCGGCAAGCATCGGCAGGTGAAACAACCGGACAAAGATCTCTCCATCACAGGCAACGGAGCGGAAGCCTTCGCCGGCGGATGAATCGACATGCCGGGCGACGGCAGGATAACGATCGGCCGCCCGCTCCAGGTCGAAATCAAAGGTCCCGTACTCAAAAAAGCCGGCCTCCAGCCGGACCAGATCCTTGTACAGTTCGACGTTGCGATCGGCGGATTCGAAACAGGAATTTTCATCGATCAGATAAATGGCGGCTCCATCTGAACAGACCCACGGTATTGTAGCGGCAGCGGCGCCCAAATCCGTCAGAGGCCTGACGGCAACCGATCGTCCGGTTCGGGCCCTGACATACCGATTCAGCTGGCCATGGACCCATGCCAGAGGAACCGTCTTCTGCATGGCGGCGCAGTCATCCTGGGCGACATGTGACGACAGGCTCAGGTATTTCATGCCTGCATCAGCCGATACGGCATACCTCTCAAGTGCGGAGTCCACGAAGCGGTTCAAGGCGGGCGCATCCAGCAGGTCGAGCCCCTTTGCAAGCCCCTCTAAAAAAGGGTCCGCCAATCTCAAATCGGTTTGCACCAGAAAGGTCAGAGCCTGAATTTGGGCCAATCGTCGTTGGGGCGTGAACCCGCTGACGGCTTTGGGAAGCAGGTAAGCCATCCGCAGGCTCAGATTATAAGTGATCTGCTGTCGAAACGTAGCGGTCAGCAATTCGAGATACGCGGCCGCTGAGGCCTCGTCGCTTTCATCCAAAAGCCCGGCCAACGCCTCCAGGGGTGCCGGAAGGGTATACGTCCCCTTGGCCAGCATGACGGCCAGTGTTTCCCGGTAGATGATGAGCAATTGATCGGATGAAGCAACTACCGCCGCGCTGAAGGTCGCGATGAGGCGACCTAAGGTAACGCCGGTTTTGACCGCCTGGCGTACAAATTCCACATAGATGGGCAGACGACGGCTGAAACCGTCGCCGACAAGCGTTACCAAACCGTCTGCATAGGCTTCGGCCAGACCACTCTCCAGACTCAGCCCCCAAATGATCTCCTCGACAATGGACTCGAGCACGTCATCGTCCGGCTGCACGGCGGCGGTCAACCGCCCTTTAACCCGGACGTAGGTATCCGGATCGGCGATCCGCAGCCTTTCCAATATGGTTAAGCCTTGTACCATTGCACAGTATGGTTCACCCGGCGGTTGTCAAAACAGGTCCTGGATCAGATCATCCAGTGTCTCCTGGAGCCGCTCGTCATCGGTCAGAGGCTGACAGATGGCTGTTCGACAGGCATCCAGCAGGGGGACACCGCCGTGTATCAGCTGCGCCGCGTAAATCAGCAGGCGTGTGCTGGCCCCTTCCGTCAGGCCTTGTTCGCGGATATTCCGGATCTTGCCGCCCAGGGCCACCAACCTTTCAGCCATAGAAAGTTCGATCTTCCCCTCACTGGCGACGATTTGCGCCTCGCTGGCAGCCTCGGGATAATCGAACTGCAGCCCTACAAAGCGCTGCCGCGTGCTTTGCTTTAAATCCTTGAGCACCGACTGGTAGCCGGGATTGTATGAAATCACCAGCATGAAATCGGGATGGGCGACGAGCAATTCACCCTTTTTATCGATGCTCAGCGTTCGCCGGTCATCGGTCAGGGGATGAATCACAACGGTTGTGTCCTTGCGGGCCTCGACAATTTCGTCAAGATAGCAGATCCCCCCTATCCGCGCCGCCTGGGTCAACGGACCGTCGGTCCAAACCGTCTCATCGTGTTTCAGCAAAAAGCGCCCCAGTAAATCGGAGGCAAACAGATCCTCATGGCAGGCCACGGTAATCAGCGGACGCTTCAGGCGAAAGGCCATGTACTGCACAAAGCGCGTTTTGCCGCAACCGGTCGGCCCCTTAAGCATGACCGGCAGTTTGGCCTTAAAAGCGGCCTCAAAGACCTGGATTTCATTGGTACTGCTCAGGTAATAGGGTTCATCCTCAATCAGATAGGAAGCGGAAGACGCTGATTCCATTTTAATATCTGCCTTTCGATGACATTTTCTGCGCCAGCAGGGCGGCTCATTGAACCAGAAATAGTTCAATACGCGATCGATGCTTCACCGTTAATCAATTGACAACTTGACCATAACGTATATATTGGCTCAGGTTTGCCGAGCAGCGAACGATACGGATATATAACCAACATCAAAGGGAAACCTATAGTACCGATGGAACAAAAAAACAACCGGGATCCAATCCAACACCTCCAAATTGAAGACAAAACGTATACTCTCATCGGGACGGCGCATGTATCGCAGCAGAGTGTGGATCTTGTCCGGGATATCATCGCCGAGGAGCAGCCGGATACTGTCTGCGTCGAATTGTGCGACAGCCGGTACCAGACCATTCATCAACAGGATCGCTGGCAAAACATGGATATCGTCAAGGTGATCAAGCAGAAAAAAGCCTTCCTGCTGCTCTCCAATCTGATCCTGGCGGCCTTTCAAAAACGTATTGCCGCCAAACTCGAGATCAAGCCCGGACAGGAGATGATTCAGGCCATCGAGTCGGCTCAAGCGATCGGTGCACACATTCATCTGGCTGACAGGGACGTGCGCATTACCCTGTCTCGGACCTGGCGCCAGATGGGATGGTGGTCACGTATCAAATTGATTTTTCAATTGATCCTTTCGTTTGGAGACGTGGAGGAAATAAAGGCTGAAGATGTGGAGCGCATGAAACAGCAGGACATGCTGGAATCCGTTCTGGCTGAGGTCGGACGCTCAATGCCGGCCATACGGCAAACCTTGATCGATGAACGGGACCAATACCTGTCATTCAAAATACGCAAGGCTCCAGGCAAAAAAATCGTCGCTGTCGTCGGCGCCGGCCACATGTCCGGCATTTTAAAGTACTGGGGCAAGGATTTGGACCTGAACTCACTGGAGCAAATGCCGCCCAAGAGCCGCTGGGGACAGGCGATCAAATGGGTCGTCCCCATGGCCATTGTCGGTTTGCTGATTTACGGGTTTTTCGTCGGGGGTGCCAAAGTCGGCGCCGGCATGCTGACGTGGTGGGTGGCGGCCAACGGCATCCTGGCCGGCATGGGCGCCCTGTTGGCATTGGCGCATCCTCTGACCATTTTTTCATCCGTCATGGCCGCCCCGCTGACGTCGCTGAATCCCATGATCGCCGCCGGCTGGGTTTCCGGCCTCGTTGAAGCCATGTCACGCAAGCCCAAAGTCCGCGATTTCGAACATCTCAAAGACGACATCCAATCGCTCAAAGGATTCTGGCGAAACAAGGTCACCCGCATCCTCTTGGTTGTATTATTTACCAATTTAGGCAGCACCATTGGAACATTTGTCGCTTTTCCGATGATGATGCGCGTCCTCTAACTATTTAATATCTTAACAATCTTCCGTTGAAACGTCTGTCCGTTATCCAGCGTATGGGTCATGGTCACGACCTGGAGTCGATTCCGGGCGAACAGTTGTATGCAGGCCGGATAGAGCTGCCACTCCAGCTCCAGCCCTCTCTTTTTAATGTCATCAAGAGATTCATGGTCGGCGATGGGAAAGGCTTTTTGACCGATGATCGGGCCTGAATCTTCACCATAGTCGATAAAATGAACGGTGCAGCCGCCGACTTTGCATCCGTAGCGAAAGGTGTCTCCATAGCCGTCCACACCCGGGAAAGCGGGCAGCAGGGCGGGGTGAATATTCATGATGCGCGGACGTTCCGGGGCCGGGTTGAACCGGTCGATGAAATAGGGGGTCAGGTTGCGCATAAACCCGGCAAGAATCAGGAGATCGACGTCATATGCAGCCATATGCTCCAGCAGCCGCTTCTCGGCAGTCGCACGGGTGGTTAAAAAAAAGGCCACCTTGTCTGTATCGGCATGTGCACCGAACAGGCTTTGTTTGGACCGCAGTTCATCCAAGTCGAAATCGGATGGAGGCGTGATCTTGTCCGGTGTTTCGCGATATGTCCGAATGATGTCGGCGTAGTCCACCACAAATGAATCGATATGATGGTCGCGTGCCCGTTTCAAGCCTCGCACGCCGTCTTTGTCAGAGCCGACGAAAACGATTCTGCCGTCAATTGCGCCTGCTTCACAGGCGTCGATGATTGCCTGGAGATTGGTCCCCCCTCCGGATATCATCGCCCCGATTCGAATCCTGGTTGCCATTGTTTCCTTCCTTTCATGAAGGTTGCCGTTGCAACGAAGGTTTTGAAACCACTTCTATTAAAATTCGACCATCCACGCCCATGGCTATCAAACAAGTCACAAGGTGTCAAAGGCCTCCACCGATCCACTGCTCAAGTAATTGTCTTAAATGCCGATATTGCAAGTGTTCATTTATTAATGGACCTTAAAAAAAGCCCCATTGCAATGACCCGGAAACGATGACCAGGAAAGATATTGTATGGATGTGTACGTTGCTCGACAACCGATTTTCAATCATCGCAAAAAACTTCTGGCCTATGAACTGCTCTTTCGCGACGGCACGGCAAACTATGTGCCCAGCATCGACGGTGACGTCGCCACATCCACGGTTTTATCCAACACATTTTTCTCCATCGGCATGGATACCCTGCTGGGCGGAAAGCTATCGTTTATCAACTTCACCCAGAACCTGTTGACACAAAAGATCCCCCTGCTCCTGCCCAAACAGACGACTGTCGTGGAGATTTTGGAGGATATCCGACCCACTGCCGATCTGATCGAAGCCTGCCGGGAAATGGTTCAGAAAGGCTATACCATCGCGCTGGACGATTTCGTCTATACGCCGGAGCTCGACCCGCTGATCAGTTTGGCCAATATCATCAAGTTCGATTTTCGGGCTTCGACAATCGAACAGATCGAATCGTATCTGAAACGATTGCCCCAACAACAGAGGCCGATCCTGCTGGCGGAAAAAGTGGAGACCTACGAGGAGTATCAAGCCGCCAAAGATATGGGTTTTTCACTGTTCCAGGGATATTTCTTCTGCAAGCCGGAAATCATCCAGGGCAAAGAAGTCTCCGGAACGCAACAGAACCTGATGCAAATTATTGTTGAGGTGAACAACCCCAATTTCAAATTTGACAACATCGAAAAACTGATCGCACCGGATGTCAACCTTTCCTATCGCCTGCTGCGCTATATCAATTCAGCCTTTTTCGCCAAATCGCAACGCATCTCATCCATCAAGCAGGCGCTGGTTTACATGGGGCAAAAGGAGATACGCCGCTTTGTATCGTTGATCGGCATATCCAACCTGGCCAGCGAAAAACCGGTTGAACTGGTCCGTGCCGCCTGCATCCGGGCCAAATTTTGCGAACAGCTGTCCGAGTTGTCCCCGGCACAAGTTCTCGAGGCCGAACTGTTCACGCTGGGATTGTTTTCTCTGATCGATGCCATTCTGGATCAATCCATGGAAAAGGTCATGGCGGCGCTTCCGTTGTCAGACAACATCAAATCGGCTCTGGTGCACGGCAACGGCGAATTGATCGGCTACCTCCAGCTGGTTGAGTCTTATGAAAAAGGACAATGGGATCGGGTGGCCGATATCGCCCTGACCCTGGAAATCGACCAGCGACACCTGCCTGAACGCTATCTGGCGGCCTGCCAATGGAGCAATACGTTTAACCGCGTCGACGAATGATGTCACCCATAAAGGGCCTTTAAGACACTGACCGGCTTCCCAAAGGTGTCCGTTTGAATTCGCAACCCGCACAAGATTGATCAAATCCGACGGCCATTAGGTTGACAACATCAGGGGTTCATATTATTTTGTTCAGACCAATTCAACGCCTTGCTGAAAGGAAAATGCAATCATGGCACAAGGGATCATGGATATTGACGATAGCAGTTTCGATACTGAAGTCACCCAGTCAGACAAACCTGCGGTTGTTGATTTTTGGGCGCCCTGGTGCGGCCCGTGCAAAGCTATCGGGCCGGTCATCGAAGACCTCGCCAGCACCTATGGCGACCAAGTCAAGTTCACGAAATGCAATGTCGATGACAACCCCGTAACCCCCGGAAAATTCGGCATCAAAGCGATCCCCACCTTGATTTTTTTCAAAGACGGCAAGGTGGTGGATCAAATCACCGGCATGGTGGCGAAATCCAAGCTTGAAGACACCATCAAAACGATGCTGTAGCAGCCGACATCCACTTTCCGGCTGCAATCCACGTGGCGGCTCGTCCAGAAGGCGACACAAGCCGGCCGGAGCTGAAAAGGCCTCAATTCGAGATAGCATGCGACTCATAGTGACATTATTCGCTGCCATGACGCTTCTTGCAAGCACCGGTTGCGCATGGTTTGGTGACAAGCAGCAAGAGCGTCCCGCATCAGAACTGATCCGGGACGGCGTTGCCGCTTTCGAAGACGGAAAATACCAAGCGGCAATCAAACATTTTGAACAGCTGAAGGATTGGTATCCATTTAGCAAGTATGCCATCCTGGCGGAGCTGAAAATCGGTGATGCCAACTATCACCTGGAAAACTACGCCGAGGCCATTGCGGCCTATGAAGAGTTTGAACAGCTGCACCCACGCAATGAAGCGATTCCCTATGTCATCTATCAGATCGGTCGCTGCTATTACGAACAGACCGATACCATCGACCGGGACCAGACGTCGGCTAAAAAGGCTGTGGAGGTCTTTCAGCGGCTGGCTCAGAGCTATCCCGAAAGCCCATACACCCGACAAAGCCAAAGTCACATTCTTAATTGCTATAAGCAATTGGCGGGTCATGAATTTTACGTGGCAACCTTTTATTATAACAATAAACGAACAAAGGCCGCCTTGCAGCGTTTCAATGCTGTTGTATCCAAATACCCGGATGTAGGATACCATCACCAAGCCTTGCAATATATAACGATATGCGAAGCCCGGATAGCCGCTGAAAAAGCGTCGAAGGAGTAGCTGCCTGCCGGACGGCCAACCACGGAATGTCCTCAATCGATCATCGGTGCGCGGGCTTTGTCCCTCAACAAACACCATAGGACGCATAGGGGCAATGTCCTGCTGACGGGTCGCCAAGGCAACAAAAAGCTTTACAAGCTATCAAAAAGACGCTAAAAGATCTGATTTTGATTGATCCTTCGGCCGATACAGGCCGACATACATCTTGTCAATGCGGAGTGAACAATGGCCAGAGAATGTCAAATCTGCGGGAAAAAACCAATGGTCGGCAACAATGTCAGCCATGCCCATAATGTCAACAAACGCCGTTTCAATCCAAACCTCCAAAGTGTGCGCGCCGTCTACAATGGGCACAAACAGAAAATGGTGGTCTGCACCAACTGCATCAAATCCGGCCGCGTCGTCAAAGCGCCCTGACCTGGGTCCCGCATCTCCAGTATTAGGTCCCGGAAGTCGGGTCAACAATAGCTGCTCATTTCGAATGGCTTTTTCCTTTGAGTCATTCCGGCGAAAGAGACTGTGTCATAATTGAGAAAACGCACGTTTTTGCTCTGTCATGCCGGACTCGATCCGGCATCCAGAAATGTAAGTAATTGGAATATATGGATTCCGGCTTTCGCCGGAATGACGTCAACTCCAAATGTCGTCGTTTGGGTCAATTACGACACCGTCTCGAAAGCCGGAATCCAGAGAGTTTTCAACTGGACTACGGCTTGCGCCGGAGTGACATTAATTTTTGAACTTATTCGCAGGACACTACACTAGGATAGGCTTTTAGATAGGCGTTAAGATAAGCCATTTGGCAAGGCCAGAGGGAGGAAGCTGTATCCCGATACCGCGACGACCGATATCGCGGCCAAATGGATTATCCTAAAGCCTATCAGCTGATGCGCTCGACCTGCTGCACGTGCCTCACCTTCTTCAAGCTGGCAAGAACCTCGTCCAACTGGTCCGTATTGGTCACCGTTACCGTAAAAAAGCTGGCAACGAGTTTATCATCGTTGGTACTGGTATTGGCATTGATGATATTTGCGCCGCTTTTGCTGATGCTGGCGGCCACATCCGCCAGCAGTCCCACTCGATCCATAGCACGGATCATGATTTTCACCGGAAACGGCTCGGCGGTATCCAGATCCCACTGTACCTCGATCAGCCGTTCCGGATTGGTTTTGACGATGTTGGCGCATCCGCTGCGATGAACCGTCACGCCGAAGCCCCGTGTGATATAGCCGACAATCGCATCCCCTGGAACCGGCTGACAGCATTTGCCGAAATGAACCAGGATATCTTCGACCCCTTTGACAATGACGCCGCTGCCGATTTTTTTCTTGCCCGCCTTTCCAATGATCTTTTTAAGAAACGACGGGTGCTCGGGTTCAGTCTCGGTTTTGGGCGTCAGCTTGCGCACCACTTGCAGGGGGGTAATCTTGCCGTATCCGACCGCGATGATCAGGTCGTCAACGGCTTTGAAGCCGAAATGATCCACCACGGCCCGAATCTTTTCCGATTTGACCAACTCATTGAAATTGAGCCGGTATTTCCGGAACGCTTTTTCGCACATTTCACGCCCCAGCTGCAGGCTGCGCTCTTTCTCCTGGGTTTTGATCCACTGCCGGATTCGCTGACGTGCTTTAACGGTCTTGACAAAGCCCAGCCAGTCCTTGCTGGGATGGTGGCCCTTCTGGGTAATGATTTCGATGCTATCGCCTGTTTGCAGTTGGTATTTCAACGGCACCATGCGGCCGTTGACTTTCGACCCCACGCAGGCGTGGCCCACCTCGCTGTGGATCATGTAGGCGAAGTCCACCGGCGTGGCGCCTTTGGGCAGGGATTTGATATCGCCCTGTGGTGTAAAAACGTACACTTCGTCCGGGAAAAGATCGATGCGCACGTTCTCTAAAAATTCGTCCGGATCTTTAATAAAGGCCTGATTTTCCACCAACTGTTGAACCCAGGCAAAGGTTTCGGCGACTTCGCGCTCCGCCGTTCGCCCCTCTTTGTAGCTCCAGTGGGCCGCGATACCGGAATTGGCCACCTGGTTCATCTCTTTTGTGCGGATCTGGATCTCGATACGTTCGCCATACGGCCCGATGACGGTTGTGTGCAGCGATTGATACATGTTCGGCTTCGGCATGCCGATGTAGTCCTTGAATTTCTGAGGAATCGGCTTCCAAAGGGCATGGATCAGGCCCAGCGCCTCATAACACTGGGGGATAGTGTCTAAAATGATTCGAAAGGCGATGATATCATAGACCTCTTCAAATGAGAGATCCTGCTTTAACATCTTCTGGTAGATGCTGTAGTAATGCTTGTAACGGCCCTGCACTTCACACGGCAGATTGCTTTCATCCATCTTTTTCTGGATAAAATCCTTGACCGTGTCGATATAATTCTCGCGCTCCTGCTTGTCCTTGTTCACCAGCCCTTCGATGCGTTTGTATTTATCCGGCATCAAATACTTGAAAGCAATGTTTTCAAGTTCTGTCTTGATCCAGTATATCCCCAGCCTGGATGCCAGTGGTGCGTAAATATCGAGGGTCTCTTTGGCAATCTTGCGTTGTTTGGTTTCATTGGTGTGGTATTGCAGGGTTCGCATGTTGTGCATGCGATCCGCCAACTTGATCAGGATGACCCGGATATCGTCGGCCATGGCCAGCAACATTTTCCGGATGCTTTCGGCTTCACGGGCTTGGGAGCTGGTGAACGACAGGGTGCTTAATTTCGTCACGCCGGAAACGATGTGCAGCACTTCGGGACCGAAAATCTCTCCGATCTCATCGGCTTCCGCATGCGTATCCTCGATGACATCATGCAGCAAGCCGGCGGCCACACTGACCACGTCGAGTTTCATGTCCGCCAAAATTCCGGCGACCTCGAGGGGGTGTGACAGGTAGGGCTCTCCGGACAGCCGCGTCTGACCGTCATGAACCTTGGCAGAATAGATGTAAGCCCGATCCACCAAATCCAGGTCGGCTTCCGGATTGTACAGCGTTACTTTGTCAAGAATATCATTAATGCGAATCATTTGTCGCCCGTCAGTGCCAACAGGATACCATATTTAAATATGGCGCTGCAATGTCCCGATAAATCAGTAGGCCTTGGCAAAAACAACCCGCTCCCGGCTGGGCTTGCCGCAACAGATACATTTACCCGGTCCTGAAGATGCTTCAAACGGAATACAGCGAATGGTTACCGTCAGATCCTCTTTTATTTTTGCTTCACATGCCGCGTCTTCGCACCAGTGCGCATTGGCAAAGCCACCGTGTATTTCAGGCTTATTCTTGTTGCGAGGGGTAAAGAAATGATAAAAATCCCCTTTGTCATCCAAATCGACGGTGTTGGCCTGCTGATAGTCCAGAGCTCGCTGAAAAAGGTTTTTCTGTATATCATCAAGGAGCGGCCCCACCTGGGAGATGAACTGCCGGCGCGGGATGCTGCTCTTTTCTCTATGGCCCTTATCGCGGCGGGCGACGAAGACAGCGTCGTCGGCTATGTCGCGGGGTCCGATCTCCACGCGCAGGGGGACGCCTTTTTTAATCCAATCCCATCCGCGGGCGCCGCCAATGTCCCGCTTGTCGACTTCCACCACAAGACGCCTGTTATTATAGGTTTGCTGTGTCAGTTCGGCGGCCAATCGATCGCAATACTCCAAAACGGCCGGCCGATCCTCCGGCTTGTGTGCGATGGGCAGCAGTACAATCTGAGACGGCGCCACCCTCGGCGGCACGATCAATCCATCGTCATCACTGTGCGTCATGATCAATCCGCCGATCAGCCGGGTAGATGCGCCCCACGAGGTTGTCCAGGCATAGTCTTCCACTTCATCCGCCGCTTGGTATCGGATGCCGGATGCTCTGGCAAAATTCTGGCCCAAAAAGTGTGATGTGCCGGCCTGCAACGCTTTACGGTCCTGCATCATGGCCTCTATGCACTGTGTGTCGACCGCCCCGGGGAAGCGCTCTGCAGCGGACTTGCTGCCCTTTACTACCGGCATCGCCAGGTAGTCCTGCGCCAGACGCGCGTAGATGTCGAGCATCATCCGGGTCCGGTTCCGGGCTTCGTCGGCTGTCTCATGGACCGTGTGCCCTTCCTGCCAAAGGAATTCACTTGTGCGCAGAAATATTCGGGTGCGCATTTCCCATCGAACGACATTGGCCCATTGGTTGATCAGCAGCGGCAGGTCCCGGTAGCTTTTAACCCATTTGGCGAACGAATCACCGATAATGGTCTCGGACGTCGGACGAACCACTAACGGTTCCGTAAGTTCTCCCCCAGGCACCAGACCGCCCTGCGGTCCCGCCTCCAGTCGGTGGTGTGTCACCACCGCACACTCTTTGGCAAATCCCTCAACATGTTCGGCCTCTTTTTCCAGAAAACTCAGCGGGATAAACAGCGGAAAATAGGCATTTTTCACACCAGTGGCCTTGAACATGTCATCCAGTTCGCGCTGGATGTTTTCCCAAAGCGTAAAGCCCCATGGCTTGATCACCATGCAGCCGCGCACGGGGGATCTCTCGGCCATATCGGACGCCTTGATCACCTGTTGATACCATTCGGGATAATCTTCTTCTCTCGTCGGCGTTATAGCCGTCTGATGCTTCTTTGCCATTAAACAAACATTCCTTTCCAATAAACAATAGCTTTCAGTGTTAAGGAGTTGAATTCCGCCGATTATAATCCATACACAACCTTCATAGGTACAAATTCAAGTTGAAGAATACTCTTATCAAATCGGCCCCATTCCTTAACTTAACACTTCAACGAAATCAGAATAAATATCTTTACCCGGATGCCGGGCGATCACTTTTTCGATTGATGTTCACGCTCCCACACATCAATCTCTTCCAAAAGCACTTTCACCAGTTGATCCTGGGGCACTTTTCTTATCACTTCCCCGTTTTTAAATAAAATGCCTTTGCCATGGCCGCCGGCGATGCCCAAATCGGCTTCGCGCGCTTCACCAGGCCCATTGACCACGCACCCCATGATCGCAAGCTTGATGCGCACCGGCCGTGTCAGGAGTGCTTTCTCCACCTCCTCGACCACCGAAAACAGATCGATACCACACCGGCCGCAAGTGGGACACGAAATGATTTCCGGTCCATGTTGCCGAATGCCGAGGGCTTGCAGAATCTGGTACCCCACCCGGACTTCTTCGACCGGATCCCTTGTCAATGATACGCGCAAGGTGTCACCGATGCCTTCGGCCAACAACATTCCGATGCCGATGGCGGATTTGACAATCCCGCTGTAAAGCGAGCCGGCTTCGGTGACTCCCAGATGAAGCGGCAGATCGGTGCGCTGTGAAAGCAATCGGTAGGCTTCCAGAGTCCTGCCGACATCGGACGCCTTGATGGACACCTTCATCGCGTCAAAGCCGAACGACTCGAGCAGCCGAACATGGCGCAGAGCGCTTTCGACCATGGCCTGCGCCGTCACGCCTTGATACTTCTTGAGCAGATCCTTTTCCAGAGACCCGGCATTGACCCCGATTCGAATCGCAATCGAATGCTTCGCGGCACATTCAACGACCTTTTTCACTTTTTCCCGGCTTCCGATGTTGCCCGGGTTGATTCGTAAGCCGTCGGCGCCGCTGCGGGCCGAGGCAATGGCCAATCGGTGATCGAAATGAATATCGGCAATCAGAGGGATATTGATCTTCGGTTTGATGTCCGATATGGCCCGGGCGGCGGCATCATCCGGAACCGCCACCCGCACGATCTCGCATCCTGCCGCCTCTAGTCGTTGAATCTGGGCGACCGTGGCCGAAACATTATCCGTCGGTGTATTGGTCATGGACTGCACCGCAATGGGTGCTCCCGCACCGATGGGCACCTCACCGACATTGATGCGGCGCGATGGTTTGCGATCAATGCTCATAGTCATAAACAGTAATCATACTGAATTTCATAAGTAAACACAACGATTGGAGTCGATTGGGCAACCGCGGATAGAAGCGCAATACCTGAACGCCGAATTCAAGCAGGATGCTTATTCCAACCGACAGAAAGGATTGGTTCTCTTTTCGCGGCCGATGGTGCTGGTGTTCATATGGCCGCTGTAAACAACGACATCATCAGGCAAACTGAACAGCCGGGTTTGAATACTCTGGATCAGCGTATCGTAGCTGCCTCCGGGCAGATCGGTGCGGCCGATGGAACCGGCAAACAGGGTATCACCGACAAACACGGCATTGTCGGCATACAACGAAATACCCCCCGGCGAGTGTCCGGGTGTATGCATCACCTTGAATTCGATCTTGCCGCACACGACGGTATCGCCATCTTCAAGCAATCGATCCGGTTCCGGCGATTGATCCGCGTGCAATCCCCAAGCCGCGGCCGCTTGCGCCATATGCTCGAGCATAGGGGCGTCAAGCCGATGGATCATCAGGTCGACACCGGTGGCCGTTTTAATGTGTTTGTTGGCGCCTACGTGGTCGAAGTGCCCATGGGTATTGACGATGCCCTCCAAGGTCAGACCCTCGGCTTGTGCAGCGGCAAGAATTCGATCGCCGTCTCCCCCCGGATCAATGACCACGGCTTGTTTCGTTTCCGGGCATCCGACGATGTAGCAATTTGCCTGCAGCGGTCCAACGGGCATTGGATGAATGATCATTTTCAGCGACTCCTTTACTTCAATTGGGTATCTCGGCCATCATACGAAAAAATCGGTCGGCTTTGACCACACCGCGACCGCATCGCAGCAACGAATGGCTCAGCAGGTTCGCCAAAGCCGAAGATCGGTTCGTCCATCAACGGCTTACAGATCATTGGCCGCTTCAGGAGCTTTTGTGACGGATTCAGCGTCGGAGATCGGCAGCAGCTCCTTGGATTCCAACGCTGTTCGGATGCTGTCTAAAATCCCGTTGACAAAGGCCCCCGATTCGGACGATCCGAATCTCTTGGCAATATCAATTGCCTCATTGATGGACACTTTTGCAGGAATATCCGAGCAGTAGAGCAGCTCATAGACAGCTACCCGCAGGACGTTCCGATCCACGCAGGCCATTCGCCTGACCTTCCAATTGCTCGAATAGCGTTCAATCACGCTGTCGATCTCCGATTTCGACTTTAAAACGCCCGCGGTCAGGCGCTCGAAAAACGGATAGACTCGCTGATTCGGCGGGAAACATTGACAATAATCGGCAAGCATCTGCTCTGAAAAGCCACAGCCCATATCCATGGAAAACAGAGCTTGCATGGCCAGCTCTCTTGCGTGACGGCGGGTTCCCATAACTAGATCTTTTCCACCGCTCCCATCAAATTAGCCATTTCCACGGCGGCCAACGCGGCATCCCAGCCTTTATTTCCGGATTTGCTCCCGGCGCGTTCAATGGCCTGCTCGAGCGTGTCGGTCGTTAAAACGCCGAAGATGATCGGCAGACCGGCCGCCATGCTTGCCGCCGCTACTCCTTTGGACACCTCTGCGCTGACATAGTCAAAATGCGGTGTCGCACCGCGAATGACGGCGCCCAGACAAATGACGGCATCGTGGCGCTTCCTGGCGGCTATCTTCTGTGCCACCAACGGGATTTCAAATGCTCCCGGCACCTTGACGACATCGATATCCTTGTCCAGCGTGCCGCTTCTGACCAGGGCGTCAACCGCCCCGCCGACCAATTTGTCGGTGATAAAATCATTAAATCGACTGACGACAATGGCAAACTTTTTCCCTTTGGCGACAAGATCGGCTTCAATCAACTTGGGCATGACGCCTCCTTCTCTGGTACGATATGGCATTATAGAGAGTCATATAATAAATTAAAAAGCGCTGCACTTAATTTTGGGTAATAAATCCGTTTCCTAGCGCCCGTCCAGTTCAAGAATATGCCCCATTTTGAGTTTTTTGCATTCAAGGTAGCAACGGTTGTATTCATTGGGTTCGACTTCTATGGGTATCTGTTCGACAATGCTGAGACCGTAACCTTCGAGACCAACCATTTTTTTGGGGTTGTTGGTCAGCAAACGCATTCTGCGGACCCCTATCTCCCTGAGCATCTGCGCCCCGATGCCATAATCGCGCAGATCCTCTTTAAATCCAAGCTGAAGATTGGCCTCAACCGTATCGAGCCCCTCTTTTTGCTGCAGTTCATAGGCCTTGAGTTTGTTGACGAGCCCGATCCCCCGGCCTTCCTGCCGCAGATAGATAATAACACCGCTGCCTTCGAGGGCTATCATACTCATGGCCCTGTGCAGTTGAGGACCGCAATCGCAGCGCATCGACCCGAAGATATCACCGGTCATGCATTCGGAATGCACTCGAACCAACACCGGCTTTTCCGGATCAACGATGCCTTTGACCAGGCCGATATGCAATAAGTCATCGACGTCGTTTTCAAAGGCAATCATCCTGAATTCACCGCCATGCTCGGTCGGAATCATCGTTTCGGCCGCCCGGTGCACAAAAAGTTCCCGCTGCATGCGGTATTCAACCAGATCGGCGATGGTGACGATCCCGATACCGTGGGTTTCACTGAACTTCTGAAGCGACGGCATCCGAGCCATGGTGCCGTCATCGTCCATAATTTCGCAGATCACCCCGGCGGGCTTCAGACCGGCCAGACGCGCCAGATCGACAGATCCTTCGGTTTGACCGACACGCACCATGACGCCGCCGTCACGGGCGCGCAACGGGAAAACATGTCCCGGACGGACCAGATCATCCGAGTGCGCATCGTCCGACACGGCGACCAGGATAGTCGTCGCGCGATCCGCAGCGGAGATCCCCGTCGTGACACCATGTTTGGCTTCAATCGAAACGGTAAAACCGGTTTGAAACGGCGACGTATTGTCTTTGACCATCAACGGCAGGTCAAGTTTTTTGCAAGTCTCGCTGGTCAGTGAAAGGCAGATCAACCCCCTTCCATACTTGGCCATGAAGTTGATGGCTTCCGGGGTGATTTTTTCAGCCGCCATGGTCAAATCGCCTTCGTTTTCCCGGTCCTCATCATCCACGAGGATCACCATCTTGCCCTGGCGAATTTGCTCAACGGCTTGTTCTACACTGATGCGTCCCATTTTCTTGATTTAAACTCCTTGTCTCTCTCGTCTTTTTGACTAAACCCTAACGCTTGTTTTCATGAATCCAGAAAACCCGATCTGGCCAATAGATCCAGATCAACCCCGCCGGCCCCCTCTTTCCCGGATGGTTCGCCGGGTTTTACAAAGCGCTCGACATATTTTCCGATCAGATCCGTTTCGATGTTGCAGGCCTGGCCGACACGCTTAGTCCCGATGGTGGTCAACATGGCCGTGTGCGGGATGATGCTGACCTGAAAATGGTCCGCACCGAGCCGGTTAATGGTCAGGCTCACACCGTCAACGGCCACCGAACCTTTCTGTATCATGTACCGCGTCAGCTCAGGGTCGGTCCTGAACGTCAGTACCAGCGCGTTGGCCGCAGATTCGCGGGAGGCCAGAAATCCCAGGCCATCGACGTGTCCGGATACCAAATGGCCGTCAATCCGGTCTCCCAAGCGCAACGCCCGTTCCAAATTGACGCGGTCACCGACCTTGGCTGAACCGATCGTCGTCCGGGCGACGGTCTCGGGCGACACATCCACATCAAAACGGCGGCCGTTCAGGCGCACAGCGGTCAGGCAGGCCCCATTGACGCTGATGCTGTCACCGAGCCGGGTGCCGTCCAGATCAAAATCCGCTTGAATGGCCAGCTGCCTGCCCTCTCCTGCAGGACGAACGGCGTCGATGGTGCCCATTCCCTCTATTATGCCAGTAAACATAGGATACCTACTATGTTTGTCAATTTCCTAACCTTTTGCCATCTTTTTAAGCAACATCGGGGTGAACCCTAATGTTGCCATCTTTTTTATGCAACATCGGGGTTAAGATAGCCGCTGACCATGACATCGTCACCCATGCGGTCCAGCTCGATCCGGCTGACAGCCAGGCTCTCTCGCATCAGATCCGCTCCTTGACCGCTGCAAATCGGCACACCGTCGTCTCCGCCATAAATCTTGGGGGCGTAAAAAAACACCACTTTGTCCACAACACCTGCGCGCAGCGCCGCGCCTGCGACTTGGGCCCCGCCCTCGATCAGCAGGCTGGTCACGCCTCGCTCTCCCAATTGCTGCATCAGCGCATCGAGATCGATACGGTCCCCCTTCAAGGGCATCTGCACAATCGTTGCCCCCTTGGCCATAAGCCGCTCTTTGGCGGCCTGCGGCGCATCGGGTCCGCATACCACCCACGTCGGTGCTTTGGAGACCTGGTGCAGCATCCTGGCTTTTTCAGGCATCCTCAGGCCGGTATCGAGCACAATGCGCACGGGGTCGACGCCTTCTCCGTTTTCCAAACGCGCCGTGAGCTGCGGATCGTCGGCTTTTACGGTCCCGACACCAACCATGATGGCGTCCACGGCATGGCGCAACCGGTGAACGTACGCCCTCGCGTTTTCCCCTGTCACCCAGCGCGCATCGCCGCTGCGAGTCGCGATACGGCCGTCCAGGGTCGAAGCGATTTTTAGTATCACAAAAGGCTTGCGTGTGCGAATAAATTTAATAAAACTCTCGTTCAATCGCCGCGCAGCAGCTTGCTCCACCCCGCACACCAGGTCCACTCCCCGGGAAGCCAGAAAGCCATTTCCGCCACCGGCCACATCCGGATTGGGATCCTGCATGGCCACGACAACGCGTCTGATGCCGGCTTCAAGGATTTTTCGAGTGCACGGCGGTGTTCGCCCGAAATGGTTGCACGGCTCCAAGGTCACATAGAGCGTCGCATCTCGGGCCGCATCGCCGGCGTCATCGATGGCATTGACCTCGGCATGAGGGCCGCCGACGGCCTGATGGTATCCCTGCCCGACAACACGGCCCTCGCTGACAACCACGGCTCCGACCATGGGATTCGGCGAGACGCGTCCACACCCTTTTTCCGCCAGGGATAGCGCCATTTGCATATATTCGTTGTCGTTCATCTAAAGCTTAGGCGGGGCTGTCCTGATCGCGTGGCGCGGGCCGCCGAACGGCCCGGAGCAAAATATCACCCCTGAAAGGAGCGGCTTCAATTGAATGAAAAGGGCCCTTCCCGTACATCGTCATCGCTCGCTGAGCAGACTCTTGAGCTCCGACACGAAATCATTCACATCCTTGAATTCGCGGTAAACCGAAGCAAACCGCACATAGGCGATGTCGTTCAGCGTGTGCAGCTTCGCCATGACCTTTTCTCCCACCTCTCGCGATGGAATCTCCTTTTCGCCGGTTTCTCGAAGATCGCGTTCGAGATCGTCGATAAAATCCTCGATGACGTTCATGCTGATGTCAAGTTTCTGGCAGGCCCGCTGCATTCCGCTGCGAACCTTATCACGGCTGAACACCTCCCTGCGCCCGTCCTTCTTTATGATCATGATGGGGATCTCTTCGATGTGCTCGTAGGTCGTAAACCGACGGCTGCATTCGATGCACTCCCGACGCCGGCGAATCACACTGCCGTCTTTACTGACCCGGGAATCGATTACTTTGTTGTCGAGATCTCCGCAGAACGGACACTTCATGGGCGCACCTCCGTCTCATCGCTTTCCAATTGAATTAGTTCGACTTGGGCCTCGGCCAGCATCTCCCGGGATATGGCATCGGCATAACCCGATTGGTAGATTATCCGGAGGATACCGGCGTTAATGATCATCTTTGCGCATATCGAGCAAGGCAGATTGGTGCAGTAAAGTGTGCCGCCCTTGATGGATGCTCCGTGATAGGCGGCCTGGATGATGGCGTTTTGTTCTGCATGAATGCCGCGGCACAGCTCATGCCGCTCGCCGGACGGCACGGCCAGCTGCGCCCTGAGGCAGCCGACTTCGGCACAGTGACGAACATGGCTGGGGGCGCCGTTGTACCCCGTGGCCAGGACACGGCGATCTTTGACGATGATCGCTCCCACGGCGCGGCGCGTACAGGTGGAGCGCTTGGCCACAAGGCAGGTAATGTCCATGAAATATTTTTCCCAGGAGGGTCGATCATCCACAGCGTTCATGATGCCCGTCCCCCCCGGCCTTCATCAGGATAGAGCTTAAAGGCGTCACACAAGGCCGACACCTGTTCCCGGCAGCGTCGTTCGACCGCCTGGTCGTCCGGATGCTTGAGTATGTTTATGATCACTTCGGCGACCTGCGTCATCTGATCCGGCCCCATCCCGCGTGATGTCACATAGGGTGTGCCGATGCGAATGCCGCTGGTTACATTGGGGCCGCGGCGGTCAAAGGGAACCGCGTTTTTATTCACCGTGATACCCGCACGCCCCAAAGCGGCTTCGGCCTCTGCGCCGGTAATCTCCCAGTCTGTCAAATCCGCCAGCATCAAATGATTGTCCGTACCGCCGGACACAAGGGGCAGGCCGGCGCTTTGGAGCTGCTGTGCCAGGGTTTGGGCATTTTCGATCACGCGCTGTTGATAGCGGACAAACCCGGGTTGAAGCGCCTCTTTGAATGCAACCGCTTTGGCGGCAATCACATGCATCAAGGGGCCGCCCTGAATCCCCGGAAAGACCTGGCTGCGCAGCTTGTCGGCACACTCGCGTTTCGCCAGAATCAACCCGCCCCTCGGGCCGCGCAGGGTCTTGTGAGTGGTCGATGTGACGATATGGGCACAGGGGATCGGCGAGGGGTGCAAGCCGGCGGCAACCAATCCGGCGATATGAGCCATATCAACCATCAGAAAGGCCCCGACCGACTCGGCAATTTCGGCGAATGCGTTGAAATCCAGCAGCCTCGGATAGGCGCTGGCCCCGGCGACAATCATTTTGGGCCGATGCTCATTGGCGAGCTTCTGCACGACCCCCATATCGATGGTCCCACTGCCGGCATCCACACCATAGTGCGAGAAGCGAAAGAGCCGGCCTGAAAAGCTGACCCGGGCACCGTGCGTCAGGTGACCCCCATGCGCCAAATCCATGCCCAGAACAGCAGCCCCCGGATCGAGCAGCGCAAAATAGGCCGCCATGTTGGCTTGAGATCCGGAATGGGGCTGTACGTTCACGTAATCCGCACCAAACAGCTTTTTTGCCCGCTCAATGGCCAGGCGCTCGGCCACATCGACAAACTCGCACCCACCATAGTACCGCTTTTGCGGATAACCCTCGGCATATTTATTGGTCAGCACGCTGCCCTGAACCGCCATCACGGCGCGGCTCGCAATATTTTCGGAGGCAATCAATTCCAGATGGCTGCTTTGCCTTTCCAACTCCTGATCCAGCACCTGCCCGATTTCAGGATCCACAGCGCTGATAACATCTCTATCCAATCCCGCTGTCCTCTCTTTCATCAAATGTATCGGTTGTCTGATCGCATCCGGTCGCTGCCCCTGCGTCGGCCGCTGTCATTTCACATCATCAAACAAGTCGAGGCGTCTTTGATGACGGCCGCCCTCGAACGGCGTCTCCAACCAGGTTTTAACAATCTCTTTGGCCAGTATATCGCCGATGACGCGGCCGCCCATAACCAGGATATTCGCGTCGTTGTGGCGCCTGCTCAACGCGGCGGAAAACAGATCATTGCACAAAGCCGCCCGCACATGGGCAAATCGATTCGCCACCATCGACATTCCCAGCCCGGTCCCGCACATCAGGATGCCGCGATCACAGTTGCCGGCAGAGATCCTGGAAGCCACGTCGATGGCGATTTTCGGGTAATCCACTGAATCGAGGCTGTGAGCACCGACATCTTCCACCCGGAAACCGGTATCGCTCAAATAGACCTTGATGGCCTCTTTCAGATTGAAGGCCGCATGGTCGCTTCCAATGATGATGACAGAATCGTCCATAACTTTGCTCCGTTGGATTATACACTCGTATTCCTGGTGTTGCGCAACGCCTTTAATTCATATCTTTATCAGCGCTCCACCGCAATAAAAAAAAAGCCATTGGCAATCGTGTCGCCAATGGCTTTAAACATGTCGAGCAGTGGATCAACGAGCTTATTGCAGATATTTTTTGAGAATCAGCGATGCATTGGTTCCGCCGAATCCGAACGAGTTGGACATGGCATAGGTCACATCGGCCTTGCGGGCCACATTCGGCACGTAGTCCAGATCGCATTCATCGCCGGGGGTATCGTGGTTGATCGTCGGCGGCATGATGCCTTGTTTGATGGTCAACGCCGAAAACACGGTTTCGACGCCGCCGGCACCGCCAAGCAGATGCCCGGTCATCGACTTGGTGGAGCTGATGGCCACCTTTTTCGCGGCATCGCCGAAAGCGGCTTTGATGGCCCGTGATTCATATAAATCGTTCACGGGGGTCGATGTTCCATGGGCATTGATGTAGTCGATCTGTCCGGGCTCGATTCCCGCATATTCGAGGGCGGCCAACATGCACCTGCGGGCGCCGTCGCCGTCCGGCGGCGGCGAGGTAATGTGATAGCCATCGCCGCTCATGCCGTATCCGACAACCTCTGCGTAAATCTTGGCGCCCCTCTCGAGGGCGTGGTCCAGCGATTCGAGGATCACGATGCCGCTGCCTTCGCCAACCACAAAGCCGTCCCGATCCTTGTCAAAAGGTCGCGACGCTTTCTGTGGGTCATCGTTACGCGTAGACAACGCCTTCATGGCACCAAATCCGGCAATACAGGTCCTGGTGATCACCGATTCCACGCCGCCGGTGATCATGGCGTCCGCACGCCCGTATTTGACGATCTCGAATGCATCGCCTACGGCGTGAGATCCGGCTGCGCATGCGGTTGCCACAGATGAATTGGGCCCCTTGGCGCCGAACAGAATGGAAATCATGCCGGGAGCCATGTTGCCGATCAACATGGGGATGAAAAACGGGCTGGCCCGTTTGGGGCCCTTTGTTTCCACCGTATGCGCGGTAATCTCCAGCATGTTCAATCCGCCCAATCCACAACCGGTTAAAACGCCGATACGATGGGCATTGGTGTCGTCGATCTTGAAGCCGGAATCCTCCAATGCCATGCGCGTTGCGGCAATGGCGTAGGCGATAAACGTCTCCATGCGTTTGGCTTCTTTTTTTTCCATGAAATCATTGGGGTTAAACCCTTTGACCTCACCGGCGATTTTCGTCCCGTAGTCGGTAGTGTCAAACCGTGTGATCTCACCAATCCCGGATTTGCCGGCGATCAAGGCAGACCAACTCTCGTCTACGCCAATACCTAAAGGTGTAACCAGGCCAATTCCGGTTATCACGACCCGTCTTTGCAAATCTACCTCCTCGCAAGGGATGGGGTCACCCCCCGATATCAGGGAGGGGAGCTGCATATGCAAACAGCAATTCCCCTTTGCTTATATCTTGGATGCCTTCAGCGTTGGGCATGCGCATGCTTGCGGCACCATCCCCAAACCAGGCTATCGTCAGAACACCGCACTGCGATCGGATACCTTGTGAAGCACCCTGCCGGCGGCACAGCCAAACGATCTAATTGGCATTGATGTAATCGATAGCGTCTTTAACGGTGACCAGCTTTTCGGCATCTTCATCGGAAATGTCGATATCGAACTCCTCCTCCATCGACATGATCAGCTCCACCAGGTCCAAGGAATCAGCACCCAGATCGTCCACAAAAGAGGCTTCCGGTACCACTTCCGCCAAATCCACACTGAGTTTTTCGGCAATAATCTTTTTTACTTTGTCTTCAACTGACATCTGCATTCTCCTTTCGAGTGAACATGCGACCACCCGCGAGGCAGGTGGTTTATCCTTAAATTTTCAGCTGCGTCCGCAGTTGTTAACCGACCGGCACAAAAACCTGCCAATAAATCGGTGTCATTCCCCTGTACGGTCCTACATGTACATGCCACCGCTGACGTGAATCACCTGTCCCGTCAAATACGATGCCGCATCGGATGCAAGAAAATTGACGGCACCGGCGACGTCCTGCGGTGATCCGGCGCGTCCCAGAGGAATCTGCGCCAGCATGCCCTCACGCACCTTTTCCGGCAACTTGGCGGTCATGTCGGTCTCGATAAAACCGGGGGCCACGGCATTGACCGTTACACCGCGGGCCGCGTACTCTCTGGCGGCGGTTTTGGTCAGTCCGATCAAACCGGATTTGGCGGCTGCGTAATTGGCCTGGCCGACATTGCCGATCACACCGGACACCGAGGCGATATTGATAATGCGCCCCGAGCGTTGTTTCATCATTGTTTTGGCTGCCAGTTGCGTACACAGGAAGGGGCCCTTCAGATTGACGGCCAGAACGGCGTCCCATTGCTCGTCCTTCATACGGACGAGCAGGCTGTCGCGCGTGATACCGGCATTGTTCACCAACACATCGATCCGTCCGGCGGTTTCATCCACCTGTTTGAAAAAATCGAGCACTTCGGCTTTTTCGGCAACGTTGGCGCAGATACTAGTCGCCGCAGCGCCTGCCCCGGTCAGCAACTCAACCGTTTCGGCGGCTGCGGCCGCTTCACCCTCGGGATCGACAGGGGAGTAATAGTTGAAAAAGACATGCGTGCCCGGTGCGGCAAAGGCTTGACAAATCGCCCGCCCGATACCCCGGGAACCACCGGTAACCACAACAACCCGTTTGCTCTCTTCAGCCATACTTACCTCTCAAAAATGATGTCCGCCACCTTGTCCATATCCACGACCCAGTTCCGGCGGCTGGCGAGCAGCGCCTCATAGTCGATCTGAGCTAAAAATTGATCGACGGCGCCCTGATCCGCGGCGCCGGTGCCCGAGACGATGCGCAGTGCGTTTTCGCCGACAACCTGGGCCACTTCTCCGGCAAATACACGCGCACCGGCTGCCATCTTTTGCGCCCCGGCATCGCCCGATCCAGCCAGACGGGCGGCCTTGCGCGCCATGGCGGCACCAACTTCCACATGGGTCATCATATCCGCCAGAGAAAACATCACGGCCTGCTGACGTGTCAGCCGGTTGTTATGCACAAAATCGATGGTCTTGTTCAACGCGTCAGCCGCGATGCCGTAAAACCGTGCACCGATATCAGCGGTTTGTTCATCAAGCGCTTTCATCTCCGCGGCGATATCTCCATAGAAAGCCCCTTTGGATTTACGTGTGGCCTTCCAGCGGAATGTCGAGATGATGTTTTGTTGGATTTCGCTGGTTCCTTCATAGATGCAGGTAATCTTGACGTCCCGTTTGATCTTTTCAACGCCGAATTCGCAGATATACCCATAGCCGCCCAGGGCCTGGATGCAATCATTGGCTGTGCGGTCGGCGGCTTCGGTGGCAAAATATTTGGCGATGGCGCCCTCCACCTGCAGATCATGGGCCGTGCCGTCCAGCAGGTTGGCAATCTCATCGATGTAAGCGGCGGCCGCATCCATCCGAATCGCATTGGGTACGATCAACTTATGCGTATAGCCTTGTTTCTCGGACAGCGGCGTTCCGAACTGGATCCTTTCCTTGGCGTAAGGGATGGCGATCTCCAAAGCGGCTTCGCCGGCACCCAATCCCATGGAGGCCACCATCAGGCGGGTATACCCGAAAACCTGGTTGGCCTGTTTCAGACCTCTGCCCGGCTCGCCGCCGACCAGGTTGTCAATGGGCACATACACCTCGTCCAGTGTCAACGGAGAGGTGTTGGAGCAGCGGATCCCGTGCTTTTCCTCACCCTTGTGCTGTGTGAATCCCGACATGCCCTTTTCCACCACGAAAAAGGAGGGCCCTTCCGGCGTGTTGGCCAGAACCGTCAAGAGGTCCGCATAACCTCCGGTGGAGATAAACTGTTTCGAACCGCTTATTTTATACCCGGTAACCTCTCCGCTGTCGTTGGTTACCGGCTCGGCTTTGGTTTTCAGAGCCGCCAGGTTGCTGCCGGCCTCAGGCTCCGTCACTCCATAGGCGACCAGCGTGCTGCCCTCGGCAATCCTGCCCAGCCACTTTTCTTTCTGCTCATGCGTGGCGCCGACCAGAATGGGATCGGATCCCAATTGGATGGCAAAAAATGCCGTTGCAACGCCCAGACAAATCTTGGCCATCTCCTGAGTCACTGCACAGCAATCCCGTGCGCCACCGCCCATACCGCCATACTCTTCCGGAATAAAGAGCAGTTGAAGCCCGATGTCGGGACCGAGCATCTCTCTGACTTCCGCCTCAGGAAATGTCTCGTTCTTATCCCAGGCCAAAACCTTTTCCTGGGTCAGCATCTTTTTTCGCAGCTGCCGGACCGTCTCCACCACCATCTGTCGCGATTCAGCGTCCAGACCTTTTAAGGCATCCTGATTCATGAGTGCACATCCTTTGTTCGTCTGATGAATTCATCCGCCCACGGAGCGGACGGTTCCTCTGCTCTGTTCCTTTTGAATCTGCTCGCCGTCAATTTAAAGGGAGACCTGACGTCTCCCCTTTCGCTATAATGATTCCGCTGCGGCGGACAGCTTTCGCTCAGTGATCCGCACAGACGACGTTATGTAGCTCGTTTAATCTTCGTCAGTTTCGACAGCCGTGCGGCCTTTATAGGAACCGCAGCTCGGGCAGGCATGATGCGGTTGTACGGCTTCACCGCATTCCGGACATGAGGACAGGTTCGGCCCGTCAATTTTCTTGTGGGTCCGTCGCTTATCCCGTTTGGATTTGGATGTTTTATGCTTTGGTACCGCCATGAGCAATCTCCTAACTAACTGTATTCATTATGTTTTTATCAACTTTAGCTACCTGTTAACAGGACGAGGCAATTAGTAATTAAATTCAGACCAATTGTCAAGGCTTTTATCTTTGTACTGCATGCACGGGGCTTGTCCGGAATCGGGGAATATGCTATTGAATAGCGCTTTTGGATAATAACCTTATATTGAGGTAGGTATCTAATATACATAAAGATAATTTAGGAAAGCCCAAGATCTGCCCAGACGATGCGGCGATCCCGGCACCCATTATTATGCAAACAGCGAATAAATGCGTCTCTGCGGCGGAAAGAGGGCATGCGCCCCTTTGACTAGTTTCGCTTTGCTAATCGATCATTTCATGAGTAAATGATAGAGGGTACGCACACGCCGTCGCGAAGAGGCGAACCACCATTCAAACAACAGGATACGTTCCATGCAGACCATCAGAACACGCTTTGCGCCGAGTCCGACCGGCTATTTACATGTCGGCGGAGCCCGAACGGCCTTGTTCAACTGGCTTTACGCCCGCCATACCGGAGGACAATTCGTCCTGCGGATCGAGGATACGGACCGTCAGCGTTCAACCGCTGAATCGGTACAGGCCATCTTCGATGCCCTGGATTGGCTTCAGATCGACTGGGACGAGGGGCCACACTATCAGAGTCGGCGCTCGGATGTTTACAAAGAGCACGTCGAGCGCTTGATCGCAACCGGTCACGCCTATTATTGCACCTGCACCCCGGATCAGATCGAAACGATGCGGGAAAAAGCACGCGCCGCCGGCACAAAACCGCGTTACGACGGAACCTGCCGCTCAAAAAACATCACCGCCCAACCGGGAGCGGTGGTGCGTTTTAAAGCACCCTCGTCCGGCCGGACAGTGATCGACGATGCCGTCAAGGGCAGAATCGTGTTTGCCAACGAGGAACTGGACGACTTTGTGATCCAGCGCAGCGACGGTACCCCTACCTACAACCTGGCGGTTGTAGTGGATGATTTGACCATGGCCATCACAACCATCATTCGTGGTGACGACCACGTAATGAACACTCCCAAGCAGATCCAGCTCTATGAGGCTTTCGGGGCTGTGCTGCCGGTATTTGCCCACGTGCCAATGGTGTTGGGTTCCGACCGCACCCGTTTGAGCAAACGCCATGGCGCCACCTCAGTGACCGCCTATCGCGATGAAGGGCTGCTGCCCGATGCATTTGTCAATTTCCTGGCTCGCCTGGGATGGTCGTTCGGCGATCAGGAGTTCTTCACTCGATCGGAACTCATCGAAAAATTCTCTCTGGATCGCATCGGCAAATCCGCCGGCATCTTCGATCCGGTCAAGCTGCAGGCGCTCAACGCAGACCATATCCAGGCCGCATCGCCGGACGTTTTGGGGCCTCAACTGCGGCCCTTTCTGCAGACCGCCGGCTGGGACGCCGCAGACGACGACTACCTGCACCGCATCATCCCGGCGCTGCAGCCGCGCAGCAAGACACTGCAGGAGATGGCCGACCAGGCCCATTTTTATTACCGGGACACCATCGAATTCGATGAGAAGGCCGCTAAAAAGTTTTTGAAAGGCAACATCTTTGAGCCCCTCAAGGAGCTGGTATCGAGATTGGAGGCGCTGGACGACTTTTCCGAGCCATCCCTCGAATCGGTTTTTCAAGAGCTGCTGGCGGCTTATGAGATCAAGCTGGGGAAAATTGCACAGCCCGTTCGCGTGGCGCTGACCGGCACCAGCGTCAGCCCGGGCATCTTCGAAGTGATCGAGGTGCTGGGCAGGCAGCGCGTGCTGCCGCGGCTGGAAAAGGCCATTGAATTTATCGAAAAGCGAATGGCGGCCTCGGCGTAGTGGGTCAAATATCAAGCACCCACTTTTTTGATAATAAAAAAATGCACTTGACTCCATTCATGAACTTCACTATGGTTTTCGACGTCCGTCAATACTGGGGGATCGTCTAGTGGTAGGACTACGGACTCTGACTCCGTCAGCCCAGGTTCGAATCCTGGTCCCTCAGCCACGTCATATCAAGGGTTGCACGTTTCAGTGCAGCCCTTTTTTTTGATGCTGCGATTTTGCCGCTAGTTACGAAATTAAATATAAAAACCCGAGCAGCTCCTGTTTTTCATTTATGCTCTTCTTCAAATTGCTATTGCATACGATAGTCTCAATAGCACAAGCCGCTGGATGGAGGCTTTGACTGTGCACATTGAGCCGCAGGGATTCGTTATTTCAGCACCTTATCAATGGGGGAGACCGTGTCACCGCCTAGCACGGATTATGATAGACGAAAACTTTATGTGCTGCTCAACAACTAAAGCTAAAAAAGCCTTTCACCTCGGCGAACACCGGAGGGGGCAAGCATCCCCCGTTGATAAGGTGCTGAAATAACCAGCCCGGAGGCGACGTGCTCAGACAAAGCCACCATCCAGCGGCGTCCTGTCTCATGCCAGACAACCGGCACTCACACAGACCTTGAACCAACTAATCCGGATAGCCGTATTTCTATATTTGACACCCGAAGGGTCATTGCAGTACTTGTGAAGCCAGTATCGAACACTTCAAAAGAGGGAATACGCCCATGGCAGAAAACGATCTGCACAAACCATCCAATTTCATCAAAACCATCATCGAGGACGATCTGAAAACGAACAAGCACGACGGCAAGGTGGCCACCCGTTTTCCGCCGGAACCCAACGGCTACCTGCACATCGGTCACGCCAAATCGATCTGCCTCAATTTCGGCCTGGCAGGCGAGTACAATGGCACCTGCAACCTGAGATTCGACGACACCAACCCCACCAAAGAAGAGGTGGAGTATGTGGAATCGATCAAAACGGATGTGCGCTGGCTGGGGTTCGACTGGCGGGACCGGGAGTTCTATGCCTCGGACTATTTTGAGCAGCTCTACGATTTTGCGGTCCAATTGATCAGAGACGGAAAGGCTTATGTCGACAGCCTGAGCGCGGACGAGATTCGCCGGCACCGCGGCACGCTGACCGAACCCGGAACGGAAAGCCCCTACCGCAGCCGCAGCAAGGAAGAGAACCTCGAGCTGTTTGAACGCATGCGCGGCGGAGAGTTCGATGACGGCGCTCATGTGTTGCGGGCTAAAATCGATATGGCCCATCCCAACCTGCTCATGCGCGACCCGACGCTGTACCGCATCCGCAAGGCGCATCACCATCGCACCGGGGACGCGTGGTGCATCTACCCCATGTATGACTTTACTCA
This sequence comes from Desulfobacteraceae bacterium, assembly GCA_050291625.1. Taxonomy (GTDB): domain Bacteria; phylum Desulfobacterota; class Desulfobacteria; order Desulfobacterales; family Desulfosarcinaceae; genus JARRKU01. Next base: position 32,509 of record JBNKKC010000004.1, read on the forward strand.
TTGCCTTTCGGACGCACTGGAGTGCATCACCCATTCCATCTGCACGCTGGAGTTTGAAAACAACCGGGCGTTGTACGACTGGGTGCTGGATCAGCTTGAAACCCCGTGTCGTCCGCACCAATACGAATTCGCCCGCCTGAACCTTAGTTTTACCGTATTGAGCAAGCGCAAGCTGATTCAATTGGTGGAAGAGGGTTATGTCGACGGATGGGACGACCCGCGCATGCCCACCTTGTCGGGCTATCGCCGCCGCGGCTATACGTCCGAAGCCATCCGCAATTTCTGCGAGCGCATCGGGGTGGCCAAGGCGAACAGCACGGTTGACATCGCCCTGCTGGAATACAGCATCCGGGAAGATTTGAACCGGCGCGCCCCGAGAGTGATGGGCGTGCTCCGCCCGTTGAAAATCGTCATCGACAACTACCCGGAAGGGCAGACCGAGATGCTGGATGCCGTCAACAATCCCGAAGACGCTTCCATGGGCATGCGCAGCGTCCCGTTTTCCAGGGTCCTGTACATCGAACAGGACGATTTCATGGAAGATCCTCCCAAGAAATTCTTCCGCCTCGGACCCGGCCGGGAAGTGCGCCTGCGCTATGCCTACTTCATCACCTGCCATAAGATCGTCAAAGATCCCGACACGGGCGAGATTGCCGAACTGCGGTGCACCTACGATCCGGCCACCAAGGGCGGCAATGCGCCGGACGGCCGCAAAGTCAAGGCAACCCTGCACTGGGTATCGGCCGGGCATGCCGTCGAGGCCGACGTCCGGCTCTACGATCGGCTCTTTACCAAGGAAAACCCGGATGAAAAAACGGATGGGAAAACGTTCAAGGACTTTGTCAATCCCGACTCTCTGGAGATCCTGACCGCATGCAAACTCGAACCAAGCCTGGCCGATGCAAAGCCCGGGCAGTTTTTTCAATTCGAGCGCCTGGGATACTTCTGTGCGGATGCCAAAGAGAGCAGCACCGATCATCCGGTCTTCAACCGCACTGTAACGCTGAGGGATACTTGGGCTAAAATTGTCAAATCGAAAAAGAAGAAATAGGTACGACCACCTAACTGCTGCGATCAAATGAAGATATAGTGTTAAGTGTTAAGTTATAGATCACATTCCTTCCCTTAACACTTAAAACTTGACACTGAACACTCCGGCGGCTGGTTCCCAACGCCGCCGGCCGTAATTAGGCCGTTGAATTCCACACCCAATAATCCTGGGAATCGGTAGGAGCCGGCATGGACCTTTGGTACTTCCTTATGGAATTGGTAATGCTTCTCGGCGGAGCGTTCCTCCTGGGCGCCCTGGCACAGCGGTTGAAGCAGAATCCCATCGTGGGTTACCTGATGGCGGGCACCATCATCGGCCCATTGCTCTTTAATGCCGATGCGGTGAACCAGTCGGCGGAACTGGGCGTATCGCTGCTGCTGTTCTCCATAGGCCTGGAATTTTCATTCAAGCGCTTGAAACAGATGGGTTTGCTCGCCTTTGGCGGGGGCACGCTTCAAGTGACCGCAACGATAGGGTGCGTCTGTCTGCTTTTAATCGCTTTTTTCCCCTTATACCAGGCTCTCACCATCGGCGCCATCGTATCGCTGAGTTCCACCGCCGTTGTCATGCGTGTATTGGTCGATCGCAGCGAGATCGATTCGGTGCGGGGCCGATCCTGCCTGGCCATTTTGCTGCTTCAGGACATGGCCATCGTACCGCTGGTTTTACTGGTGTCGTTTCTGTCTCCGAATGCGGCCCAAACCAGTATCGGCCTGCATATCCTGAAAGTATTGGCGCTGGCCGGAGGGCTGGGTGTTGTGCTCTATCTGGTGGTCTACATCGGTGTGCCGCGGCTCCTTTCGGGCCGGGGTGTTTTCGCAAACAGGGAACTTACCGTATTGATGGCCGTCGCAACCGGACTGGGCGCCTCTTGGGGCGCGCATGCCATGGGCATTTCACCGGCTTTGGGGGCCTTCGCGGCCGGGTTGATGTTGGGCGAGTCCCCGTTCGCCACGCAAATCCGATCCGACATCGGTGTCGCCCGAACCATCATGGTAACGCTTTTCTTTGCGTCGGTGGGAATGCTGGCCAAGCCCATGTGGTTTCTCGTTCATATCCATTGGGTGCTCGGTCTGGCGGCAGGCATCTTTCTTCTGAAGACCGCTATCGTTTATGGAACCGGCCGATTGTTCGGCCTGAATGACCGGCATTCGCTGGCCACCGGAATCAGTCTGGCACAGGTGGGGGAATTCTCTTTCGTGATAGCGGCTACTGCCCGCAACAGCGGCATTTTGGCCGACGAACGCTTTGACATGATTGTCTCGGTCATCATCCTCCTGATGTTTTCCGCGCCCTACATGGTATCCCATGCGCTGCCCATGACAGACGCCCTGTTGCGACGGATAATGGGACGCGGATCAGCCGCGTCCCTGGTGATAGACTCTGAAAAGGCGGAACCCGCCAATACGGTCCTGGTGGTCGGGCTCGGGCCGTCCGGTCAGGAAGTGGTGCGCCATTTAAGGGAACGACGGGTGACGCCTGTGGTCATCGATACAAACCCGAAAAGCCGACACAAGGCCGATGCGCTGGGGGTCGCCGTCCATCTGGGAGACGCCGCAAGCGAGGATGTACTGCTGCACGCCGGATTCAAGGATGTATGTCTGGCGGTCGTTACAGTGCCTGACCCGGCGACGGCGACACAGATTATCGCCCATATGAGAGGGGCGAGACCGCAGCTGCCGATAGCGGCCCGCTGTCGATATCATCGCCATATAGAGACGATAAAAAGCGCCGGAGCGACAATTATCGTTGACGAAGAGGCCTACACGGGCCACTCGCTGGCCCATCAGATCGTCGATTTCATGCAAACCGAATCCGGTGAAACCCTCGCGTGCCGCCTGGTGGGGCAGCCTGGGGGAAAAAACCCCGTCGACAGTGCTGTACCGTCGGAGAATCCATGAAACGGAAGTGTCGAAAAAGAAAACGGGGCGGCTGAAACAGCCGCCCCGCCGGCTAAAGGAAGATATATAATTGCTTATATATCCGAGGGACTCCCCCGCGAAGTCCCGCTATTATTATCGGTCAGATATTAATGATCTTTAGCAAATTATCTAAGGCTGCCCTTAACGGAGATCGACCTTTTTCTGCCTTCGCATAATTTTTACTATTTTTTCGGCCACTTCCAGCTCTCCCGGCATCAGGAGGCCGGCGGATATCCATTGTTCGATGGCCTCTTCGGAAATGGTCAGTTCCTGGGCATAGTCCTCAAGATCGCGCTGATGGGACAAATCGATCTCGTTTTCGTAATTCCTCACAGCATTTGGAACATCCGCGGCAACATCAACCGCCTCGGGCTCATACGGCACATCATGCACGTATGTGAGTTGGTTTTTCGGCTCACGCTTCTTGTCGATAAGTCGCTTTAAGTATTTTAACAACGCCATTTTTGTGACACCTTGCCAATCGATTGGTGGGCCTGAACCCGGTCAGAATATCTCAACAGGAAATAAGATATTGCAATTTAATGGTTATTCGATAACCAGCCACTCACTCGCCGGATCATCTCCGACGCTGTTCCCTTGAGAAGGGTTGTATGCATAATATCGGCCAACCCCAACCGAAAGTTAAATCCGATTTGGGCAATGGCAATGAGTGACCGGTTTAATAGGTCAAATAGGCTGGAACGAGATCGAATCGCCTCTTAATCTTATCTGCCGAACACAACCCCCACATAACCGACAAAACTGTCACCGGGACTCTTGTCATAGCTGGTGGCATAGGCCACCTGACGGGCCCTGTTCGCACCCATATGCACGGCCGACGCCAACGCCGTGGCCGCCGCTCCCGAGCAACAGGCGTTTTGATTTTCCAATCCTTGCTGGATCACTTTGTCCGGCTCCAGTTTCAGCATGGCGTCAATGACACCTTGATCGTTGGTTTGCTTAACCCATTGCACGGCCCGCTCGCCGCTGCCGTGGGGCCTGAAGCCATAATTGGCGCCATAGTGAGTTAAATCCGTCGAACCGATGACTTTGAGGGTGCATCCCTGCCGCCGGGCCCAATCCGCTACCGTTCGGCCGATGTCAAGCGATCGCCGCACCGGCGGCACACCCAACGCCAGAATCGCACCCGGATCGAGCAAGTATTTGACAAACGGCAGTTGCACTTCAATGGTGTTGTCCTGATTGAAACGTCGGGGCGTCTCTTCGACAAAAGAGTGACGCTGCATCAGGTGTTCGGCCAGGGCTTCCGCCACCGGCAGATCCCCAAAAGGGGTCTGCCAGGCACCATGCGGCATGATATAATTGGATGAACCGGGATGCAGGTGCATGCCGAACAGCACGACCACATCCGGTGCTTTATCATCTTTGAGCCAATTGATCACATTGCATGCGATCCGCCCGCTGTAAAACCAGCCGGCATGCGGTACAATCCCGCCCAGCCATCGGCCGGACGTTTCCCGCGGATCGAGCCCCTCACGCAGGAAAGCCTCGATTTCCCGTTCACAGCCGGCTGCCGAATCGGGATACCAGCTGCCTGCAAAAACGGCGTTGCGTGTCTCCATGGAATCACCTCCTAAGCGATGCGGCATGAAAGGTTGTAGGGTTTTTCAACGGGGTGGGGCCCCGCTCCATCAATATGGGTCCAGTGAGTATCGCATCTGGTTCGGAATGAACGGTGTTCAGCCCATGGAACCATAAACAGACCCAGCAGCCTCAGGACTGGAAGTGCGCTCCTGTCTATACGTTATATCGAATTCATCACAGCTTCAAGGTCAAAGGCGAAACACCCCGCATCGTCAAATCGTTGACCGGTCAGATAGAGAATATCTGGCAGCATCGAGGATCTGGTGATATAGACGCCAGGATAATGCCTAGAGCCACTTTCTTTCTGGAAAATCATGGTTATTATTATCACTTGCAGAATTGACGACATGAGAAAAGAACGATTTTTTCATCCCAATGCCAGGAAATGAACCGGGAGGAAGCTATGTGGGAATACACTGACAAGGTTCGCGAGCATTTTATCAATCCACGCAATGTCGGCGAAATTGAAAATCCGGATGGTGTCGGCGAGGTGGGCTCTTTGGCCTGTGGAGATGCGCTGAAGCTGATGATCAAGGTCGATGACGATAACCGCATCGTCGACGCCAAGTTTCAAACCTTCGGTTGTGCCAGCGCCATAGCATCGTCATCCGCCCTGACCGAAATGGTCATCGGAAAGACCGTGGAAGAGGCTCAGATGATTACCAATGACCACATCGCGGAATTTCTGGGCGGTCTGCCCAAAGAGAAAATGCATTGCTCTGTGATGGGACAGGAAGCGCTGGAAAAGGCCATTGCCTGTTACCTTGGCGAGCCGGAGAAAAAACCGGAGGGCAATCTGGTATGCGAATGCTTCGGCGTCACCGATGTCCAGATCGAACGGGCCATCAAGGAGCACACCCTCAAAACGGTCGAAGAGATCACCAACTATATCAAAGCCGGCGGCGGATGCGGCAATTGTCATGAAAAAATCATCGAGATCATTGCCAAAGCCAGAGGTGAAAAGGTTGAAAAGGCGCCCAAGTCCAAGCCGCTGACGAATATCCAGAAAATCAAGCTGATCGAAGAGACCCTTGAGCGCGAAATCAAACCCGCCCTGAAACAGGATGGCGGTGATATCCAGCTGATCGATGTCGACGGAGACCGCGTGATGGTCAAGCTGACCGGGACCTGCGCCACCTGCGCCATGTCCCAGATCACGCTGAAAGATTATGTGGAATCCAAGCTCAAAGAGCTGGTGGTCGACACCCTGGTTGTTGAGGAGGTGTCGGCATGAAACCAATTTATATGGACAACAACGCGACGACACAGGTCGCCCCCGAAGTCATCGAGGAGATGCTCCCCTATTTTGGACAGTATTACGGCAACCCGTCCAGCATGCACACCTTCGGCGGTAACGTGGGCATGAAAATAAAAGAGGCGCGCCTGAAACTGGCGGATCTTCTGGACGCCCAGCCTGAAGAAATCGTCTACACTTCCTGCGGCACCGAGAGCGACAGCACGGCCATTTGGGCCGCACTGCGCAGCAACCCCGACAAACGCCACATCATCACTTCCAAGGTCGAACACCCTGCCGTTAAGAACCTCTGTGAATACCTGGATCGAAACGGCTACCGCGTGACATTCGTTCCGGTGGATGGCTACGGCAACCTCGACCTGGACCATCTTTACGCCAACCTGACAGACGAAAC
>JBNKKC010000005.1:0-11272 GCA_050291625.1 Desulfobacteraceae bacterium
AGATCTTATACTCTTCCAGCATCCAATAGAATGCTTCTATGGCCCGGCGTCTTTGGTCGCTGGTGCTGGGCCCAAGGGAGGCCAGCAGCATTTGCATGCGCTGTTCAAACGGCGCCACGGTTGCCGCTTTGATGCGGTCTTTTTCCAGATCGACGATGCCCCTGGCCGCCCGCAATCCCATGGCCTGCATATAGCGTATCAGGCGTTTCAGCCGCTGGTTGTCATAAAGCTGGATAAAATTCTTGGGAACCAGTTGGCCCAGCATGTCGCGCAGCTCCAGCAGAAATGCCAGCACCGGCCGGTTTTTCACGTTGGCCTGCTCCAGTTTATGCAGTTGTATCCTCAGGTTTGCATAAGCGGACAACACATCCATCACCGCTTGCCGTGTTTGCTGTCCGTGACCGGCAAGACCTTCATGCATCATCTTTTCCTGCAACGCATGGAACCCAGCCGCCGACCGAACCTGTTTGGCCAGCAAATCATTTAAAACGCGCTGAACCATATTCTCCACGACTTGGGGCGACCCGCCGAAATAGTGGCACATGTTCTCGTATTTTTCGGGCAGTTTGAGATTTCTTCTTAAAAACTTGACCTCGGATCCCAATTTTTGCAGCAACAGCGCCTTGACACCCTGGGGGTGCGAGCGCAGCGCTTGGTCACGAGAGGCAAAGGCCGCCAGCGCGATGGAACCAACGCGTTCTTCCAATGCCGGAAAGGCCGTCCATTGCGTGCCGCCGGCGCCTGTGAGTTGGATGGTTTCGGGTAAATCGCCGAAGTCCCATCGGGCGATATCCGGTTTTTCCCAGTCCTGCTGGGCGGCTTTCAGATCTTTGGGCAGCCCGTCTTCGCTGCCGATAGAATCCAGAATTGCCGGATCGCGGCTGTGGCGGACCGGATTGCCCTGCTTGTCGGTGATGCAGATGCGCGTGCGAAGATAATCGGGCAATGCGGTATCATCCCATGCGGCGGCCGGTATCTCGATGGCGTAGTGTTTATGGATAAATCGGCTCAAGGCGGTGGCCAGGTGTGTGCCGTGATCGATGGGCATCTCCCTGGCGATATACTCGGCCGTCGAAGCCACCGGTACCAGTTGCTTGCGCAGGTTTTTGGGCAATGCCTTAATCAGGGCTGCAATTTTCTCGACCAGCAGACCGGGAACCGGCCACTCCATGTTTTGGCGGGACAGCCCTCGCGTGGCCGAAGCCGGTATGGTGATCGTGACGCCGTCGTTTTCATGGCCGGGATTAAATTCATAGCTGCACGTGAATGTTTGCCGGTTGATCTCGATGTGGTGCGGAAATTGAGACAGTGCATCGTCATCCGGCTGATAGTTCATCAGGTCGCTCTTGCGCATCCGCAGGAAACCGTCGCCGCCGGCCTGCCGGATGCGCTTTTTCAAGGAGGGCCAATCGTATACGCCGTCGATACGGTCTTGATAAAATTGGTGGCGTTTGTGCTTTTCAACCAGAATATCCTTGCGCCGCAATCGATTTTCCATATCCATAATCCGGTCCACCAATGCCTGGTTATGGATCATAAACCCTTCGGGTTTGCGGACATTGCCTTCGACCAGGGCCTGATCGATAAACAGGCTGCTGCTTTTTTCAGGATCGATCGGCCCAAACGGTTTCGGCCGTCGATCGATGATGATCCCAAACAAACTGACCTGTTCGACGGCCATGACCTTGCCCCGGCTTTTGTCCCAATGTGGATCGTGATAGCTGTAGCGGCATTGGGGCTCGGCTACGGCTTCGATCCAGGAAGGATCGATGGCGGCGGCACACCTGGCAAATAATCTGGAGGTCTTGACCATCTCTGCTGCGACAACCCACGCTGGCGGGTTGTTGAACAGCCCCGAACCGGGAAACAGCATCACCGTGCGGTTGTGGCAGGCATCATAGATCTGCTTCTCTTTTTTAAATGCGATATTGGATAGAAAACCGCTGAGAAGGGACTGGTGAACATTTCGGTACCAGCTGTTGTCCAGGCTGCTGTCAGGCAGGACAAGCTCGTGGGGTTGATGGGGGCGCATCCTGTGCTCGGCCAGCACGGATAATATCTGTTGGTAGATGTCGCGCCATTCGCGCATGCGATTGAAGGAGAGAAAATGATCCCGGCAAAATTTTTTGACCTGGGACCAGCTGTCCCGCTTTTTTACGATGTGGCTGTAGACCAGCCAAATATTAATCAAGGTAATAAAATCGGAAAGCTTATCCACAAAGACAGCCTGCCGCTGGTCGGCCTCGTCCTGTTTTTCGGCGGGCCGCTCACGGGGGTCTTGAATGCTCAGGGCTGCGGCAACGATGGCCACTTCATTTAAACAGCCGCGACGGTGCGCCTCATAAAGCATACACGACAGTCGCGGATCCAGAGGCAGCTTCGCCATCAATTTCCCTTTTTCCGTCAGCACATAGCGGCAGGCGGCCTTGCGGCCAGGTGCAATGGCGCCCAGTTCCAGCAAGAGCGCATAGCCGTCTTGAATACTTTTGGGAGCCGGTGGATCGATGAAGGGGAAATCCTCGATGTCGCCGATATCCAGTGCGATCATGCGCAGGATGACGTCGGCCAGATTGGCGCGCTGGATTTCCGGCAGCGCAAACCGCGGGCGTTGATCATAATCAGCCTGGTCGTAAAGCCGGATGCAGATTCCGTTGGCCACGCGGCCGCAGCGCCCCTGGCGCTGGTCTGCGCTGCTCTGGGATATCGGGACCACCGGCAGGGTGGTCGACCGCGAGCGGGGCGCATACTGGGAAATCCGGGCCAGACCGCTGTCGATCACATATTGAATTCCGGGAATGGTCAATGACGTTTCCGCCACGTTGGTGGCCACGATAATTTTCCGCCGGCGAGTCGATCGAAACACCCGCTGCTGGTCGCGCTCGGACAGACGGGCAAACAAGGGGATAACCAGCGTCTGCTCCATTCGGCGGCCTTCGATCAGACTGCAGGTATCCCGAATGTCCTGCTCGGTGGGCATGAAGATCAGGATGTCGCCGCGTTTTTTTTTCGCGGCCAGCTGATCCACAGCAGCAACAGCCTGCTCGATGTGGGATGCATCGCCTTCGCCGTACGTGAGGTAGAGGGTTTGAACCGGGTACATGCGCCCTGAGACCTCGATCACCGGTGCGTCGTTGAACGCACGCGAGAATTTTTCCGTATCGATGGTGGCGGACGTGATGATCAGCTTCAAATCGGGCCTGCGGCGGAGCAGTTTTTGGATGATGCCGAGACTGAAATCGATATTCAAGCTGCGCTCATGCGCCTCGTCGATAATCAGCGTATCATATGGATACAGGCTGCGGTGGTGATGCGCCTCGGCCAGCAGGATGCCGTCGGTCATCACCTTGATGCGCGTTGCGGCAGAGAACATTTCGTTGAAGCGGATTTTGTATCCCACGGTCTGCCCGACGGATTCGTCCAGTTCCTCGGCGATCCGCCGGCTGATGGTCATGGCCGCGATGCGTCTGGGCTGCGTCAGGCCGATCATTCCGAAAACGCCCCGGCCCGCGGCCAGGCACATCTTGGGCAGCTGCGTGGTTTTGCCAGAGCCGGTCTCGCCTGCGACGATGAGCACCTGGTGCTTGTCCAGCGCTTCGAGAATCCGATCTTTCTTTGCCGTAATGGGCAGCTTGACGTCAAAATTCAGCACCGGCCGCTGCCGCCGCCGCTTCGTGCAGATCTTAACGGACTCGTCGATGCGCTTGGCCAGTCGGATACACCGCGCGCTCAGCTTCTCAGGCGCCGCGCCTTTGTCAGCCAAGCGCCGGATCGTGCTGATTTCACGTCGGGCCCATACGCCGTCATCCGTGAGTGCCAGGGGAATTTTTTTACCGATGGATGCCAGTTGTTCGTTTATTGACGCCACAATTTGTCCTGCGCTAGCTGATTTCCAAAACCGGATCGATACTTAGGCCCTGCCGAATCAGCCCATGCAGCAGACCCAAATTTTAACTAATACCATACCCTATTTGCATTGAAAATGGTGATGTAGGGTGGGAAGAGGGGAGAATAGGAAGAGCCGAAATGCGGAAGCTTGGCATGGCGTGGTGATCGTTGGTGTTGAATGGTCTCACGCAAAGACACAAAGACGCTAAGAAGAGCCTTGAGGAATACAGGAAAAGCGCAATACAAGTAGATCTGCAATATTGGTTTATCCTGTCAATTTCTTTTTAAGATCAGGTAGATCTTCCTCTTCTCAATTATGACACAGTCTGGCAAGCCGGAGTCCAGTTTCATCATTTTTTCCGGCAATATCAGAATTAGCGATTGAATCAACCTTTTCAATATGTTAAACATCGCCTCAATTCCGGTCGGAAGTGTCTCATACTCCGGCACATCGTGTTCAGCAGTTTCATATCTGAAGGTCCGATTATAGCACCACAGCACAACAACAACTTGATCGCATGACACGAGAGGCGCACAGCCTTGCTCGGGCTCTATTGCTCCACGATGTTGCGGAACGTTCGCAGCATCGCACTACAAGCCATCTTAAAATAAAGATTTTGGTTCAAAATCCCCCGTTTGAAACCAGACGGGACAAGAAGGCGGACCCGAGTTTCAGCCCGCCCCGCAAACAGACACGGGATCTTTGACAGGCATACTTGAGTATGTCGAGGACTTGAAAGAAGGGGCCAACGCCGAGTTTGGGCCAAAAGATTCTTTTGAGCTTGGATTTCATTGCGGCCGGTATGTGACAAAAACCCAAGATCCGCTCCAACCAACCCAAAGGAGAGAATCTATGGCATTTGACGGTTTTATTAAACTAGATGGAATCGAAGGCGAAAGCAGCGACAGCAAGCACAGCGGCTGGATCGAGATGACAAACTGCGACATGGAGATCCATCAAACCATTTCCACTACCGCAAGCTCCGCCGGCGGCGCCGGCGCCGAACGCGCCGACTTTTCCGATCTAAGCTTCACCAAACTGCTGGATAAAAGCAGCCCCAAACTGGCCCTGGCCTGCGCCGACGGCACCCATTTCAATACCATCGCCATCGAGCTGTGCCGGTCCGGCGCCGAAAAGATCAAATTCATGGAAATCAAGCTGACCAACAGCTTCATCAGTTCCCTGGCTCTGTCGGCCGGCGGCGATTTTCCCAGCGAAACGGTCACCCTCAATTACGGCAAAATCGAGTGGAAGTACACCCAGCAAAACCGCCGGGGCGGCATCGCCGCCGGCAATGTGGCCGCCGGTTGGGACCTGCAACGAAACTGCAAAGTGTGATGGATGAAAAGGAGGTCCGATTATGGCGGAAGCAGTCTTCGTTCGGCACGGCGACACCCTCACCAAAATACTCAAAGAAAAGCGGGGGCTCCAGGACTACGAGATCCACGCCTGGCAACACCGGATGGTCAAGCTGAACCCCCATATCAGCAACCTGAACCGGATATATGCGGGCGACAGCATCCTGGTTCCGGATACGCTACATGAAACCATTCCAAGACCCCGGATCTGGCAAAACGCCTTCAGCCGGATTCCCAAGGCACTGACCCAACCCTGGCACGGGGCCACCCTGATCTATTTCGTTCATCCGGGTGACACCATCGACAAAGTGGCCCAACATATGTTTTCCAGCGGCCCCTTCCGCACCATGCGGGCCGCCAACAAACGGGCGCTTTTGATCCACAACAACCCGTTTCTCGAAAACCACCTGGGCAACGGCCGACTGCCGGCCAAAATGGTGCTCAACATCACCCCGGCCAAGCAGAGCGAACTGGAGATCTGCCATTGGCAGCTTCAACAAAGCCCGCTCAAACGCTACTTGGACTGGATGCAGGACGATGTGCGCGACATGTTCATACAGGTCGGCCCCGAGCCGACCACCACCGCGGCCCGGGCAGTCGAGCAGCTCAAAGCATGGGGCGCGTCCGTGGGGCCGGATGACGTGGTCAATGTGCTCGGAGCCGGTGCTTCGGGCTACGCTGCTTCCGGCACCATGGCCCTTGCCAACGTCAATGCCTTGTTCCGCGAGCTGTACACCGAGGCACTGGAAAAGCTTGGACCAAAAATCGTACACTCCAGCAGTACAAAGCACATCGCCCGCATGGGGGCCTTTTTCAGGGGTCATCCCAAGTACGCCGAGTTAATGCGCCATTTTCAAAAGCTTCCAAAGCATATTCTGCTGCCCGGCGGCGTTGCCCTGACTCCCACCAAAACCCGCTCCTATATTTCCGCCGCCCGGCACTTTCGCAAACAATTCGCTTTGCCCTTGAAAAAATGGAACTACTCGACCAAATATGTCAATACGGTGGCCAAACAGCTCAACGGACGGGTCAGGTTTCTTAGTCGCCTCGGCCGGTGGGGCACGTGGTATATTCCTGCAACGCTGGGCTTGATCAATGTTGCCACGGCACCGCCGGAGATAAAAGTGAGAACGTTGTTTGAGGAAGGCTTTGGAATTGCAGGGGGGGCCATAGGAACATTGGTTGGAACAAATATAGCGATTTTAGGCGCAGCGGGTGTTGCAACAATGTTTGGCTTGTGCATCGGGCCTATGGGAATGTTCATTTTAGTCTTTATATTTGCATCGGCATCGGGGATATATTTCTCGAACAAGTTTAAGGAATTGGGAGGCGGAATTTACGATATCGGATCTCACATCGGAAACGGAAAATTAATTTATTCTCCTAACCAACTTATCGAGAGCTTTTAAGGTTTTTATGCTACTTTTTAAGAGTTTATATAGTTTTAGTGCATGTGTCTGGCTTGTGTTTGGGCTCTATTTGGTTTTTTCTGTTCAAAGATTTATTATCAAACGATACGAACAAGAGACCAATCTTAGTGAGACCAAATTTTTTAAAGAACATTTGCTTTTTACGAAATACCTACCATCTTTTTTCAGGTCTTCTGTATATTCCTGCCATCTAATCTTATTTAGTTGGGGATGGAAAGTTGTCCAAAAGGGTAAAGCAAGAAAGCGTATTCGATATTACGATGATATTGATACGCAAAGGGATGTGTTGCAACATTTTTCACAAAAAGAGATTCGCCTCGTGAAATTAGTTGTAATTGTCCTTGTGATAATCACTGCTCATGTAATTGGCATGGATGTAGTCAATTGGATCTGGCCTGATATATTTTAAAGAAGCGGTCAACTATGCCAAGGCGTTGTCGCCGGGGATGCAAAAATTTACTAAAAATTGGAATGAAAAGTGTACTACCTCCCGTAAACCGGTCATGGTAAAATTCTCCTTCAAAGCAGGTTCGGTTGCCACATCTATATTGGGCATAGGGCCATTTGTACTATTCGTAACCGTGTTTATCTATGCCTCTATTGTCGGAATTGGTGGAATGGAACTTAGCAAATGGCTTGGGGGCGGACTTCATAATTATTATGAACCCCAATTTAACAACGGCCAAATCTATCACTCGCCAGAGAAGTTCTTGTTGGAGGCTGTCAAATGACACTGGAAGAACATCTTGTTGGAATTTTATGTACGAGTGGATGCTTTTGGGGTTTATTCGGTTTATGGACGGGCTTGTCAATACAGCGCTTTATCATAAAGCGTTATGAAGTAGAGACGGATTTGTCTCAGACGATCAATTTTACGCGGCTTGCACCGTTTGTAAAATACTTGCCGGATTTTTTCAGTTCACCGCTATATCTTGGCCATCTGCTGTCGTTTGTCTGGGGTTGGCGGGTCGTAAAATTTATAAAAGAAAAAAGAAAGATGATCTATTACTATGATGATATTGATAACCCAGATGATGTTACTCGTCATTTTTCTGAGAAAGAGATTCGAAAAGCCAAAAGATTCGTAATAATTTGTTTTATTATTGTTGCCCACGGCATTGTCTATTACATCTTTCGTTCCATCTGGCCCGAAGTATTTGATTGATCAACTGACGCCAATGACCAGTTGTAGGTTGGGTTGAGGAACGAAACCCAACAATCAGTCTCGATCATAATTTCCGTTTTACGGCTATCTTGATTTGAAAATTCTTTGCGACTTTGCGTCTTTGCGTGAGACCATTTGTTTTGCCCTTCTTAGCGCCTTAGCGTCTTTGCGTGAGACAATCAGCCCCCCGTTGTCCATTGCATCCCGCTGCCAGATCAATTATATTGCACCCTGCAACCGGAACATGATCGCGAACCGAACAAGGGAGTACCACGCATGCACTTTGTTGTCATTGGCGGTGACGCCGCCGGAATGAGCGCCGCCAGCCGGGCCAAACGGAACCAACCGTCCTTCGATGTCACGGTGTTGGAGCAGACCGCGGACGTCTCTTACAGCGCCTGCAACATGCCGTACAATATCGCCGACCCGAACCGCCCCATGGACGACCTGATCGTTCGGACGGCGGAGGCGTTTCGCGAAAAACAAGGCATCAACCTGCTGACAAAGAGCCGCGTCACGGCCATCGATGCCGCCGCCAAGACCGTGTCCGTGGAACGTGAGGGCCAATCCGAAACGGTCCGCTATGACCGCCTCCTGATCGCCACCGGGGCGGCGCCCATCGTGCCGGACCTGCCCGGATTCGAGCTTCCCGGCGTCATGGCCCTGAAAAGCCTGGAGCAGGGCAGGGCCATCAAGGATTATCTGGCGGCGCATCCCGTCAAAGAGGTTCTTATTATCGGCATGGGCTATATCGCCCTGGAGATGAGCGAAGCCTTGCGGCAACGCGGCTGCGGTGTCCAGATGATCAAGCCCAACAAGCATTTGCTGCCCTGGATGGATCGGCCTTTGGCCCAGACGGTTCAGCAGACCCTGGACGCCAATGGGGTGACCCTGCGGCTTGGTGAATCGGTGCGGGGCATCGAGCCGTCAAACGGGCGTATTTGCGCCGCAACAGAGGACAATCGTATCGAAGCGGACATGGTGCTAACCGCCGTCGGCGTCAAGCCATGCAGCCAGTTGGCGCAATCCGCCGGCCTCGAATTGGGCGCAAGGGGCGCCATCGCCGTTGACCGGCAGATGCGGACCTCGGACCCGGCGATATACGCTGCCGGCGATTGCGCCGACGCCTATCATGTCGTCACCCAACAAAAAACGTGGATCCCGCTGGCCTTGCGGGCCAACCGCACCGGTTGGGCCGTGGCGGATCATCTATGCGGCAAAGATGTCGATTTGCCGGGGGTGGCGGGAACGGCCGTCTTCAAAGTCTTCGATATGCAGGTGGCGCGTACCGGCCTGAACAGCGCCGAAGCCGTCGATGCCGGATTCATACCGCAGACGGTTACCATCACCTCCAGCTCGCGCTCGGGCCATTATAAAGGCGGATCGCCGGTTCAGGTGCACCTGGTGGGTGATCAGAAAACCGGCCGCTTGCTGGGAGCCCAGATGGTCGGTCGCGAAAGCGTGGCGCACCGCATCAATGCCGCGGCAGTGGCCCTGCACGCCACCATGAGCGTGGCCCAGTTCGCGCAATGCGACCTGGCCTATGCACCTCCCTTTGGCGGTGTCTGGGATCCCCTGCTGATCGCATCAAATCAGTTGCTGAAAAAACTGTGAGCCATAGATTGACCGGGTACATAAAATGATTGCCTTACCGCTTTATCCGTATTATATATAGCCCGCCTTCAAAAATGTGCAGCATCTCCTCTATTTAGTAGGCAAGCACTGGCCCTGGTTCCTTCCCAATGTGGGCCACACATTATCTGCCATTGCAGATTTTCAGATCGTTTGATTGATCAAATGCAGCACTGGTGTTCGAATGCTCGAAATCTCACGACCCGTTCATCTATCCAAGATGGACTCGCAAGAAGCGGTCAGTTGCATCAAAGAGAAGGATCTTCTGCATCTTCAGCTAAGCCTCTCTTTGATGTTGGCGACCACCAACGATATCGACGAGGGCATTCAGCTCTGTCTGGACATCGCCATGCAGACGGCCGCCATGCAGAGCGGCGTTATCTTTCTTTACGATAGAATCAAAAATGAAGTCATCCATTTCGCTCATCGCGGGCTTGACGATGATTTGCTTAACAGCGTGATTTACTTTGACGCGTTTTCCGAATCAGGCGATGCCCCCACATTAAACGGCAACCGGTGTCCGCAGAAGATATGCAAGGCAATGGCGAAGCGGTTCCGAGGCTTTCTCACGCTATCCATTTTCAACGATGATAAACGGCTGGGATGCATGAGCCTTGGTTCCAATATCACCGAATCGATACCATTGACCGTTCGGGTGCACCTGAAAACCATTGCCGCATCCATGGGCAATGCGATCGAACGCGTCCTAAAGCACCAGGAGCTGGTTAAGAGCCGGGCCCATATGGATTCAATGCTGGAGAGCGCTTCTGGCTTTGCCGTCTATCGCCTGGTGATCGATCCATCGGCCAAATACAATTTGCGGCAGGTCCAGGTCAGCCCGTCCATTGAACGGATTCTCGGGCGCAAACCAGAGCAGTGGGCCGTCGAAGATTATTACGACAATATCCACCCGGATGAGCGCGACATGGTGATGAAGGCCCATGAAATGGCTTTCATCACCAGCAAGTTTGAAGCCGTTGCGCGCGTCTACAACCCTACGACGACAAAATATGTCTGGATCCACGCCATCGGCGTTGCCGTGCAAAATAAAAAAGGAGAAACCACCCATGTCAATGGAATTCTGGTTGACGTGGATGAAAAGCAGAAAGCACTGATGGAGGTTCAAAGAAAAGAAAAAAACCTCCAGCAGAAAAATGAAAAGTTAAAGCAGCTCAACACCACCCTGAACACCTTGTTGGAAAAACGAGACAAAGATCGATTGGAGTTGGAACAGAGCCTGACGTTGAATATCAAGGAGATGGTATTGCCGTATATCGAACAGATCCGCAACGCCGGTTCAGCGGCCAAACGCAGCAGACTCCTGGATGTTGTTGAAATGTCCCTGAATGCCATCTCGTCTCGATTCGCGCATTCACTTTCCACCGCACAGCTCGGACTGACCCCTGCCGAAATGAAAGTCGCCGCCTTTGTCAGGCAAGGCAAAAGCACCAAAGAAATTGCGGAACTGGTCGGAACATCTGAAAAAACAGTAAAAAATCAGAGACTTGCGATTAGGAAGAAGATGGGGATCAGCAACAAAAAAGTCAATCTCAGATCCTATCTGCAATCGTTGCAGTTTTAGGGCCTATAATACATGGGCACTTTATGGGTCTTTATAGGGCCTTGAAAATCACATCTTGAAGAAATATTTAAACGAAACAAAGATATGCCAATGACGTCCGGGCAGATGCGCCTCCTTTGCTGCCCGGCAGTCAGCAAATCTTCAAATGTGTAAACGCTCTATAAGCACAGATGTGGTCTGCGATGACAATAAGGTGAGTTGCGTCGCCAATTGTTTTGA
>JBNKKC010000006.1:0-5048 GCA_050291625.1 Desulfobacteraceae bacterium
TCTTGGGTCGCCTGTTGCATGTCTTGCCGCGCATCAAATTGGTCCCCAAGTGCAAGCTGTTGCACCGGGGAGAGGCGATCATATCGAAAGGGAATCCCATGCTGAGACTGTATTTGGGAACCGGCGTATGTAACAATACGACGCTCATCCCATGTTAATCCGGATTGCTGAAATTGTTCGGATGCCCGCCATAGAATTGAGCCAAAGGCGCCATTATCATCTGGGCGAAAACTCCAGGCGCTCACGTCACCACTCCATTGCGTCGGATCATAGGTGGTCCGGTAGAGAATGGTGGCAGCATTCAATTGTTCCTGATTTAAGGTCAGGGCGGTCGTGGTGACCTCACCCG
Source organism: Desulfobacteraceae bacterium (assembly GCA_050291625.1). Taxonomy (GTDB): domain Bacteria; phylum Desulfobacterota; class Desulfobacteria; order Desulfobacterales; family Desulfosarcinaceae; genus JARRKU01. Next base: position 350 of record JBNKKC010000006.1, read on the forward strand.
CAATCTGAGGAGCGCTGGCATGCATGTAATCCACCAGGGCCGAGCTTTGATCCATTGAGAATGAGGTCCCATGGCCGTTGATGGCGGCATGCCAAAAATCATCAATCAGCATCGCCGTGTCGGCACCTGCCGGGACCGGGCTTAAGGATTCTTGTCCGACCACACCTATGGGTTGCGGCCAACCGGGCAATGTCCGTGTACGGCTCAAACAGGGGTCTTCGGCATAGCCTGGCGTATCAAAGACACCATTGCCGTCTATATCGAACCGATTGATGGTGCCGTTGAGCCCGAAAAAGAGGGCCAGGGTCGTCAAATGCTGATGCGAAACATCGTCGCATCCGGAGGCAAACACAGCATCCTCCACATCCGGCCTGAGATCATGATCATAATAATATGCCGCCACATCGGCTAAAGTGTCACTAAATCCATCGGCATAGGGAGCGCCCATGGCGCCATCCGCATTGCCCACCCTGGCAAAGCTGCCATTCCAGAAACCATCGCTGACCACTAAGGCCAGATACCGTTGACACCCACCTCCGGGAGATGTTGTACTGAATGGCTCGCTAAAACCGGCAGATCCCTCTCCGTGAAAATAGCGCCCCACCCTGTCCAAGGCGCTTTGCAAGGGGGTCAGTCCTTCGCTTTGCATGTTGTACAGAGCCCGCAGCAGTGCGGGTGTGGCATCCTGGAGGTTTTTGCCTGCTATGACGCCAACGGGTCGCATCCCGATTCGAGGCCGTCCATTGACGGCACAGAGTCCGACGTTGACCTGTTTTATTTTCTCTAGGGTATGCGCCACCACCGCTTTAAGGGTCAGCAATCGGCGCCGATAATAGCTGCACCAGTTGGCAAAGTTCTGCAATGTTTCGATATCGCTCTGAAACCCGGCGAAACGATCCTCGGCATTGATCCTGGCCGGGCGCAGCATATGCTTTTCGGCATCATCGACGACCAGTTCCAGTTCATTGTCTTCGACCCGATCATCCCCATCATCCATAAATCGGTAGTAGCGACGTCGGTCACTTCCGGAAGGGCCGCCGATATCCAGAACTCCGTCATTGTCATCATCCGCCCAGGTCACCAAATAAATGATTTCACCTGAATCCCGAATCCCATTGTGATTGGTATCGCCATGCGTAAAATAATGGGCATTGGATATGCGAATGGTATCCATCCCGGATCGGATGGAAAAAAAAAGAGCGCTAAGATCGATCCGGGAATGACCTGAGGCCGTGCGTATGGGATTCGACCATGGCCGGTTCAGATCCGCGGGGCCGAATGCGTAGCGTTCAGTGGCCGGCCACGGTCGATATTGCTTACAGGGATCGAAGTAGAGCCGGTTATATCCCGCCCATTGACTGCGCCACAACCGGCGCTGCAAAGGTGAAAGGCTGTGACCGGCCCCATAGCGATGGTCAAGGGCGGGGTGATAGTCGGTCTCTGGAAATAGATACATGCGTTCCTGAAACAGACCTTCGCGTTCCGGGGTCATGAACTCCCAGTCCATGCTGCCGGAGTTATCCAATACTATCATTAGGTTTGCCGGTGGGCTATGCACTGAAGTTTCCAGCGGTGTATCACTGATGGTAATGGCTGAAAATACACCGGGAGATGTCCCCATGCCGATACAGACGACAATCAGAGGGGTTGAAAAAAGCGTAAATATTCTGTCCCTGATGAATCTACAGAACAGATTCGCTTGAGTTTTAAAATTGCTCATCTTTTCCAATCAGAGATCCCATTGTGGTGTAAAATGCGCGACACCTTTTCGACGGCTATCAATAGCGCATGTAATATCCAATCTGCACCACATTATCGGCATCGTGCTTGGTGCAGAGGCCATACAGGCGATTGACATAGAGCCGACTGTCGGTCGCAATTAAAGAGCTGCCACCGGCAACGCGCGATTCCGTGGCCGCCAAAAAAGTATGGGCATCCAAGGGACTCTGCAGGGCATTGGCGTGCTGGGGGTCATCAGTGTGCCAATTTCCAGGCCGGCGAAAATCGAGGTGACTCTGTTCAACTTCCGTTGCGCTGTGGTGCCAAATGAAGTGGCATTCTGCCAGATCAACTGCCGGGCTATTGAGCATCCGCTGAAGGCCTTCCATGGCCGCAGCTTCGGCCAAATAAAAACTTTCGCGCAGATCACGGTGATTGCGGGCAATGGCCATATCCACTGCAGTGGTATTAATCGCCAGCACGCCCAAAAGCGTTAAGGATGCTATCACGAGCAGAACCACCAACAGGATGGACCCTGATGGATGGCCCAAGGATATGAATCGCATAAAACACCTCTTTACTTTTAAGGCTTGGCGACTTGCACTAGGGTCATCGTCCTTTTACTTTAATGTATTCATAGCGCATGCTCTGCATTACACCGCCCCGTCCGGGCCTACGGATCATGACAGAAACCCGCTTGGCGTTAGCAGAAGGAAAGTCATCAAATACTTCCCATTCAATGGTCCCACCATGGGTTGAATTGACAAAAGGGCCATGGTCCGGGTTTTCCGGCCCGTAAATACTGTCGGTATCCAAAAGCAGGTCGTGGTTATAGGGCATCGCCAAAATCTGCTCAATCCGCATGCCGATCGCAACTGCATCCCATGTGGTTCGACGCGCTTGACCGCCTAATGCCAAACTAGCGGACTGCATGGATGCCACCCCGACAATTCCGATGCTCAACACCAGCGTAGCAATCATCACTTCCACCAAACTGAAACCACCCGTCCGGCAAAGCTGTGGCTTGTGCATCTGCTCCCTTTCTGTCCCATCGCTACAAATTGCGACATTCAATGATTGTCTCCACGATACGCCTTAGACGACTATCTTCTACTGGAGCCAAAACACGATCTCCAACTGCATGGTGCTGGTCATCCACATATCCGTCGACCGGCCGTTCACTCACTGCCAGCAGCCATACCCGCACCGCCTTGATGCAATCCAGTTGAATCAGGGGATTTAGTGGTGCACCGTCATCCGCATTGATGATGCCGTCGCCGTTGGTGTCATCCAGAGCCGTAATACGGCCATCGTTATCGGCATCGATATGGCTATCGAGCTGGTTGTCGTTGTCGCCATCCACCGCCCAGATTAAATGCGGGCCGCCGTTCCACGTATCATGCTCACCGTTGCCATCCGCATCCACCGCAAAGGCCAGCCCTATGGCCTGGATGTGCCCGGCCATCGGTCTTCGCCCGCTGCCGTTATCATAGCTCAAATAGATCGCACCGCTTGCCGGCGTTCGTTGTATTCTAAAATTCGGATGTTCACCGTTTCTTGCATGCGCTCCGCCTTCAAGTATGCCATCTTCGTTACGATCGAAAGTAAAAAACAGAGCCGGTTGACCTTGGGAATTGACAACTCCGGATGCGACCAGATCATAGCGCCGTACATCCACGATACCGAAGCTGCCGCTCTCTTGCGGATCGTATCCTGCCATGCGGATTTGCTGCTCCAGCACAACCAGCGCCCCGGTGAGATTCTGTTGGACCGACATTGCGATTTGTTGGCGGCGGTGGTGGCGCTGATAGACCGTACACACTGAATAGGCAGCACCCAAAACCACCATGGCCACCGTCAATCCAATCATCAGCTCCACTAAAGTAAAGCCGTGTTGAACGGATCGCATGAAATGGTTGGCAAAATACCTTCGCATGTCCATGTTTCAACCTATCTCCAAGTATTGCCATCCCAGTGATGGACCAGGATGCCCCCCGGCGGCAGGATACGCACCCGATAAATTCGCGTACGCGTCTCGTCTGACACATAAATATTCTTGGGAGCAATAGTGGTCGACATCCCCCGGCGATTAAAAGCCACTTTCCCCGTCATGGCGATGCCGTCGGGTCCTTTGGGCAGAAAATGAACGCCGCCTTTATAGGTCTTGAGATCGGATATTTGCCGACTAACGGCATTGCTATACTGGTTGGCAGCGGGAAGATTAAATTCTATAGTGCACGCCTGTCTCTCTTTGATGGCCTGGAGCCGTGCGCGCTGCAAATCCGCACGCAATTGATTGACCGCATGACCGGCACCTTGCTGGCGCATGCTCAATAACAGGGCGGGTACAGCTATAATCACCGTTGCCGTAATGGCGGTTACTACCATCGTTTCCAATAAAGTAAAACCTAACGATCGCTTTTGCATCATGGTCCCTTCGCTACAGTCTGACTAGAGTTCGGCAGGGATCAGTATACTTCACGGACAGCAATCTCTCCGTGAGTAACTTTTAAAAATTTAATGTAAGTCTCTATCACCCGGCTTATAGATAAAAGCCCGTGGTGCAAGGAAGGTCACGCATTAGTACCGAAGCGCCATGTTCATGGTGCTTTTATTGATCTGTTATGTCTTGGGCAGCGATCTGTTCAAGTGGCAGCAAATAGCTATAAAAGAGTTGGCGTACAGTTTGAATGGATTTAGCTTCATAGACAGATTTTCGAAGGTTGTCAAGATTATTTTTTTGTGATCGCTCTTTAGTAAAGTTCATCCTGCACGCGCCCAATCGCCCGTACATGATAATCGATGATTTTCTGCCGACCTGCTGTAGTCATTAGCAGGTGGCGGCACTCTTCTTCATTGTCCATGAAAAAGTTTTCGGTGAGCACGGCGGGCATGGAAGTTTTTTTCAAAACATAAAATGCCCGCTCTTTGTCCAAGTCGCCGTCGGAGTAGTCGGTGCGCAACTTACGATCCGGAAAGA
>JBNKKC010000007.1:0-38405 GCA_050291625.1 Desulfobacteraceae bacterium
CAAAGCGGCTACTATGACAGCAAACGTCTTGATCTCAGGTGAAAGCGGCACGGGCAAAGAGCTTGTAGCACGGGCCATTCACTATAACAGTCCACGCTCATCGGCGGCTTTTGTCCCGGTGAACTGCACGGCAATCCCTGAAAGCCTGGTTGAAAGTGAGCTCTTCGGTCATGAGAAAGGCGCCTTTACCGGTGCCCTGGCCAAAAAGCGGGGCCGTTTCGAGCGAGCGAACAACGGCACTATTTTCCTCGATGAAATAGGGGACCTGCCCCCACAAGCACAGGTCAGGATGCTCCGGGTGCTCCAGAACCACGAAATCGAACGCTTGGGCGGCACCCGCCGGATTCCCCTGAACATCAGAGTGATTGCGGCGACCAACAAAAATCTGGAAGAGATGATTGCTGCTCGCCAGTTCCGCGAGGATTTATGGTTCCGACTAAATGTCTTCCCCATCCAGATTCCGCCCTTAAGGGAAAGAAAAGAAGATGTGCCGGCCCTGGTGCGTCATTTCATTGCCAAAAAGGCCGCTGAATTGAAACTGGCGACCATACCCAAAATCGCTCCCGGGGCTATGGATAGATTGGTGGCCTACACCTGGCCGGGCAATGTGCGCGAGATGGAAAACCTTGTGGAACGGGCCCTGATTGTCAACCCGAAAGCACCATTGACTTTTAACGAGGTCGGATTAGCGGCACGACCAAAGGAATCGACAAATCTGTTTACGGACGAGGGCGGCTTGCCGTCCTTTGATGAAATGGTTTCCGGCTATATAAAACGAGTATTGGACGCGACAAACGGAAAAATTCATGGGCCGGGAGGAGCAGCCGAAGTGATGGCCATCAACCCCAGTACCCTCAGAAGTAAAATAAGCAAGCTGGCTATTCGTTACACTCGTAAAAGTTAGTTGATATTTTTAGGGCGTTTAAAGGCTTCGATTATGGGTTATGTGTCCAACAGTAAAATTACCACAAAGTCTCATAGCGGTTGTATTGCCTGCATAGTCGTTGTAATGGGAACTCATGCTTTGGTTGATATTTGCATTGCTAACCGCCCTGGCCAGCGCTTCGCAGGATGCCTGGGTAAAGGGGAAATTTGGCGACTCTGTTTATAAGATGCTGGCCTATCCTCTTTTATATAGTTTGCCGTTGCTGATCGCAGCGATGCTGCTGGTGTCGATACCCCCCTTGGATTCCGCGTTTTGGTGGACAGTTATCGTTTCCCTTCCGGTTAATGCCGCAGGATTCTTTTTGTATATGCGGGCCATTCAGGTTTCGCCGCTAAGCTTGACCCTACCCTATCTTTCCTTCACGCCGGTTTTTATGTTTGTCACCAGTCCGCTCTTGCTGGGCGAAACACCTAATATCTGGGGTGTCCTTGGTGTATGCATCATCGTTGTGGGCAGCTATGTGCTCAACATCGATCCAGCCGCATACACGCTTTTTTCGCCGTTCAAGGCTCTTGGCAAGGAAAAGGGCGCTTTAATCATGCTGCTGGCAGCTCTGATCTACAGTGCGGCCGCGGTGTTAGGCAAAAAAGCCATCCTGCATTCATCGGTGATGTTTTTTACCCTTACGTTTTTTATAACACTGAACAGCGCAACGCTACTGATATTGGCAATAGCCGGTAAAATTCGTCCGTCCCAGCTGGTTGACAGGCCAGTGCAGGGTTTGGTGGCCGGTTTTTTGTTCTTCACTCACCTGGTGTGCCACGGCTGGGCGATATCCATGACCAACGCTGTCTACATGATATCACTCAAGCGCATGAGCATCCTTTTCGGCGTGATCTACGGGAGGCTGTTTTTTTCAGAACGCCACTTGGGATACCGCTTGATGGGCGCCGGCCTGATGGTTTTCGGTGCTGCCTTGATTTCCTTTAAAGGGTAGCGGCAGTATACTTTTATTTCTTCACTTTTGGGTAACGGATGATCGTGAAAGCTTGAACCGGATACGTAATCGGCCATCCGCATAGCTTGTGGTAGTGATCCTGAACCGGCCGATTTTCCCTGTAGATGAGACGTGCTCGCCAATACAGGGGCAGGCGTCGTAATCACCAATATGGATGATCCGGATCTTTCCTGTGACGGAACCCGGAAGTTTTTCCGTATTGTACAGCCTCTCTGCCGTATCCTTAGCGACAAAGGATTCCGTGACCGGCAGATCGGAATCGATGACACTGTTCACCCTGGACTGGATGTCGGATATTTCTTCATCGGCCAGTGAGTGATCAAAATGATAGTCGCACTTCGATTTCTTCCGATCAAGATGAGCCGTAAAGCATCGGCCGCAGCCATACAATCGAACCATCGTCTGGTTGAGGATATGCTCAGCTGAATGCATCCGTCTGTCAGGTTGTCTTTTCAATCAGCGAACTTCCTTATCATGGATCTTCTTTCTAAAGACCATACCGCTGAATTTTATTGTAGAGTGAACGGCGGGAAATACCCAGGATTTCACTGGTACGCGTGCGGTTGTGTCTTGTGTGCTCAAGGGTGTGGGCAATGAGTTCTTTTTCCACTGTTTCGATACTGGTGCCCACCCGAAAGGTCATGGTATGGTCATCATCCTGACAGTGACGGATGCGCTGGGGAAGTTGGCTGGTATCCAATATGTCTCCAGCACAAGAGACGACGGCCCGCTGGATGACGTTTTTCAACTCCCTCACATTTCCCGGCCAGGGGTAGGCCTCGAGGCAACTGATGAAATCGGAAGAAATCCCTCGAATGATCTTCTGGAAATCATCACAAGCGCTTTTGATGAAATGATCGACCAGCAGATTGATATCGCCTCGACGGTCTCTCAAAGCCGGCATGGTAATATGCAGCACATCGAGCCGGTAGTAAAGGTCTTCCCTGAAATTAGACCTGCGGATTTCATCGGCAAGATCGGCATTGGAGGCGGCGATCACCCGGACATCCACGGATATGCTTTCCTGGCTGCCGATGCGGCAGAACTCGCAGTTTTCAAGCATTCGCAGCAGGCTGACCTGCATTTTTTCATCAATAGTGGCAAGTTCATCCAGAAAAACCGTTCCCCCGTCAGCGGTTTCAAAACAGCCCTTGCGCCGCCCTGTGGCGTTGGTAAACGCACCCCGTTCATGTCCGAAAAGCTCACTGGCCACCAGATCCGACGGCAGCGCACCAATATGCACGGTAACAAAGGGTGCTTGTGATCGCGAACTCAATTCGTGTATGGCCTGGGCGGCAAGTTCTTTTCCCGTACCGGTCTCGCCGGACAGCAAAACCGGAATATCCGTGGCGGCCGCCTGTCGGATCTGGCGATATACCTGGTGCATAGAGGGGGAACGCCCCACCATACGCTCAAAAGTGGTCTTTTCCACTTCGCTGCGCAGCATCAGGTTGAGTCCCAGCTGGGGTTTTGTCTCAATGGCGGTTTCGATGAGCAGCTTGAGCTCTTCGTCGCTGATCGGCAACAGGGAATAGTGAAAAACGCCTGACCGCAGGGCCTTGTGAGCGATCTTGAGCCTGTTGGGATGGGTAAAAAAGAGGACCTGGGTACCGGGGCATTTCATCGAAATCAGGTCAAGGATCTCCATGGCGTTGTTCGGTTCCGTATAGGTCATCGAGCTGGAAAAGAGCATCAGATCGAACGTTTCCCGCTCGAAACGGTCGACCACTTCGTCCAGGCTGCGTTCATAGGCCAGGGAGATCGTATTTTCTCCGAAGATATCCCTCACCTGCTGGGCCAGCCCGCTGCCCTTATCCACGCAGATGATTTTAATTCGGTCCTGCCTTTTGTCATTCATTGTATGTCACATCGATCCGCAAGCAGATAATAATATGAGCAAATATTGCCCACATAAAATATGGGTTGCATCAGCAGCCAGTGTTATTCCATTCGTTTATCTCCTTAATAAAATACTATAAATAAAGCAAGTATTATAGCCATAAAACTCATTGAAGCGGTTTCGCGCTGAAATCAGTAACAGAAGTGACTATTCATGAATGGGCAATTATTGCCCATTCATGAATAGTCACTTCCCATAACTGTTTCCTTTTTGCCCACACTGTTCATCATGGAAGCGGCAATAAGCCCGCCTGTTGCTGCAGTGCCGGCTACGCCATATAAAGATATTTCTAATGATATCGGTAGGCAGGCGCCTTAATTGCCTCCGGCGTCATCGGTCCCGGCGCCTGGCACGGCCCTTGCTCTACAAACCCTTTTCTATCGACGGCTTCGTCACTCCAAATATCGAACCTTTGAAAATTAATACGACTACCTTAAGAAAGGCACAACATGAGCAAACTCAAAAACAATCACGTATTCACGAGCGAATCGGTCAGTGAAGGTCATCCGGACAAGCTCTGCGATCAGGTGTCGGATGCGATTCTCGATGCATGCCTTCAAGAAGACCCGTCCAGCAAGGTGGCCTGCGAAACGGCCGTGACCACCAATTTCCTGATCAATATCGGTGAAATCACCTGCCGGGACTGGGACGCCATCGATCCTGAGGCCATTGCCCGGCAGGTGGTCAAAGAGATCGGATACGACCGTGACGAACTTCGCTTTTCCTGTGACAGTTTCGACTATGAATGTCGCATCCACCCCCAGTCCTGCGACATTGCCCAGGGTGTTTGCGAAGGTCAGGGGCTGTTCAAAGAGCAGGGGGCCGGCGACCAGGGCATGATGTTCGGTTACGCCACGCGGTCGACGCCTTCGCTGATGCCGGCCCCCATCCACTACAGCCATCAGCTGCTGGACCATCTTCAACGCATCCGCAAGCATGGTGACATCGGCTACCTGAGACCCGACGCCAAAACCCAGGTATCCGTGCTCCACGAAGCCGGCGTGCCTGTCCGCATCACCAATGTGGTGATCTCCCATCAAACCGATGACGTGCCGTTGTCACGGATCCGCGAGGACCTGATTCAGGTGGCTCAGGAGGCGCTCGGCAGGAGCGGTTTGCTCGATAACGACACCGAGTATTTCATCAACCCCACCGGCAAGTTTGTCATCGGCGGCCCCCATGGCGACGCCGGACTGACCGGCCGAAAAATTATCGTTGACAGCTATGGTGGCGTGGGCTGCCACGGCGGCGGGGCCTTCAGCGGCAAAGACCCTTCAAAAGTCGACCGCTCAGCCGCCTATTTCGCTCGCTATGCAGCCAAGAACGTGGTGGCCGCCGGACTGGCCGATAAATGTGAAATCCAGGTGGCCTATGCCATCGGGGTGGCAAAGCCGCTGAGCATCAATGTGGACACTTTCGGCACCGGCAATGTGGATGAAAAGGATATCCAGACGGAATTGGAATCGGGTGAGCTTTTCGACTTCCGACCCGCCGCCATCATCCGGGATCTGGATCTGACACGGCCCGATGGCTGGTCTTATCGGGACACCTCGGTCACCGGCCATTTCGGAAGAGATATCTTCCCGTGGGAACAAACCGACAAGGCCCAGGCCCTTGCCGATACGCTGGGTCTCAAAGAAAAGCAAGTCGCATGATCCGAAAGAAAGACCACAATCAAGGAGAATCAATGCAATCGGAAACCACTGTACAGACGTCAAATAACAACGGCTCGGTCATCACTGAAATTTCAAAGATCATTGCCGGCGAAAACATACCCGTTGAAAACGATTATAAAATTGCCGATATCTCTCTGGCGGCCTGGGGACGGAGGGAGATCGAGATCGCTGAAAAAGAGATGCCGGGTCTCATGGCCACTCGTGAAACATACGGCCCGCAAAAGCCTTTGAAAAATGTGAGGATTATGGGCAGTCTTCACATGACCGTTCAAACCGCCGTATTGATCGAAACCCTGACGGCCCTCGGCGCCGATGTGCGCTGGGCCAGCTGCAATATCTTTTCCACCCAGGACCACGCCGCCGCCGCCATCGCCGCGGCTGGCACGCCGGTGTTTGCCTGGAAAGGCGAAACCCTTGAAGCGTACTGGTGGTGCACCCTCAAGGCCATGACCTGGCCGGACGGCAAAACCCCTCAATTGATCGTCGACGACGGCGGAGATGCCACTTTGCTCATCCACAAGGGATATGCCGGCGAAAACGACCCGGCCCTTCTCGACACGCCCACGAACAACAAGGAGATTCGGATCGTCCAGCAGCTTCTCAAGAAGGTATATCAGGCCGATACGTCCTTCTGGCATCGCGCTGCAAAGGCGTGGAAGGGGGTCTCCGAAGAAACCACCACCGGCGTGCATCGCCTGTATCACATGCAAAAAGAGGGATCGCTGCTGGTGCCGGCCATCAACGTCAACGATTCGGTCACCAAATCAAAATTCGACAATGTCTATGGTTGCCGCCATTCGCTGGTGGACGGCATCTGTCGTGCCATGGATGTGATGCTGGCGGGCAAGACCGCTATGGTGTGCGGATTCGGCGATGTGGGCAAAGGATCGGCTGAATCATTGGCAGGGCAGAAGTGCCGGGTATTGGTATCGGAGGTCGATCCCATCTGCGCCTTGCAGGCCTGCATGGCCGGATACACGGTTTGCACGGTGGAAGATGCCCTGGACCAGGCGGATATTTTTGTCACCACCACCGGAAACAGGGACATCATCACCGCCGAGCACATGAGCCGCATGAAGGACCAGGCCATTGTCTGCAACATCGGCCATTTTGACAACGAAATCCAGGTCGACGCGCTTAATAACCGGCCCGGTATTGAAAAAACCCAGATCAAACCACAGGTGGACAAATACACCTTTGGCGACGGCCGCAGCATCTACCTATTGGCCGAAGGAAGGCTGGTCAACCTTGGATGCGCCACCGGCCATCCAAGCTTCGTGATGTCCAACAGTTTCACGAACCAGGTATTGGCCCAGATCGACCTGTGGAAGCAAAAGGATTCCAGACGGGTGGATGTCTACTGTCTGGACAAAAAGCTTGATGAAGAGGTGGCCAGGCTGCACCTGGCCAAACTCGGCGCCAGACTGACCCGCATGTCGCAGGAGCAGGCCGACTATATCGGCGTGCCGGTGGACGGACCTTACAAACCGGATCACTACCGATACTAGTCGATGCACCAGCCGGAAATGACCATTTAGCTATGAAAAACTAGGAGAATAGATATGCAGAATTCCGACAGCTTTAATATCCATCTGCCTGAAGTGGAGGCTATTGAGCAGGGGAAAGAGTTCCTTATCCTTGATAAAGGAGGCAAAAAGGAAAAGATCGAGTTTCACGACTACGACCGGATATTTGAAATTCCGGGACTATACGAACATCTGTTTTACGACAGATACAAGTGCAACTCGCCGGAAGTTGTATGCGGTCTCCTGAAAAAGCATATTGAACAAGACAACCAGGACGATGAACCGCTCGTCGCGTTGGACATCGGCGCCGGCAACGGCATGGTCGGAGAACAGCTGGCCGATCTCGGCGCCGAGGCCATCGTCGGCATCGACATCATTGACCAGGCGGCCGAAGCAGCGCAGCGCGACCGACCGGGGATTTATAATGCTTACCATGTCGCCGATCTGACCGATATGCCGCCCGATGTTATACACTCTCTGGAAAAAATCGACTTCAACTGCATGACCGTCGTCGCCGCACTGGGATTTGGCGACATTCCGCCGGATGCTTTTGCCAGCGGGTACAACTTGGTATCCGCACAAGGGTGGGTGGCTTTCAATATCAAGGAGGATTTTATCTGCGAGCAGGACCAGTCCGGGTTTTGCAGATTGATCGGGCGCCTGGAGGAAGATGGCATCATGGAAATCCACGAGCGCCTCAGGTATCGCCACCGCTTCTGCCAGGATGGGACACCTCTCTACTACTACGCCGTCGTGGGAAGGAAGCAAATGGACATCTCTGACGAGATGCTTGCCGGAATATCCGTTGAGACCTGATCGGTCAATGGAAGACGACCCGGTAAGCGCAGCCCCTGATTTTTACGTCACGCACGCCCATGTTCCGCTATGAAGGCGTCAAGATCCGTTGGAGTTCACGAAGAGTGAAATATGGATCGTCGTTTTTCATATAGGGCATGAGGATGCGTTTTTTCCGCACCAGCTCCCTTGAAATCGTTGCGGTGATATAGTCCGGTTCGTACATTTTCGCCTTTGCAAGGTTCCGGCCGTATGGGTCTATCACCTCACTGCCTCCCCAGAAGTTGTAGATCTCGTCACCTATCGCGTCGTCTTCCGAATCCTGCTCCCGGTCCAGTTGTCTTCTTCCCGCCATGGTTTCGTCCCCCACCCGGTTGGCGCAGACGTTGTGGATGCCGAAGATTCGTGCGTAGAATTTGTTGATAATGGTCCAGCTTTCGATATTGGAGAACTCTTCCCCCATGGCTGCCTCACAGGAGTTGAACATGGTAACAAAAAGGTCGGCTTTCTGGGTAACGGCCAGATAGGGCAGCGCCGGGTGCCACAGATCATTGCAAATGAGCGTGGCAATGGCAAATCCCATATAGCGAAAAACGGGTACGGTTTTGCCGCCGGAGAACATTTTGCGCTCTTCAAAGACACCGTAGTTGGGCAGATTGAGTTTGCGATAGGCGTATTCGATTTTCCCATCAATGGCGATCAGGGCGGCATTGTAGAAATTCATGGAGCGGGACTCCTCGATGAATCCCACTATGGCGGCCGTGCCTTTGGTCGCGCGGGCCAGTCGTTTTATTTCGGGGCTGTCCATGCGAAGGGCGACTTTATGATAGTTGGCGCCAACGAAATAGCCGGTCAGGGCCAGCTCCGGAAAGACGACCAGATCGACGCCGTCGTCCCTGGCGGATTCGATCTTGGCGATGACCTCTTTGAGATTTTTACCCAGTTCAAGCAATTCCGGACTGGTTTGATAAACGCCGACCTTCATGGGCCACCTCCGTCAGTAGGGCATGGTTCAGGCGCGCATCGATCCAACAAGGCGTCAATGGACGGGCATTGGTCGAATTCCCAGATCAGTCGCGCCAATGCCGTCGCGTTTTCTTCTCCGATCACCGGTGAGGCAAGCCATCGAAACTTCGTTTCCAGCGCCTCATCGGAGGGAAGCGAATCGGGAGGTTCCCAAACGGCCTCCACCGGACCGGAATGGTACACGCTTCCGTCTGTCATGGCAATGGAGACTTCCGCAATGGTCTTGCCGGGAAAGGCGGCGTCGAATGCCGGCGACACCTCGGTGGTTACCCGATCCAGCAGTTGCAGCAGCCTGCTGTCATTCAGACGGGGAGGCAACACCTGGGCGGGGCCGACTTCACCGTCCAGTATGGCCGCCGCTACGGGAAAAGCGAGGCTGTACTGGGCATCTTCGGTGGTTTTGGGATGCACCTTGGGCAAACGCGCGGCCGCGGCAAAGGTGCGAACCCGAATGCTTTCGATCCGGTCTGGATCGATCCGGTTTTTCCGGATTGTGCTTAACACTCCGGCCACGGCCGGCTGGCCCCAGCGGCAGGCGGCATAGGGCTTGACGTAGAGATTGAGAATTTCCCAGCAGCGTCCCAGGTTTTCCACCCATCCGGCATCGGGTGCGTCATCGAACAGCGGTGTGATACCGGTAAATCCGTCCCGGGCCATGCATGCCGACATGACGCCCACCATGCATCCCCACCCGATGCTGTCTTTTCCCATGGAGGGAGTGTCGATGCCCTTCATCATGGGAGCGATGGGAGCGTGATACTCGGCAGATCCCATGGCGTGAAACAGCTGATCCGGGGTCAGGCCGATCAGTCGACCGGCGGCGGCGGCGCCCGCAACGGCCCCCCAGCTTCCGGATGAGTGGTACGTTTCACAGGTGGCATGGCGGATTAAGCCGGCCCGGATGCCGATCTCGTAAGCCACGGCAAGCGCGGTCAGGAATTGTTTGCCGCTGCAGTGCCGCGCCATTTCCGCCGCCGCCAATACCGGAGGCAGCGCACAAGCCCCGGGGTGGCCTTTTACCATTCGGTAACCGTCGTCGATATCGAGGGCGTTGGCGGCAAATCCGTTGGCCAGGGCGGCTCCGGCAGCCGACACTCTACGACCATCGACGAGAATCGTGGCGTCACTGCCGCCATATTGATCGGCAGCCACCTGGGCCATCATGCGGCCCACCGGTGTCCGGGTGCCGGCCAGCAGCGCGCCCAAGGTATCCAGAAGAGATCGCCTGGTCTGATGCTGCACCTCCGGGGGCAGGTCCTGCCAGCGGCTGTCCAGGGCAAAACCGATGGCATGGTCGGTCATTGAACCCATGGCTGTTATGCGTCCTGCGTGCCCGCCCGCGCGAAGCGCTCCTCGTGCTGCATCAATTCATCGGCAATGCGGTAGTAATCCCCCTTCTGGGAAACCCACACATGCCTGCGTGTCTCAAGGCCGGTCGGCTCATCCAGGGCCCCGGCGGCGATGGAGATGCGCGGTTTCCCCCGGGGGTCCCAGAACAGGCTGGACCCGCACCGGCTGCAAAAACCGCGATACACATCGGGCGTTTCGTCGGTGGTGGAGCGAAACCATTTCAAGGTGTCGGACCGAACCAGGACAAGGTTTTGCCGATCCGTCGCCGTATAAGCGCCCACATGACCGTTGAACCGCCTGCATTTGCTGCAGTGGCAATTGATGACGTCCATCAGAGTATGATAAATTTCGAACCGGACCGCCCCGCAGAGGCATCCGCCCGTGGCCACAGGTCTCGATGTCGCAGATGACGTATTCACTTTGGTCTCCTTAAGATCGGCACCGGGGTCCCGCAGACCCCATCCAATTATCCCATTTTCCTCTCCCCTTGAAAGGGAGAGGTTGTACACGACAATCTCTCCCCCTCAGGGAGAGCGACTACGCATCATACTATCCCTCTCCCCCTCAGGGAGAGCGACTACACATCATACTATCCCTCTCCCCCTCAGGGGGAGAGGTCAGGTGAGGGGGTGGTCTTTCGCAAGATCCACCCTCACCCTAACCCTCTCCCTCAAGGGAGAGGGAATAACGAGATAAATCTTCTCCATCAAGGGAGAGGGAATAAAGCAATAAATTTTCTCCCTCAACGAAGAGGGATTAAATGAACGGACACGGAATTGGCAAAACAGCCATGGACGCCGGACGATCACATAATTGGCCCGGAACAACGCATGGGATGTCGCCATTCCAAAGACTTGTTCCTCTTTACTTCAAGCCCTTTGCTTTTAAAAAGCTGTCCGCCACCTCGGTCACCGACTTTTTCTCGACATCGACTTGCGCATTCAATTCAGACATGGTCGCGTCATCGAGGAGGCTGGACAATTTGTTCAGGTGTTCGGCCAGGTCCGGATGTGCGGCCAGGGTCTCTTTGCGAATGGTCGGCGTAATGGCATAGGCCGGAAAGTAATTCTTCGTATCCTTGAGCACGACAAAGTCGAATGCGGGGATGCGGCCATCCGTAGCAAAAACGAGTCCCACGTCGACGTCACCGTCTTTCAGCGCTTTGTAAATCAATCCGGTCTCCATGCGCTTGATATCCGACCGGGGAAACTTGAATCCATAGGTTTTCTGCAGCGGTTTCAAACCGTCATCCCGCTTGTAGAACTCTATATTGCACCCCAGAGTCAATTTGTCGCCGGCGTTGAGTTTTGATGCGAGATCTTCCAGAGACGTCAAGCTTTTTGACCCCGCATCGACCTTGCGAACCGCCAGCGCATAGGTGTTGTTTGCCTCCGAGGCATTTAACCAGACAATGCCTTTGCTCGCATCCGTGGATTTCACCGCCTTGTAAATCTCGTCTCCGGGTTGATTGGTAAATTTATTCTTATGAAAATTCAAAAATGCGGTGCCCGTGTATTCCCAATACAGATCGATCTGCTTGTTTTCCAGGGCTTCTCGCACCAGAGAAGTGCCCATGCCCGTTTTAAGTTCGACATCGTAACCTTTACTTTTCAGATATTGACCGGTGATTTCGGCCAATAGAAGTTGTTCCGTAAAGCCCTTCCCGCCGATGACGAGGGAGGCAGCCAAGACTGTTTGCACGCCAAACGCTGCGATAAGCAAACATACGATCAAACCGATTTTTGTAAATGCATTCTTCAAGATCATCTCCTCCTTCATGTAAGTTATTCTTGCGCGAACCGCTGCGGGTTTATCCCTTTTGGCAGCAGCCAATATTGCAATTTAGACAGAATAAAGTCCGTCACGATCGCCAAGGCAGCCACCGATACGGATCCGATAAGCAGGGAGTTGAATTCATTCAGTTGAATCCCGGTGAATATAAACTCTCCCAGACTGTCGGCGGCGATCAGGGTGACAAGGGGGCTGGTGCCGACGTTCAATGCAAAACCGGTCCGGATGCCTGCTGAAATCACATAGAGCGCGTTGGGGAATTGGACTTTCCAGAGAATTTGCCGCTCGGTCATCCCCTGGCCGCTGGCCGCTTCGATCATGTGTTCGGGAACCTCGCTGATTCCCTGGTAAGTGTTTCTGACCACCGGCAGGATGGTGACGGTAACCAGACCGATAAAAGCCGATTTGAAACCAAGCCCGGTCAGGGTCATGATGATCGCCAGAATCGCCAATGTCGGCACGGCCGAAAGGATATTGAATCCCTGGGCGAACGCCTCGGCGAAACGTTTGAACCACGGACGCGTCATCAGGATACCGGCGCCGATTCCCAGAAGCGACGCTGCGGTGCCCGAAGCAAAGACCATGATCACATTTTGTCTGAGCAGGTAAACCCAGTCTTCGTAGCTGTCCTTGAACTCGCTAATCAGGCCGGACGATTCCGAAAAGACGCCAAACAAAAAGGTCAGCGCCAGCAGGATGTACAGCAGGAACGTCTTGCTTCTCTTGATGAGTACGATGATATAGTTCATGCCTCCATCCTAAGTAATTTTGTCGCCTGGTTTGCGGGGAGCTTCTCCCAAAAGGCTGGCGATGATGTGCTGGGTGATGTAGCCTTTGTAAGCGCCGTCGTCATCCACCACAGGCATCCAGTCAGTTGCGTGGGAGTACATTTGCGATACGGCATCGTGCAGATTGTCGTTCTCGTGGATCGTGCCGGGTATCGTGTCGATGTATTCACTGACCATGCCGCTTCGGCCACCTTTGATCTCTTCCTTGGTGATATACCCCCGCGCCCGACCCCGCGGGCCGACCATCACGGCTATGTGGGCCTCACGGCTGCGCATCTTGTCGGCGACTTTGTCCAGCGTGTCATCCGGCTGGACCGCCATGCGGAAGGGCAATATGGCCTCGCTGACACGGATGAGTTTGAGTCGCTTCAGGGCACGGTCCGATCCGACGAATTCCTTGACGAAATTATTCGCCGGATTGGCAAGAATCTCGTCCGGCGCGTCGCATTGTTCGAGAACGCCTTCACGGAAAATGGCGATTTTATCCCCCATTTTGACGGCTTCGTCGATGTCATGGCTGACGAACAGAACGGTTTTGCCCAGTTCCGCATTCATTTTCAAAAATTCGTCCTGAATGACTTCGCGGTTGATGGGATCGATCGCCCCAAACGGCTCATCCATGAGCATTACCGGCGGATCGGCGGCCAGTGCACGGATGACGCCGATACGCTGCTGCTGTCCGCCGGAAAGTTCCCGGGGATATCGTTTGAGAAAGATGTTCGGGTCAAGGTTGACCATCTCCATCAGCTCACGGGCCTTTTGACGGCTATTCCGCTTGTCCATTTTCAGCAAATCCGGCACCACGCAGATGTTGGCTTCGATAGTCATATTGGGAAACAAACCGATTTGCTGAATCACGTAACCGATTTCGCGCCGCAGGGCGATGGGATCCATCGTGTCCGTATCCTTGCCGTCGATATAGATTTTCCCGGAGGTCTTCGGGATCAGTTTGTTGATCATTTTCAAGGCCGTGGTTTTTCCGCAACCCGACGGCCCCAAAAAGATGCAGATTTCGCCTTTGCCGACCTCCATGGAAACATTGTTGGCGGCGATAACCGGCTCTTTTCCCGGCACCTCGAAGTGTTTGGTCAAATTTTCAAGCCGAATCATGATATCTCCCCACTCAAGCCTTTTGGTGTCAGCATTTTCTGGATAAATAAAAACAAATAGTCCGCGATGATCGCCAGGAGAGAAACCGCCACTGCGCCGACGATCAGCTTGGTGCTGTTGGTGCCGGTAATTCCCTCGTTGATAATGGCTCCCAGACCGCCCGCACCAATATAGACGGCAATGGTTGCAACGGCGATGTTCATCACCACGGCCATTCTGACACCGGCCATGATCACCGGGACCGCCAACGGGATCTCGACCTTTGCCAATCGCTGCCAGTCGCTCATACCCATGCCTTTGGCCGCTTCACGAAGCGCGGGATCGATGTTGTTTATGGCGGTGTAAGTATTACGGATGATCGGCAGCTGGGAGTAAAGGAAGATAGCGATGGCCGCCGGCCAGAACCCGATTCCCCGGTTAACCAGCGACAGCAGAGGAATCATCAGGCCAAACATCGCCACCGAAGGAACGGTGATGATCACCGAAGCGATGTATAAAATGGCATCCGCAAGCTTTTTGTCTTTGGTGATGAGGATCCCGATGGGCACGCCGGTCAGGATCGCAACCCCCACCGATATGCTCACCAGGTAAAGATGCTCGATGGTCAGCTTGAAAATGGTCGGGTAATTGGTTCCAACGTAGCGGAAAATGTCTTCCATGAGTCACCTGTACAATGTTGAGCGATCGTGTTGAAAAAATCAGCAACAGAATGAGAACGGCTTGAGATCCTGCGATTTGGCCCCAGGGCCTTCAAAGATATCGATCACTTGAGAGCGATATAGAAATAGATCCAACCATCGTATCGCAGGCCGACTCCCGAGTCAAATGCACACCGTATTCACAGCCGACGCAGGACCTAATATTTACCAGAGAAAATGATGATCGAGATTATGCAACGTATGATCATCTCTCATATAGTTGGGCCGGCCGCCATTGCGGGCAATGACATCCACACCGGCCGTATCGTACGGCTCAACAATGTATTCAGGAGCCTGATCGATGGCTGTATCGCGGCATAATTCGATATGACGCTCCAGCTTGGCCACCGAGAATGAAACCAACTCCTTCAAAAAACCAAACGCATGCCGCATCTGGTGAAAACCGTATTGTTTCAAAAGGGCGAACCCGGCGGCCGCATCGGCCTCTGATTGCGGACCGGGCTTAGCTTCATTCGTTCCGCAGGCGCTCTGGATGGAGGGAAGATCGAGCATGTCACATATCTTGTCCATCAGCAGATTGGCTACAGTGTGGGCCACCAGCCCCAAATCAACGGCGTAATTTTTCTGGATATTGGCGATGGAGGGAAGCCCCGCGTGTACCACGGTGCATCCCGGATTGACCACCTGGGCCAGAGTGATGCCGAACAATGCTTCAGCATGTGTCAGGGTCAGCAGACCCGACATGGAGTATGGCGCGGACAAGCCGGCCATCGGCATGGTGGAGAGATAGATCGGGATACCCTGGCGAACACAGGACAGAAACGGTGCGATCTGTCCCTTTATTATATTCAACGGGCTGTTGATGATGGAGAACTGAACGGTGATGCCGCCCCGGCTGTCATGGATCTCTTTGGCCCGCCTGATGCCGGCTTCAGTCACCGCACCGACGTAAATCGGTTTCCGGCAATGGGCGATCATGGTATCCATGACCTCGACCTCCCTGTCGGGAACCAGCACGCCACGGGCCATGAATCGCACCGGTTCGGCCCGATCGACAATTGTGGCGATTTCGGCGATGTTCTCCAGTGTAGGCGAAACCAGTTCGCCGGAGTTGTCATCGAAAACAAACGGCGCCGTTCCTCCCACGCCAAAACTGTTGGGGGCAACCCAATACGTCTTCCTGCCCGGCGTACTCGCCAGGGCCTGTTCAACCAGTGGGGGGAGCACGTGGAGGTGACCGGTGGATTCATCATACGCCGCCAGACCTGTCTCCCCCAGAAGATTCTGAATCTCCCGGGAAGTGCAGTACACGCCGACCTCTTCAAGAACGCGCAGCGCATCCCGATGAATCCAGTCCAGCATCTCCCGTGTCGCCGCTCCTCCGGGTACCTCGATGAGGTCTGTGGCCTGTCCTGTCAATGGGCTCATTGCATTCGCTGTCATCAATCCACAAATACGCGTCCGATGTTGGCTGTGGTCAGAGAGTCGTCCATATACATCCCCAGGCCGACGCGCTGGATGGACGCCATGCCCCTTTCGTCGTAGACCGGCATCTCCACGTCCGGTGCCTCGTCTGCGGTCACTTCTTCGGCAATCCGAATGGCCGCCTCCATCTTGGTGAACGAAAAGTCGACCAGATGCCGCAGGAATCCGAAGCAGTGGCGCATCATATGAAAACCGTACTTCTTGCACAGCGCCTGTCCCGTGCGGGCATCGTCCAACGCACGTTCGGTCAGGTGCTCCTCATTGGTGGTGCATCCGCTCTGAAAGGTGGGCAGATCCAGTATCAGGTTCAAATGGGCCAGGAGCAGATTGAGCACGAAGTGGCTTTTCAGACCGTAGTTGGGATTGTACTCGAAGCGCGGGTCTGCAATGGTGGGAAAACCGGCATGAATGCACGTGTGCCCGGGCCGGAGCAGCTGAGCCGTGCAAATGCCGAAGAGCACTTCCGCATGGGTCATGGCAAGCACGCCGTTATAACAATATGGCGCACTGATGCCGGCCATCGGCATGGCGGAGATAAACACCGGCAATCCGGCCCGGACGACTTGGACGAAGTTTTCCGAAAAATTCTCGTTCACCTCCATTGGCGGGCGCGTCAGGCAGAACACGATCATCTCTTTGCCGCGCTGCCGGTAGATCTGTTTGGCCCGCTCAAGGGTCCGCCCGGATGTAACGGCATAGTAAAGCGGTTTGGTGCAGTGGTTGACCATGACATCGATCTGGGCGACCTCATCCTTGAGCTTGAGGCCTCGCCCCATGCCCGCCACGATCGGGTTGGCCTCTGTGATCCGGGCAATGCGTTTGACGTGGTCCAGCGTCGGCATTATCCCCCCGACACCGGCATGGTCATCGTACACATACGGTGCCGTACCACCGACAAAGAAGCTGTTTCGCGGAACGAAAAACCGGTCGATGCCGGGCACCTTCGACAGGCACTCCTTTACCAGATCCGTCGTGATGTATACACGGTTGTCAAAGATAATGGCTTTTCCATCCGCTTCATATGGTCTGAAAGCGTCCAGTATATCGGGCTGTCTGCATCCAACCCCCATATTTTCAAGCATCCATAGGGCATCGTCATGAACCTTCATCAGCATGTCCACTGTGTCGGGTCCCAGCAACGCCTTGGATGTTTCCATCTGCACCAAATTCATCCGGCCCTCGCTTTTTTGGCAGTCGGGGCTTTCAATGACCTGCATAACATCGCTGCATCGAGCCCCCGTACGATGGCATCCTGAAGCGAACATGATTTTCTCCGCGCATTCGTCTGTTGTTAAACATGCTACTTTAATGAAATATTCCATTACATATGAAACAATATATGTCAAAATAAAAATCGACTCATCCGATCATAATTTTGACCGGTTGCCCTTTAAAATGCTCAATTTTTATTTATATTAATTTATTATAATGAGTTATACATTTTGACGAGCAATAAAGCCGGAAATATTATATGATGTATTTTAATTCATTTTGATATTCATAGGCAACAAATTCTTGCTGAAAGCTGTTTTTGTTGCAATGGCACAAAAATTTAGCTAAATGCCATCCAAACCGGATGGAACGAATGGAGCGAAAATGATCCAGAAAACGGCACACCCCTTGGTTCAAAAAATTGAAGCCCTGCCGGACAAACTGACACCAAAGGGCAAACTGATCAGCGAATATCTATTGGAAAATTCCCGCAAAGCGGTCTTCATGACCGCCCGGGAGCTGGCGGAAGCGTGCGACATCAGCGAAGCAACCGTCATACGCTTTGTCGCACAACTCGGATACAGCGGCTACGGCGAAATGCAGCAGTCGCTGCGCGACTTTGTGGACACGGAACTCACCCTTCTGGACCGGCGGGATTTATTGAGCCGAAGAGGCGATGGCATCGAGGGATTTCGAAAGACAGTCGCCGAAGAGATTGAAAACCTGACCTATCTCTATCAAACGATGCAGATGGAGGACCTCGAGCAGGCGGTCCGCGTGTTGTGCGAAAAAAGTCACGTTTACATCGTCGGTTCCCGGCTTTCCTACACCACGGCCTACTATATGGGGTGGTCCCTGACCAAGGTCAGAAAAAACATCCAAATCCTGAAAGGCAGCGACAGCACGACTTTTGACTGGTTGACCATTGCGCCTGCAGACAGCCTTGTCGTCGTCGTTGCCACATCCCGCTACCCGAATGAGCTGATCCGCGTGGGGCGCTGGGCCCGTCGCAAAGACATGGATCTGATGGTAATCACCGATGGTTCGTCATGTCCGGTCATCCCCTTTTCCCAGATCTCCCTGGTGGCTCCTTCACAGCACATTCCGTTTTTGGGAAGCCCCACCAGCCTTTCCTGTCTGGTCAATTTCCTGGTACACGAAGTGGCCAATCATCTCGGCAGTTCGGTGAAAGAGCACCAGGAGGAGATCGAACAGACCTACCTGGAAAATGATTTGTTGTTCAATCCGACGCATCGAAGATAGGAAGGTTCCAAACGCTTGATTCCTGAGAAGTAATCTTTTAAGAATCGATCGCTTTTTCTTTTTTTAACGACAGGATGTCATCATTCGATAGATGTAAGATATCCATTAGTATCTCAGCAGAATGTTGTCCCAACAGCGGCGCGGGAGACGTCACCTCCGCCGGTGTCTCCGACAAGTTTACCGGCGATCCTATGACTTTGACAGGACCGGCAATCGGATGTTCGGTTTCACGGATCATTCGCCGAAATTCGGCTATATGCCGATCTTCCACAACGTCCTTCACCGTGTATATTGGAGCGCAGGGGATTTTATTGGAAAGCATAAAATCCACGATTTCGTGGACGGTTTTTCCTTTCGTCCACTCTTCAACGATCTGTTTGACTTGCTCGTGGGCCTTTACACGATCGTAGTTATCCATGAACTCATGCCTGTCAAGCAATTCCGGTTTTTTAATGGCGTTGCAGAACACTTCCCAGAGCTTGTTGTTTCCAACGGCGATAATCACCCAGCCGTCGGCGGCCTTGAAAGCGTCGTAAGGATAAATAAATTCATAGCGGTTTCCCGTCCGCTGAGGAACTCTTTTTTCAACCAGATAAATTTGAATGATGGTCTCCATGGCCGAAACCACCGAATCAACCAGAGCGATGTCCACTTTCTGGCCTTTCCCGCCATTTCGAACCGAAAGTATTCCTGCCAGAATACCCACGCATGCATTCAATCCGGCCAGTACATCTCCAATAGCCGTACCCGTTCTTGTGGGAGGGCTGTCCGGCCATCCGGTGATGCTCATGATTCCGCCCATGGCCTGGCCGATAATGTCATAGCCGGGAAGATCCCTGTTGGGGCCGTCGTGTCCGAATCCTGAAATACATGAATAGACGATATCCGGATTTCTGGCCTTAATCGTCTGGTAACCGATGCCTAACTTTTCCATGGTGCCCGGCCGGAAATTCTCGATGACCACATCGGATTTTTCTACCAGTCTCAGGAAAATATCTTTGGACCTCGGATGTTTCAAATTTAGAACAATGCTTTTCTTGTTCCGGTTCAGGTTCATGAAATAGGCGCTTTCTTCACCAATAAACGGTGGATATCGCCTGGAATCATCCCCGTTTCCAGGCGTCTCAATCTTGATGATTTCAGCACCCATATCACCCAGCAGCATCGTGCAAAAAGGCCCTGCGAGCACTCGTGTCAAATCAAGCACACGAATACCGCTTAGTGCGCATTTATTTTTATTGGTCTTAATCATCAAAGCCCCCATAAAGAGATTGAGGTAAACGTGACATGCTTATGCTACGATTGAAAGGTGTCTCGATTTTGCGCGTCTTCTGAACAGATAGATCCCTGCCAACATTAAAAGGGCGATGAAAGACGTCCAAATCCCCGGCAGTACAGCTAAAATGGCAATAGCCAAAAACAGGAGTTTATCAATTATGGTGTTGCCGAATACCTTTAAGCCGCCAAAAAGGTTGGCAAACGCCAGTACGAACACGATTCCGGAAAATGCCGCTCGGCAAAAGCCTTCGATACCCGCCTGGGCCAGCATGCCTGGATAAATAATGAACAAAAAAGGGATAACATACGTCACCGCTCCAAATGACAGCGCATATCTGGCCGTTTTGGTCCAATCCGTATCTGCAATGCCCGATCCCACAAAGACGGCGATGCAAACCGGTGGTGTGATGACGGACAGGGTTGCATAATAGAAGACGAACAGGTGGGCAACGATGGGTGCAATACCCATTTTTATCATTGCCGGAGCCAATACCGCCGCAACAAGAACGTAGGCCGCCGTGGTGGGAATCCCCATGCCCATGATCATGCAAACAACAGCAACAATGAAGGCCACCAGAAAGACGCTGTCCCCCCCAAGGCTGACGATCAGCGATGACAGCGTGATACCCAATCCGGTCATATTAATCATGGCCACCATGATCTGGGCGCCGGCAAGAAGGATGCCGATAATGAGAAGGCCTTTCGATGAATCCTTGAATGCTTTGATGATTTGGTTCAGCGCCGGTCGGAAGTCGTCTGTGGATGTAATGCGGGTAACCGGAAACGTAATCAAGGCGGCGGCCATTCCGTAAAATGCAGCGGTTTGAATGGCATTGCCTCTGAAAATTCCGACAAAAAGGCCCGACAGCGCGACGACCACCGGGGTCAGACGTCTCCAATACAGGATCTCTTTCCAGGGCGGCACTTCTGCATCCGGCAGGCTGCCGAGATCGTGCTCTTTTGCCATGACATCGATGGTCATGAATACACCGAGATAAAACATAAAAGCCGGCAAAGAGGCCGCCAAAATAATAGACACATATTCGACACCGATAATTTCCGCCATAATGAACGCTGCAGCCCCCATGATCGGTGGGGCCAATTGGCCTCCGGTGGAGGCTACCGCTTCCGTGCCTGCAGCCATTGGGGACGGGTATCCCAGACGCTTCATCAAAGGAATCGTAAAATTACCTGTTGTGGCCACATTGGCAACGGCACTTCCACTGACCATACCGAACAATCCTGAAGCAATAGTGGCTATCTTCGCTCCGCCGCCCGGGGCCCGCCCGCCTAATCTCATCGCCAGATCGATGAACGTCTGCCCTCCACCGGTATTGAGAAGAATTCCACCAAAAAGAGTGAATGCTGCGATGATCGTTGCCGCCACTCCCATCAGCATACCCCATACGCCCAGGTCGCCGAGAAAAAGGGTCTCTGTCACAAAGTAGATGTCGAAACCGCGATGCCCGAGGCGACCGGGAATATATTCACCTAAAAGAGCGTACGCCAGAACGATAACGACGATGGTGGGAAACACATAGCCGATGGCCCGCCTGGCTATTTCAAGAATGACAAAGGACAGACCCAATGTCATGACAATGTCACGGGTCCTGGCCATCGGCAGTGTGGTCATTATCATGTCGTAGTTGACAATGACGTAAAAGCAGGCGGACATTGAAAGAACCACCATACCCGCATCGATAATGATTCCCACCGGTCGCAACTTTGTGGCCCCCCAAAGGGGGTAGTAAAGGACGCCCAAACAGATCAGTATTGCCAGGAAGATAGCCCTTTGAATGATACTTTCGAACGGGCCGGTTGCACACGTGTACAGAATAAACAAGCTCAGAACGGCGGACAAAAGCGTAATTCCCAGTTGTCTCAAGTCTTCTGATTTGATAGCGTCCATTACCGGATTCCTATGGCCTTGCGGGCCCCTGATGCTTCTACGCCGTTGGAGAAGACGCCCATGCCAGCAGATGCCGGCCCTACTCCCTCATTGCATGGCGTCAGTGATGGAGCCATTGTTTTTCAATCAATCAAACGGGCGGGGATATCGACACCCTTCTCCTTAAAATACTTGATCGCTCCCGGATGAAGCGGTGATGTGGCATATTTTAATGTCATCTCTACAAAGTCCACACCTTTAACGCTCGCCATGGCACTGGCCTGCAAGCTCTCATCCTCACAGATAGCTTTTACGATTCTGTAGGCGGTTTCTTCATCGAGGTCGAGACTGGCGCTACAGGCAACAGCAAATCCCCATGTCGTGTAGCTTCCAATACCGGGTCCGGCACCGGCTGGAACATCAACGATGGAGACTTCAGGCAGTCTTGACTGAATGAGACCTGCCTGCGCTTTGGACAGAGATAAAATGCTGATTGGCGTAAAGGTAGAGATATCCCGTGATGAAGCGTCGATTTTCAGACCCGCACCCGATTTCACATATCCTCTGATGTGGTTATCTTTTACGGCCGTAACGATATCCGTTGTCGAGCCTCGAACATAATCAGGTTGAATACCAAGCACATCAAATACCGCTTCGCTTGTCTTTTCCGTTGCAGACCCTTTAAGGCCCGGGTTATAACGTTGCCCTTGAAGCCCGGACAATTCCTTGATACCGGAGTCCTTTCGAACAATGGCATTTTGAGGAGCAACGACATAGACCCAGAGTAATTTGGATTTTACCGGTCTCCCCTTGAAGGCATTCTTGCCGTAATAGGCTTGCGAAAGGACATTGGTCGTCACCAGTCCCAGATCGATCTGTTTTCTGGCAAAACGTCGCAAATTGTCCACCGTTGCCCCCGTTTCGACAACCGACGTTTCCAAACCGGCAACTTTTTCGTTGATCACCTGGGAAACGGCGACAAAGTACCCATAGTGACTCGATGAAGCCGAAGTTGAACCGATCAACATCTTTTCTGCAGCGAATAACGGTATGGCTGACATGAAAATAATGCCAAAAACACCGAAAAGCATTCCACCCTCGAGTCTTGTTTGTCTTTTCATAGCTCCCTCCCATGATATTTGTAGTGTGAAAAGGCCTTTGATTATTCGGCCGGCAACTATGCGGGTGGGTTTGCAGCTTGTGATTGGAATCAACAGCGCACTAATTCGGATTATGCCCAAGCAATTGTGAAATTCTTTTTGCAGCAGCAACAATTCGGATCGCGTAATCTGAAAAGGTCGTTCTCTCTGGATGTCTGGCAGTGGTCCACGCAATATTGGTGGCGGCAAATGCCTTTCCCGTATAGTCGAAAATCGGGGCTGCCACGGCTCTCAGCCCCTTTTCAAGCTCTTCGTCATTAATGGCATAGCCATTTTCTCTTATTGTATCGAGTTCATCTAAAAGTGCGGATTTTGAAACAATTGTTTTTTCAGTTTTCCGGGCGAAGGTGATTGAGGAAAGGACCTTTTCCAACTCTGTTTCAGGCAGGTAGGCCAAAATGACTTTGCCCATGCTGGCGCAATAAACCGGCAACCGGTCACCAATGTTGACGTTTACATTGACCAGATAGTCCGACATGACCCGTTCGACATACAGAATATCGGAACCGCTGAGAACTGTCAGGTTGATCGTTTCACCGGTTTCATCTCTCAGCTTCTGAAGAATCGGCAAAGATACTTGTCTCAGGTTCATATTTTTTAAGGCCGATAGACCGATAGCGGCCAATCGATGACCATACTGATATTTTTTTGTGCCCGGCGATAATTCGACGATGCCGAGTGTTTGCAGCGTCTTTAGAATGCGGAAGCAGGTGGTTTTTTTATACCCGGTGATTTGGGTGATTTGCTCCAATGTCATCAGTCGATGGCGGGAGTAGATGCAATCGAGAATGACAAAGCATTTCTCAATTGATTTGATGTGGTTCTTGTCAATCACAGGCTTAAATATTCCGCATTTCGGAATTATTAAATTTATTATTCTGTATTGTGGAATTTTTAGCAACCGCCGATGCACTTGTCAAGAATTTTCATGGCGTCCAAATTTTCTTGGCGTCCAAATGATCAGCCATACGTTGCTTTTTGATTTAATGACCCCATGGATGCTGCATCTTGAAATATTGGATACCCCGAGCTATGATACCCCTTTGAAACTGAGCGCTTGTCGCTTTGTCGCGGGGTATCGCAATGGGCACCGATCTTGGGGCACTGGAAAAGAGGCTGCGAACGGAAGGCTATTTGACCGTGGCAGGGGTGGATGAAGCCGGGCGCGGCCCTCTGGCCGGACCGGTGGTTTCGGCGGCCGTGGTCCTGCCCGGCGGCTTTGCGGCCGGTGAAATCAACGACTCCAAGCAGCTGACGCCGAGGAAACGGGAACGGGCCTTTCAGAGAATCTACGCGGAGGCACTTGCCGTCGGCATCGGCATCGTCGATGCCCATGAGATCGACCGCATCAACATCCTTCAGGCATCCAGGCTTTCCATGGCCATCGCTGTCGCCGGCCTTGCGCCCCGACCCGATTTTCTTCTGATTGACGGCAAATTCGACATTCCATTTGATTTGCCGCAGCAGCCGCTCGTCAAAGGCGACTCCCGCAGCGTGTCGATCGCCGCCGCCTCGATCGTTGCCAAAGTCAGCCGCGACCGGTTGATGCAGCGCTATCACATGGACTATCCTCAATTCGGTTTCGATCGCCACAAGGGATACCCCACGAAAGCCCACAAAGCGGCCATCGCTGCCAATGGGCCTTGCCTGATCCACAGGCGCACCTTCAAAAGCGTCAGCGAACACCTTGGCCCACGATCCGAACCGATGGTTCAAGCGGAGATGCGGGACGATGCCTGATTCGAAACATCGCGTCGGGCGCCGGGGGGAAGAGATTGCCGCCGATCACCTGCAGCGAATGGGCTACAAGATCCTGGAACGAAATTACCGCACCCGGCATGCCGAAATCGATTTGATCGCCAAGCACAGGGGCGCATTGGTGTTTGTCGAGGTCAAATCACGCCGCTCGCTCCGGTTCGGCGATCCCAAGTGGTCCCTCACACCGGCCAAGCGGCGCAAAATCTCGATGGCGGCATTGACCTATCTGAAACAGCAGGACGCGCTGAATTGCCGCGCTCGATTTGATGTGGTCACCTTGCAGCAACGCAGCGGCAACCTCCACATCGAGGTAATTGACAATGCCTTCGAACTCGCCTACCCATAGCCGTATCAAAGGGATGCTCTATATCGTGGCGACCCCAATCGGCAACCTGGAAGACATCACCTTGAGAGCCATCCGGGTGCTGAAAGAGGTGGATCTGATTGCGGCGGAAGATACACGGCACACACGGCGGTTGCTCACGGCCCACGGCATCCATACACCGGCCACCGCCTATCACGAGCACAATGAACAGCGAAAGACATCCGAATTGTTGGAAAAGCTGCAGAGCGGAATCCGTATGGCACTGGTCACCGATGCCGGCACCCCGTCGGTTTCAGACCCGGGCTACCGCCTGGTGCAGGCTGCCGTGAATCACCGGATTCCCGTCTCCCCCATTCCCGGCGTTTCGGCACCCATCGCCGCCCTTTCAGGGGCCGGTTTGCCAACCGATGCCTTCACCTTCGTCGGATTCCCCCCGCGCAAAAAAAACCGACGCATCAGCCAGCTCGAGCAGCTGGCCGAACTGCCCCACACCGTCATTTACTACCAATCACCCAAACGCGTGCTGCCATTTTTAAAAGAGCTGTTGGAAACCTGCGGCGACCGGACGGCCGTACTGGCGCGTGAACTGACAAAAATGCATGAAGAATTTCTACGCGGATCGATCTCGCACATCATCGCCGATCTGGAAGATCGGCAGGACGTCAAAGGCGAATGCACCCTTTTGATCAGTGGGGCCGTAGAAGAGACTCCGTCAACCGCCGATATCGATGCAGCCATCATGGCGGCTCTGGGAAACTCGGACCGATCGCTGAGCAACATAGCGAAAGATCTGTCCCGACGGTTGGGGGCAACCCGCAAGTCAATCTATGACAGAGCGCTTGAACTGAAAAAGGAATAAGCATGCACGTTACATTCTATGGAGCGACAAGAGAGGTCACCGGATCGCTGCACCTGCTGGGGACGGAAACCGACAACATTGTCATGGACTGCGGACTGTTCCAGGGGCGCCGAAAAGAGGCCGCCGAAAAAAACCGGGTCCTGCCGTTCGATCCTCGCATCATCACCAACATGATTCTGTCTCACGCCCACATCGACCACTCGGGACGCATCCCGCTGCTGACCTGCAAGGGTTTTTCCGGACGCATCCACTGCACCAGGGCCAC
The DNA here is from genome assembly GCA_050291625.1 of Desulfobacteraceae bacterium. Lineage (GTDB taxonomy): Bacteria > Desulfobacterota > Desulfobacteria > Desulfobacterales > Desulfosarcinaceae > JARRKU01. Next base: position 26,019 of record JBNKKC010000007.1, read on the forward strand.
CGCCGACGCCTGCCGCTATCTACTGACCGACTCGGCCCATATTCAGGAGCAGGATGCACAATATCTCAACTACAAGACCGTTCGGGGAGCGCTTTCCCATGGGCAGATCATAAACGGCAAACCTGTGAGCAAACGCCAGTACGAAAAAATCAAAAAAACACTTAAAAAGGGTCGACATCATCTCGACGTGGATACGATCAACGAATGGATACACCGCTACCGGCTTGAAGGTGTCGAACCGCTGTACACGATGGAAGACGCCGAACAAGCCCTGACCCAATTCGACGGAGAGCCGTATCGCCATGACGTTACCATCGGCCGCGATCTGACAGCCACTTTCTATGAGGCAGGACACATCCTGGGTTCGGCCATTACGATTCTCAAGCATCAAACCAACGGGAAAACCCGAACCGTTGCCTTCAGCGGCGACCTGGGTCGATTCAACAAACCCATTCTGAGAGACCCTGCGTTGGACTTCGAACCGCAGGACCGCAACATCGATCTGTTGATCATGGAGAGCACTTACGGAGATCGTGAACATGAAGCCGTCGCGGATCTGAAACCTCGCCTGAAAGCGATTCTCAATGAAACATTTGAACGCGGCGGATGCGTGCTGATCCCCTCATTTGCGTACGGGCGCACGCAGGAATTGCTCTATGTCATCCACGAGCTTTATGCGGAAGGGATGGTACCGACCATCCCGGTTTGGGTAGACAGCCCGCTGGCCACCCAGATCACAAAGGTATTTGGAGAGCACCCCGAAGTTTACGACCAGGAAACCCACGAGACGTTTTTGCGCAATGGCAAAAACCCGTTTGACTTCAAACAGGTGAATTTTACCGCATCCGTGGAGGACTCCATGGCCTTGATGCGCGAAACCCGCCCCCACATTGTCATTTCAGCCTCGGGAATGTGCGAAGCCGGACGCATCCTGCACCACCTGCGCTATAAAATTCACAATCCGAACAACACATTACTGATCGTCGGCTTCATGGCGCAGCATACCCTTGGACGACGGCTCCTGGAACAGGGGCAAGCCTATAACGAAGAAGGACGGAAAGGTTCCGCTCCGATGATCAAAATCTACAACAAAGAGTACCCGCTTAAGGCCCGGGTAGTCAAACTGGGTGGATTTTCCGCCCATGCGGACAAAAACGAAATGCTGCACTTTCTCGGCAACGCCAATCTGAATATCAGGCGCATTGCCGTCGTCCACGGCGAGCAGGATCAGAGCCTGGCTTTTGCCGATCTTCTAAAACAAAAGGGATATGAAGCCGTTGTACCCAAGGCGGGACAAACCATCATGGTGAATTGAGATGACAGCGTGTCCAATGGGTTCCATCGTTCCCACATCTCAGGTTTGTTTGATCGGTTAAGACGAATCGCGTAACGTTTTTGCACCAGCAGGCTCATTAAGGCTGTTATGGAACCATCAAAAAATATAAACCGCTATCGATGTGAAAAACATCAGGTGGATATTCAAGATGCCTGCCCTAAGTGCAAGGATCCGGATCTTTATTGTAAGTTCCGAACCGCCTGTGTGATTAGCTTCTTGGAGCGTGAGGAGAAAAGGTCCTCCAAGAGATAGCCTGGTCACTGCCTATTTGACAGGTTTTATTCAAAAAACACCATGCCTGCGCCCATCACATCTCCGTCCCGCTGGCTTGTTGCGCATATCGATGGTTGAATCCGGATCCATACCCATGGTTTGATCCAACCCGCCAGTTGATTGCATTCAATGGAATATGGTGCTAACCTCTGGTAACTACATCGTTGCATCACGACAGTCGATCACATTCCCAAGCGCGGAGGCACACAAAATGAAACAGAATAGAATCTGGGTGCTCTTGTTTGTTTGTGTTTTTGCCACCTCGGTGTTCTGCATACCAACCCAGGCGGCGGCCGATGATCAGGTTACCATTATCGGGACGCTTCAGAAATCAAAACGCGGCATCGTTCTGACCACCGACAAAGAGACTTATCTGATTATCGGCCAGGACTTGAGTACGCTGGTCGGACGCAAAGTCAAGGTCAGCGGCAAGCTCATTGAAAACTACAGAGGCAAGTCCCTATTGGTCAAAATTGTTGAAATCGTCCACGGATAGACCGACAAGATGCCTGTGCTGAAGCTGGTTAGCATTAGAAGCGGCGCAGCGAAACAATACGGTGCATCGTTTCGATCGACAGACAGCGCCGGCCGTCGCTCCATTCGGCAACTGCAACTCACCCTTTTATACGTCTAAACCTCTGGATGAAGAGCACCGTTCATGACATCAGCTTCATCCGGTTGTAAGGTGTTTACCTTCCATACAACTAATAATGCGTTAACACTTGAGTACTATTTTCAGAATTGAGTCCCTGAAACCGAATCGGATACCAGGATTGCACCTGAGGCTATCCGACATCGGACAAAGGAGGTTTGAACGTGAATGAGCCACACGCACTTGTCGCCGAAAATCTATCACTGCTCAACCAGGCTGCATCCATCATTTCGGAATTGACCGACACGGTCTATACGAATGATGAAAGCCCTTACTTCAGCAGCGGCATCGGCCGTCATATGCGGCATATCCTGGACTTTTACAACAACCTGGTCAGATCCGACGATCGGCGTATCGACTACGACGACCGATCCAGATCCCGCAGGATCGAAACCGAACGGTCCGCAGCCCTTGCAGAGATAGATGCCGTTCGACGAGCCCTGACAACGCTTGAGATCTCGGACCATCCCATTCTGGTCAAAAATGACGACGGCGGGCACCGCGATGCTGACAAGGGGTTCAGCCCCTCCACCATCGGCCGGGAACTGCAGTTCCTGGCAAGCCATTCCGTTCATCATTTCGCAATAATGGCAATGATTCTGCGTTTGCAGAAAATCCACCCGCCGGCCGATTTCGGAATGGCACCTTCAACCTTGCATCATATGCAGGAGATAAAAGCCGGCACGCAATGATGCACAGACGCGCGGGTGCCCCAGGCCGGCTGGTATACAAGGTTTGACGGCATGTTCAACAGCGGAATCCAGATACTGAAACGCGCAGTGAAAGGCTTGCGGCGGTTTCTTCTGTTCTATCTGCTGCCGGTGCTCATTTCGAACGCCATCATGATAACTTCGCAGGATCCCGGAACGGCATATGCAGATCAACGGGGCATCGAGCATCGTGACAATTCAGCACGCACAACGCAGGGCATCCGGCGGTTAATGGAGCAAATCGAGTCGGGACTAGACAACATTCGATCCATGACAAGCCCGGACCCTGTCGCGGCCGCCCCTCAGCCCTTGCCGATGATGACGTCCGAACCGACCGGCGTTGGCGGGATAACATCGCTCATGCTGTTGATTGCGCTTGCGACCCTGATCAGTGAAGATCTGGCCTGCATCGGTGCAGGTCTCCTGGCCGCGCGCGGTATCATCGGACTGTGGCCGGCCGTCGGCGGTGCATTTATCGGCATCGTGGGCGGTGATCTGATCCTGTTTGCCCTCGGCCGAATCCTTGGCCGATCGGCGTTGAAGCGCCGCCCCTTGAAGTGGTTTCTGACGGCAGACGATATTGAGAACAGCTCCAACTGGTTTGCGGCCCGTGGGCCGAGCATCATCCTGGCAAGTCGATTCATTCCGGGCAGCCGGCTGCCGACCTTCTTCAGCGCCGGCATGCTGGGCCGCCGCATGGGACCGTTTATCTTCTACTTCTGCCTGGCAGCCGCCCTCTGGACACCGGCCCTGGTAGGATTAGCAGCCCTGTTCGGGCAGAAGATGCTGGCGTATTACCATGTGTTTCAGGCTTACGCCGTCTGGGCTGTGCTGGTGATGGCGCTGCTTATTTGGATGTCGGTTAACATCGTTCCGCCCCTTTTCACGTATCGAGGTCGCCGTCTCTGGACCGCCCGCTTCCGACGCATGACACGTTGGGAGTTTTGGCCGATTTATATCTTCTATCCGCCGATCGTCCTTTATATCCTCTATCTTGGACTGCGATTCCGTTGTCTCACGCTCTTTACCAGTGCCAACCCGGGTATCCCGGCAGGCGGCATCGTGGGCGAATCCAAGTCCGATATCCTGCAACTGCTGAAGCCCGATCTGGGCAAGGTAGCCAGATTCATACGCATAGGGCGGGCCCTTCCACGCCACAAGCAGATGCAGCAGGTGAAGTTGTTCATGCAGCGGCAGCAGATCGATTTCCCTCTGGTTTTCAAACCGGATGTAGGCCAGCGAGGAGAAGGCGTTGACATCGTAAGATCATTGGATCAGGGTGCAGCATATCTTGGCCGCACGAAAACAGACACCATCGTCCAGGAGTATATCGAAGGACGGGAATTCGGAGTGTTTTACTACCGATATCCCGGCAACCGGACGGGTCGTATCTTTTCCATCACGGACAAACGGCTGCTGACTCTGACGGGAGACGGCAAAAGAACCCTGGAAAAATTGATTCTCGATGATCAACGCGCCATGTGCATGGCCCCCGTCCATTTTCGCAAGCACAAAAGCAGACTGCATACCGTACCGGCCGAGGGCGAATCCATTGCTCTGGTGGAGGTGGGAACCCATTGCCGCGGTGCTTTGTTTCTAAATGGCAACCATCTGATCACACCGCCGTTGGAACGCGCCATCGACCGCATCAGCCGCCGGTTCAAGGGGTTCTATTTCGGCCGGTACGATATTCGAACCCCGTCTATCGAAGCGTTTCAAAAGGGTGCAGACTTTACGGTGGTGGAGCTCAACGGCGTCACTTCGGAGGCGACCCACATCTACCAACCCGGCAGCGGCCTGTTGCAGGCCTATGCCACGTTGATGCGCCAATGGCGAATCGCTTTTGACATCGGAGCTGCGAACGCCCGGGGCGGGACCCGGCCGATGACAGTCAAAGCCTTTGTTCATTTTCTTGCATCCGAGCGACAGCTCTGAGGTTGCATAAAAAAGATGGCGGGGTTGTTGAGAAGAAGCCTTATCAGTATTGAACATAATATGGTCAACATCTCACTCGGCAGTGGTTGGAAAAATGGGGGATACCATGAAAAAGCTTGTCGATTTATCAACGGTCAGCGAAAATCCATGGGCAAAAACACTTATCCGCTTGATTCAACGGCCGGCTGAACGGCTGCTGGCGCTTGACCGCGTCAACCTCTACTACGAACGCCTCTATAACGCGTTAACCTCCGGCGACACCGACCGATGCGCCTTTGAAACGTCGCTCGATATCCTGAAGGTTCGCTACCACGTCGACGAGCGGGATCTGAACCGCATACCCGAGAAGGGCCCGGTAGTGATCGTGGCAAATCACCCCTTCGGCGGCATCGAGGGCCTTGTCCTCGGCGCCCTGCTGCTGCGCAGACGCCATGATGTGCGCATTTTGGGAAACTTCCTTCTCAAGCACATCATCGGCGTTCGCGATCGCATCATAGCCGTCGATCCGTTTGGCGGCGGCGGAGCCGCCAAGGCGAACCGCAGCGGTCTAAAACAGTCCCTGGCGTGGCTGAAACATGGCGGCGCGCTGGTCATGTTTCCGGCCGGTGAAGTCGCCAGCTGGCACTGGTCCGAATCAAAGGTCACCGATCCCGAGTGGAATCCCCATATCGGAGCGCTTCTCCGTATTACGGGCGCGACAGCGGTACCGGTTCATTTCCCGGGACGCAACGGCAACGTCTTCCAGGTGATGGGCATGCTGCATCCAATGCTGCGCACAGCCATGCTGCCCAGGGAACTGATCAACAAACGAGGCAAGACCCTGTCCGTTCACGTCGGCAATCCGATTGCCTGGAAGCAGTTGGCCCGCTACACCGATGACGCCGCCGTCACCAAATTTTTACGCTTCAATACCGATATATTAAAAACCCGCACCCAGCGCCAAATCCCAAAATTGAGACCCTTTGCCGCAACGTCGACCCGACGGGCCCATCAGGAACCGATCATCGATTCAGATGTCGCCGATCTGTTGGCCCGTGAAGTCAACCAACTTCCGGAAGAAAGCCTTCTGACACAGCGCGGTGATTTTGCCGTGTACATCGCCCGCAGCCGGAACATCCCTCGTGTGCTGAACGAAATCGGCCGGCTGCGTGAAATAACCTTCAGGGAAGTCGGCGAAGGAACCGGCCGTGCCGTCGATCTGGATCGCTTCGACGACTATTATTTGCATCTGTTTCTATGGAACCATGCCTCATCCGAATTGGTCGGAGCCTATCGCCTGGGATTGGTGAACCAGATTCTGCGGCAATTCGGGCCGAAAGGACTTTATACAACCGAACTGTTCCGGTACAGGCCCGAGTTTGTCAGTCAGCTGGGCCGGGCCATCGAGTTCGGGCGCTCCTTTATCCGCTCCGAATACCAGAAAAAATACAACAGCCTGATATTGATCTGGCGCGGTATCGGTGAATTCATCGGCCGGAATCCGCAATACCACATCCTGTTCGGACCGGTCAGCATCAGCCGGGATTATCACAACATGTCAAAAACGCTGCTGGTGCGTTTTTTGAAGAAAAACAATTTACATCAGTCGCTGTCAGGATATGTACGCCCGCGCCGACCCTATCGATGCCCGCGCATCGGCTGTATCGATCAGACCGCACTTTTGAGCACCTTTCGGGATATCGACGATATCTCATTGTTGATCTCCGAAATCGAAAAGGACAGGAAAGGCGTTCCGGTCCTGCTCAAACACTACCTCAAGCTCAACGGCAGATTGCTGAGCTTCAATCTGGACAAATCCTTTTCAAACGCCCTGGACGGTCTGCTTATGGTGGATCTGCGGCAGACCAACCCGAAAATCCTGAGGCGCTTCATCGGACCGCAAGGCGCCGAACAGATCTTGAACGGCGGTCATATGCCGCCCCACCCGGACCAGGCGGAACTTGCGCTGAAGGAGTAGCTGTATCAAATTCCATTTGCAATTGTCCGGTTCAATGCGCTAATTTATTTTTCGAGGTGGCAGCGACGTGCTTTTCGAACCTTGTATACCCGTCTAAGATTTCGGTCCGGCCGAAAATTGCAATCAGAATTCATCAGATCCCTCCATGGCAATTTTTGGCGTAACCGTATGTGATAATATCCAAAAAATGGCGAGAATCTCGATGATGACGGATTGTTTCGACAGATCGGCTGGCAAGAATATCAATCGAGGTGGATATAAGGAAAATCAATCTTTTATTTTCCATGTTTGGCCAATAATATCTCAATATATGGACAATTGTCCGGCTATATAGAAACTATACATGGAAATTTTTCCATATATCAACACTGTTATAATAGAGAAATTATGGAGGACTGGTGCCAGTCATTGAAATATTTAGGAATGATATTTTATCTAAAAATGGAAAGCTTCATGCATCAATACTCTTTGTACCCTCCCGCTGTTTTAATAATGATCGTCTATTGGTATCATCAAAAATAGCAGATGATTTTCGTAGCGATCAGGAGCTTGTTAAGGTTTCCGCTTCAAAACTTTGGGGTACAATTCCTCGAATTCTATTTTTTCATGAAATGATTAGCTCTGACAATAAAGATTCGTCAGATGAGCATTCGGAGTATGATTTCGTTCCACACGGTGGACGAGAATTTTGTGAGGAGGTGTTATATGGTAAGCATGTCATTTTCGAAAACTCTCCGCTTTCAATGGATTCAATAGCTGGGTTAGTTCAAAAATCAACAGGTATGGCATTAGGCGCATATGTCGGATTTCTTGAGAGAAGAAAAGCTCATAACCTCGCCATTTCATCCGACGCAAAAAACCGCGCGGCTGAACGGTCCGTTATATCTCTACTAAAATAGGATATTATAATATGATTAAAATACAGAAACCTACAATTATAAAGGCGGCTGGCAATAAGCCTAAAATTATAGAAGAATTTATTGGGCGTGTTAATTCTGAGACTGATGATCTTAGTATCGCAAAAATGAAGAGCCCTTCTGGATGGATAGAACCAGGCCAGAAACCGGAGTTCAATGAGTACACAATTGTTCTTAAAGGAATGTTAAGGGTATCGACAAAAGAAAATACCATGGATATTTATAAAGGAGAATCAGTTATTGTACATTCAGGCGAATGGGTTCAGTACAGCACACCGGGATCAGAAGGTGCTGAGTACATAGCAGTTTGTTCGCCGGCATTTTCCCCCGAAATTGTTCATCGAGATGAGTAATTTGAAAAAATAACATAGCGTTTCACATCCGACCGGGAACCAACGCGGTCCTTTTTAAATAGCACCGTTTGAGCAAAACACGCGGTTTAACAATGCCTTTTCGGGTTCCCGGCGGGTAAACTTATCGTCATATGAGTTAATACTGGGGTGTAAAATGATTTACTTGATGTTAATTCCAATGGTATTGATTTCGATCTATTCTGGCTACCAGAATAAAATTGATTTGAAGAAATTGAGCCTATGGTTCTATTTCTTCTTCTTTTTGATCTGCATGTCTACAAACATTCTCACATTAAGAAATTTACTATTTCACGCACAATTTATTCCTGGAAATCTTAAAAATGGCAACTACGGGTTCGTGGGTGGAGCTTCATTTGGGGGGGTTATACTTAATTTAATGGTCGTCTCCTTTGTTTTTGGGATTCTTATAAGGCTTGCTAAAAACAATAATATAGCAATTGGCGAAGAGAAATCCAATGATTTAAAAAGAGACCACTGGATATTCCCCGAATGGTTTAATAGAATATCTCACGCTATTTCTGGCTGTATTGTTGGGTCAGCTTTCGGCTTATTCTGGCTGTCATTTGCTAATCACAAGCCAATTGAAGAGTATGGAGATTTAACCATTGGATCTATCATTGGAGCCGCCGGAATATATTCGATTGCTGGGATAATTGTTCTTTTCCAAAAAATGAATAGGCGCATGTAACCTCTGCGGCTGTTGGCGGACTCGCACAGCACGCCATAAAGCCGCGACGTTATGCTCAAGCGACAATGATTTTAATTAGGAGGTATTCTGACCAAAAAATGATATTATCAGGAAAAGAAATAGAATCAAGAATCGGCGATGATATTATTATTGATCCATATGATAAGGGTAAACTTAATCCGAATAGCTATAATTTATCTTTAAATGACGAGTTGTTGGTTTACAAAGATATGCCGCTCGATATGAAAGAGAAAAATAAAATTGAAAAATTAACTATACCAAAAGACGGATTGGTTTTAGAACCAAGTCGTTTATACCTTGGAAGGAATCTTCGGGGTCAAACCTCGAATAGTGAATAAAGCGTTCCAATTCACTATTCGAGGTTTGACCATATACCTTCAGACTAATCAATTGACCAAAGAAGAAATAATAGATGTCATCAGAAACACAAAAGAAAGCTAAGCTCCATACGAGATATCCACTATCAAGTATCATAATTTATAACGGATCGACGGTTATACATTATTTGCTTGGAGGGATTGGGATTACGATAGGATATGACTTCTCATCAATTGCAGGTTATTTGTTTGGAGCGTTGTATTTAGCATTTTCATTTATTGAAATGTACATCATCATGCCGTTAACAGTTTGTCCTAATTGTGTGTATTACAAGATTGAGAATTCACTTTGTATATCTGGACTCAACGCAGTATCGAAAAGAATCGCAAAGGAAGGAAGTCCGGAGAATTTTGCTAAACGCGCTGAAGGAATCTTGTGTTTCAATAATATGTATATTGCCGCATTGGTTATACCAATCATAGCCATTATTCCAGCATTGATAATAAACTTCTCTATTCCTTTGCTGATCATCTTTCTCTTTTTGATTACATTACTCGGGTTCCGCTTTTTTGTGCTTTTTATTAAAATAGCGTGTCCTCACTGTAGAGCAAAGTATAAATGTCCTCAGGCTGGCCAAATGGGTGTCAGAGAGCTATAGGAAGTCTATTGGGTCAAAGCCTCCCGCAAAGGACCGTGCGCCTCACATCCAGAGCGTTGGCTTTTGAAAAAACAAAATCAGACAAGGGGGGTCAGGTCTTGATATTTGCCAAAATAAATTGGATTCGCCATATAAATGTCCAGCGTCAAGACCTTATGGCTTCCTCAGCTGACTCGGACCCCTCGCCGCTGAGTCGTTCGTTATTTATCGCATAAAAAAACCACATATAGGGCGTAAAGATGGATTTCGATAATATACACAACCTTGCAATCTGTGTTGAAAAGGAAGCTCCCAGTAGCATAGCCAAAGCGTCTTTTCCACTCCGCTATGGAAAGTATTCTGAGATAAAAACATCTGACTATGAATTTATTTTCAATCTCAATGGAGAAATTAAGTTTATCAGAGGTCTCAATGAAAACTGGCCGCACCCTGCTGAACAGCTAAAGCGAACGGATGGCAATGACTGGGTATATTATTCAGTCGGTGACGAAAGCGGCACAAATGGAATCATATCCTGGATGGGGGAATATTATCTGCCGTGTCTGCCCTATCTCAGCAATTCTGTATGGGAGGTAAGCTATTTCTCAAACCCTTCGATCATGAATGCTCTTGGAGCATGGTCCCAATTATACGCAGATCTTTACATGGCGCAAAAGGATCGGCTTCATCCAAAAGTGAAGAACTTGATCAGCAGAATAATGGATCACAATGACAATGTCTTGCACGAGCGCTCACAGAACTTGCATCGCATCATTGGGGGTCGGGTTTCGGTACTTCCACCCGATACACGCCATGTTGATTACGAGATCATCCCCCTGAACATTGCCGACGGATGTCTCTATAACTGCAAGTTTTGTTGCGTAAAATCGTCACGACCGTTTCAAGCTCGAGCCGAAAACGATATTATTCAACAGATCCAGAGGTTGAAACAATTTTATGGCCGAAATATAGACAACTATCAAGCCCTGTTTCTGGGAAGTCATGACGCGCTGGCTGCGGGGGAAGAGCTTATTATTATGTCGGCTTCGAAAGCCTTCATGGAATTCGGATTTGGTAATCGAACAGAGCGCCCTTTTCTTTTTTTGTTTGGCAGTGCTGATTCGTTGCTCAATTCAAAGGATCAATTGTTCGAAAAGCTCAATCATATTCCGTTTTATATTTATATCAACGTTGGCTTGGAATCGATAGACCCGACGACATTGAAACTTCTAGGCAAACCATTGAGTGAGTCCCGTGTCATTAAAGCCTTTAAGAAAATTGTCGACATCAATGAACGGTTTGATAATATAGAGATAACATACAATTTTGTTATCGGTGAGGAATTGCCGGAAACCCATTTTCAGTCTCTTAAAGATCTGATCCAAAGCGCTTCGGTTATACCGAGTTGCAAGGGAGGAATGTATCTATCGCCTCTAAAGGACAATCCGAAAAAGCGTGAGTTATTACCACTCATTAAAGAAATACAAAATCATGGTAAATCTCATGTTTTCATGTACTTAATTCAACGGCTATAAGCCGCGGCGTTATTAGTTTTCAAATAAAGATAGGAGAAGACATGCCAAAATTGGATCATGTTGCAATAGAAGTGTCAAATCTTGACAGAGCGATTGAGTTCTATACTGAAAAAATGGGATTTGCTCTTCAATCAAGGGCGACAAACGAAGAACAACAAGAGGATTACTGTTTTTTAAAATCTCAAGACACAACCATAGAATTGATTTCAGATCTTAAAAAAACTTATAGCGAAAAGCGAAATTTTCAGAAGCCATATTGCCCACATATATGCTTCGTAACCGATGATATGAAAAAAACCGTTAAAGATCTTAAGGCGAATAATATCGAAATAATAAGAGGACCATTTGAAATAGCAAATGAAGAAACCTGGGTATATTTTGCAGATCCGGATGGTAATATATTAGAATATATTGAATGGTACAAATAATTTTTAACGAGCGGCTTCAGTCTGGAGTCTATGAGAGTCTATGGGGTCAAACCTTGAATAGTGAATATTGTACTTCAATTCACGGTTTGACCCCATATCGCATATCGTCGCTATCGTTGGCGGTCAACGGATATAGGGATAGAGAATGAATGAAACGGGATGCATAACGATATCTTGCAGTCATTGCGGCAAAAAACTCTCAATGATATCTATATCTATGAAGGTAAGCATATGTGCGATGACTGCGCGATGAAAGCAGGTCTATTTCCTCTCGAGCATACAGGATCACGACGAGACAAAATTTCCGAAAGAGGGAGGCGTCTTACTATCCCGAAACCATGATGAATTAGACCTTCTAACAGGTGGGTGCTAATTAATGTATCAAAGGACACGACCTGAAAGGATAGCTCGATGCATGCCAAATAGTGAAAGGACGGCGGTTGGGAAAAGGTCGTCACTTTAGTCTAGTCGGCGCTGAAAAAGCACCTAAGCAATAATAATTATTAGAAAAAATGTTAAAAATGTGATATGGAATTTGCAAGATTTTGACGTTAACCCTCTACTTTTCTTGCAAATTTTATCACATGAAACCACGCAAATCAGCAC
>JBNKKC010000008.1:0-75314 GCA_050291625.1 Desulfobacteraceae bacterium
TGGATTCCGGCTTTCGCCGGAATGACGTCAACTCCAAATGTCGTCGTTTGGGTCAATTACGACACAGTCTCTTGCGCCGGAATGACTTTATGGAAAAAGGCTTTCGAATTGAACAAATATTTTTACACAACTTCCGGGACACAACACTAGGATGGTTGCCCTTTTTCCTGCAGGTAAGATTCCCACTCCATGGGCAGGAGCTGCTTTTTCATGTTGTTGCATTGTTTGCAGGCCGGTACGAGATTGCCTTTGGTGCTTCTGCCGCCCCGCGCAACAGGAACGATATGGTCCATGGTCAGCTCTCCGGGCGGCGTGCTGCATCCGCAGTAGTGGCAAATCCCTTTGGCCAGCCGGCGTTTCCACCACTGAGTGGCGCGAAGCTCCCGCGCCTTGCGCCGTTCGGCTTTGATACGCTGCTCATCCAGGTCGTATGCGTAGGGAGTTAAATCGTCATTCATAAAGATACGTTCCATCGTCAAATGGTTGAGTCGGAGGCCGGGTCAGCGGCTCAAACCGATGGCCGCCAGCCACTTGTCGATCTCCGCTTCCAGGATTCGGTAGTACGCCTCCGATCCGCCAAGCCCGGTCCGGCCAAAAAAATAGTTGATTTCCAGCATCAGGGGGCGAATGGAGCCCCGCTCGAGATCCCGTTTGTCAAAAATAAAGTCGAATCCGGCCAATTGCAAACCGGTTTGCCTGCCCACTTGTTCGACCACGTCGATGGCCATCCGCTGCAGGTCCGGCCGATAGGATGCATCGATGCGGGCGCCGCCGTCCACATGGGTGCCGAAAGTGTCGGGGCTTTGCGGCACGCGCCAATAGGCGAGCTTTTGAGTGGCGATCAGCGCGATCCTCAGCGCGCCATGGTCCGCCGGAATATATTCCTGGATGAGGAATCCGCATTGACCGGTTGTTTCACATGCCGCCGCCTTATCCAGCACAACGCTCATTTGCTTGGAATCGCATGCTTTGAAGACGGTGTTTCCCTGGCCTCCCCAGTCATACTTTACCACCACCGGATAGACGATGTTCCCGGCCGATCGATGAAATTCGGCCACATTTTCAAAATAGGCCGTTTCGGGGTGGGCGATGCCCAGCTTGTCGAGCAGCCGGGTCTGACCGCTCTTGAACGGAAAGTCGAAGCGCACATCGAGATTGGGAAAGACATGACGGCAATCGGCGGTGGCCATGCGGTAGAGCGGCTCTGTGCAGCCCTGTGGCAGAATAACGGCATCGGCTGCGCGGATGACCGCCCGATCCTGCTCGTCCGGATCACGGCCGGCGCAAATGATATTTTCATCCGCCACGATAATTGGATGGAAAGAAAGAATCATGTTCGAGTCAATATCCGAATTTGCGCAATGCTTTCGTATCCTTACTCCAATTTTTCTGCACGCGCACAAACAATTTGAGATAGACTTTGCAGCCGACCATTTTTTCAATCTCTTTACGGGCGGCGCTGCCGATCTCCTTGAGCTTGCGTCCTCCTTTGCCGATGACCATGCCCTTTTGAGAGTCGCGCTCAACATGGATGGTGGCATACAGCTTGATCAGTCCCTCTTTTTCGCTCTCCTGGAAATCATCTACAGTGACCGCTACGGCATAAGGGATCTCCTCGCCTGTCAGACGGATCGCCTTTTCGCGGATCATCTCTCCGGCAATGAAGCGTTCGGGCATATCGGTCAGACTGCCGGGGGGATAAAGCGGCGGGCCTTTTGGCAAGGCTTCCTCCATGGCTTGCAGCAACAGCTCCGTCTGGGTGCCGTGCAGGGCCGAGACGGGCACCACGGTTTTGAAATCATAGCGTCGGGACCAGTCGTCGATCAGGGTCAGCAGCCTGGACTTGGCAATTCGGTCGATCTTGTTCAACGCCAGGATGGCCGGCGTTTTCTGGGCGCTCAGCTTCTGGACCAGGTAGCGTTCCGCATCGCTGTTGGGCGCTGCGGCATCCACCATCACAAGGATCAGGTCCACATCGTTCAGGGCGGCCAGGGCCACATCCACGATGCGCACATTGAGGGCTTTGCTGGCGCGGTGCACTCCCGGTGTATCCAGGAAAATCATCTGTGTCCCGGGCCGATCCACGACTCCCAGTATTCGGTTGCGGGTGGTCTGAGGCTTTTTGGACGTGATGGAGATTTTCTGCCCCAGCATGCGGTTCAAAAGGGTTGATTTGCCGGCATTGGGGGGGCCCACAATGGCCACCAGGCCCGACCTGAAGTCTTGATTATCTTCCATGTGTTGTGTTCTATTCATTTGTTATGATTGCTTAAATCAGTATATCGGGCCAAACGCCGCCATAAGGCGTCTTTACCCAGGCGGCTTTTGGCTGAAAACAGGATCAGCTCCTGTTCGGAGATGCCAAGGGTGTGTGCGGCCAGCTGCAGCTGTTTTTTCTGCTTTGTTTTGGAGAGCTTGTCCGCCTTGGTCAGCACCGGAACGGCGGCAATGTCATAGTGCGCCAGCCAGTCGAACAGGAGCAGTTCCTCCTCCTTTGGCGTGCGTCGGATATCCATGAGCAGAACCACGGTTGCCAGACAGGTGCGGCTGGAAAGATAGGTTTCGATCATCGGCCCCCACTTTTTCTTCACCGCTGCGGGCACCCTGGCGTAGCCGTAGCCCGGCAGATCCACCAGAGACAGAGCGTCGTTGACCAGGAAAAAGTTGATCAGCTGAGTGCGTCCCGGTGTCGAGCTGGTTTTGACCAACCGCCTGCGGTTGATCATGGTGTTGATCAAGGACGATTTGCCCACGTTGGAGCGTCCGGCAAACGCCACCTCCGGGAATTGAGGCGGCGGGTATTGGGACGGCTTGACGGCACTGGTGATGAATTGAGCGGATTGAATCTGCATCGTGTTATGGCTCCGTGTTTCAACACTGGTCAGGCTATACCATACCGCTGCGGGCATTGCTACTCACCAGAGCATCGATGAAGTGAAATTGTCCGGATTTCAGCGTTGCGCTGACGCCCCGATATCGCTCTCCTCCCTCCTGCAGGCGGTCGTGTGCCGCTGAACACCCCCAATTTTTTTCTTGACTTGGGTAGTCGCGGCCTTATAAGTAGGGTCTAATATTTAGATAGATTAAATATTTTATAGTTTAAATATTTTGTTAAATAATAGTTAGTGTCATTTTAGAATAGGAAACCATGCCGATGACGGACAACGCGATAAGGGAGCAGGCACGCTATATCTTTACCACCGGGAAGGTGATTCACGACCGAATCCTCAAGATTCAGGCCAACCAGCTGGCTTCGGGCAGTTGTGACGCCTTTGGCGAATTGTCGGTCAACCAGGTGCACGTGATCCGCCTGGTGCGCAAGCACGGGACTTTGGCCATGAGCGAGCTGGCGGAACGGCTGGGGGTGTCGCCTCCGTCGGCTTCCACCATGGTGGATCGGCTGGTTGACAAAGGGGTTCTGAGCCGCGAGCATTCCACCGAGGATCGACGCAAGGTGGTGGTGCGCATCTCACCCGAAGCCATCATAAAAATCGAGTCCGTCGAAACCAGCATCCTTCAACTGTTCGAAAATCTGGTGGAAAAATTAGGGCCCGAGACGACCCGGCAATGGTGCCGGGTGCTCGAGCGAATCAACACGGTATTGTCGGACGGGCTCCAGGATTTATAGAAAGCGTAAACATGGAAGACCGGACAGAAAAAGAACAGACGCGGCGGCATCTCAAAATCCGCATTGCGGTGTGCGTTCTTATCCTTTTTACGGGCATCGGCGGGTTTTTGGCTCTCGCCTCCCTCAAGAAGCCCCCCGCCGAGGCGGTGAACGGCGAGCGCCCCCTGAAAGTCAAGGTCATGTCGGTCAATGCCCAGAGCGTTCCGATTGCCGTGACCGGGTACGGGCAGGTGCGTGCGCTCAACGTGGTCAAGCTCTCGGCTCAGGTTGGAGGACAGGTGGTGGCGCTTCATCCGCGCCTGGAGGTGGGCGAGGTGATCGGCAAGGGCGAGCTGCTGTTGCAGATCGATCCCCGCGACTATGCTGCCGCCGTCGCTCAGAGCCAGGCCGAGGTGGCCCAGTGGAGCAGTGTGACACAGCGGCTGCAAAAGCAGGCCGGAATCGACCGGGAGAGGCTGAAGACCCTCGAACGCAGCCGCGAGCTTGCCGGGGCGGAGTTCGAACGCGTTCAGACCCTGTTTGCCGCTCACAGCGTGGGGACCCGCTCCGGAGTGGACCGGGCCGAGCAGGCTTACAATGCCAGTGTCGACCTGGCCGATCAGATGGCTCAGGCGGTGGCTCTCTATCCCATCCGCATTAAGGAGTCCCGCAGCAGCCTGGCGGCGGCCCGGGCCAGGCTCAAGCAGGCCCAGACCAATCTGGAGCGCTGTGAGGTGCGGGCCCCTTTTGCCGGGCGTCTGACGCTGGCGTCTGTCGAGCAGGGCCAGTTTGTCGCTCCGGGAACGGTTGTCGCGGCCATGGCCGATGACACCGTGCTGGAAATCCAGGTGCCTCTGGACAGCCGCGATGTGCGTCAGTGGCTGCGTTTTGCCGAAACGGATACCGAATCGGCCGGCGCCTGGTTCGCGCAGCCGGAGGCGGTGACCTGCCGTGTGCGCTGGACCGAGGATAAACAAGGTCATGTGTGGAGCGGCCGGTTGCACCGGGTCGTGGCCTTCGATCAAAAAACACGCACCATCACCGTGGCCATTCGGGTGCAGGCTTCGGCCGCACGATCGAATAACGGGGGATTGCCCCTGGTGGAGGGCATGTTCTGCGCCGTGGAGATCCCCGGTCGTGATCTGCCCAATGCATTCCGGGTGCCGCGTGCGGCGGTCAGCTACACCAACACCGTTTTTGTCGCACAGGGAGACCGCCTCAAAACCAGGTCGGTTCAAGTGGCCCGCATGGACGGCGATGCGGCTTACATAACCGGTGGGCTCAGCAACGGCGACCGTGTGATCGTTACGCGCCTGGTGGATCCGCTGGAAAACAGCTTGCTGGAGGTATTGCCGCCATGAAAAAAGCACTGGCCGCATTTGCCCGCAATACCGTCTTCGCCAATATCATGCTGCTAATGATTTTCTTGGCCGGGGGCCTTTCGGCATGGAACATGACCCGTGAGAGCTTTCCGGAGTTCTCGCTGGATATGGTGCTGATCACCGTGCCCTATCCCGGCGCCGATCCCGAGGAGGTCGAAGAGGGCGTCAGCCGCAAAATCGAAGAGGCGCTGGAAGGACTGGAAGGCCTGAAGCTGATCGTCACTCATTCACAAGAGAACGTCAGCGTAACGCGCATCGAAGTCAACGAGGACTACAGCACCGATAAGGTGCTGGATGAGGTGCGCACCAAGATCAACGCCATCTCCACCTTTCCGGTGGATGCCGAAAAACCGGTGATCGAGGAGCTGAGCGTGCTGGACCCGGTTCTGTTGCTCTATCTGTCGGCCGACATGTCCGAACGGCGGATCAAGGAGTGGGCCGAGCACATCAAAGACGACCTGCAGCAGCTGCCGCCGATTTCCAAGGTGGGGGTTTTCGGTACGCGGGATTACGAGATCGCCATCGAGGTGTCCGAAGAGCGGCTGCGCCAGTACGGGTTGACCTTCGATCAGGTGACGGCTGCGGTGCGCAGCAGCAACCTGAACCTGGGCGGCGGCACCATCCGCGCCGAGGGCGAAGAGATCCGCTTGCGAACCATCGGCCGCAAGTATACCGGACGGGAGTTGGCCGACATCGTGGTGGTGGCGGGTCCCGACGGCCAGATGATAACCCTGGACCGGCTGGCCCAAATCCGGGATGCCTTCAACGAGGACCCCATCTCCGGTACGGTCAACGGCGAACCGGCGGTGATCATCTGGATTTCCAAGACGCCGGATGAGGATGCACTGGCCATCTATGAAGCGATCACCGGCTACCTGGAGCGGCAGCAGCCCCAGCTGCCCCAGGGAGTCAAACTGAAGGTCCTGTCCGATTATACCGAGATGCTGCGCAGCCGCATCGACCTGATGGTCAAAAACGGCATCATCGGCATCATCATCGTTTTTCTGGTGCTCTATATTTTTCTCAATGCCCGCCTTTCGTTCTGGGGCGGCATGGGCATCCCCATCTCCATTGCCGGCGCCCTGGCCATCCTCTGGGCTCAGGGAGGCACCATCAATATGATCTCGCTGTTCGGGTTCATCATGGTGCTGGGCGTGGTGGTGGACGACGCCATTGTCGTGGGCGAGGCGATCTATGTCCACCGCAAGAACGGCAAACCCGCCCTGCGTGCGGCGGTTGACGGCGTCAGCGAGGTGGGCCTGCCGGTCATCGCAGCGGTGCTGACAACCATCGTCGCCTTCATCCCGCTGCTTTACGTGGGCGGCATTATGGGCAAGTTCATCGCCATCATGCCCGCGGTGGTGATCGCCTGTCTGGTGGTTTCCCTGGTGGAGTGCATGCTGATGCTGCCGGCGCATCTGAGTCATCTGCCCGACATTGAAAAGGCCAATGGCCGGCTCAACCGGCTGACCCGGCGCCTGGAGCGTCTCCATCATGTTACCGCCCACGGCCTGGAGTGGTTTGTCGAACACATCTATACGCCCTTTCTCAAGAAAACGCTTTACTGGCGCTATATATCGTTTTGCACCGCCATCAGCATCCTGCTGCTCAGCCTGGGCCTGGTAAAAAGCGGTATCCTCAAATTCGAGGTCATGCCCGACATCGACGGGTTTATCATGACCGCCACGGTTGAATATCCCAGCGGTACGCCGGCCGACGTCACACGCGACACCCTGGCCCACATCGAGGAGGCCTTGCTGCGCCTGGAACAGAAGACCGAAACCCCGTCGGGCGAAAGCCTGCTGGTGGATCGTCTGGCCCTGACCGGCCAGACCCTCGAAGATATTCCCCACAAAGGGCCGCATTTGGGGTCGGTGCAGGCTATTTTGCTGGATTCGGAGAAGCGCGGCATACCGACCAAGGATTTAATGGCTCGCTGGGAAGAGGAGATCGGCCCCATTCCGGGCGTCAAGTCCCTGACCTTTTCGGGGCTCAACGCCGGACCGCCCGGCGATCCTATCGAGGTCTGGGTGCAGGGCCACCAGATGGCCGACATCCTGGCGGCATCCGGGGATCTGATGGATCGTCTGCGTAAATTCGAGGGGGTCTATCAGATCCGCTCCGACTTTTCACCGGGCAAAAACGAGATCCGCCTGTCGCTCAAACCCGAGGCGCGGCCGTTGGGACTGACGGTTCAGGACCTGGCCCATCAGATCTACGCCGGGTTCTTCGGCGACGAAGCCTTGCGCCTGCAGCGTGGACGCGACGACGTGCGCGTCAAGGTGCGCTACACTGCCGACGAACGCCGCAGGCTTTCGAATCTGGAGCATGTGCGCATCCGTACGCCCAACGGTCTTGAAGTGCCGCTGATGTCGGTGGCCGATATGACCTACGCACCGGGCTATGCCACCATCAACCGCGCCAACGGCATGCGCCGGGTGATGGTCAGCGCCGGAGTGGACAACACCAAGGCCAATGCCAATGAAATCTTCGGTGAGCTCAACGCCAACTTTTTTCCTGAATTGATGCGCCGTTACCCGGGGCTTGTCGTATCCCTTCAGGGCGAACAGAAAAAGATGCGCGAAGCCTTCAAACCGTTGCTGCCGGGTTACGGCCTGGCCCTGCTGGGCATATTTATCGTCATCGCCACCATTTTCCGTTCGTATGCCCAGCCCGTTATCATCATGTTTACAGTGCCCTTCGGCATCATCGGCGCCATCATCGGTCATCTGCTGATGGGGTACAACCTGTCCCTGGTCAGCATCTTTGGCATGGTGGCGCTGACGGGCGTGGTGGTCAACGACGCCATCGTCCTGATCGATCGCATCAACGAGAACCTGGCGTCGGGCATGAAGTTCTTCGATGCCATCATCGCCGGCGGTGCGCGGCGTTTTCGGGCCATCTTTCTGACCACCATCAGCACCGTGGGCGGGCTGGTGCCCCTGATCATGGAGACCGATTTCCAGGCCCGCTTTCTCATTCCCATGGCCTTGTCCCTGGCCGCGGGCGTGGCCTTCGCGACCGTACTGACACTGGTGCTGGTGCCCAGCTTGTTTGCAATCCTAAGTGATTTCAGGTTGTTGATAGGTCGCCTGCGCACCGGAACCTGGCCCAGGCGTGTCGACGTCGAACCGGCCCGCGACCGCCATGTGGATCTGATGTCCGATCCGGCCGGAGTGCAGCCTCGGGAAATACTGAAGGTGTTGGAAAATTAGAAATAGAAAGCGACGCAAACAATAAGCAATGTGGAAGGATACCACGCAGGACGCGAAGAGCGCGAAGCTGAAAATAGAATCAATTATTAATGTCTTCGTGTTCATCGTGGTAATAATCAGGCTTTTTTCGAACTCATCAAAATTGGTTGCATTTAAACTCTGTCACTGGTTTAAAGGCCAATGCAAGCAAATGCTGATGGTATACCGGCCTTACGGGCTTTAAAATAGCCGCGACGGCGTCTTCCGACAATAAAAGACAATCAAATATGATGATTGGGGGGTGCGCTCCAATGGTACCCCACATCAGACGATTTATCAGAATCAGACAGGAGCTGTTATGAAACGCATCATCAACCGCTTTGGTATTCCCTTTTTGCCAACCGTCCTGATCATCCTGGTCACCGCCTGGTGCGCACAGGCCCTGGCCCAGCCTCTGGCCGGGGATTCCTCCAAGCTGGAGGATCTCGAGGTGCTTGATCTTGAAACCGCCGCCCGGATGGCCCTGGCGGACAATCCCTCTCTTAAGGCGGCTCTGGAACGCGTCATCCAGGCTCGCGAGGCCGTGCGGCAGGCCCGCTCCGCTTACTGGCCGCGACTGGACCTCGAGGGCTCCGGGGCGCGGGTTACGTTGTCCGATACGGCTTATGACGCCCAACTCAGTCAGGCCCAATTGATTGAAAGTATCGGTGGGCCTCCTGCAACGGTTGAAGAGTCGGAAGACTATTATTCCGCCAGCCTGACCGCCAGCTGGATTCTGTTTGACGGCTTCGCCCGACGTTTCAACCTGGTCGCGGCCAAGTCCGGCGAGCAGTCGTCGCAGGCGGCCCGGGAAGATGCCCGGCGGCTGCTGCTGTCGGCGGTCATCGGTTCGTTTCTGAATGCGCAGCTGGCCCTGGAAAACGTGGCCATCGCCAAAGCCGACGTCGCGTTCAACCAACGGCTGCTATCCGAGGCGAAACTGCGTTACGACGTGGGGACAGGAGCCTTGAGCGACGTTCTCAACTTCGAAGTCCAGGCCAATGCCGCCCATTCCGAGCGCATCACGGCTGACCGGGTCTACCAGACGTCGCGTATCGGGCTTGCGGCGCTGCTCGGGATTCCGCAGGCACGCCTGCCGGAAAAGACCCGACTGTCTGAATTGACTCCGGCGACCGAGGCTGAGCTGCAAAAGCCCGATACAGAGTCGTTGCTGCAGGCGGCCTATGACGGGCGGCCCGATCTGCGGCTGAGCGAGTACAGTGTGCAACAGGCAGATGCGTTAGCCAAATCGGCCCGGGCCGGATACTGGCCGATCCTGATTGTGTCGGGCTCCTATGAAGGAGAGCGAGTCGAAGATGCCGGGTTTGAAAGCGAAGATTTCGGAAACACCATCGCCCTGAGTTTGCAGTACAACCTCTTTTCCGGCGGCCTGACCCATGCCAAACATCAGCAGGCCAAAGCCCGCCTGCGTGAACTCGAACGGCTCCAGGAAAATGCCCGGATCAGCATTACTTCCGAAGTGCAGAGCGTGCTGGCCAGGGTGGACTCAGCCCAGCAGCAACTGCTGCTTCAGCGCCGAAACGCCACATTGGTGCAGCGGAACCGGGATCTGGTGGAAAAGGAGTACAAAGCCGGTGTGGGGTCTTTGGTGCGCTTGAACGAGGCTCAGCGGGATCTGATCCGCGCACAGGTCCGCCTGGCATCCGCCAGAGCCGCCCTGCGCGGGGTATGGTACGATCTGGAAACCGCCACCGGTCAAATCGTGGAGACATTTAACAAATAGGGTGAGGCATCGGCCGGTCCGGGACCGGCCGATGTACGGTCAATTGTTCGGGGCGCCTGATATGCGATCCGGCGTTGACGGCAAGGCCGCGGGCGTGTCCCTGTCCGCCATCCGATCGTCGGGCTGCCTGCCCGGCGATCGCCTTCATTATCACTCCTGCATTGCGGTCGGACCCGGCGGCTATTCTGAAAAACCGTAGTGGTAAATCTCGTATTGAGTCTGGCCACCGAGCAGGGTGTCGATCTCGCTTTGGATCTCCTGCCGATCGGTGCTTTTCAACCAAGCGACCCACTCGTCCGAGGATTGCCAGCTGCTGATGACGATGTACTCTTCGGGATCGTTCATATTGCGCAGGGTCTCGCCTGAGATGTATCCACTTTGATTCATCGCCAGTGAGCGCATTTTACGGAACAGGGGCACCATATCTCTGGCTTTATCTTCGGGTACTCTCCGCTTGATGAACACTTTAACAGCCATGCAAACCTCCTTTGTCTGCCCTAAGGTTGGTAATTGTGGCCCAAGTGACCATTCCAAGCCGGCGCCAATGCGAATCCGGAGATGGTGAATGCCATGCAATGAAAAGGGCCGGTCTGAAAAACAGGCAACCTGAATCGAAGAACGGGTAGCTGAGCTGATTCTTATTATAAAGCGGAGCAGGTTGGCGAGTCAAAGATAAATTCACCAGCTTATCATCGATTTGACAATGACTTGATCTCCCGCCCGGATCCGGCTTAAAATCGAATGGTTCGGGTCCTTGAAAAAGGTTGTTCATCCATTTCCAATCGCAGTGAGGAGCCGGTGCAGGTATTGATTCGTTACTATTCAAAAGGATTGACGCATGGGCACTGCAAAAGAGAGCGCTTACTCTGAAACATACGATGTCATTATTGTAGGGGCCGGTCCAGCCGGGCTGTTCGCCGCTTTCTACCTTTGCGAGCATTCGGACTTGCGGGTCCTGGTCATCGACAAAGGCAAAGTCCCCCATCGACGCAGGTGTCCCATGAATGACGACGATATCTGTCAGCGCTGCAAGCCCTGCAATATCCTCAGCGGCGTCGGGGGGGCCGGTCTCTTCTCGGACGGAAAACTGAACTACATCCACCGGCTTGGCAAAACGGACTTGACGCAGTTTATGAGCGTCGCCGACGCTCGTGCCCTGATCGATGAAACCGAACACATTTTCAATCGCTTTGGGATGGACGGACCGGTCTATCCCACCGATTTGGAAGCGGCCCGCGCGATCCGCAAAACCGCCAAGCGTCACGGCATCGATCTGTTGATCATCAGGCAGAAGCATTTGGGCAGCGACCGTCTGCCGGACCACATCTCCGGCATGGCGGACTACATCCGCAGCCGCGGCGTGATCATGCACACCTCGGAAGAGGTGCGCGACGTCGTGGTGGATGCGGGCGCCGTAAAGGGCGTGGTGACCAATCGAAAATCCTACCAGGCGCCTTATGTGATTCTGGCTCCCGGAAGGGCCGGGTCAGACTGGATGGGACAACTGGCGGGGAAAAACCGGCTGGCGCTGAGTCAGCGCGGCATCGAGGTGGGCGTTCGCGTCGAAGTGCACAACGATATCATGCAGGATCTTTGTGATATCATCTATGATCCGACTTTTTTTATCCAGACGGTCAAGTATGACGACCAGACCCGGACCTTCTGCACGAATCAGGGTGGTTTTGTAGCCATGGAAAACTACAGCCGTTTCGTCTGTGTCAACGGGCACGCCTTCAGGGATAGGAAATCTGAAAACACCAATTTCGCTTTTCTGTCGAAAGTCGTGCTGACAGAACCGGTGACCGACAACCAGGCGTACGGCGAGGCCATCGGTCAACTGGCTACGCTGATCGGCGGGGGAAAACCGATTCTGCAGCGATTCGGCGATTTGAAGCGGGGACGCCGCAGCACATGGCACCGCGTACGCAAAGGGTATATTACTCCCACGCTGACCAACGTCGTATGCGGCGATATCGCCATGGCTCTTCCGGAGAGGATTTTAGCGAACCTGATCGAGGGACTCGCAAAGCTCGACCGCGTCGTGCCCGGAGTCTCCAACGACGAAACCCTGCTCTATGCCCCCGAGATCAAGTTTTTCGCCACGCAGGTGGAAACCGATCTCCATCTGGAGACCGCCGTCAGAGGTATGTATGTTGCCGGAGACGGGCCCGGCGTAGCAGGAAATATCGTTTCCGCCAGCGCCACCGGTCTGATCCCGGCCAAGGCCATCATTGCCAGGCTTCAATAACACACCCTTGGAAAAAGCCTGTTTCCTTTCACATGTGGCAAGGGAAGTCACTTTTTCGAATGCAGTCATGCAGGTTGGGTTGAGGAACGAAACCCGACAATCAATCTAAGTGGTAGATGCTCGCCTCTGCCCAACCATGTCCTCACCGGAGGGGGCCAGCACGCGTGCTATGGACTGTCTGAGTTCAAGAGAGGTAAACGGTTTTCTGAGGCGGTCGTGGCGACCGCTGCACAGAATCGGTTCGATCCGGCCGTCGTCGGAAAAACCGGAGATAATGATGACTTTGATTTCCGGATTGATTGCAACCAATTGGTCAAACACTTCGGCGCCGTCCATTTCCGGCATGATCATATCCAGGATAACCAGATCGAGCTGCTGATGCTGTGTTTGGTAGATGGTTATCGCTTCCTGGGGTTTGGTGGTCGATATGACCTCATATCCCAGGCTTTCGATCATTTCATGGCACGAGGTTAACACCAGTTCTTCATCATCCACCAGAAGGATCTTGCCGCCGCCGGTCATGGTTGTGGCGCGGCGGGGGGCGATGGCCACGACTTTCTTTTCGGTCGACGGCAGCAGGATACGAAAAGTGGCGCCATGGCCTATCTGTGAATCGACCTGGATCTGTCCACCATGGTTTTCGACGAT
The DNA here is from genome assembly GCA_050291625.1 of Desulfobacteraceae bacterium. GTDB lineage: Bacteria > Desulfobacterota > Desulfobacteria > Desulfobacterales > Desulfosarcinaceae > JARRKU01. Next base: position 12,863 of record JBNKKC010000008.1, read on the forward strand.
TCCGTAGACCGATGCCAACCCCAAACCGGTACCCTGACCCACCTCTTTTGTCGTAAAAAAAGGTTCGAAAATACGTGCTTTGGTTTCAGCATCCATGCCGATACCGGTATCAGTGATCGTCAGTTCGATATAGAGTCCCTGCTGCGTCTGAGGGCAATCGCCCTTCAGGTGACTGCCGGGCACCAATCTGGAGTTCACCCTGAGCCAACCGCCGCCCGGCATCGCATCCACCGCGTTGATAAACAGGTTGAGCAGTACAAGCTCAATCTGCCCTTTGTCGGCCCTGATATAGCTCGACTCACTTGACAGTTCGCATTCAACTCTGATTTTCTTATTGGTGCGTTCAACCACGTTCAGTGTTTCTTTTATCAATTCATTCAGATCGATCAAATCGACAACACTTTTTCCTTTGCGGGCATAGCCCAGCAGCTGGCGGGTCAGGGACGCTCCTGCCTGGATTTGATCCTCGATGCGATTGAGCTTTTCAGACAGAACCTCCTTTGATGGAATGATCTCACAGCGTAATAATGAGATGTTGGCCTGGATACCCATCAGCAGGTTGTTGAAGTCATGGGCAATGCCGCCGGCCAGTGTTCCTACCGCTTTCATTTTCTGTGATTGGAACAACTGTTTTTGGAGATGTTGGGCTTCGGTGATATCTTTGGCCAGTCCGAGAATCCCGTTCACGCGGCCTTCCGCGTCTGAATTGGCCGTGGCTGTCGTATTGAACAGGCGTCGCGAACCCTCTGCATCTTGAATATGAATGGTTATTTCGGCAACGGACTTTTGACCGTTGAATAACTGATCGAATATCCGTTTATAGTTCTGGGTTCGGCTCGGCAGGATCACCTCCTCGAACGGCCTGCCCAGCAATTGGCTGCGCTTGTGCCCCAGGATGCGTTCCCATGCCTGGTTGACATAGGAGACGACGCCTTTTTCATCGAGCGTGAAAATAATGATCGGCGCATTTTCGCTCAGTGATTTGAAACGCTCTTCACTGCTGCGCAGTGCTTTTTCCGCTTTCAGCCGGCCGGTTACATCGCGCAGCGTGATCAGGTAACCCATGGCCAGATCCTTGCTGTACAGGCGGGATCGCGACGGGCTGATCAGCCGGCGGCTTTGATTCACTTCGAGCTCAATCACTGCCGATGACTGATCGCTCGGACAGGTGTCTTTCGAATCGAAGTCCGGCCACCACGCGATGGCCTTTTCTGCTCTTGCACCGATGAGGCCTTTGGGGTTCTTTCCAATGAGCCGGCAGGCCGCAGGGTTGAGGTCGAGGATGTGGTTGCCGGTGTCGACAATGATCATTCCGTCATTCATGTTTTGGATGACATTGTCCCTGGCAATCGGGACGATGTCCAGCATCCGATATCGCAGAATGCCCCACATGAAGGCGATTCCAGTGATGGAGAACGCGATGGGTGTCAGATCAAAGTAGGGCAGCAGATCGAATTTGAAAATGAAGATGATATTTGACATCCAGGGCGCAGCGCCGCCGATCATCAGCGATACCACCTGTCGCTTGAAATGGGCCGGGGTGCTGAGCAAATGTCTGGTCAACAATAAGAAACCGACCGCCAAGGCCAGGTAACTGTATCCGCTGTGGATCCAGAACCAGGGACCGAAATGGGGATACAGCAAGAAGTAGTTGCCGGAATGCACCATCTCGAACGAGCTGAACATCCAGTGGTGATGGTGGTTCGTGGCAACGATAGCAAGGGTTGACGCAGGCAGGACGGAGATTGCCGCCAGAAAGGGCCATCTCACCCGGCGGACCAGATTGGAATAATAGAGGCCGAATATGAGCCAGGCAAGCGGCGTGCTGACAATAAACAGAAACTTCAGATGGTAGCTGAATATTTTGGTTTCGGCGTCATTCGAGCCGACCTCGAACAGCGCCATAAGCGCCCACAGCGAAACGCCGGCCATCAAAATGGCAAACGAGCGGGCGCCAAGGTTTGGACGGTGCTTGACGGCAAGGATCGACAGGCAAGCCGGAATAATAATGGAGAAGCAGAGTAACAGTGTATAAGGCTGACCTATGGAGAGCATGGTGTACAAACTGTTCGCGTGGAACCTGTTAGAGAATTAGAACCGATATGCGACAATGACGCTTTCATGCTACAGCACAGCAGATGATATGACATATCGGGGTGGAGCCTCTTTGTCAATTTCAAAAGAACGGCGTTCATTTATTTGTGGGGAATCGAACGGGACCGAGGAGAGAGGCCGACGAATAATATTTATCTTGTTTTCGGTCAGATGGATGCCAATGGCTTACGTTATGCCCGACGGGAATAGAAAAAAAGCGATGAACAGCGGCTGATGCTGCCCATCGCTTTTGCTTTGGTGATTGGATGGTTGTCGGGTTCGGGTTGTGCGTTTGACGATGACTGTTAAGCCGACCTAAGCCGTTTCCAGGGCCTGGGACATGGCCTCTCCGACCAGTCGTGAGAATTGGGCCGGGTTGTCCAGTTTGCCGCCTTCGGCCACGACGGCCAGATCAAAGAGCATGCGGCTGTAATCCTTGAGCGCCGGTGCATTGCGATCCGCTTCATAAAGGTTGTTGATCTTGATCATCAAGGGGTGGTCCATGTTCAGTTCCAACACACGCTTGACGTCCTGCGGCGCCTGGCCCGAGGCCTTCAGCAGTTTCTCCATATAGGCGCTCATATCGTGGTCCTTTCCGGACAGGCAGGCAACGGAGTCTTTCAGGCGTTTGGACGGCTTCACCTCCTTGACTTTGGACTCCAGCTGCCCTTTGATAAAGCTGAACAGCGGTTCAAATTCCTTTGTATTATCATCATCTGACTGGTCCAGGTCCAAATCCCCTTTTTCAGCGCTTTTCAGCGGTTTGGTATCGTACTCGGTCAATGCCTGAACGACCCACTCGTCCACAGGGTCGGTCATCAACAGGACTTCATAGTCCTTCTCCTTGAGCTTTTCCAGGTGCGGGCTGTTGAGCAGGGCGCTGAGCTCGTCTCCGGTGATATAATAGATCTCTTTCTGATCCGCTTGCATGTTTTTGATATAGTCATCCAGCGACACCCATTTTTCCTCTGATTTGGTCGTCTTGTAGCGTGCCAGTGCGGCGATTTTTTCTTTTTTGGATGGGTCGCTATAGATGCCTTCCTTGAGTACCGCCCCGAATTCATCGTAGAATGTTTCATATTGTTCCGCCTCCATGCCTGCAAGATGATCGAGCAGCTTTTTCACCAGGTTTTTGCGGATATTGATGACCAGCCGGTCCTGCTGCAGAATTTCCCGGCTGACATTCAGGTTCAGGTCGGAGGCATCCACGACGCCTTTGACAAAACGCAAATACTCGGGAATGAGCTCTTTGCAGTCATCCATGATAAAGACCCGCTTGCAGTAGAGCTGAATCCCGTGCTTGCGCTCGGGTTGAAACAAGTCGAACGGCGCCTTGGAGGGCAGGTAGAGAAGGGCGTCATACTCGGTCGTGCCTTCGAATTTGAGATGCAGCCGATCCAGGGGCGGGTTCCAGTCGTGGGCCAGGTGCTTGTAAAATTCTTCATGCTCTTCGTCGGTGACCTCATCTTTGGACTTGGTCCAGATCGCCTTCATGGAATTCAGGGTCTCTTCGACAACGACCTTGCGGGTGGTTTCACCGACAGGTTTGCCGTCCGCATCCTTGATCTGTTCTTCCTCGGGAATGGGCTCGTCCTTTTCCACATCCATCACGATGGGATAGGCAACAAAGTCCGAATGTTGCTTGATGATCCGGCGCAGCTGCCACTGGTCTGTGTAATCCGTGCCGTCCTTTTCCGTTTTCTTCAACTGCAGCGTAATGACGGTGCCGCGCGCCTCTTTTTCCGTCGGTTCAATGGTAAACGAACCGTCGCCGAAAGAATCCCATCGGACAGCCTCGTTTTTGGCTGCGCCCGCAGCGCGGGTCACCAGGGTGATTCTGTCGGCCGCCATGAACGCGCTGTAAAAACCGACGCCGAACTGGCCGATCAGCTCGGGCGTCAGGACATCTGTTTGCTGCGCCTGTTCCAGCATCTCCATGAACGAAGCGGTGCCGCTTTTGGCGATGGTTCCGATATTCTCCATCACTTCGTCGTAGGTCATGCCGATGCCGTTGTCGCTGATTTCAAGCGTCCGTGCGATACCGTCGGCCCGCAGCTTGATCTTGAATTCACTATCGTCGCCCAGCAGCTCCGGTTCGGTCTGCGACCTGAAACGCAGTTTGTCGATGGCGTCGGAGGCGTTGGAGATCAGCTCCCGCAGAAATATCTCCTGGTGGGAGTACAACGAGTTGATGATCAGATTGAGAACTTGTTTGACTTCGGTTTTAAATTCATGGGTTTGTTTGGCGGTTTCCATTGAACTCCTCAAAGTATGTTTGGTTGGGTTGATGACAATATCGTCGCATTTTTTGTGAGGGCCTTGCTTTTTGCAGCAAATTCAGACCGTTCCAATTAAATTCCCGGGCATATTATGGGAGTGAATCCGGATTTGTCAAGGGGTGAACGCAGGTAATATCCATACGGAATTTCGGATTGATAGAGCCGGTCGGGCGCCAACGCCACCTGCAGCAAACGCAACGGCACCTAAGCCACCGTAAGATTTGCTTCCCCGCTGAATACCAGTCGTGACAGGCGGGCGACCCGCAAACTCCCCCGCTTTTCAGCGGGGTCAAACAGTGCGGGCCGCTTTTCCTCCGCTGCATCTAACGGTGGCTTAGGCACCATTGCTCAACTTGCTGCAGGTGGCGTTGGCCCCCGACCTCATGCCGGGCGAACTACGATCATAGCCTTGACGTAACACTCTGGCAGCAGAAAGCCCTAACGGTTTTGGCGTGCGATCATCGATTTATGTTCACCGGGTTTTTTCAGAAAGGCGATGCGCCGTCAGCAGACTCGAAATATAGACCAGTTCCACCCCCTGGAACGCGTTGCATGTGATAAAATGCCTCAGCCCCTTGAGGGTTTCGGGATAGGGATGGCCGATGCCGATGGCGCTTCCACGGGTAACGGCGCGCAGTTTGAGCCGGCACAGCTGCTTGAAGGTCAGCGCAGCATCCGCTCTCGGATCGATGAACATATCGCGCCGGAAACTCGGCATGTCCATCCGGCGCGCCGCTCGGAAGGCTTTGGAGCTGCGGGTCGTCAGGCTGTCCACAAAATAGAGCGACTTGCTGCGAACCACATCCAGTACATGGCGGACATGCTCACGGGATTGGGTAAAGCGGGAGCCCATGTGGTTGTTGGCTCCTGCCAGGAAGGGCAATTCGGCAATATTATCGGCGATGACGCGTTCGATGTGCCGGCCCGAGTCTCCGAGGAAGACCGCACCCGGACCGGGGTCCAGATCGGACTGGAGCGGTTCCATGGGCTGGTGCAGCATGATTTCATGGCCCCGGCGGTGAATCATTTCCGCCAGGGATGCTGAAAGTGGCAGGCGCGGGAGAATCGAAAATGTTATGGGTATCTGTAAATCGAGAAAACGCTGCGTCACCGGCCGGCTGAAACCCATGTCATCGATGATTAAGGCCAGCTTGGGGCCAGCACGATGCCTTGCCAGGGTTGCCGCATGGCCCGGGGCCAGACGATGAAATCCCAATAAACTTCCGGTAAAAACAACGGCGCTGCCGATCAGAAATTGTCTACGATTCATTCCGGTAAGGGGAAACTGTCATGGATCCGCGTTCGAGAGGGCGATTACCTATGTCGCATGCGCCTGCCAGTCTTTAACAACATATACACTCCATTGAGGTTAGATGCAAGTCAAAATACAACATATAGTGATTTTTTCTTTTCAGTTTGACTACCACCAGGCGGCAGGATATGGTTTCAGATCGACCACCGACCGGTTTGATGTGTGATTTGCGACGATACGATTCAAGGGAGTGACCATGCATGCTGTTAACGAGCGTCATCTGAATTCCGGTTTGCTGATTATGCGGCTCGGTATGGCCGCCACACTGCTGTTCTACGCGCTGCCCAGGCTGCTGGGCGGGTCTAGACTGTGGATCACCGTTGGTAAAGACCTTCGATTCCTGCACGCCGATTTTCCGGCCCAGATCGCCGGTCTGGTGCTGTTGGCGATCGAAGTCCTGGCCAGTGTCGGTCTCATCACCGGCGGTCTGTTTCGCATCAGCACCGCATTGCTGGCGATGGTTTACTCGCTCTATTTTTTCAACTTCATCAATATCGGCTATCGAACCCTGCCGTTGTACGCGGCGGCGCTGGCCTGTGTCTGCATTGGGTTAATGCTTGTCGGTCCGGGCCGCTTTGCCGTGGCCGTCAAGATCGAAAAGAAATAGAACAGCCGTCAACCACCGCCTTTGGCCCGGCTGATTCACATCCGGTATCAATGAAACGCCAACCCATCCATCTATACAATCGGGTGACGAAGCGCCTGGAGCAGGAGCAGGTGCCCGGGGGCGGCTTCCTGTCGCTGTGTTACGGATCGGCCTGGGGACGGCTGCTTACCGATGCACTCTTGTCGCGGATAGTTGTTTCCCGTCTCTACGGCCGGCCGTTTTATATGGCCTGGAGTCGTGGCCTCATCGAACCGTTTGTCCGCCAAAACCAAGTGCCCATGGATGAGGTGGAGGTGCCCGCCGGCGGTTTTCAGTCGTTCAACGACTTTTTCATCCGCCGCCTCAAGCCGGGAGCCCGCCCGCTGCCCGCCGACCCCGAAGCGCTGATCGCCCCGGCGGACAGCCGCCTGAAAGTCTTCTCCCTGAATGCCCGAACCGTCCTCGACGTCAAAGGAAAACGACTGACCGTAGCCGATCTGGTGAATGGGGCCGACGCCGCGCAGCGGTTTTTGGACGGCATTTGCCTGCAGTTTCGGCTGGCGCCCCGCGACTACCACCGCTTCGGCTATATCTGCGACGGGATGCAGGGCGCGATTCACAGCGTTGCCGGCCGGCTCTACTCGGTCAGCCCGTTGGCCATGGCATTCCGCCCGTTTATCTGGGGGCAGAATTTCCGGCAGTGGTGCGTCATCGAATCCAATACCCTCGGCCCCGTATTGGAAATCGACGTGGGCGCCACCAACGTCGGCTCCATCGTCCAGCATCATCCCGCCGGCGGCCCCTGCCGGAGGGGTGCCGAAAAGGGATACTTCCAGTTGGGTGGCTCCACCGTCCTGATCATCCTGCCTCCCGATCGAGTCGAACTGGACCCGGATATCGTGGAATACTCCGAACAGGGCATCGAAACCCTGATACGCTACGGCGAAAAGATCGGAAGAATTCTTCGATAGAGATAGCCGCCCACCCAGTTATAAGGGACGCCTATGATTTTATGCTTTTCCATCGATCAAATTGAGCCCCCGTTCGTTTGCCACATTTTCACCCCTTTTGGACAAACGACTCACCGCTGATTGGCATAGATTTAACTTTTCCGAAATCCGCGACCGTAGTCATCCCAAGCTTGCGATGGGCCCAATAACATAACAACATACTGGCCTGAACCGTTGGGAGTGATTTGCCACAGGACGTTTTGTCATTTTGAAAAAGCTGCCCGTGCCGAGAGTATTTCTTGTTGAACCATCCGGCGCATCAGGTCAGCCGCCGGTGCATCAATACCGCTACCGGCACCCCACTGGTTCTGAGCAACAAAATAAAATGGTTGGCAACAGCGCTCTTGCAAAGCAATCTGTCTGTGTTTCGGGAATTAGTTCGGAAAGCTGATTGACAAGATTATGCAGATCATAATCGGATCGAAAAATCTTTTTACGCTCAATTCTTTTGACAATCAAATGGTGCAACGCGCCCGGCGCATCTATCCTCGCTTTCCGTGGCATGGTCTGCTAAATATCAAATCGAATTGGCATAGAAAAGCATAAAATCATTGGCGTCCCCAATATTCCTCGTCCCCAATATTCCTGACCCCTTTGGCTTACCCTGGTGGGTTCCGTCAATTGATTCTCAACGTCAACGCTCAGTATGGTGCCCGCTTTTGCCTTGATAATCGGTCCGGGTATCTGATCGTTGTAATTCCATACCGAGGTTTTGAGTTCAAAAAAGGGAAACTGATGAAAACCCTCTTGGGGTGTAAGCTTTATATTTGGTGCGGCCTCGGCATATGCATTAAATGAATACACTAACACCAATAGTATCCACATCAATGATTTGATCATCGTCAACTCCTATATTCGGTCCGACCATTATTGCTTATAATGCAGGAGATTTATTTTTGGGTCTGCCCCACATCTCCCACAATGCCCGTAACGAGACGTAAAAGAAAACAATCGCAAAAACACCCCCGCCCGGCACATGCAGCCAGAAGAAAACCGGTGAGACAAAGCCTTTGAGCCACATGGCCAAAATATCGACCAGCACCCCGATAAACGGCAAGATCACCAGCCATATTCGCAACCGGAGACTGACGTTTAATCCAAGGGCGATCGCGCCCATCAATATGAAGATCGTGTTCATGCCGAACAGATGGATATGGGTCCATTTCAGGGTCCATATAAACTGCTCATGCTTGTAGATCGGGATCTTTTTCGGTTTTGGTCTTTGCGGTGACAGGTCTGAAAACAGGTCGCCTCTGCCTGGTGATGTTGCTTCGCTGCCGTACTCCTTCATCTCCATATCATGGGGTGTTGAAGATAATTCAACCGCCTTGGTGTCGCCATCCGAAAAAAAGGTTGGGATGATATCGTGAACATATATTTGACCGAGGGCTCCCATCATGCCAAAGGCCAACGTGATAATAATACATGTGGCCAATGCCTTCACCGGTGTGGGCATCCGCATAAGCGATATGTTGGGCTCAATGTTTCTTTTATCCATGGCAATCTCCGTATCGAAAAACTACTTCCCGCTGAAATTGGATCCGGTGTATTCGCCTTTCAGATCAAAGAAAAAGTAAACGCTGTCCGGTTCGCCTTGTGAGCGTAAAAATTTGACAACGAATTCTTTCTTGCCGTCTGTTTGACGGGTGTTGACGGTAATCGAGGCCAATCCGGTTTCCCAGACACCATCCAATTTTCCTGCAATGATCAAGCGGTCGTACAGCTCAAAGGCTTTCTGAACAGCCTGGAAAGAGGTAAATTCTGTTTCTCCATGGCTTTTTCCACCATGAGCCAAGGCAGGCATCGCTCCATAGAGCATCAGGCCAATCGCTGCCATGGCGATAAGTGCGATTGCCAATTTGTTGTAACCAGCAGAATGATGAATCATAAGAACCTCCTGGCAATTTTGTTGTGTCATATTAGGATTGAGCAACTTGCATGCCAAACTCAAATCTCATTATAGGAATAAGACCCAATTATTGCTTAAGCAACTATACTGTCTTGGTATAGTAAGCGTCAGGTCATTCTGCAGATGATTAAGCTATTCAACCTATGACGTATGAATGATGAAAGGTGGGTAAAAAATATACACTCTGATCGTTGTATCACGACAGCAAATGTGTGAAAAGTCTTTGATGGATAAGGAAGTGCGATTAGATTGATCAACGTCCATGCATTACAGTGTAAATGCTAAAAGCATGAGCTGTCTCAGGATCTTGATATCCTTTGGTAGTCACATGGTTTTTAGGATTGTCAGAACTGCTGGAATCTTGCCACAGCTGCTTCACTGCTGAACCATGTGTTATAAGTGGCTGCCACACTGGGGCATTATCCATCGGGCCGTTGCTAAAAGTAGCTCGCAGGGTAGGGCATTGGGGTAGGGAGGCAACAAAATAGCCCATTTCATGCTCCTTATCCGTTATCATCGCCTGCAAACGACCGGACATCAAGCTTTTATGAAGGCGATCGCCTGAGAGGCCGTATATCGGACGATCTTGTGCGATCGAATAAATTGGTTTTTTTGAGAAAAAATATGAATCTGGATATAAATCTGGAAGCATCCTGTTGAATGATATACATAGGCATTATGTTAATTATTTTGATGAGTTAAACATGCTAGTTGCAAAATGGGGAAATAGCCTGGCGATCCGGCTGCCTGTGGCAGTGACCAAATCGCTCCAGCTGCGCGAAGGAGACGATATAGAAGTGCTCATAGCTGTCCCCATTATTGTCTCATATATAAATTACTTACGGCAGGTAGCCCAATATAGAATTATATGGAGCAGGCATCTTGTAATTTTATCAAATGTGGAGATCTGACCCCTTTGGTTTTCAGCCTTATTCGGCCGCACCCATTTGAAAGGCTTTGAACATCATGCCCATGATCACCATGTTCATACCCATAAAGGTGGCGTCAAAGATATCCTGATTGCTCCATCCCAGCTTTTTGAGGTGGTCTGCGTCTTCCTGACTGGTTAGGGCCGGATCGCGGACCACTTTTTGTACGAACAGCAACAGTGCTTTCTCTTCTGGTGTAAGAGCGGCTTCACGGGGATCTTTTAGAGCCGCTGAGACCTGTTTTTCACTTAATCCCATGACCGATGTTAAGAGTTGGGTGTTCCAGTTGATGCAATAGGTGTAGTTCTCCTCCTGGGATGCCATGAGCCGAATGTGGGTTAAGAGTAAAGGGCTCAAGCTGGCGTGGTTTATAAAGTAATTGATAAACCGCCCCTCGATGGCTATGTAGCCTGGGCTAGCGCTGAACATCTGGATGGGCAGCGGCACGGGAACGCCGAGCTGTTCAAACATTGTGTAGAGTTCTTTGACTTTGCCCTCGGCTTTTTCCGGTGGGATCGTGTCGAGCATTGGCATGACGGTTCTCCTTTGGTGAGTGGTTTTTAACAAATTAGGCGCATGGCCGGTTGAATGGAAATATGTTATAAGGCCGATGAAATGTATTGGAAAAAACCGACATGATAGAGAAAATAGCTTTAAAAAGAATCCTGACCAAAGGCTCTTTGCATGTCATGCATTACAGCGCCAGCCAGGGTGAACTTTGAAAACCGCCGGTCTGAGCCTGCTTTTTTATTCATATGAAAGTGCCTTCCGCGTAGATACGCTGACTGCCCGCCTTGCGGGAATGCGGCTGGCTATCCAGCCAAAAATCATGGTTAAAGCCAGGGTAATCAGAAAGCCGGTGCTGCTGAAAGAAAAATCAAGTGACGTTCGGGCTCCCAGAATCAAATAACCAAAATAGGTGGCCGCCAGCAAACTAAGTGGCCAGGAGAGTATAATTCCCGCAATAATACTGACAATACTGACCATCATTCCTTCCGCAATAAAGATTCGGTAAATCATTTTTGGCGTGGCGCCAATGGCTCTCAAAACGCCGATTTCCCGTGTTCTTTCCATAATGTTGATCCCGGTTGCCGAGGCCATTCCCAGGGCGCTGACTACCAATACCAGCAAAGCCAGAAAAGAGAGAATGGTTAAAATGATATCGAGATGATCGTAAATAATTTTGGCGCGTTCCGCCTGGGACATGACAAAGAGAACATCCAGATTTGATCCGGCGATGGCCGTTTCAATCTCTTTTTTCAAATCGATTACCTGGTCGTAGCTGTTCTTCCTGGCCACAAACATCAGGCTGTTGACCAGGTGAGCCGGGTTCACCAGACGGTCATAGCGGGTTTTGTCAATGTAGATCTTGGCTACATCGAATTCATTTACGATGCCGACCAGTTTTGCCCTGATGAAACGGCCTTTTATGAGAATCGGATGGACCTTGTTCACCTCGGGATATCCGAATGACTCTGCAGCCTGCTGGTTCATAACAATCTCCGTTTCCTTAACGGCCTGCAGCCACCGGCCTTTAATCACGTCCCAGTTCATCAGGTCCGTATTATAAGGCAAAGCCACAATTCCCACACTGTTCATGGTGGAAACGATATTGGATTGCAAGCGGCCTTTGCCGCCATTCCAAAGCTCGATACGATCCACATTTGTCACCGATCGAAAGGGATCAAGCGCCGTTTCTACCGGGGCGGCCTCTCTCAATACCACCTGGACATCATAATTCATGGACACCCGATTGGTAGTCAAAAAATGAGACAGAGACTGTCTAACATTGAATCCGGTGGCGAAAATGGCCACACCCAGCGACATGGTCGCTACGGTTACCAGCAGACGTTTCTTTCGCCGAAGGGTGTTTCGAAACGCCAGAACCACCTGATTTGATAAAGGCAAAGAGAACCATACCTTCTTTCTATTTGGTTTGGATCCCGCTGTAATACCATAATCGGTTAAGGCCTCCTGCACGGATACTCGTATTCCCCTTAACAAAGCTGATAGAGAAAAAATGACAGGCAAAAGCAGTCCGGCAGCAATCAATCCGATATAAACCCCGACCGGTAATGATGTGGTCAGGATATCAAAATTGATGACTCTGGCCACGAACCCGGCATAACCGTATCCGGCGGCAACTGCCAGGGGAATGGCGATGATGCTGGAGATAACTCCGAGGGAAAACACCATGACCAGGTAAATGGCTAAAACCTGGAAGCGGGAAGCGCCGAGTGCCTTCAAAATTCCGATCTGACGAATCTGCTGGGACAAAATGGCACCCATCAGTTGTGAAACCAGCACAGCGCCCATAATGAAGGCCAGCAAACCGATAAGACCATTGGTCATTAGTAGAGTATTAAGCTGCCATTGGTGAGGATGTTCGTTGAATTTTGGAATTTTGACGGATTCGAGATGAATTCCCATTTTAAGCAAATCGTCACAAACCTTCTGAGCCAGTTCTTTGACCTCCTCTTTGGAACCCACGTGCTTAAACCGAAATATCAAGCGCCTGCTGGCTGCTTCCCCCGTAATTCTGGTATAAGTCTTTTTGTCAGTGTAGGCGTAGATAAATGCATCTTGTGTGGCAGGCGCCTGGGCCGGATCAAAGGCGACACCGGTGATGGGAATTTCAAGCAGACGGCTCCCGACCCTGATCCGGGCCGGTGTGCCGATTTTCAAATCGGATACCCGAACATTTTGTGCATCCCGTTCAATCAAAATGGTTCCCTGATCGGGAATGCGCTTTCCTTTCTGCCAGTAAAAACGAGCCAGTTTAAAATGGTCAAAATCTTCAACACCGTATATCCAAAGAGGCAGCCACTTGCCTGGAAATGCTTCTACCCGGCAAATGGAAAGATCGCGGAATTCAGCGCTTTCGATTTCAGGACGCTGACGAAATGAGGTGAGATCAAGCTTGGCAAAATCATCCGAAGAGAACATCACATGTGCCGGATGGGTTCGTCGGTAGTTTTCGTTCAAATCGTTCCTGAGAATCGAATAGGTAACCAGTATGGAACCAACGCCCCACAAACCGATTACCAAGGCAAATATCACTATCAGGGTTCTTCCGGGACGGCCCCATAAATCGGCGAACGCTTTTTTTAACATCATCGGTTTCACGGTCCTTTTTGTCGCCAGCCCGACGATAAAAGCCGCAACTGAAAAAATAATGGCGTACATGTTAAGCTCCTATTTTCTCGTCGTTGACAATTTTACCGTCTGATACAGAAATCACACGGTTAAAGGCGCCCTTGTCGATTTTTTCATGGGTGACCACTATAACGGTTTTTCCGGTTTGGACCAGATCTGCAAATATGGCCTGCACCGCTTCCGAAGTTTTGGCGTCCAGATTCCCTGTCGGTTCGTCGGCAACGAGAATCGGCGGGTCGTTCGCCAAAGCTCTGGCAATAGCGGCCCGCTGCTGCTGCCCACCGGAAAGCTCAGCCGGGAACTTGTCCTTTTGCTCAGCGATACCTACCTGTTCCAGCAAGCGCAAAGCACGTTCTTTTTTTTCAAGAGCGGCAATCTTGCCGACAAAATCCATGGCGATCAGGAGATTCTCAATGATCGAAAGGGTGGGGATCAACTGAAAAAACTGAAATACAATGCCGACATTGGCTCCGCGCCATTTGGCCAACCTGCTTTCATTCATGGAATTTAACGTGGTCGAATCGATTTTGATTTGTCCCTGACTGGGATGATCGATCCCGGTCAACAGATTCAACAGAGTCGTTTTGCCGCTTCCCGATTTGCCGACTACAGCCGTGTATTCGCCACGGGATAGATCCAAAGATAGATCGCGGATAGCGTCAAAGCGGCCGGCAGCGGTTTCAAACCACTTGGAAACCCGGTCCAATTGGATATATCCTGCTTTGACAGCTGCATGACCTGTGATGCCGTTTTTCTCTGAGAAATTGAGTCTTGCAATATCAACCTGGCGATTCATTCTTACCTCCTGATGGATTACGGTATATTACTATATCGTATAGCTGTTAGAAAAAAAAATTTCCCTTAGCCCGTTATGCTTTCTTTATTATAATCGTCAATAGTCTCCTCCACCCAAATCACCAGCATGGTGATCAACATCCGATATTGCTTGATGATCGCCTTGGCTGGAAATGTGACTTTTGATGCCACTTCATTTTCATGCTGGATGATCCAGCCTTTGAGGGTCACCAATTGGTTTCTCAAATTACCTAGCATTTCCAAGGCCTTCGACTTTTCGATTCTTTCGAGGTTCCAAATAAAGGAATTGAATTCAAAATAGAACGGATTGATATTTCCTGAAAAATAAGCCATCAGCTCATAAAACCGCTCCCGACCTTTGGGGTTGACTGAATAAATAACCTTCTCCGGCATCTCCCCTTCACGGACCCGTTCGCCATCCAGATATGCTCCTTTGAACAGACGTTTGCAGCATTTGTAGACGGCCGGTGTGCTGATCTTGACCAAACGACCGATCTCTCGGTCTTCAATATAGCGGGTAAGCTCAAACGCGTTCATGGGATTTTCCAGAAGAATACCCAAAACAATCAGATCAATGGTCGACATAGGATTCCCCGATTGCAGAAGTTACCTTTATTTAGTATCGTATATAATGCTATACTGTATAGCTGTCAACTATTTTTTTGCTCAGTCCGATCAGCTATGGGGACAGCTATGATTTTATGCGTTTCCTTATGAGGCGGCTCGGGAGTGGACAAAAGAACAACGGGATCCCCTATTAGAGGATGGATCAAATCTTAAGGCACTAACCGGAGCCCCTTTCATTCAATAGCAGACAGTGCGTCATGCGGGAACGGTGATCGTCAATTCGTCCAATACAGCGATGGCCTCCTCGATTTCAGGGCGAACGGTGTAATCAGGACTGATGTTGAGGTAACGGATGGTCGCGTCCGTGTCCGCGACCGCTCGAAACGGCATGGGCAATTCCCAGCTGTCATCGCCGTTGTGCTGGGGAATATTAATTCCAAAACCCGAATAGATCTCTCGCAGATCCTGGGGCAGTGCAAATGCCAGCCCGAGCTCTTTGGCGTATGCGTTGGCTTTATCTACCAGCACATCAAAGGTCAGCTTTTTGGATTGTTTGGCCCGTTTGGCTGAAGCGTGCAGCTGCGGCGAGATGACGACTAATGTTGCGCCCTTACGCCGGATCTCCTCTGCAGCCTGATTCAAGGCTTCAATTTCAATCATGCAGTACGGGCACCAGATGCCACGGAAAAAGCTGACTACGACGGGGCCTCTGGCCAAAAGCTGTTCCAGCTCGACCAACTCTCCATCCTGGTTTTCCAGCTTGAAACCGGGCAATGTATCACCCAGTTTGACCGTATTGTCCAAAATTCCCGAATTTGGACAAAAAAATTATAGTTTATCGAAATTGTTACCCAATCTTTCTATCTGACGGGTGACGATATCAGCATCTCGGAACGCATTGGCGAGCAGGCTGACGCCCTGAATCGTGGCAATATACTGCAACGCACTGCCCAGGGGCACATCCGCCTCTTTTGCGATATCGGCCAGAGTGGTTTGCACGTAGCCTTTTCGATGAATCAAGCGTGTGGCGGCTTCCCTCAGGCGTTCTTTCTTATTAATATGAAATACAGGGTGTCTTGTGCAAATATGTATTATCCGACAACTGCTTTAATATAAAGTCGGCAGCGTCTGCGCGTGAAATTTTGTTGGTGACTGTTTTGTTATCAGCTGTAAAGCCGTGCTGGTAAGCACCCGTGTGCCCACCGTCGGTCAGGGCGGCAGGACGGACAATGATCCAATCCAATCGACTCGCTTTGACATAGTTTTCCTGAATCTCATGATCCGCCCAGGCGCGGCGTAGCAATAACGGAACGATGAGATATTTCATAAGCAGCGGCAGTGTGTCTCTACTGTCGCCAACGCCGGCAGTTGATTGGCAGATGAATCGCTTGACACCAGTTTTTTCCATGGCGCGGATAATGTTTTTCGTTCCTTTTGCCCTCAAATTACTTTTGTCCATCGGCGGCATTCCCAGCGCGCATATCACGACATCCTGTCCTTGTACCGCACGCTCTACCGAAGCAAAGTCCAATACATTTCCCTTTATTACCTGTAACTTTTCATGCATTTGGTCGAGTTTTTCAGGACTGCGTGCAAACGCGGTAACGTCATGTCCCTGTTCAAGCGCCTGTGTTAAAATTTGGCGTCCAGTGCCGCCCGTCGATCCGAAAATTGTCAGTTTCATTTTTTATCTCCTTGTTTGTTTCAACAATGGTGTAAGCGATTTCTTATCATCCAATATATTGGTTCTTAATAAGAGTGTAAATGCTCATAGGTCTCGATTTTTTGATTAATCGTCCAAACATTTGGATTTGACGGTAGAATACTGCGGGTGTATATTCAAACGTATGAGTGACTTGATGCCTGACATCGATGGTACAGATAATCCCTGGGCTTCTGCAGACCCGCTTGGTGAAGCATTGCATTTTTTGAATATGAGCGGCGTCTTTTACACGCGCTCCGAGTTCACGGCCCCGTGGGCTTTGGCTTTACCGGCCTTTCCGGATTGCCTGATGTTCCATGTGGTGACGTCAGGGCGCTGTTGGCTCGAGGTTGAAGGGGACGACCCTCACTTGCTGCGACCTGGCGGTTTGGCCCTTGTACCCCACGGTGAGGGGCATCGACTATTGAGTGAGCCCGGTGTGCCTGCGGCAAAGCTCTTTGATCTTCCTCGGGAGCAGATTAGTGAACGGTATGAAATTCTGCGGCATGGTCAGGGAGGAGCAACTGCGAGCCTTATATGTGGCACCGTTCGGTTTGACCACCCCGCCGCACACCGACTTGTCCGGCTCTTGCCGAAGTTAATCTGCATTGAGGCATGGCAGTCGCCTCAGATGGAGTGGATTCAAAGCACCTTGCGTCTGATGGCTACCGAAGCCAAGGTATTACGGCCCGGCGGTGAGACGATCATCACCCGCCTGGCCGACATTTTGGTCATCCAAACCATTCGTTCCTGGATGGCGGAAGACCCCGTGGCACAGACGGGATGGCTCGGCGCTCTGCAAGATAAGCAGATTGGTTACGCTATCTTGCTGATTCAACGCGATCCTGCCCGGGTGTGGACAGTAGCGGCGTTAGCAGATGAGGTGGCTATGTCGCGTTCGGCCTTTGCGGCCCGTTTTAAGGAACTCGTGGGGGAATCGCCGATGCAGTACATTACCCGTTGGAGAATGAATGTCGCCTTGGCCCGGCTAAAGAAGGAGGATGTGTCACTGGGTGAACTGGCGAATCGTCTCGGCTACCAATCCGAGGCCGCGTTTAGCCGTGCCTTCAAGCGCTTCATCGGTGTTTCACCGGGAGCAGCCCGTCGGAATGCTCACATGACGAATATCCAACGCGCATGACCAACAAAATTGCCGTTTAAGCAAAGCAGGTGAAGCACAACGCAAAATCCGCCCAACACCCACTAGTGTAGTGTCCTACAAATAAGTTCAAAAAATAGTGTCACTCCGGCGCAAGCCGGAGTCCAGCTAAAAGCCCTCTGGTTTCCGGCTTGCGAGACTGTGTCATAATTTAGAAAATGCACATTTTTACTCTGTCATGCCGGACTCGATCCGGCATCCAGAAATGTAAGTAATTGGAAAACCGGGATTCCGGCTTTCGCCGGAATGACATCGGCTCATGATGTCGCCGTTTGAATAAGACAAGAGGGTCAGGCCTCCACAATAAGACAAGAGGGTCAGGCCTCCACAATTGACAAAATAGCATAACAGTCGGCGGTTTGCAGAGATTGGCTTCTCTTAGACCGTCGTTTTATTATTGTAGAGTAGAATCGATCCAGTCCTTATTGGGAGCCCCTTTCGGGGGCGGACGGGTGATCACCCACCAACTGTATAAGCAACACCAAAACAGCGCAGCATTGCGGAAGGTAGACATAACGCTGCGTTATGTCTACCTTGGTTTGGGCAGGTTTTTGGCCCCGCTGAATAGCGGGATGTTCCACGGTCGGGCTGCGCTCAATCAATGGCAGGCCGCATGCCAAAAAGCCATGTCTGATAAGGGTTCTTATCAGACGTGCCGAACCAAGCGGACTTGCCGCTGTGCGGAGCGGCCGCATACCTCTCACACGACTAAGCAACTACGGCATTGGAGGGCGGGAGCAATTAAATCACGGCGGGCAGCCCCGCAGGAAGCGGACCCACCACGAAAAAGTTGGCGGGAGCAATGGATATTTCTGTTGAACAGCTCATTGATTAGGCATAGCAAATATTGAATTCGCCTAAGTGGTCGTTTTTTCAACAGTGTCCGATAATATACCTTATACAAACTTATATAATTATTTCAGTTTCTTATGGTGTTATCAGTCAAAAGTTATTCTACTCAACGTGGGTGTTGCTCACACCCCAAAACAAATGATTTATCATATTTTAGCATACACAAAATAATTGTTTAGCTCATTTGCGTCTCATAGCACAAACGTTGGGGTTACCCGTATCTACGGCAGGCCGTGGATGCGGTCGAAGCGCGCCTTGGCGGGCAGCTCGCCCGTCGCACCGGTCGCGGGATTCACCCACGGCCACGCTTCGTCTCCCATGAACGCGGGCTTGCCGCTCGTGTAGAGCGACGCCGGCAGCTTGTGGTTCGAGAAGTCGTCGTCCCATTTCTGGCTCTCGGTCACCCAGTCGAAGTTCCCGTGGCGGATGAGCGTGTCGACGGTTTTCTGCTCCAGCTTGTCGCCACTAATGACGCCGACCCGCCACATCGGTACATCAAGCCAGACGTCGTTGTATTCGTAGACGAAGCTGCCCTGCGTGCCGAAACCCTCGGTGACCGGGTCGCTGATCAGGGTCATGCCCTCGTAACCGAGGACGTTCCCTACGAACGTGCACCAGTAGTGGTGCATCCCCACGTCGACGGCGAAGCGGTTTTGTAAGTCCTCGTAATGGAGGATATCGCCGCCCTGATTGTACGTGTACTCGTCGAGCGGTGGGTAGCCCCCGCGCAGCCCGGTCAGGTGGTTGCGGAAAGCAGTGATGTAGATCGAGTTGCCCCAGCCGGAGTCGGAGGCAAAGTTGAAGGCGAGGTTCCCCTCGAACAGCTCCATGTGGCTCGTCGTGTAGTGCGACGAATTGAGCCCGCTCTCGACGAAGAGTGGGTTGTACGCGATCCAGCCGTCGTCGAAGTAGCTGTATCCGACCACGTTGCCGCCGCCCGAGGCGCGCATGAGAATCACCTTGTTGAAGTTCCAGGAGATGGTGTTCTCAACCAGGTTGTCCGCAGCGTAGAAGTTCATGCCGATGCCGTAGCCTCCACCCCCCGGGACCGGACTGATCGCGCTGTGGACGTACGAGTCGCGCAGCTCGCAGCGGAACGCTTTGTCGAAGTTGACGCTGGTCCCGCCAGACCGGTCCGCTTCGATGTTTCGCAGCCAGCAGTAGGTGGAGGCGAAGATGTGGATGTTGCCGCCGCCGTCGCCGAAGCAGCCCCCCGAGACCTTGAGATCCTCGACGCCGACCCGTGTCGTCGGCATGTGGCCGTGGGCTTGGTTGAAGCGCGTTACCTGCGCGGTGTGCGACGTGCGGAAGCCCATATGGAACGGTGCGGCGAAGGTCAGCGTGGTGCCGTCGATCGCCGTGATCTCGTTCACCTGGCCGATCGGCCTGTCCTCCCGGATGAACCATGTGCGGCATCCGGGGTAGTCGCCGCCTCCAGGGGAGCAGCGCGGCGCCCACCAGGTCAGCGTGTCGTCGGTGGTCTCGTCCACGATCACGAGCTCGCCGACCTCGAAGCCGGGATCGCTCGCCACCGCGGCCGTGTACGAGCCCTTGGCCACGTCGGCCGTGATGTCGACCGAGTCGTCGGCGGGACTCACCCAGAGGGTGCCGACGACGATGATGCTGCCGCAGGTGTCTTCCGCCTGGCAGACGAGGGCCGTTGCGGGGTCGCCGTTCTCGTCCACCGTGCCGCGCAGCGTGACGTTGGAGCGCTTGATAAAGATGCCGCCATCTGGGTTCGAGCCAATGGTGAACGTGCCGGCGGAGAGCTGCACGACCCCTTCGTCGGGGCAGGTGTCGATGGCTTCCTGGATCTGCGCGGTATCGCTCTTACCCCCGCCGAGCGGCGACAGTGTGGCGCAGACGTCGGTCCGTTCTGGGATGCCGCCGTTGTAAGTGACGCCCGGTTGCCATCGGGTCACGCGGTCCGTCGGCAGCGTGAATAAGTCGCCAGGATTCGTAGTGGTGGCTTCCAGGACGTTGCTGTAACCCGAGCTCTGCGCCCCCAGATAGGCGTAGACCCGGTAGCGGCAGGTGGTGTTCGCAGCAAGGCCGTCGTGGGTATAGGTGGTGGTGTCGGCGGCCACGGTGTCCAAGGGGGAGAAGCTCTGGCCGCCGTCGGTGGAGACCTCGATGCCGAAGCCCTCTTCGTTGTCGGCGTTGTCCTGCCAGGTAAGTGTAATCGACGAGGCGCTCGCCGTCACCAGTGCCAGGGAACTGGGCGCCGCCACCAGCGCCTGGGCGGTGGGCGCCTCGAGGGGCTCCTTGTTGTCACCGCTGCAGGCCATCAGCAGCAGGGCCGCGCAGAACAATATCCATAGCCGTTTCATCATCTTCTCCTTGAATCTATGCGTGGGGTGTGAGTTGCTGCTAAAGGGAGCTTTTGGTCAAGATAAAGCAAAAAGCGGGCCAGTGGGCCCATGAGGTGCTGAACGGCGCCAGTTTCCAACATCGCCTCGGTCTATGGCAATTAAAAACCAACCGATATTGTAACTATAAATTCGTATCCCGAGTTTTTTTGGCACCTTGTGAAGGTGATTCCGGATGGAGAGAAGAGGTGGTCATCACAGGCTTTGGAGTTACGTTTTTTTCATATAGGGACGATTTTTAAGCGCACTTTCAACATCCTACGATAAGGCCTTAAGGCTCGGTAAATGGTTTGGAACAGGCCCTAAAATATGGTTGAATCTTCAGCAGGCTTACGATCTTGACTTAGCTCAAATTGAAATAGGACCGGAGCTTGAAATAATCAAGCCACTCGAAGCCGCATAGAAAAAGGCATTGACCGAATCGGCCTAATGTTTCTCGCATAATACATTTCAAAGCATTGGTCCAAGCCTTGGCGAACGGCCCTGACCCCGCTTATTTTGTCTGAGAATCTTTTTTTACAGCCGGCAGCTTTCAGGTCATCAAGCTGAAGATCCGGTGACTGTTCCGGATTCTGGTTACTTCTTTAAGATGGAGGCTTTCCCAACTTTCCCAAAGCGCGACCATTTTAGCACCGGCCAGTAGATATAGTCCACTCGGCCTTTGACATCGGCCAGGGGGATGGGGCCGAAGTGGCGGCTGTCGCGGCTGTTGGCGCGGTTGTCGCCCAGGACGAAGCAGCGGCCGTGGGGCACGGTGATTTTTGCCATGTTCTCGAATGTGTTGTCTTCGATCATGATGGGATAGCTCTGAAGCTGGTTTCGCTCTTCCAGATAGGCGGTTTTCTTCTTCGCCTTGAAGTTGATCGCTTCCGGATACGTATTGGTATACGCCAGAGGGCGATCGTTGATCCAGACCTTGTTGTGCTTGATCTCGATACTGTCTCCCGGCAGGGCCACGAGGCGTTTGATATAATAGAGTCTTCGATCGTCCGGATAGATAAACACCACCACGTCGCCGCGCTGCGGGGGATGTATCCCGTAGACCGCTTTGTTTAAAAATATCCGGTCGCCCGGCAAAATGCCGGGCGCCATGCTGGTGCTCGGGATTTTAAAGGCCTGCAGGACATGCTCCCGGATCGTTCCGGACATGTTGGACGGGTAGCCCACGGCGACCGCGATCATGACCAGATAGAGGTACCAGCGATTGTACTCCTTTGGCTCGTAATCGGGGCCGATGCGGCGGGCCAGCAGCCCGGCGTCCACGACGGCGTAACAAAAGAGGGCCAGCATCAGGAGGACGGATCCGACCACCATCAGCAACAGGCCGGTTGACGCCGCCGCCTGAGCCGCCCGGACCATGATGGGGGCAAAGGCGAAACTGACAAAAAACAGAATCAGGCCTTTGGTCAGGCGGCCGCAATAGATGTGTCCCAGACCGGTGGCCGCCACGGACAGCAAAACGGCCGCTGCGGGTCTGCGGGCAATCGGGTCGGCGGTGATCGATGGGTTGTTCATAGGGGACTCCCGAATAAGAGGTTTGCCGTGACATAGAACAGCCGGAAGATGCCAAGCAGCACCATGGCGATGGCGGCCGCCCAGTGCATGAGCCGATGGGCTATGGTGTGGGCTGCTTTGGTTTGAGCTGTTTCAGGGGCCGGAGATCGGCCTTCGATGGAGGCAACGATTCGCTGTGCGAATCCTTGCGGCACCGTGGTCTTCCGGCGATGGTTTATCCATTGAGTGTAAAGGCGATCATCATTCATGGTTTTAATTGCTTATTTTGCGAAGTGAGTGTTTCAACTTGGCCCGTATCCGGGCCAGTCGTGATTTAACCGTTCCCAGAGGCAGGTCCTCGATGCTGGCAATTTCGGCATAGGAGAGTCCTTCCAGTTCCACCCACACGAAGATGCAGCGATCCTGAAACGGCATGGCTTTCAACACCGCATCCAGATGGCTGAAGATCTCTTTGACCATCAGATCATCCACAGGCGTCCGTTTCTGGACCATTTCAGGCGGTTCGGGCAGCAGTGTCTCGCGTTTTTTTCGCCGGGCATTAAGGGCCCGGTTGCGGGCAATGGCATACAACCAGGACCGAAAGCCGCCCTTTTTCGAATCGAACCGCCGGATTTGCGCATACGCGGACAGGAAAACATCCTGCGCCAGATCTTCGACCATCGCCTCTGCGACAAGATTGGACAGAATCCGGAACACGGCCGATTGATAGTGATGGACGATCGGCTCGAAAGCTTGGGCATTACCGGCCTGCACCTGTCTGATGATTTCTTTTTCCCGGCTTGGATTCATCTGTTTTTATTTAGAAAATCGCTCCATAAGTCTTCCAGATTCTTTTTGTATGTCGTCTGAATAGCATCGGGCAATTGATCGCCGTCTTCGACGGACAGAAGGAACCTCCGAAACCCAACCTCGTCTATTGCCGCCAAATGACGGATAAACATCATGCTCTGGCGATAAAACATATGGGGTTCAAGGCCAAAATCGCCGGGCGTTTTTTTGAAAATAAGCCCATCCGCTTTGTTTGGTACAATATGTTTTCCGGCGTTGATCGACGCAATGGCCTGTCTCTCTGATATTAAATGCGCACCGCCGCCGTTTGAAACGTAGGTTGCCAATCCCTCTTTGAACCACATGGGCAGTTTGCTCATCTTGAAAAGACCGAGTTTTTGCTGCAAGTGCAGATGCGACAATTCATGCGTCAGATACTTTTTCCCGATGTCATCACCATACTCGAACACACGAGGAGACAGGAACAGCTTTGTCAGCACGCCTGCGCGCACATCCGCGCCGAAATACGTTTTAAAGCTTTTCCTTGATGCACAGATGAACACCTGGATCGATTCGGTGAAAGGACGATATTGCTTTTCTTCAACCAGCCTGATTGCGGAAGGCAACATTGCAGCGATTTTATTGGCATCATCTTCTGCCCCGGGTTCGAATCGAACTCTGTCATCATCGTCATTCGCAACAAAATGGTCCGTCGATTCCAGCGCCGCCATGGCATGCCGCATAAATGAACATCCAGTGGCCGATAACAGCACGCTAAAAACAACGGCGGCTGAAAGTATCGAGCATGCTTTTTTGTGCCATACACGTCTCATGTTTCACATCCTTAACCTTCTCTATTATGTCAATACAGATAAAGGATGGAAAAGTTCCAAAAGAATTCTATGACAGGTGCAGAATTTGGTGTCTTTGCGTCAGGCTTTCTGAAGGTCAGCGCAGCACTACCAGCTTGCTGCACCGCTCCTGGGTGGCCACGTGAAGCTGGATCGCATCATCGCGGCCGATGGCCTTTTGAACGGCCGCCAACGCTTTTTCCGGGGTGTTGTTGGTCTCGCTCAGGTGCGCCAGAATGACATGGCACAGGCCGTCGTGCTTGAGTTCCGCGAGCAGGTTGCCCGAATCGTGATTGGACAGGTGGCCGCTGCGGCTCTTGATACGCTGTTTCAGGGGCCAGGGGTAGGGACCTTCGGTGAGCATGGTCGGGTCGTGGTTGGCTTCGAGCACCAGCAGCGAACAGGCCCGAAGGTGCTGCTTGACCATGGCCGTTGCAATGCCGAGATCGGTGGCGATGCCGATTTTGCGTCCGTTCTGGCTGATGGTAAAACCGGCCGGGTCGGATGCATCGTGGGAGGTGGCAAAGGGGTGGATCGCAAGATCGTCGATGGCGAAGCTGCGGCCGATCTCGAAGTTCATGATCCGGTCGATGCGGCCCAGGCCTTGTCCGGCCGCTGCGGCGGTCTCTTCGGTGATATAGACCGGCAGGCGGTATCGACGGGCCAGAATACCGACGCCGCGAATATGATCGCTGTGTTCATGGGAGACCACAATGGCCTTGAGCGAACGGATATCGATGTCGGCAGCCGTCATACGGCGTTCGATTTCGACTCCCGACAGCCCGGCGTCGATCAGTATGGCGGTCTGCCCGTCGCTCACATAGATGGCGTTGCCCTTGCTGCCGCTGGCCAGCACGCAGATCCGCAGGCTGCATCCCATGTTTTGTGGATCTGTATCTAAAGATTGCATTACGCGCCGCCGTTCATAGCCTGTGCCGCTTCATGTTGCATATCATCAAGCCGATGGGATACCGTCAACCCTAATGTTGCAAAGCCGGAGGGCTTCAGAGCCTCCCGCAAAAAATCAGCGGGACAAGAAGGCGCCGGTCGAAGATCCCGCAACTGGCGGGAATCTGGAGTCCTCCGGCTTTGCAACGTTAGGGTTTATGCGCTGCCGGTGCTCCCGAACCCCCCGGCGTCCCTTTCGGTCCGATCCAGCTCATGGACTTCGCGTATGGCGGCCTGGTGGACGCGCTGAATGATCATTTGAGCAATCCGGTCGCCGCGGCGAATGGTATAGGACTCGTGTCCCAAATTGATCAACCCCACCTTGACCTCTCCGCGATAATCGCTGTCGATGGTGCCGGGGGCGTTGACGATGGTAATACCGTGCTTGATGGCCAGGCCGCTGCGCGGCCGAATTTGCGCTTCATAGTTTACCGGCAATGCCATGGCAAAACCGGTGGGCACCAATGCCATACCGTGCGGTTCGATGGTAAGGGCGTCCGGTACCGCGGCGCAAATATCCATTCCGGCGGCATGGGGGGTCATATAGCGCGGCAGGGGGATATCGTCGTCTTGATCTGGATTGAGTCGCTTGAGTTCAACTGTAATTCTGGAATTCATAATCTTCCGATGTATCCACAGGGCCCAGCAGGGTCAACGCGGTTAGCTGAGGTTGAAACAGGCTGCGTGCCAGCTCCTGAATGTCGTCGACGTCGACGGCCTCCACCTCGTCGATGACCTCGCGCAAGGGGATATACTTGCCGAAGTAGATTTCATTCTGAGCCAGACGCACCATCTGGTTGTCCGCACTTTCCGAGGCCAGAAACAGGTTGCCCTTGGTGTATTCCTTGGCATCGAAAAGCTCGTCGGGGGTGATCTTTTTTTGGCTGATGGTTTGCATCGTCCGGTGGATCAGTTTGATGGCCTGCCGTGTATTTTTCGGGTTGACGCCGCAATACACCCCGAACATGCCGCTGTCGACATGAGACGAAATAAACGAGTAGACCGAGTAGGCCAACCCTCGTTTTTCCCGGATCTCCTGGAACAGGCGCGAGCTCATATTGCCTCCGAGCAGAGTGTTCATCAGCGAAAAGGCAAAGCGCCGCGGATCACTGATGGCCGTTCCCATGGCGCTCAGGCAGATATGGGCCTGTTCAAGGTCGCGCCGGTGAGATTTGACACCCGGGCGGATTTGCGGTTTCATACGATCGGGCAGGCTGCCGCCGTTTTGAATCGCTTCGAACGACGGCCCGATCAACTCCAGGATGCGTTCATGCTCCAGGTTCCCGGCCGCCGAGATGACGATACGCTCGGGGTGATAAAATTGCTGAAAATACTGTTTGATAATATCGGCATCGAATCTGAGAATGTTGTCTCGCGTACCGAGGATGGAGCGGCCCAGGGGATGGTCGCCCCAGAAATTGCTGCCCGCCAGCTGATGAACGTAATCCTCGGGTGTATCTTCCAGCATGCCGATCTCCTGGAAGATGACCGGCCGTTCGCGTTCAACCTCGTTTGCATCAAATATCGAGTTTAAAAAGATATCGGACAGGATGTCCACCATGGTTTCGAGGTGGCTGTCCAGAACTTTTGCATGGTAGCAGGTGTGCTCCATCGATGTGAAGGCGTTGGTCTGGCCGCCGATGGCGTCGAACTCTTTTGCAATCTGGTAGGCGTCGCGACGGGCGGTCCCTTTAAAGATCATGTGCTCGATAAAATGGGACAGCCCGCTCTGTTCGCGGCTTTCGTCTCGAGCCCCGACGCTGACCCATACTCCCATGGAGATGGATCGAACGTGGGGCATTTTTTTTGAGACGATCTTTATGCCGTTGGCAAGAACGGTCTTATTGATCACCGCGGTTTTTCTCCTCGGCCAACGCTGCCTTATGGCTCAGGCGGATGCGGCCGTCCTGAGATACTTCCAGGACTTTGACCTTGATGATATCGCCTTCTTTGACCACATCGGTGACTTTGTTGACCCTGCGGTTGGCCAATTGGGAAATATGCACCAACCCGTCTGTTCCGGGCGTCAATTGGACAAAGGCGCCGAAATCGGTTGTCTTGACAACCTTGCCTTCATATATGGCTCCCTCTTCGGGTTCCATGGTAAGCGCCTTGATCTGTTCCAGCGCCGCTTCTCCGTTTTCCAGGTTTGCCGCGGCGATTTTAATCGTTCCGTCATCGGCAATATCGATGCGGCTGTCGGTTTCACTCTGGATGGCCCGGATGACCTTGCCGCCGGGTCCAATGACATCCCGGATCTTATCCGGATTGATCTTGATGGTCATGATTTTCGGAGCGAACGGAGAGATGTCGGAGCGCGGCGTATCCAGGGCCTGCATCATTTTGTCCAGGATATGCAGCCGACCGGTTCTGGCCTGGTCCAGGGCGGTTTGCATGATGTCGCGGGACAGTTCGTGGATTTTAATGTCCATCTGCAACGCCGTGATGCCCTCGCTGGTGCCGGTGACCTTGAAATCCATATCCCCGAAATGGTCTTCATCGCCAAGGATATCGGACAGCACCACAACCTGATCGCCTTCCTGGATCAGGCCCATGGCAATGCCGGAAACCGGCGCCTTGATCGGAACACCGCCATCCATCATCGCCAGGCAGCCGGAGCACACGGTGCCCATGGAAGAGGAGCCGTTTGACTCGAGAACTTCCGAAACCAGGCGGATGGTGTAATCGAAGTTTTCGCTGTCGGGCAGCACCCTTTCAAGCGCTCGGGTGGAAAGGCCGCCATGGCCGATATCGCGTCGGCTCGGACCGCCGACGCGCTTGACTTCGCCGACTGAAAACGGCGGGAAGTTGTAATGGAGCATAAATTGCCTCAGCACATCGCCGCTCAAGGTTTCGATACGCTGTTCGTCCTGCGCGGAGCCTAAGGTCAGAACCCCCAGGACCTGGGTTTCACCGCGTGTAAACAAGGCGCTGCCGTGGGGACGCGGCAGGATGCCGACTTCGCAGGTGATGGGTCGAATTTCATCGAACCTGCGGCCGTCGATGCGGCGTCCATCTTTGAGAATCATGTCACGGGAGATCTTCTTCTGAATCTGTCCGAGGGTATCGAAGACTTCCTCTTTACGCTCTTCGTAGGCTTCCCCCAGCGATTCGAACACATCCGCTTTCAGCTGCCGTATGGTGCTGTGGCGCTCCATTTTATCGGCAATCACCAACGCGGATGCCAGCCGTTCGGAAACCATTTCGGTCAGTTTGCTTTCCAGGGCTTCGTCTTTTGCCGGTGGTTCAAAGGCGCGTTTGGTTTTTCCCAATTCGGCCACTAGCTGCTCCTGGATGTCAATCAGAGGCTGCAGGGCCTTATGACCGAAAAAGACGGCTTCCAGCATGTCCGCTTCAGATACGATCTGCGCCCCGCCTTCAACCATCACAACGCCTGTTCGGGAACCGGCCACGATCAAATTGATGTCCGCACTTTCGGTCTGTGCGAGGGTTGGGTTGGCCACCAGTTGGCCGTCCACCCGGGCAACCCTCACGCCGGCAATGGGGCCGGCGAAGTGGATGTCTGAAATCGACAATGCCGCCGACGCGCCTACCATGGCAAGCATGTCCGGATCGTTTTCCTGGTCCATGGACAACACCGTGGCGATCACCTGGGTTTCAAATCTCCACTGTTTGGGAAACAGGGGACGAATCGGTCGGTCGATGAGTCGGGCCGTCAGGGTCTCTTTTTCACTGGGGCGGCCGATTTCGCGGCGGAAATAATTGCCGGGGATTCGTCCGGCAGCATAGATTTTCTCTTGATACTCGACGGATAGCGGCAAAAAGCTGGCTGCTTTTTCCTCATTGGCGGCGACTACCGTTACCAATACGATGGTGTCGCCATACTGGACCATTACGGCGCCGTCGGCCTGTTTGGCGACTTTGCCTGAGCTGATGCTCAGGGTTTTGCCCCCGATATCCGCGGTAAAAACTTTTTCCATTTCTTTCTCCTAATAAATATCAGTCCCGTCTGAGACGGACCGGATGAACACCTCACTCCGCTCGAACCTTAACTCCCGCTGATGTAAACGTCGGGAAGGTCTTGAATCCGCTTTCGGGGTAAACGCTCACCCCTAAAAGGGGTGGCTTTCGTTGGCGGCCATGGGCCGCGGCATAAAAGAGAGACGGCACGTCGGCCCTCGCTTAAGTTTTACCGCGTGCCATGCACGCGGTAAAATCAAAAACGATGAGCCGGCAAAGAACCCGCCTGTGTTTTCCGGGGCCGGGTGTTACCTGCGCAGCCCTAGTGTATCGATGATGGTGCGATATCGCTGAACGTCATTTTTCTTGACATAGTTCAGCAGGCGGCGGCGGCGTCCGACCAGCATTAAGAGCCCGCGGCGAGAGTGGTGATCTTTTTTATGCACTTTCAGGTGTTCGGTCAGGTATTGGATGCGATGGGTCAGCAATCCAATTTGCACTTCCGGACTCCCTGTGTCACTGTCATGCAGTTTATATTGTTCGATCAGCTCTTTCTTTTCCTCGGTTGATAAAACCACTGTCCTTCCTCCTTACATCAATCCAATATCGGGATCTTGCTATGGATTAGTGAAAAACACAACAATAATCGTAGGCCATTTTGTCCGGAACATACTCGATAACGGCCTTAAGCGCTTTGTCGGCATCCACCACTTTCACGTAGCCGCTGAAAGCGGGAGCCGTACGATTGCCAATGGATTCCTGCGGTACATGCGCGGCCGTCAAAGACCGTCCGTGCGCGATGTGCCGCAGCAGATCCGTGCTCGCCTCGACCTGGCGCATGCCGTGAAGTGCGTCTGCCATAGGCATGAGCAACTTCAGCCGCTGCTCAGGACCATCCAGGGCTTCGAGCGCATCGAGCGACACGGCATCCATCAGCGAGAAGCCGCCGCTTGCGGTTCGGCGCAATGACAGCAGATGGCCGCCGCACCCAATGCGCTCACCGATGTCGGCACACAGCGTGCGCACGTAAGTGCCGGCCGAGCAGGTCACGTCAAACTGAATGTCCGGCAGTCGGGCATTCGTAATCCGGATGCTCGAGATCGTGACCGGCCGAGGCGGTTTCTGGACCGGCCTGCCTTTTCTTGCCAGCTTGTAAAGGGGCGTGCCTTTATGCTTCAGCGCCGAGTAGGCCGGCGGTTGCTGCTCGATCTGCCCTTCAAACTGCTTGAAAACATCGACAAGCCGATCAATTTGCCATTGCGGTACGCTGCTCGTCGCCACCACTTGTCCGGTGGCGTCCTGGGTGTCGGTGCGCTCACCCAGTCGCAGGACCGCTGTATAGCTTTTCCGGCTGCGCAATAAAAAACGCGCCAGGCGCGTCGCCTGATTGACACAACAGACAAGTACCCCGGTGGCGAAGGGATCCAGGGTGCCGCTGTGGCCAACTTTGGCAACACCAAGCATTTTTTTTACGATCGCCACAGTTCTGGCGGACGATTGCTCCGCCGGTTTGTCGATCGTCAGCACGCCGCTTAATTGACTTCGCATAAACCGGGTGCTTTTTCGGACAATTCCACAATCTTATCTTTGAGCTCAGGCAGAGTGGCTTCTGCACTGAACCCTGCGGCATTTGCATGACCGCCGCCGCCGAAAAAGGAGGCGATATAAGCGACATTGACGCTGCCGTCCGATCTCAAGCTGACGTGATACTGGCGCCGGTCCCGTCCATATCCGGCGGTTTCATGGATCAGGGCAGCGATCTTGACATCTTCAATTCTTCGGGCGTAATTGATAATGCCGTCGATGTCCTCGTCCTGGGTTCCCGTATTGTCCATCATGTCCTGGGTCAACGACATAATGGAGACATTCCCGTTGGATGAAATCTCGAGAGAGTCAAGCGCCAGGTTGAGCAGTTTGATGCGGCCAAGGGAGTAGTGTCCGTACACATACTGGGCAACCTCGTATGGATTGGCTCCGCACTCGATCATCTCGGCGCATATGGCAAACGCGGCCTGGTTGGTATTCGAGAACCGGAAAGAGCCCGTATCGGTCAAGATACCCGTATAGATCGCCATGGCCATGGCGCGATCAATTTTGACGGACAGCGCCTTGATGACCCGATAAACGATTTCGGCGGTTGCACATGCATTGGGATCGATCAAATGGATATGGCCAAATCGGGTGTTGGTCATATGATGATCGATATTGATGATCATGGCGGCCTTCCGGACATCGGAGGCGATGGTCCCAAGACGTTCGATGGAACCGCAGTCAAGCACAATGATGACATCGTACTCCAACGGCATGGCGACTGTCTGGCCGATGGTGCTGACGGATGGCAAAAACCGGTAGACCGCAGGAATGGCGTTCTGATTGTAGACACACACTCCCTTGTTCATGCTTTTCAGCGCCAGGCCCAGGGCCAGCAGCGCTCCGACGGCATCACCGTCAGGATTGACATGGGATGCCACCAACACGGTCCGGCTGTTGTTCAGCTGGTTAACGAGCTGCTTTATCATTTTCATTTACCATTTTAATCAATTTTTCGATCCGTGCTCCACGATCGATCGCATCGTCATAAAAAAACTTCAGATCCGGCATGTAGCGCAACTCAAGCCGCTGGGCCAACTCCCGTTTGATGTATCCTCTGGCCCGCTCGAAACCCTCTTGGGCCGCTTTTTGCTTTTCAGCGCCTTGTTCAGTGGCGAAGTATATTCTGGCGATTCGCAAGTCACGGCTCATCTTGACGGCCGTTATGGTCGTCTTGGCCAGCCTCGGGTCGCTGATATCCTTTTGTATCAGCTGCGCCAGGACCTGCTGGATGAGTCCTCCGACACGATTGCTACGGGAATAGGGTTTCATAGTAATGGTCCGGTTCTTTTGTCGATCGTCACATGTGGATGATTTCCACCTCTGTGTCGATCATTTCCGCCAATCCCAGATCGTCTACCATGTTCAGCATTTTGTCGATTTTGGCATTTATTACCTGATGATCCGAACCGGCCATCGCAAAACCGATTTGCGCTCGGTAGTAGCTGTCATTAGCGCCCACTTCCGCCACCGACGCATTGAAATTATTGCGCATTTTGTGAATGATGGATTTCACAACACTGCGCTTGGCTTTCAGCGACCTGCAATCGTGCAGCCGGAACGTCAGCGTGCCCGTTCCGACAACCAGATGGGCCTTGGGTGACGATCGCCTGGGCATCAATCGACTTCCGGTCGAATTTCTTCCATATAGTAGCTTTCAATCACGTCGCCGACCTTGATGTCGTTATAGTTCTCCAGACTGATACCGCATTCATAGCCGCTTTGGACCTCTTTTACATCATCCTTGAAGCGTCGCAGGCTGTTGTTTTTTCCATCATAGGTGACAATGCCGTCCCGCAACAGGCGGGTGGACTTGCCGCGCTCGATCTTTCCGTCAGTGACATAGCATCCGGCAATCGTACCGACCTTGGGAACGTGGAAGACCTGGCGCACTTCCGCACGCCCCAGGATATGTTCTTCAAATGTCGATTTCATCAGGCCGACAATGGCATCTTTAATCTCTTTAATGACATTATAGATAACATTGTGGTACCGGATATCGACACTTTCCTCGTTGGCCATCTCCTGAACTTTTGCGTTGGGACGAACATTGAAACCAATGATAATGGCATCTGAACCGGCGGCCAGGAAAATATCCGACTCGGTGATGGTTCCGGTTGCGGCATGCATAATATTGATCGTGACTTCTTCATTGGACATTTTAGTCAGGGAGTCGCGTATGGCCTCCATCGATCCGTCCACATCGGTTTTAATGATCAGGTTGAGATGCTTGACTTCACCTTCCTGCATGCGCTCATACAGCTTTTCCAGGCTTAGACGGCTGGTCTTGGCCAGCTCTTTCGACCGCAGTTTTTGACTCCGATGCTGGCTGACTTGCCGGGCATCCTTCTCGTCCTCGACAGCCACCAATTCGTCACCGGCCATGGGGACTCCGGAAAGCCCGACGATTTCAACCGGCATGGATGGTCCGGCGCTGTCCAGCTTGCGGCCGTAGTCGTCCAGCAAGGCACGGACTTTGCCGAATTGAACACCGCATACCACCGCGTCGCCCGCTTTGAGCGTGCCCTCTTTTACCAGAACGGTGGCCACAGGACCCCGCCCGGAATCAAGCTTGGCTTCCACGACATGTCCAAGCGCCAGTTTGTCCGGGTTGGCTTTGAGTTCGAGCATCTCGGCCTGCAACAGAATCATTTCCAGCAGGTCGTCGATACCCTTCTGTTCTTTGGCCGACACGTGCACAAAGATATTTTCGCCCCCCCAGTCCTCGGGAACAACACCGATTTCCGCCAGCTGGCGGGTCACCCGGTCCGGATCGGCCTCGGGTTTGTCGATTTTATTGACCGCCACGATAATCGGTACTTGGGCCGCCTTGGAGTGGTTGATCGCCTCCACGGTTTGCGGCATGACGCCGTCATCGGCCGCAACCACCAGTATCACCAGGTCGGTCACCTTGGCTCCACGGGAGCGCATGGCCGAGAAAGCTTCATGGCCCGGCGTATCGAGGAAGGCGATGTTGCCCTTCGGCGTGGAGACCAGGTAGGCACCGATGTGCTGGGTGATGCCGCCGGCTTCACCTTCCGTCACACGAGAACTGCGGATGACATCCAGCAAAGAGGTTTTCCCATGATCGACGTGCCCCATGATGGTGACCACCGGTGGGCGATGGACGAGTTTGTCCGGATCTTCTTCCTTGGCCACTTTGAGAATGGCCTCTTCTTCGAAGACGGCCTTTTCAATCTCGTATTCAAATTCAGCAGCCACCAGGGCGGCGGTATCGTAATCAATGGTCTGATTGACCGTGGCCATAACGCCCATGCCCATCAGCTTGGCAATCATGTCCGCCGCCTTAATGCCCATGCGTTTGGCCAGATCCGCCAAAACAATGGTTTCATCGATTTTAATTCGCCGCTTGATGGCCTTTGCCGTTGTAATCTGTGTCTTCTGGGCCGTAGCGGAAATTTTCGTTTTGCCGCCCTTGCGTCCTTTGCGTGACCGCTGCCGATCGGAATAGAGATCCGCGCCTTCAATAACCGCTTTATTTCGGAAAGCGGTTTTCTTTTTCAAGCGTCGTTGCTCCGGAAATGCCTCTTCCACGGCAGCGCCTTTTCGCTTTCCTTTTTTCTTGACACGCCCTTCCTTGGGCGGCGGTTCGGCGAGTCCCACTGCCGGCTGTCCGGCAACGGGTGCCTGCCGTCCTTTTGCCTCCGGTCGCGGTTCCTGTTTCGGTGGCGGCGGCACCGGGTGCTCCGGAAGTTTGATGATTTTGGCGGCGGACTCTTTTTTCTTCTTCTTGGCCTTTGGGGCGGGCTTGGCTTCAGGTTTCGGTTTTTCTGCGATTTTCGATTCGGGCTCCGCTTCGGCCGCGGCGTCAACCTTTTCGGGTGCTTCTGCGACCGCCTCCTCTGCGTGCGCCTCCTCCGCCGTTGCTTCCTTTTCAGGTGCCGCGGTTTCGACCTCTTCTGCCGCTGCTTCCGGTTCAGAGACCATTTCCGCTTCCGCCGGCACCGGTTCTGGCTCCGGTTCAGCCTCCGCTGCCGCTTCTTCCGCCGGCTGGGCCGCTTCTTCCGCTTTTGCCTCTTCAGGAGCCGGTTCGGTTTTTACTTCCTCTTCAGCCTCCTCGACGGGTGCCGCCTCGGCCTCTTCTGCAGAAGGCTTGACGACTTTGCGACGCCGGCGGATTACTGTCGGTCTGACGCGCTTTTCCACTAGGGACGGCTCGGTACCACCTTTGATAAACTGACGAATGCGGGCCTCTATCTCATCTGTCAATGTGCTCATGTGGGAATTGAGGCCAAGATCGAGTGAGCTGATCTTTTCGAGCAGCGACTTGTTCGTTAGATTGAGCTCGCGCGCCAGCTCATATACTCTTTTCTTGGGTTGTGTCATCCATCCCCCTTAATCGGAAATCGGAAAATATTACAACGGTTGCCGCTCAAATCAATCTTGGGGCGGCGTCTGTTCGGACGATTCCTCCGCTGGTGTTGATCGCGGTGTGGAATCTTCTGCCCTCTCTTCGGGCTGGTCGGCCGAAGCGTCGTCAGGATTCTCTTCTGCAGCGGCTTGTCCGGCAATGCTCTGCTCTTGCGGCGACGTCTCTTCCGTTTCCGTCACATGCTCGGCGGCTTCTTTCGCCGCTGCGGCTTCTTTAGCAGCTGCAGCCTCTTCAGCATTTCTTTCAGCCTCTTCCTTCAACCAGGCCTGGGCGTTTTCAACGAGCTGCTTGGCCTTGCCCTCCCCGATACCGCGGACCTGAACCAGATCCTCGATATCGGCCTCTGCCAACTCTTCTGCCGAATAGAATCCTTTTTCAAACAGCGCGTCCGCCATGCTGGTGCCGACACCGCTGATTTTCACGAGTGAGTTGTACCCCTTTTCCATGGTCTCGTTGTACTGAGACTCGCTGTTCACATCCAAATGCCAATCCGTCAATTTGGACGCCAGCCGCACGTTCTGGCCCCGTTTTCCAATCGCCACGGACAGAAAATCATCCGGAACGATGACTTCCATCAGGCGATTCTCTTCGTCGATGATTACCCTGGAGATCTCGGCCGGTGCCAACGCATTGCAGACAAATTTGGCGGCATCGACATGCCAGGGGATAATATCAATCTTTTCACCGCGCAATTCCTGGACCACGTTCTGAACGCGACTGCCTTTCATGCCGACGCATGCTCCGACGGGATCTATGTCCGAATCCTGCGAGGCCACGGCAATTTTAGCCCGGCTGCCCGGTTCTCTGGCCGCGCCCTTTATATCGACGATCCCTTCGCTGATTTCCGGCACCTCGGTCTTGAACAACATGACCAGAAAATCGGGGTGGGTGCGCGTCAGCACGATTTGGGGACCGCGGGTTTCGTACAATACGTCCAATATCAGGGCCCGGATGCGGTCTCCCCGCCGATAGTTTTCCCGGGGCACCTGTTCGCGTACGGGCAGCACACCTTCCGTGGAGCCGAGATTGACAACGATATCACCCCGATCGAAACGCTGGACGATGCCGTTGATGATCTCTCCTTTGCGGTCGATGAAGTTGGCATAGACGGCGTCTCTTTCGGCATCTTTGAGTTTCTGGATGATGACCTGTTTAGCCGACTGGGCAGCGATCCGTCCGAAAGTCGTCGTGTCCATCTTGGTTCCCAGGCTGTCCCCGACCTCGCAGTCAGGATCGAGCAGGCGCCCTTGCTCTATGGATATTTGCAGATCAGGGTCATCGACATCGGCCACAACCTCCTTGAACTGGAAAACCTCTATCTCACCAGATTCATCGTTAAAATGGGCCTCGATATCGACTTTGGCGCCGAACTTTCTTCGTGCAGCCGACCGCAGCGCTTCTTCCAGCGCTTGAATCAGGATCTGACGGTCGATCCCTTTATCACGGCTTACCTGCTCAACGACGCGTTTAATGTCTGCTATGAACATGCGTTTTCTCCATTCAAATTAATAAGATGCGCTTTTATGATTGCGTCAAGCGCGATACGGATGGACCGATCATCCACCTTCAACAGGATGTCCGGCCCGCTTACGCCGTCCAACGTACCCGAAAAATTCTTTTGCCCGTTGACCGCCTGCGCCGTCCGGATTTTTGCGTGCACGCCTTTAAATCGTTTGAAATCTTCAATTTTCCCCAGCGGCCGCTGAAATCCGGGTGAGGAGACCTCCAGCCGATACGGGCTCTGCGCATCCAGCCCCACATCCAGAATATCTCCCAATTGCCTGCTGACGTTCACACAATCGTCCAGTGTGATGCCGCCTGGCTTGTCCAGATAGACTCGCAAAATCCTCCCGGCCTGTTCGCGCTGAAACTCCACAAAAACCAGCTCCATTCCCTCGCTCTGGCACAGCGGTTCGGCCAGCCGCCATACGCTCGCCACTACTGGATTTGCAGCCCCACCCACAACCTGATGGGTTTCGCTTTTTTCCGGGTGGCTCATCTTGTGGTCTTTCTCCAATTTTAAAAATAAAAACGGGCTAAAAGCCCGTTCCCTTGGATAAAGCAGATATTGCTGTAATTGGATACGAGTATCCGTTATTTGGAACGCATCATCTGAATATCACCTTCAAATCAATCGTTGCCAATTCACTCTACCCTACCAAGTTCGGTTCAGATGAAGTACCGGACTTCTTTCTGGAGCGGGCAACGAGATTCGAACTCGCGACACCAAGCTTGGGAAGCTTGTACTCTACCAACTGAGCTATGCCCGCTCACCAAGGGCTTTATATAAGACAATGCCGGAAGCATGTCAACCGCTTTCCAGAGGATTTCGATTTAAAGTTGTGGTGTGAGACCAGTGGGTTGGACGGCACCTCGACAAGATAAGGATCGCCGTCATTGAAATCTCACTGGATGCCTTCCAGGCACATAGGCAGGGTTGCCGTTCAAAGTTTTAAGTGTTAAGTGTTAAGTGTTAAGTTAATGAATTCTATCGATTTGTAGGTGTTTTGGCATTTTCTCAGGTTGGGGGTATATCTCACTGAGTTTGGGATCGGATTCTGACCGGGTGTTAATTTATCGATTTTACATTTTTTTACTTTGTCATGCCGGACTCGATCCGGCATCCAGAAATGTAAGTCATTGGAAAACCTGGATTCCGGCTTTCGCCGGAATGACGTCGGCTCCTGATGT
This sequence comes from Desulfobacteraceae bacterium, assembly GCA_050291625.1. GTDB lineage: Bacteria > Desulfobacterota > Desulfobacteria > Desulfobacterales > Desulfosarcinaceae > JARRKU01. Next base: position 50,280 of record JBNKKC010000008.1, read on the forward strand.
CGTCGTTTGGGTCAATTGCGACACAGTTTGTAGGTTGGGTTGAGGAACGAAACCCAACAATCAGATTTTCCCCGGGCAGCTGAACGTTGGGTTTCGCGAGCTCAACCCAACCTACGAGCTATTCGAGAAGGTCTCGAATTTCCTTGAGTTCGTTGCGGAGCTGCTGGAGGATATCGCGGCTGGGCGTAGAGGTCGGATTGGATATGCGGTCCTTGTCCTTCAGATGCTGACGGGCGCCTTTGATAGTGAATTTCCGATCGTAGAGCAGGTTTTTGATCTCAAAAATCAGTTCCACGTCGTTTCTGCGGTACATGCGTTGTCCGGCCTCTGTACGGCGGGGCTTGATGCGGCGGAATTCCCCTTCCCAGAAGCGCAGCACCGTTGCCGGAACGCCGGTGATTCGGCTGACTTCACCAATGCGGTAAAACAGCTTGTCTGGAATTTCTTTTCCATCGGTCGGTTGTGCAACCATAGCGGATGCTCCTTTCCGGTATTGGCTGCTGCTAAAATGGAGTGAATTGGAAAAACAATGCACAAAGATGGACACATCACTCATATTAGAGCTGTGTTAGAACATCAACCGCAAATTGTGAGGCAAGGTCGGTTTCGAAATGATTGTAACTAGGTCGGCAGATCCGCTTTGAACTGTTGTATCAGCTGATCGGTAATGTCCTTATGAATCTGATTGACTTCGTCGTCTTCCAGCGTCTGGGTGGCGGACCGGTAGATAATTCGCAAAGAGACGCTTTTACGGTCCTGCGCGATCGGTTCGCCCTGAAATACATCGAACAGCCGAATCTCTTCAACCAGGGGCTGGTCCATGGCTCGGATATGCTTCAACAGCATATCGGCTTCAAGGCCTTGATTCACAATCAACGTGGTGTCGCGGGCGGTGGACGGGTATCTGGGAAGCGGTTGAGCCTGCACCATGTCCGGTATAAATTCAATGAGCTGGCTGATATCAATCTCGAAAACAAAGGCACTCTGTTTCAGGTCGTAGGCGTTGAGCACCGCACGGCTCACCTGCCCCATGATGCCGATACGCCTGCCGCCGATCTGGATGAGGGCGCTGGCGCCGGGTTGTGTATAGATGCATTGATCGGTGGCAAGCTGAGTAAACTGCGCTTCCGGCGTTTTAAGTCCGACCAGCAGGCTCTCCACTACGCCTTTCAGATCGTAGAAATCGCATGCCACGGTTTTGCTGTGCCAGCCGGGGGTATAGCGATCACCGGTCCACAGACCCGCCAGCATCTCCGTTTCCTGCGGCAAGTCGCTTTTGCCCTGGTCGATGAACACATTGCCCGTTTCGAACAGTTTGAGCGTCTTCGACTGACGCGACAGATTGCGATTCATGGTTTCCATCAGCCCCGGAACCAGCGTCGTCCGCAAAACCGACTGATCTTCCGACAGGGGATTGAGGATGGCGACCTGTCGGCGGCGGGGATCATCCTCCGGCATCTGGAGACGGTCGCAGGAATCGCGGTGGATGAAGCTGTAGTTGATCGTCTCCGTGAAACCGATTCCCGTCAGATGGTCCCGGATACGTTGGCGTTGGCGCAAAAGCGGGTGCGCCTCGGCGCTCAAGGCCGGGATATGCGGAAACGTAGTGGGGATGTTGTTGTACCCGTGACAGCGGGCGATCTCCTCCATCAGATCTTCGGGCCGGCTCACATCCACCCGAAACGAGGGCGGTGTCACCGTCAACGTGTTCTCGTCTGTGTCATCCACCTGGAACTCGATGGCGGTCAACAGGTCTGCCATCGCCTTTTGGTCCAGATCGGTTCCCAGCAACCGATTTGCCGCATCCACTTTCAATTCGATGACCTTGGGCTGCGGCAGATCGGATTGCACATCGATGGTGCCGCCGACCAACCGGCCCTGCCCTAAACTGGCCATCAGCGCTGCGGCGCGATTCAGCGCGAACAAAGTTCCATGCGGATCCACGCCGCGTTCGAAGCGGTGGGCGGCATCGGTGTTCAAGCCCAGGCTCTTCGCGGTTTTACGAATACTGACAGGATCGAAATAAGCGCTTTCCAGAAGCACGCGCGTCGTTGTGTCCTGGATTTCCGAATTCATGCCCCCCATGACACCGCCGATGCCCACGGCTTTTTCGCCGTCGCAGATCATCAGCACCTCATCGTTCATGGTGCGCTCTTTTTCATCCAGGGTGGTGAAGATTTCGCCGGAATCGGCTGTCCGCACCACGATGCGATGTTCGGCCAGTTGATCGAAATCGAATGCATGCAGCGGCTGGCCGGTTTCCATCATGACAAAATTGGTGATGTCGACCAGATTGTTGATCGGGCGAAGACCGACAGAAAGCAGGCGGTCCTGGAGCCAGAAAGGGGACGGCTGTACCTTGAGGTCTTCGATCAGCCTGGCGGTATAGCGCGGGCAGTGGGACGGCGCTTCGATGGTGACCGATGTGTAATCGTTAATGTCGCCCCCGGTTTGGGGCAGTTGCAGGTCCGGGCGTTCAATCGTCCGGCCCTGGTGGCCTGCGATCTCGCGGGCGACGCCCAGGACGCTCAGACAGTCCGGGCGATTCGGGGTCAGGTCGATTTCCAGTACCGCATCGGAAAGTCCGAGGGCTTCGTTCAACGGCGTTCCGTCCGTCAGCGAGTTGTCCAACACCATCAGGCCGGAGCTGTCCGCTCCAAGTCCGAGTTCGACCCCGCTGCACAGCATCCCTTGCGATATCTCGCCTCTGATTTTTCCTTCGGACAACATCGTGCCGTCGATCAGTTCCGTACCCGGCAGGGCCAGGGGCGCGAGCATGCCGGCGGCTGCATTGGGTGCGCCGCAGACCACCTGAAAGCGTTGTTCTCCGGCCCGGACGTCGCACAGTTGCAGCTTGTCGGCTTTGGGATGGGGGGCGATGGATGTGATGCGGCCCACCAGAACCGTTGAGAGGAAGTCATAACGGTCATAGACCGAATCCACCTCCAAACCGGCCATGGTCAGCATATCGGCCAGGGCTTCGACATCCATTTGGATATCGATATAGGATTGAAGCCAGCTCAGACTTACTTTCATTATCGGGTCACTCCAGATCTCATAGCAAAGAATTCCGTACGGTTACTATCTGCTTTTTCATCGGCTAAAATTGACTCAGGAACCGGATGTCATTGTCGAAATACTTGCGTATATCGTCGATTCTGAATTTCAGCATTGCAATGCGTTCGACACCCATGCCGAATGCAAATCCGGTATAACGGGATGTATCGTAATGGACATTTTCAAATACAGCCGGATGCACCATACCGGCTCCCAGGATCTCTATCCAACCTGTCTGGGAGCAGACCCGGCAGCCCTTGCCGCGGCATATCACGCACAGAATGTCGACTTCGGCGCTCGGCTCGGTGAACGGGAAAAAGCTTGGGCGAAAGCGCAGGCGGGTCTGCGGATCGAACATCTGATGGACGAAATTGGTGAGGGTGCCTTTAAGGTCCCCGAAAGAGACGTTTTCATCGACAAACAGACCTTCAACCTGATGAAACATGGGGGTGTGCGTCAGATCCGAATCGCAGCGATACACCTTTCCGGGCGCGACAATCCTTACCGGTGGCGGCTGCTTCTCCATCACGCGGGGCTGAGTGGGCGATGTATGCGTCCTCAGGACGATATCGTCCGAAACGTAAAACGTGTCCTGCATGTCCCTGGCCGGGTGGTTCTTGGGAATGTTCAGCGCTTCGAAGTTGTAGTAGTCGCTTTCGACTTCAGGGCCCTCCACCACCAGAAATCCCATGCGCGTAAAGATATCACAGATGTCGCCGCTGATCTGGGTGATGGGGTGCAAGGTGCCTGCAACGCAGCCGCGACCGGGCAGAGAGACATCGAGCTTCTGCGCGGTGGCATCGGCCTCGTTCTGGAGCCGTTCCAGTTTTGTGCTGCACAGCGACTCGATCTGCTGTTTAACCTGATTGGCTCTTTTGCCCGCCATGGGCCGCTCATCGGGGGGCAACCGGGAGATATTGCGCAGAAACTGGGTGACAGCGCCTTTGCGTCCCAGGTACTTGGTGTTCAACTCTTGAACAACCTCAACTGTTTCAGCTGCCTCGATCTCTTGGACTGCCTGTGCCTGGATATGATCGATGGTCTGGTCCACTTGCATTCTCTATTTGGTAGTTACAGGAATGTCCGGCGGCTGTTTTGGGGACGACCGCCAAAGAATGGCTATAGGCTTTAAGAGAATTAATCTGGACGGCGTTCTCGGTCGTCGCGGTATGGCAATACAGCTTCCTCCCTCAATTCCTGCCGAATGAATTATCTTAAAGCCTTGATGCATGGCGTCGGGTTCATGCGGACAAGTTCTGCGATGCCAATGCAGCGATTTGTGAAAAACCGGCGGGGTCGGACACAGCCAGCTCGGCCAGCACTTTACGGTCCAGGGTCACATCGGCCTTTTTCAGACCGCTTACGAAACGGCTGTAGGACAAATCGTTCATCCGCGCGGCGGCATTGATGCGTGCAATCCACAGGCGCCGGAAATCGCGCTTGCGTTGTCGCCGGTCGCGGTAGGCATACATTAACGCTTTGTCGACTGCATCGGCGGCTGTGCGGTAAAGCTTGCTGCGACCGCCTCTGAATCCTTTGGCCAGTTTCAACACCTTTTTGCGGCGTTGGCGTGCTTTATATCCTCTTTTAATGCGCATCGTAATCTCCTTTGTACTCAAGCGGCAGGTATCGCAACATTGCCGGTCCCGGTTCTGATGTCATCGGTCACCGGTTGCCGCTGTCATCTCCGTAAAACTTGTTGCGGTAACGATCGATATTCCATCCGGCCCGGACTATCCATTGGGCAGGAGACGGCGAATCTCTTTCATATCACTGGCTTTGATGAGCTGAGCTTTGCGCAGGCTGCGTTTACGCTTGGTGCTCTTTTTCGTCAGAATATGATTGTGGTGCGACTTGCCAAACGTATATTTTCCGCCGCCGGTTTTCTTGAACCGTTTTGCGGCGGCTCGATTGGTCTTGATCTTGGGCATTGTCTGTTTCTCCTTTTACCTTTAGACGTTCAGCTAATGTTTTTGGACTGCGTTATCGGTCCTCGCGGCATCACAATACAGCTTCCTCCCTCTATCCTTGCCAAAAACATTAGCTGAACGTCTATCATTTCAGGTCCGAACATCTTCATCACAGCTCGTGTAATCCATCATTCCGCAGAACAAAACAGATGGCGTGAGCGCCGATGAACATTGTCGGCTCACGCCATTGAAATAGTATGCTGCTTCTCGGTTTGTCGAACAGGATATTCTCTATTTAGGCGCCAGAATCATGATCATGGTTCTGCCTTCGAATTTTGGTTCCTGCTCGACGGTTGCCATGTCTTCAACTTCAGTGGCAATTTCTGCCAGCAATTCACGTCCGCGACTAGACAGAGCTATTTCTCGACCCCGAAACATCACCGTTACTTTGACTTTGTCTTTACGCTCTAAAAATTTCTTGATGTGACCAAGCTTGGTCTGTAAATCGTGTTCGCCGGTCTTGGGGCGTACCTTTATCTCTTTTAGATGAAAGGTGGTTTGTTTTTTCTTGGCCTCTTGCTGCTTTTTGGTTTGTTCGTATTTGTAGCGCCCGTAATCCATGATTTTGCATACAGGCGGTTTTGCATTGGGTGATACCTCCACCAAATCCAATCCAAATTCTGCAGCCGCAGAGAGCGCCTCAGACACCGGCATGACGCCAACTTGATTACCATCCGGATCGATGACTCGAACCTCTCGGGCGCGAATATTCTGGTTGATCCGGGTGAGCGGTGCTTGTGGGTATCTTGCGAACTTGTGATGAGCTATGCCGACACCTCCTCGATTATTTGGTTAAACACATGCCGCCGAGCCGGCGATATCGAAAACAGCCTGGAGCGACGGTACTTTTGGTTTTAAAACTTATTTCATTATATAAAGGTCTTTAGAATTGCAAGAGAAAAATATCCACAGCCGGCACAATAAGCTATGTCCGGTGGGAAAAACGACAGATCTCTTACTGCCTCTTACAAAGATCCTGTGGTCGATGTCAATTCCCAATTGAGGTTTGATGTCAATTTCATCATGTTTCGAAGATTCATGTTTTCGCCGGCATCATGTTGGGTTTCGCAGGCTCAACCAAACCTACGAGCAGGATTAAAGCGGAGAACATCAAACGGAGGAAGCAGCGTCCCGCCGCGATACGATTTTCTGTCGTATCGAAATCAAGGCAAGACACCGTTCCTGCAGCCTGACATAATAAAGGCGCCCTCCTAAATAAAATCGATAAAATTCATTAAGTTAACACTTAAAACTTAACACTTAAAACTCCGACGGCAACTCTGCCTATGTTTCTGGAAGGCGGCCTGCGAGATTTCAAGAACGGGGATCATTCTATTGGCGTTACGCCGTCGGTTTGCGCCAGCGTATAGCGGGCAAGGTGGCTGTCCCGCCAGTAATCGATGTCGGGATTTGAAAAATAGGCCTTGAATAATTCCAGACTCTCTTGCCTGTTGACTCCGGCGATGATGCGAATACCATTTTCGCGGTACAACTCCGGCAGCCGGCTTGTGTCACAGCTCGTGCCTCCGCCCATGGCGTCTTCATAGGCATATACGATTTCGCCGATTCCGCTGATCATCAGCGCGCCGAAGCACATCAGGCACGGCTCGAGGGTTGCGTAGAGCGTGACTTGTCCGCGATCGATGGATCCGCCCATCGATTCCAATCGGCGCAACGCAATGATCTCGGCGTGGTCAAGTTCACTCGGTGTGTCCAGTCGCGTGCCGACGCGTCGGCCTGTGGCGATGATTTGTCGCCGGCATACCAAAACACAGCCGACGGGAAATTCGCCTTCCTGCAAAGCCTGCTGCGCCTGCTGCAAGGCGTACTGCATAAAATGGGCATGATGTTCAGTCATGGAAATGCTTTCTGTTTTATATAGGCTTTAAGCGAATCCATTTGGCAAGGCTAGAGGGAGGAAGCTGTATGTCGATACCGCGACGACCGATAACGCCGCCAAATGGGTTCGCTTAAAGCCTATAGGTGCAGACACTGTCATCGCAGGGACAACTCCCGTCCACTTCAAATGCCATCAGGATGCGCGATTCTTTTTCGGCGCGCTCTTCACTGATGGCTGTCCAGGCATGCCGGCTGCAAATATCTGCCAGCCGGTCGCGATGGGGTATCCCATCGAGGTGCGCGCCCGTTCGTTGGCCGGTGTTGCCGTCAAGGATATCGGCCTGCTCGCCGTTGGTAACGACGACCACCGGGACCTGGTACCCGGCCACAAGGCGCGATATGGCCAATGCCGGGCGCTGACGGGTGACAAGCGACCCCGGTCCGTACTGGACGATCATCCCGATTCGATGTTCTATCGCGACGGTGTAGGTGATCAACAGACGCGCACAACGGCTGTCTACATTGAATTCCAGTTCATGTCGGGATGTTATGTCTGATTTGGCATATCCTTTGGTTTCAACAAGATATCGGCCGATCTGTTGCCGATGACGTTCATCCAGCGTATCGTCCAGGATCCGGCCGCTGATGTAGTCCGTCAATTGGCCTAATATCAAATGATGTCCGTTCATGACTGGTTCGGCATATCGCCTTTATCGTTCTAAAATTGAGGTTGCCTGGCGCATCAGAATGGGTTACCTTACACGCGCATTGATCTATTACCATATCAGTCCAGTGCTGTGAACCTGCAATTCCATGCCTGCGGGACTGACGGATATCGGTCCGGGATAACCAGACACATGACGGCAAGTTTAACGCAAAGCGCATCCAATACATCAAACTCCATAAGGGAGGAGTTTGAAAAACGGGAAACCAATTTTATCTCACCGTATGGCTGCCCCAGCGCTAAATCTCGCGGCAGATCCCACCCTGAAAAAGCATGCCCCATACGGACCGCCTTCCAGGTCGACAAGGATCGCATTTTGTTCAGCAACGCATTTCGTCGCCTGAAACAAAAAACCCAGGTTTTTTTGAATCCGTCGGGAGATGAGTATCGCACCCGGCTGACCCATACCCTTGAAGTGGCGCAGATTGCGCGAACCATTTCCAGGGCCATGTTTTTAAACGAAGATTTGGCGGAGGCAATCGCCTTGGGGCACGATCTGGGTCATACACCCTTCGGCCATGGCGGAGAGACGGTGCTCAAGGAGATTTTTTCCCCCGCATTTTCACATCAGGCTCAGAGTCTGCGTGTGGTTCAGGTATTGGAAAATTCCGGGGAGGGACTCAATCTGACCTACGAGGTAAGGGACGGCATTTTGCGGCACTCGAAGGGATACGGCAAGATCATTCCCGACGATCCAGGGGAACTGCCCTGCACCGTCGAAGGCCGTGTCGTGCGCGTGGCCGATATTATGGCCTATCTCAATCATGACCTGGACGATGCCATTCGCAGCGGCGTGGTCAAGGAATTCCAGATACCGGATCAGTGCCTGAAAGTCCTCGGCTGCACCCATGACGAGCGTGTGAACACCATGATGACGGACCTGATCACCCACAGCAAACCCATCGACGCGCAGATAAAACTGGATATGAGCGATGAGGTGTTTGGCGCCATGACCATGCTGCGGCAATTTCTCTATGACAATGTCTATCGTTCCTCCAAAGTGCATAACGAGTTCGTCAAAGCAAAAAAAATCATGTCCGAGCTGTTTGCGCATCTGTGTCAAAATGAAGACCTGCTCAACGACGAGCTGGACAAGATGCGCCTCCCCGCTCTCGGATCCAACGGCTCCTCAAAACAGCGTCTGGTCTGTGATCTGCTCGCTTGTATGACTGACCGTTATGCCCTGTCGCTCTATTCCCGCACTTTTTTTCCATCGCCCAATTTTTAGAACCGCGCTTTATGATGCTACCTTCCGATATGCACCATTCAGTGGCCCGTTTGTTTCAGCAGCTGGACCAGGCTTACCGTCAAAAAGCCGAACAGTCCGGGTTTGCCTGCATTGGCTGTCGGGACAACTGCTGTCTGACGCGTTTTTATCACCACACGCTGATCGAAGCGCTTTCCATTCATTCGGGTCTGCGGGCGCTTGACGCGGATCAAAGGAAGCGGATTCGGACGGCCGCCGAGTCGGCAATTAAAGAGATGGCTGAACGGCTGCAACACCGGGAACCCGTCAGGGTGATGTGCCCTTTAAATCAAAAGGAGCGCTGTGTGCTTTATATACAGCGACCCATGATTTGCAGGCTGCATGGTATTCCGCATGCATTGCGCCGACCCGACGGACAGACCCGGACCGGTCCGGGCTGTGAGGATTTTTATCGCCAGTGCGGTAAAGGCGATACCGTTGTGCTGGATCGAACGCCGTTGTATGTGGCCATGGCCGAACTGGAGCGCCGTTTGCGGGAAAGGCTCGATTATCGTAAGAAGATAAAAATGACAGTGGCCGAGATTATTGTGGATGACACCTTCGCGGATACCGCTCAGGTATTATCAAATGGTTGAATCGAATAAATAACCGTATAACCTTTTCAGGACGCGAAAAGTGAAATCGATTGATGAAACGAAAATCGATCAACTGCCCGGTCGACGCCTGGCCCCGGAAGAGACGTTTAATTTCCGGTGCCATTCGGGTCTGGCCTGTTTCAATCAGTGCTGTCGCAATCTGAACCTGTTTCTTTACCCCTACGATGTGCTGCGGCTGAGCCGCTGTCTGGGGATCAGCACCGACTCGTTTATTGACGAGTATGTGGATATTGTTCTGCGCGAAGGCGGCGCCTTTCCCGAAGTCCTGCTGAGAATGGCCGAAAACGACGAGAAGACCTGTCCGTTTCTGACCGACAGCGGATGCCGGGTCTATACGGATCGTCCCGACACCTGCCGGACATTTCCGGTGGAGCAGGGGGCCTTGTTTGATGCCGCCACCGGGCATTGTTCCGTGATTCATTTCTTCCGGCCCCCCGATTTTTGTCTGGGGCGGCATGAATCCGCTCAATGGACTGCCGCCTCATTCGAACAGGACCAGGAGGCGCGTCGTTATCATGACATGACGCTGCAATGGGCAGCCATACGGCGCCTGTTTGACAACGACCCCTGGGGCGTCGAGGGGCCCCAGGGCAATCGGGCCAAAATGGCGTTCATGGCCACTTACAACCTCGACAGATTCAGGGAGTTTATTTTCAGCAGCAGCTTTTTCAAGCGCTACCGGGTCAAGCCGGCACTTCAGAAGAAGCTGCGAACCAGCGACGAGGCCCTGCTGCTCTTCGGGTTCGACTGGGTGCTGCACTTTGTCTGGGGCAGGCCCAGCAAGAAATTTCGTATGAAATAAGATGGTCTCGTGAGAGATCTCCAAAAGGCGGTGCTGCAAAATACCGCGAAGGACACGAAGAGCGGGAGTTCCCATGCCCATTGCTAATCGAAAATCTCGGGCGGCGATCATCATCGGATCCGGAATCGGCGGTCTCAGCATGGCCATTATCCTGGCCAAGCTGGGATTCGATGTGACCGTCGTGGAAAAAAACAAACAGCCCGGAGGCATGCTCAGAAGTTATCTCCGCCAAGGGGTCCACTGCAACGTCGGGCTGCATTATCTCGGCGCCCTGGATCAGGGACAGGTGCTGCGTCGCTGCTTTGACTTTCTGGGGATATCGGAGCGATTGCCCCTGCAGCGCATGGGTTGCCGCGAGCCTGTGGATCGCTACTATTTCAGCGGAAAGTCCCAAGGGCCGGCGCAATTCGATATGCCGGCGGGCATCGATGCCTATGAAGAGAATTTAAAGCGGTCGTTTGCCGGCGAACATGCCCAGATCGAGGCGTTTATGCGGTTGGTTCGCAACGGGGCCGACCAGCTCGATCGGCTAGGGTTCCTTTACGAAGGCCAATCCAGTCTGAATCTGATTGAACAGACCGAACCCCTCGGGGCCGTATTCGACCGGCTGGGATGTTCGCCCGGTCTTAAAGGCATCTTGAGCATCCCGTCCGTCTGGATCGGCGTGCCGCCGGAAAAGTGCCCTCAATTCTACCATACCATGACCCTTGCAAGCTACCTGCTCTCTGCGTGGCGGCTGGAAACCAACGGCACCCACATGGCGAATATACTGGTGGATCGATTGGTTGAACTGGGTGGCAGAATGATCTGCGGCAATAAGGTTGCCTCCATCGATGTGCAGCAGTCGAGCGTGAAGGGCGTCACCCTTGCCGATGGCCAATCTCTGATGGCTCCCCGGGTCGTTGCCGCCCTCCATCCTGCGGTTGCCGTCGATCTGATGGACCCCGTTCAGATCAAACCCTCCTATCGTCGCCGCATTAAAAATCTGAAAAATACGCACGGCATGGTGTCGGTCAATGCTCTGGTGCCCGGCGATCAGCACCAGCCCTTGCCCTACAATGTGTTTATGATTCAAACCGGTGACAACGGGTCCATTGACGATGCTATCTATTTGCAGCTCCGGCCTTGCGAACGGAGGGATCGTCTGCTGCTGTCCCTGCTCACTGCCGGGCACCATGACTATTGGAAACCATGGGAAGCGACACAGACCCGCCATCGCGGCTCGGACTACCTGGATGCCAAAATGAAGATGGCCGGCCAATTGATTCAACGCGTCGAATCCATTATGGGCCGCTTCCGGGAGATTGAAGTGATCGATGTCTATACGCCGCTGTCCATCCGCGATTGGGTGAACAGCCCCGACGGTTCGGCCTACGGCGTGATGCGCAGTGAGGATCAGCTGCTCTCGGCCGCCATGTTGAATCGTACGGCCGTCAAAGGACTCTATCTGGCCGGTCAGAGCGTGATGGCGCCCGGCGTGCTGGGGACCATCCTGGGCTCCCTGATCACCGCCAAATTCATGGTGGGACCGCAGCGCTTCAAGCGCGAGGTCCGGATTTGATTGATATATAATCCCGAGATATGCTAATTCCTAGCAAGGCGGTGCCAAGACATGAACATTCTGGTGTTGTACTATTCCCAATCCGGCCAGCTCAAACAGATTCTGGACTCCCTCCTCGAGCCGCTGGAGACAGCAGACGGCGTCTCGATCCACTTCGAGGCCCTCAAACCAAAACCGGCCTATCCCTTTCCTTGGTCAACCGATTCGTTTTGCGACGTTTTTCCGGAATCGTTCCAGGAAATTGCATGTGAAATGGAGCCCCTCGGCGTCGATCCCGATCAACGCTTTGATCTGGTGATTCTGGCTTATACGGTCTGGTATCTCTCGCCGGCCGTTCCGATCAGCAGCTTTTTACAATCGTCTGCAGCCAAGCAGCTGCTGAAGGATCGAACCGTGGTGACAGTGATCGGGTGCCGCAACATGTGGCTGATGGCCCAGGAGAAGGTCAAAAAACGGATACAAGAGGCCGGCGGCCGCCTGAAAGGCAATATCGTTCTGATGGACCGCGCCATGAATCTCGTGGGCGTGGCAACCATCGCCTACTGGATGCTGACCGGGAAAAAGGAGCGGCCGCTGAAGCTCCTGCCCCGGCCGGGCGTGTCGGACGAAGATATCCGGGAGGCCCGGCGATTCGGGCCGCTGCTCAGGGATCCGGAAACCCTGGAACAGGACAAGCTCAATGCGCTGGGTGCGGTGCGTGTCGTCCCGTCCTATATCATATTTGAACAGCGCATCGAAAAAGTGTTCACCATCTGGTCGAACTTTATTCGCCAAAAAGGCGGTCCGGCCGATCCGCGCCGCAGAAAGCGGGTTCGCATGTTTTTCTACTACCTGCTGGTGGCCATCGGAATCATCGCTCCTTTGGCCACGGTGGCCGGATTCTTGATTAGGCTTTTAAAGAAGGAGCAAATCGCCGCGGCGGTGGACTATTTTTCCAGGAACGAATTGAAAACCAATTGATATTGGTCAAAAGAGCTGTTCGATCTCCGTACGGTTGACTTTGCCCACCGACGAAACCGGTATTTCGGCAACGATCTTGATCATCCGGGGCACGGCATAGGGTTCGAAGCGCTGCTGCAGCGTTTCGCGCAGGATCGGTTCCGCCACATCACCGGCGACCAGGGCCAGGATGACGTTTTCTCTTCCCTGATCGGTCTTTTTCGCAAACACATAGGCGTCATCGACGCCCGGAATCCGTTTCAGAACCTGCTGAATGCTGAGCAGGTCGACGCGTTTTCCGGCCACTTTTACGATCCCGTCGGATCGTCCCAGCAGATTGAACCCCTGGTCGTCGTCCGGTTCGGCCCGGTCGGCCGTCCGGTAAAAACCTGCGGCGTCCGTTTCCAGTTCCCGTGAAAGAAAGCGCGATCGCACCAATAACGCATCGTCCTCGACCCGCCAATCCAGGCACGAGTAAGGGGTCAGGCCCGGCCGGCCTGCTGCGCGGCATCGCAGGGCAATGCCGCCCGTTTCCGTGGAGCCATAGACTTCTGTAACGGGAACCCGGGTCGATTCAAAGAACGCCAGGTCATCTTCCGGGGCCAGAGCGCCGCCCGACGAGAATGCGATGCGCAGGTTGTGCCGATCCGCACGATGGTTTCTCAGCGCCCGGTAGTGGGCCGGGATGCTGATCAGGATGCTGGCCTCGGTTTGGTTCAGCAGCGTTGTTATTTCGCTTGGAAAAGTCGGTGTCGGGCGGCATACCCGGGCCGACGCCAGCAGGGGTACCAGCACGGAATAGAGCAGTCCGTAAATATGATAGGAGGGCACTGTCGCCAGAATCACATCCGCCTCGGTTACATTGAATTCCTGTACCAGAAAGGCCGACTCTCCCAGCAGGTTGAACGGGGTTTTGGTCCATATTTTAGGCAGCCCTGTCGATCCTCCGGTGAACAGGAAAATCCATTGATCGTCCGGCTTGCCAGGCCGCATGATCCGGGGATCGGGTTGCGTTGCCGCGACGGTCTGTCGATCGAGCGCTGAAACGCCTGCGGGCAGGGGGTGTGGACCATCCACCACCGCCACATCGAAATCGATGGCTTGCCGCGTCTCCTCCAGGGCCTGCTCGGAGCGGGCATAGGGCAGTATCACCGCCGGCCCGCCGGCCAGGGCGGCCAACGCAGTGGCGGTCACCAGCGCCCGGTCGTCCGAACAGAGGCAGACCGGTTTTCCGGGTGTCGCCTGCCCATCCAGGCTGGTCCGGATCCGGCAGGCCATATCGTATAGATCGGCAAACGTTTCACCACCGACGATAAACTGCCGCTCGGGTCGGGCAGGTCCTGCGACGACGTCTTGAATCAACGCCGCGATATCCGCTTGGCCGCTTTGAGGGGGAGTGTCCGTGGTCGTCATACATTGTCTCCATTTCATTGGAAAGGGTTGTTGGTTGTCCGGGGCTCGCCACCATCAGGCCCGCCGGTACACCTTGCGCGTGAACCACCACCAAGCGACACCCATGCAGGCCAGCGCAAAGCCCCACAGCGCAGCGACTTCCGGCAGCACGGCCTTGAGCCCTCCACCGCGCACAAACAGGATCTGAAATGCGTTTTGTCCCCAGGCCAGCGGTGACATCACGCTGAGTGACTGCATGACATCCGGCATGACGTACACCGGCACCATGATGCCACCGATGGCCGCGGCCACGACAATGGAGATGGGGCCGAACATCGCGGCCTGCTCATAGCTGTTGATCACCGTGCCCAGCAGGATGCCGTACCCCGTCGCGGCCAGGATAGCGCTCATCGCCACCAGCGCGACGCTCCCGGGCGCGTCGCCGAGGTCAAATGCCTGGCTTCCCAGAAGGGGCAGGACCCACTTGCCGATACACAGAATCAATCCGAATTGGGCGACGCCGATCAGAACATAGGCGCCAACCTTGCCCGACAGGACCACAGGATAGGAGACCGGCAGGCTGAGCATCCGCTGCTGTACGCCGCATAGCCGTTCCTTGATAAAGGACCCGGCCATGGGCAGCACCACGAAGAAGACACCGAACAGCGACCAGGCCGGCACGTTTTGCTGAACCGCATTGGCCGGTCGAATGAACGTCTTGCGGGTGGCCGTCCTGTCGTTCAGCACCACCAGGGGCGACCGGTCCCACTCCATTTTCAGCGCATCATCGTTGATGGGGGCGCTTTCCGCCATGGGTCCAAGGGTGGTTTGGAGGTGCTGTTGCAATTTGACGGGCAGCAACTCGGTCAAAGCGGTGATCTTCTGCTCCACCTCGATGTTGAGCAGCATCAGCTGCAGCATGTGCTTCACCGCCGAGCGGAAGCCCCCCAGAACCGTCGGATCGAAATAGGCGTTCAGCTCGCCGCTCTCTGCCGATTCCGTTGATGGGGCGGATGCTTCCAGCGCCAGGGCCTGCCGCGCGCTGGCGACAGCCCTGGCCTTGATCGTATCGGTCATTCCGGCAGGCACGATAAGGCAGAGCTGAAAATCCCCTTGCGCCACTGCTGCAACGGCAGTTTCCGCGTCCGGGATCTTCTCGTTGACTCTGGTGATCAGGATGACGCCCTTGGCCTGCTTCAAGGATTGCTCAATCTTCCGGCCGACGTCTCCCTTGTCGTTGTTGACAAACAGGATCCGGGTATGCCCTTCGCCGATGGTTTTAAGTGCATTTTCCTGGACCAGGGTCAGCACCAGCACCAGAATTGCCGGCATCACGAACAGCACCAGCAAGGCGCTTCGATCGCGTCTGAGCAAGAGCAGTTCTTTTGTTAGCGATGCAAAAAGCTGAAATATCATCTCTTATGTTAATCTCTTAATTGCCTGCCCGTTAACTCCAGAAACAATTCGCCCAGATTATCGCATTCCGAGGATTGGGCGACCAGCTCTTCCGGCGCTCCCTGGATCAGAATGCGGCCGTGGTCCATAATGGCGACGCGATTGCAGAGCCGATGGGCCTCCTCCATGTAGTGCGTCGTATAGATCATGGTGGTTCCGGCGGCTTTGATTTCCAGAAGCTTGTCCATGATCATCTGGCGGGATTGAATATCCACCCCCACCGTGGGTTCGTCAAGGAACAATAATTCGGGACCATGCAGGAATCCGGCGGCCAGATTGACTCGGCGTTTCATCCCTCCTGAAAATGATGCAACGCTTTGTCGTGCTTTATCCTCGAGCCCGACCGAGGCCAGAGCGGTCCGGATGCACTCTTCCAGACGCTTGCCCCGCAGGCCGTGCAATCGACCGAAGTAGGCCAGGTTTTCCCAGGCCGACAGTTCGGGGTAAAGCGCGATATCCTGCGGCACGACACCGATATTGCGCCGGGCCTGCATGGGGTGCCGCAACAGGTCGATCTGCTTGAGGGTGACCGATCCTTTCGTCGGCCGCAGAATCGTGCTCAGGATTGAAATGGTCGTCGTCTTGCCGGCGCCGTTGGGCCCCAGCAGGCCGAATATCTCTCCCCGGCGTATGCAAAGGTCCAGCGCATCCAGCGCGGGATGTTCCATGCCCTGGTAGAGCTTGGTCAACTCTTTGACAACCAGTACATTTTCGGTGGCATCGGCCATGACGCTTATCCGCCTAATAAACCCCTATAAAGTTTTTCAATCCTTTTACCGTCTTTTGTATGCAGCATTGGGGTAAAATCAGGGTCGCTGCGACCCGATGGTGATCCAGCCGTAAGTGTTTCTAATTCCGATCTGGAAACAGCATATGGTGCCTTGCTCCAACGGTTGCGCCGATTGTATCATGCCCGGCATCGTTTGATCGGCCGGAAGCGCCATCGACGGAAACAGTGTGCCGAGTTTCAGGCTCAGCGCGGCAACCGCCAGATCAAACGCCCCGGCCACCGGCAGAATCCCGAACAAGTGGGCAAAAGCGGCCAGTCGGGCATCCTGCGGCAGCATGGCGCCGACGTGATCGGGTATTGTCAAATCCTGGATGCCGAAAAAGTAGGCGGCGGCCTGCGGCAGCCGTGCGGGGCCGCGGGAGGCGCGTTCGACGGCAACATGTTCGATCACCCCGTATGGCGTCGATGAGGGGGCCTCTGCGCTCGAAAGCACAAAGAAACATGCGCCTTCGCCCACCAGCGGTCTTTCGAATCCATCCGTATGGTCCCCGGGCCTGAACTGCCAGGCATAGGCCAGGGCTTTGCTGAATTCATCCACACCCCCGACAAGTACCGTATCCACGCGGTCTTCCCGCAGCCATTGCAGCGCTGTCAACAGGGCGGACGGAAAGGACATGCCCAGATGACTGACCGAGTGGTTGGGGCCTTTGTCGTTGAGAGCAATAGAAATGTTTGCGGCGGCCGCATTATGAACCGAGTTAGAGAATTTTGTGGGAGATCCGCTGAAATCCGCCCCATCATCCGACAGGTGCTGGAAATCAAAGTTGTTGCATGTCGCGCCGTACCCGGTGGCTACGATGATCCCCAGGCGGCCCCGCTGCCGCGAATCCATCATCTCCGCGTCCGCCAATGCCGAAAAAGCTCCGGTCAGTGCGATGCGGCTGTTATGTGCCATTCGCCTGAGCACTCGAATGGGGACAAATTCGGACAGTGCCGACGAGTCCGCGCGGTAGCCGGGTATACGGATTGGTCCGCGGGCTGTTTCGAATTCGATCCATTGATGCTCGGCAGACCCTTTCACCAATGCACGTTCCAGGGAATCGACACCGCTGCCGAATCCGCCCACCGCGCCTATGCCCCTGATCAGCGCCTTCATGATGGACGGTCTCCTTTGCCCAATATCAGCACGGAATTGCTGCCGCCGAAGCCCAGCGTTTCCGACACGGCCACGCTGCCTGTGATCGCCTGGTTGCGCGTGGTCGGCATGGCCGGCATGTCCGGGTCGGGTGTTTCAAATCCAATGGTTCTGGGGATTTGCTGCCACTGCAGACAGGCCAGGGTGAAAACCGCCTCGACGGGGCCGGCAGCGCCGAGGGTGTGCCCGGTGTACCCCTTGGTCGACAAAAAAGGCCGCTCCGGGAACAGATCGGTCAATACCGTGGATTCCACCTTGTCATTGCCTTGTGTGCCGGTTCCATGGGCATTGATAAAGGCCACGTCATCCGCTGATATACCGCTTTGCCGGATGGCATCGCCGATGGCCGCCCGCAATCCATCGCCGTCGGGAAGCGGGTGGGTGAAATGATAGGCATCGGCGGCGGCGCCGTATCCCAGCACATATCCGCGCGGAGTCAATGACATGGCGTCGCACATCCGCGCCGAGGCCAGCAGCATAACCGCAGCGCCTTCGCCCAGGTTCAGTCCCTTGCGGTGTTTGTCGAAGGGCCGGCAGGGGGCGTCCGCGTTGATGAACAGGGACTTGAATCCCACGTAGGTCACCTGGTACATCTCGTCCGCACCGCCGGCCAATGCCAGATCGCACCAGCCGGCATCGATCCACCCGGCGGCGATGCCGATGGCGTCATTGCCCGCCGAACAGGCATTGACCACAGTTTGGAAGGGGCCGTTTATATCATACCGGTCCATCATATGGGTGGTGGGGTTGCTCATGTCAAACCGGTCCGCAGGCATAATGTGCGTGGCGTCACTCTGCTGCATGTCTGCAAAGAGTGTTTCGTTTCCCAGGGATCCGCCGACGTTGGTGCCCATGCAGATACCGGTTTTGACTGTCACCAGATCCTCCGTTGTCAGTCCGGCATCCTCCAGTGCTTCATCCGCGGCGCATTGGGCCAACAGCGATGTGCGCTGGGTTGCCGATCCAGGGCCGCCGGATTTCAAAAACGTGTCGGGGACTTCGAATACCGGATAGGTAAACCCTTTGGGAATTGGAAAGCGTGATGGCAGCTGCGGGTTTCGACGCCCGGCGAACAGCGTATCCATGCAGGGATTAATGGTAGCGCCTGCGGCACAGATGCAGCCCATGCCGACGACGGCGACGGGGGGCATGCGTTTCATGACGCGCTTCGTGCCTCGATAAAGGCGGCCAGGGTCTCGACGGACTGCAGGGCCGGGCGGGCCTCCTTCATGTTTTTCATGGCGATTCCGAAATGCTGCTCCACGAAGAAGACAATTTCGACCGCATCGATGGAGTCCAGGCCCAGCTTGTCGCCAAACAACAGATCGTCGTCTTCAATCTGCTCGGGCGTCAGGTCCTCTATATTGAGCTCCTTTACCAGCAGCTCTTTCAGTTTTTGTTTTAAGGACATGGTCCGTGTCTCACGATTTAATCGTTTGCATCAAATCCTTGTAAATCTGCTTTTCCTGATCGGCGCAGGTGCGCAGTATGTCCGCCATCTCCGCGTATGTGTCCTGTTCCGCAGCCCGGCCTTTGCAGATCCTGGCGCCGACGACCGCACATTTTCGCCACAGGTCGCCCGTGGCGGTCATGGATATGGCAATGTCGGCCAGCCCCGGATTGTCAAGGATCCGGTCGGCTTCCTGAAGGAAAGCGGCATACATGAAACGAAATCCGCCGCCTCCGGTTCCGATCTCCTCCTGCATGCGGATCAATTGCCCCACATAATGTGTTGCTCGCCGTTTGCCAAGCTTTTTCGGCCATTTTTCCACCTGATCGGCCAGAAAGCGAATGCCGCTGATACCGATGACCGGTCCCGGCGTATAGAGCATGCGCCGGCATACTTCCTTGATACCGCTTCGCACGGCCGCGCGAAAATCTGCGGAGTCCGGAGCGCTTTCAATGATATACATGCTGCCTTTCGGCGACAGCGGCCCCTTGGCGAATCTGGCTTTGATCAGATCGTTCCTGTGGCAGCGCACCGGTTCCGGAAACACCGGATCACTGATCAGGTAATCCGTTTCGTTCTTTCCATATACTACCAGATTGTGCATGTTGAAATGGAATCGAAATGCCGGTGGAAAGTAGGGCAGCCAGTAGGCGCCGGTCCGGCATCCAACCGGGTTTCCCGCTGCGAGGCTTTCATCCAGAGCGGCCATGGCCTTGTTCGGATCCTTGAATTTTTTCCAATGAATACGACATCCGAGTCGTTTGGCCGCCCGCTTCAAAATACCTCCCAATTCACAGCGATAGGTCGTCAGCGGCAGCTTGTTGACCTTGATAAACGGCAGGTAAGCAAAGAACAACCCGGAACCGATTCCGAATGCCAGGGCTTCGCTGACCTTTAAACCGTTATGAAGCAGCAGGTTGGACGTAACGCCGCTTTCGCAGTGAGCTGATTGATGATGGGCAAAGTCGAGTTCGATCATGTTACCTTTACTGATTCCGTGCCTGAACGTCATCTTCAGGGATTTTGGCCAGATCCACGACGTCGATGCCCAATATTTCGGCATAGCGTTTCAACTGATCCGGCTTCAGCCGTTTGAATCCAGCAGGTTTCAAGTGGTGCCAGACGCGCAGGCGGTTGAAACCGACATATTTTGCAAGCAGGCCCAGCCCCATCTGGTTGCGTACCATATGATAAGCCAACGGGCTGAGTTTGCCGGCTTTAATCTTATCTATCGTTTCCTTCAACTGTTCATCGATCAAGTCCCACGCCTGATCATTGGCGATATTCTTGGGCTCCCATCCGGCGCTTTCCGCCAGAACGAACGATCCGTCTTCATCAACGGCGTAGCACACCTCTTTGAGGCGCTCTTCGTCGATCATTCCCCTGTCTTGGGGGACATCGGACAGCTTCATGGCATCCTCCACCAGACGTTCAGAGAATGCTTTTGGACTGCGTTATCGGTCGTCGCGGTATTGGCAATACAGCTTCCTCCCTCTGGCCTTGCCAAAAGCGTTCTCTGAACGTCTGTAACTATCCAAAAACAACCGTCTGCAAGAACTGAAAACCACCCGCAAGGCGGGTGGTTGCATTGCCAACGGTATGCTAAGCGAGCTTCTAAACCACTGTCAAGTGCATGAAACAATGGGCGAATCTGCCGCTTTCGGGGATAAAGCACAAGATTCGCTGACCTTTTTTAAGGCGGCCGGAGCGCATCAAATCGGCAAGAATGATATAGATTGCCGCGCTGCCGGTGTTACCCATTGTCGGTAAATTAGTATACCACTTGTCATATGGTATTTCAAAATCGATGTTCTGAAGCCCTGTAAAAAATTTGTCACGAAAGTAAGCGGACGAATAGTGCGGCAGGAACCAGTCGACGGCCTCGGGCGTCATTCCATGTTTTTTTATGCTGGTGCTCAGACACCGTTCAAATGTCTGCACAATGTTGTGATCCAGCAGCCGAATGTCCTGCTTGACCGCCATCAGATGTTTCCGTTCCGCCGGATCGATAGCCTCCATCTGGCGCCAGCCTGCCATACGGCCGTTTTCACCTTTGACCCCTCCACCATACATGCATGTCTCAATTTCGCCGGCAAAGGCGAGGTAGTCGATCCAGTCGATATGCAACGAAATACCCGCCGGTTTTGGAGCGTTTGACAAAAAGGCCGCCCCCGCCCCGTCAGACAGCATCCATCGGAGAAAATCGGAATCAAACCCCAAAATGGGTTTTTCATCGATATTGTGAGGCGTCCCGTTTCGGCCGGCAAAAAATGTGGCTCGCATAAACGACGACGCCAACTCGGAACCGACGGCCACAGCGTTCCGGGACATGCCGGTGGCGACGTTCATATAAGCATATTTCAGGGCCAACATCCCCGAGATGCAGATGCCGGCCGTGGTGACGGCCTCCAGGGGCGACAATCCCAACTCGCCCTGCACCATCAACGCATGACCGGGAAAGAGCAGGTCCGGGCTGGTTGTTCCGCAGCATAAACACTCAATATCTCCGTGGGTGTAGGTGTCGTAGGGTTTCAAACCCCTGACGGCTTCGGCTGCGAGCTGGGCGTTGGTGTGGGTCAGGTTGCCGGTTTTGCGATCGATGGCATAGTATCGAGCTTTAATGCCATTATTTTTTAATACCACTCGTTTGGCTCTGGAAGGCACATTGTTTATTTTCCCCAACACATTTTCAATCTCGTCATTGCTTACCGGATCATTAGGCATGAATATCGCCATGTCGGTAATAAAAACACTCATTCGTTCATCCTTTCAAAACGATCTTGATCCTGATCATCCGTACAGCAACGGATTGTTCCGCCTGATTGAAAGCCGCGCGAGTCCCTCTTTTCCGGATGACGGTTGTTTCGAAAAGGGGCGGCGTTCATTGCAGGCTATAGCGATCGCGCCGGATTTGGCTGGTTTGCCCGTAAGCCATCGATTTTGCGCAGCAGGATCACTTTCACGGCTCTTTCGATTCGCGATGGCGAAACAGCTTTTGGAAAGGCTGCTGAAAAAGGAGGGCAGGGGTTGCGGCATGCCATGATCGATGCTCTTCATCGAGCCAATGCCGCAATGCGCTTCACAGGTGCGCCAATCACATCCGGGCGGGCTGTTAAACGGGATCTTCATAGGAAATTAATTTCGGGTGTTCCATGCCAGCGGCAACCCGGCCACCAAATATCAAGTTTGTGTTCAACATATTGCTTACGGCAAACATCACTCCCATTATACAAGCGATACTCTATAGGCCGGTTCAATCAAAAAAATCAATCGAAAAAACCTTTTCAAGCGGCTTGACAGCACCGGCGAATTTGATAGTTTGGCGAACGAGCCTTAAAATGGCTTGATTGTCCCACCGATCGGTTATAGCGGTCGAAACTGGTTCCATTTACCAAGATCCAAACGCATAACGCTTTGACAACAGTCAAAAAAAGCGCGTATCTTGCCGCTTTGAGGAGATTTGTGCGCTATTGAAAGGTATACTAAAATGGGATCCTGTTCCAGTCCTGCATCAAATTTTGAGCAGCCGATGGTTGAGATAGCCGAGGCGGCAAAAAACAACCGCCTCCTCACGATGGAGATCGAGTTCAGTCTGCGCTGCAATTTCAGCTGCCCTTATTGTTATGTCCCAAAACGCGACGACGTTAAAGACGAACTGACTCCCCGCGAGATCAGAGATACACTCATGCAAGCCAGGGATCTTGGCGCCGGAAAGATCATCATCCTCGGCGGTGAACCGACGATCTACCCCAAAATCAACGAGATGATTCTGTTTATACGATCCCTGGGGATGGATGTGGAGTTGTTCACCAACGGATCGGGAATAACGCCTGAGTTTGCACACTTTTTATTCGACAACAAGATTCGGGTGGTCATGAAGATGAACACCTTCGACCGGGAGCTGCAAGACAAGCTGGCCGGCCGGAAGGGGGCCTTTGAGATCCTCCAGTCGGCGCTGGCCAATGTGAAAGCGGTGGGCTATCCATCCAAGGATGCCTTTTTGGCCGTCAGCACCGTTATCTGCCGCCAGAACCTGAGTGAGCTGCCCGATTTCTGGCAATGGCTGAGAGACCGGGACATCGCACCCTATTTTGAAATCATCACACCGCAGGCCAACGCATTGGACAACAGCTGGTTGCTTGTCGATCCTTCAGACATATATAACCTTTTCAAAAAGTTATCAGAAATCGACCGCCGCCGGTACGGCATTGAATGGGAGCCGCAGCCGCCCCTGGCAGGCAACCGCTGCCTGCGGCACAAGTTCTCCTGCCTCGTCGGCTCCAAAGGCGATGTCATGCCTTGCGTCGGCTTGAACCTTCCCATCGGAAATATTCGCCAAAAACCACTGAAGCAGATATTGAGCGAAAGCCAGGTTCTCAAAGACCTCAAGGACCATCGCCACACCATCAAAGGGCCCTGCGCCGCCTGCGATAAAGCCGACCACTGCTACGGCTGCCGGGGGGCCGCCTACCAGATGACCGGCGATTATCTTTCTTCAGATCCCCTGTGCTGGCGCAACTGCCAATGCGAAACCCGCCAACCGTCCAGGACCGCCGGCGCCGGTCTGTAATTGAAAAGGTTCCCTTTCTGACGGACAACTCTTTTGGTCCCGAGACCTGATAAAATGGCTGGAAGATGATGCTGATCATTTCGGAAAACGTTGCCATCGCTGATAAAGAGATCGAGATGACAGGCATTCGTTCGCGGGGTCCCGGGGGACAGAATGTCAACAAGGTATCGTCTGCGGTGCACCTGCGGTTCGACATTCGGGCATCATCTCTTCCCGATTCATACAAAAAGCGCCTGTCGGCCATGCGCAGCCAGCATATCACCAAAGAGGGCGTGATCGTCATCAAAGCACGGCAATACCGGACGCTGGAAAAAAACAGAATCGATGCGCTGGAACGGTTGAGAGATATGATCCGGCGTGCGGCAGTCGTTCGCAAAGTCCGACGACCGACCCGTCCCTCCCAACGCTCCAGAATGCGGCGGATGGACCGCAAAACACACCGGAGTCGGTTGAAAGCGCAAAGAGCCCGTGTCACAGACAGGGATGGATGATGACGATGTTAATTCATTGACGTCCCGATCCCATGCATCTCTTTCCCGGGCGCCTGGGTGAGGGTCAGAAGGACCACTTCCGGCGGGCAGTTGAAACGTATCGGGACCCCGGAAGAACCGGCGCCGGCCGAAGTGTAGCCGACGGTGCCGTTATGGTGCCACAAACCGGAGACATATTTTCGAGGCGTGCGGCAGTGGGTAAAGACCGGTCCGATCCACGGCAGACGGATCTGGCCGGCATGTGTATGGCCGCAAAGACACAGGTCGACGCCGAAACCCTCCATATCGAAAACCACCTCCGGCGAGTGAGTCAAGAGGATTTTAAAGCTTCCCGGCGGGCTCTCACGAAAGGCCTTCTCCATGTCGTGACATCGGTAATAGTGGGGGTCATCGATACCGACGATGCTCAGCACCTGGTTTTGTCTGTCGATGGACACCGATTCGTTGATCAGCATACAGATTCTTGAGTCCTCCAGGGTTGGAGCGATCTCCAGGCAGTCGTGATTGCCCAGAATACCGAAGACGCCGTCCTTTGCGTGGATATGTCCCATTAATTTGTCCAATTGGCGATTGGCCTCTATAAAACTGCCGTACATCTCCATGCGGTAGTCTCCGCCAAACAGGCAGACGTCGGCCTGCAGATCCTTGACCAGCCCGATGAGGCGATCACAGAGGCCGGGCAGTCCGTCGAGGTGCAGATCGCTGATGAACAGGATCCGATAGAAATTGAATGCACTGGGAAGATTGTCCAATTCGAGCGGTATGGATTTGATGCGGATATCCAGGGCGTTTTGCTCACCCCGCTGATAAAGGCCCAGCAATCTGAAGAAGCCTTCTACCAACCAACGGTAATAGATAACTGATAAATGCCAGGACATCGATAACTCAAAAGTGCCAAGACATCGATAACTTTAACGGTCATTTGTGCCAAGACATCGATAACTCTATTTGCATTGTTAAACACATGATACCCTAACTTATCAAATAGATAAAAGGG
>JBNKKC010000009.1:0-16899 GCA_050291625.1 Desulfobacteraceae bacterium
AAGTTGGGTTCAACATATTTAGTCCATTTGAAAGCCTTTTTCCTTTAAGTCATTCCAGCGCAAGCCGGAATCCAGAGGGTTTTCAACTGGACTCCGGCTTGCGAGACTGTGTCATAATTTAGAAAATGCACGTTTTTACTCTGTCATGCCGGATCCCGGATCATGCCCGGGGCAGGCTTCGATAAGCCTGGCCCGGCATGGTGTAAGCCGGGGGCATCCAGACATACACGCCATTGGAATACCTGGATTCCGGCTTTCGAGGCTGTGTCATAATTTAGAAAATGCACGTTTTTACTCTGTCATGCCGGACTCGATCCGGCATCCAGAAATGTAAGCAATTGGAAAACCTGGATTCCGGCTTTCGCCGGAATGACATCGGCTCATGATGTCGTCGTTTGGGTCAATTGCGACACAGTCTCTTGCGCCGAAGTGACATTAATTTTTGAATTTATTTGCAGGACACAACACTAGCATGTGCGGAATTTGATGAGTTTTATGGCCTCATCGGCCCATTCGGTGACCTTCCTGGCCTGGGTCCGGAACATGCGGTCGTTTTTCAGCCGCTGGAAATCCTCGTTACGCTCTTTGACGGTCTCCAGCATGCCGATATCCTGCATGCCGCACACTGAACCCGCGCCGCGCAGGGCCACGCGCAGGTTCTGCAGGATCCCGCTGATCAGATCGTCGCTCTGTTTGTAGTGATATACCGCCGACTCGGGATTGCCGTATTCATGGACGGCCGAGCGCAGGATAGCCTTACCGGCCTCACACTGCACCATGGAAAGAAAAATATACAACTCGCGCTCCAGATTCAGGACCACCGGTGCCGGAATCTGCTTTTCATTGGTCTGGCCCAGGGTAAGTGCTTCGGCCAGCTTGTTGTGAACCGTCTGGATCTTTTCGAAGAACTGTTCCCGATCCTTGTCGATGCGCCAGGCGGCGTATTCGACCACCATAGGATCCAGATCTTGCTGGTTGAGTATGATATCTTCGGGCGTTATTTCATAATCCGCCAGCGACTTGTCCGGCCGGTGTACGATCAGGTTCGCCAGCATCACGGCCTTGTTGTCCGAAAACTGCAATTTATCCGGCTCGCTGCACAAATCTTCCAGCAGCACCTTGAAAGCCTGCTTGGGAAGCTGCATCTGGGCGGTCAGGGTTTGCAGCGAATTCAAAAAAGCGACGCGATCATCGGGCAGGATGGCGTCCTTCATATGGTGCCACAGAAAGGCGAATACCTTCTGTTCCACCTTTTTGAAATGGTCGATCGCCGCAACGAATTTTTTCTTTTGAAACCGGCCTTTCTCATCAAAGCACCCTTTCAGAATCTGGATAAGGGTCCTGGCCTGGTCCGGCGTAATGCGAAAATCCTTGGCCAGCACGTCGTAGTTTTGCTGGGAAAACTCTACGGCAGTGTGGACCATACCCACCATTTTTTTGCGGGTGGCCGAACGTTTCTTGAAAAAATCCACCATCTGGTAGATCCGGCTGTCCACCACACCGTGCGCCACCGGCTTGTTGGCCTTTCGCGCGCCTTCGGTGTCTTCGCGCACCTCGACTTCGTCGATCACGTGGTCTTTGACCTGGTCCAAACGCTCATGCAGGTTTCCCAGCACCTCTTTTTTTAATCTGGCCTGAGAACCGCGTTTTTCAACAGCCGCCAGAAGGTCGGAAGAGAGCCCCAGCCGCTCGCCCAGGGACTGTTTGTTGATTCTGGCATAGTCGTCGCCATAGACACTCTTGATCATTTTGGCGACCTTTTGGGGGGATGTTGACGCCGACTCCATGGCCAGTTGGGCGATAAACACCTTTTCCAGGGTGATCGATTCTTCCTGTGCCTCGGCAATCAACCATTTGACATTGTTCATCTCAACCAGAGGCCGTCTCAGCTGAGCCTTGAGCTTGGGCAACTCCAGGGCGGCGTTGTAGACCCCGGCGTATTTGCGCAGGCTCGACGTCTGTTCCTGCTTACGAAGCATTACATCGACCTTTTCGACCAGCTTTTCCATGGCATCCGGTCGGACTTTGTTCAGCCCTGCAATCATGGTCAGATTGGGATCGGGGTACATGTTCTCATCGTTGATCACGGCAATGCGGTGCTGCCGGTTGTCCATGTCGATGGAGAAAGGAGCCCCATTGTCGCGGGCGATGCGAAAGCCGGACAATATCTTCAGACACATCTGAAGCGAACTCAGTTGCCGGGGCAGGTTGTCCGGCAGTTCGATATAAATGTTGTTGATCCCGCTGTCGGCAAAGACCCGGAAGGCCTCCAGCAGCATTTCGGGCAGATTATCCTCGAGCTCGCTGTTTCGCTTGGCCACCCGGGGCGCCATTAAACTGTCGACAACCGTGGCGCCCGCCACGATCTCGTAATCGAACTTTTCAGGCAGCTCAGGGTCCGCAGGCGCTCCCCGATAGCGGATAAAGGCACAGCCCAAATGCCCCGACTGCTGGGCCAGCGACTGAATTACCTTGGACAGTTTTTCAAATACCGCGGCCTCCGCCGCCGAACCGACGGTGAAGCGGTCGTTTGCCAGATAGCGGCTGATTTGATATGCCATTTGAATCAACAGGATTCGGACTCGATCCAGCCGCTTCTGTTCGGCCAACAGGCTTTCGGCCAGTCCGTTCGCCCCCCCCATGGCGGAAGCTTCCGTCTTCCAGGACTCAACCCCTCCGAATTGTTCAAAAAGGGCTTGCGCCTCAGGGTCAAGTGACACATTTTCGTCAGGTAAATTAGATGTCGTCTCTTTCATATTCATAACACCGCCACTGCCGGCAGCGTCCTCCATCACCCTGCAGGTGAATACGCAAAAAGCAACGCTCTTTTGCTATGGATAAGCATTATAACCGCTATCGGATATTCGACCAAAAATATTTAGAAAAAACCGCAAATCACAACATCGATGGTTTTGATCAAAATACATAAGTTTTCCAATAATTTCAATATTCTTTAATACGAAAACGCCCAAATTTCCTTTTCGCGGTTCATCCGAAAGATACCGTCAAATCCATCCACCGGCCGCTTTTTCAAGATTCAACGTAAAGTTATCGGGTCTTTCGCCGATGAAAGGGGCAAGGATCCAGCAGAATGGAAATGGTCCTGCAACCTCTCTGTAAAAAGGGATAAAGGATGACATTAACATGCTTTTAAATCTAACGATCGATGAAGCCTGCAACATCATCGAGTCCGCAGAAATCATCAAGGAAGACCAGGTCATTCCCGGCCATTTTCGTCCATGTCCGGAGTCGCCGTACCCTCCCGGATACGATTGGCTTTTTCGATATGAACAAACCATGGCGGAATTTCTGGAATCCAAGCTGAAATCCCAATCCGGCGAGCTGATCGGCGAAAAAAGCCTGATCCACGAAGCCCTGTCCAATGCGTTCTGCCACGGCCATCACAGCGATCGGCTCACGCCTATCACTGTGAGCGTTCTGCTGGGCGACAAGGGGTTCATCATCCAAATCGCCGATCGCGGCAAGGGATTCAATCTGCAAAAGGTCTATAAACACTACCGCAAAAAGCGCCGCTATCTGACCACTGTCGGCAGCGGCATTCGCCGGATGGCTGAAACGCACCAATGCGGGGTCTTTTACGACCAAAAAGGCACCCGGATTCATCTGCTTTGCCTGTTTGACGACAACCCAGATGACCTGCTCGCCGACCGCCTGGCCGTCTTGCCGGAGTCCCAAGCCGAAGCGGCCTAAGGGTTCTCAAGCGGCATGATCCTCGGGCATACGACATCGCATCATGCGGCCGGGCGCTTTGGTTCGTCGAACACGTCATGGGATCCGCGGAGGAAACCAAACGAATCGATATGTGTGTTGCCGATATAAGCAACTGCGACGGTCCGGACAAGTCGCCGGAATGGCCAACACCAAGGTTTTAGGCTTGACACCCGGTATCGGCACGAATATACATCATACTGGCATCACCAGCTGATATTTTATAAGTTTTGTACTCATAAGCTCGTACGCTTGAAGAAACATTGAGTGTTCCTTTGTACGATATTACATTATGCCCCCTAAAGAGTGACTCCTTGTCCGACCTGTTCAAAGACTGCCTGACGTTCAACGTTTCAACAAAATAAGCTTCTATCAATAAACGGACGCTGTCTCTGTGATTCCCATGAAGGCAGCCCCTTCAATCAGGTCAAAAGGAGGGACGGGCATGACAATGCAGATCAACATCGGCGATCATACGAGCCCCATAGCTGGATATATCGCCTTTCCGCCTACGAGGCGGCCGATGATACGATGGGCCCGCAGGCGTGCAAACTGGATCGCCAGAGCAAAACCGGCAGCAAATGTTTATTTCAGTGGACTACCGGGTGGAAGATCACTGACGCAGTTGCTTGCAGACAGTACGATTTGGATCAACTACCACCCAACGATGGGCGACTTCGGCGAGACGAATGCTGTCGGTGGCAAAGAGATTGCGATCTCAAACAGCGCCTGCCGAATCGGTCGCTGGACAGTTCTCGCAACGTTGATACACGAGCTGGCTCACTCGAACGGAGCACCCGGCGGTGCCGATCAAAGGGCGGAACGAGCACTCGTCGCATGTGGATTGGGAAAAAGATCCGAACAAACAACCGGAATCGATGATGCCAATACTCCATATGATCCCAATATCAGCGGTTGATCACCAATCAAGAAAGCTTAGCCGGAGATCCGCCAAACGAAACGGCCGGCGCCGAACGACACGAGCAGCAATTCTCAAATGGCTGTTAATGATCTGCTATGCCGGCCTTGCCGTTATCGGCTGTGGAACGTTCGAAGCGTATGCCGCAGAAAACCAACCTTTGACCGGTCATATTGAGCCGGCGCGCTCCGGTCCGGCCACCGGTCCCACAGCAGATCCTTGTGAACCTATTCCCGATATACCGGTAATAGCCGCTACAAATTGGATTCAACCTGACAGGCGACTGCTGGTCGTGGGCACGAAGATCGGGGAAGGTGAATCCGATCGCAGCTTTGAGATAATGGACGCCAAGCTGTTGCTCACTTCTATTAAAAAAGCGTGCCTTTTGGGGGTGGCGCCGCTGGGAGAATTGACACGCTTCGTAGCGGAAACGGGGCATTCGCACGACGTTCGTGTGCTTGAACTTGAGATTGATCCACTGGGTGAAATGGACGGTTTTTTTGATGCCGTGGCTTTTGAGAAAGCTTCCCTGCCGGGCGGTCGCACCATTGTATTGGTCCATCTGATGCGCGACGTCGGATTCGGTTTGACGGAGCGCTATGTTGTGCCGGTGACCATTCAAAGAGACCTCCTGATCGCAGGCGACCGCGTGCAGACAGGTCGCGACGCCATGAAGGCACCTGTTTACTATGGCGTCTTTGAGGTTGAAAAAAACAGTCATGGCATGACACCTCGACTTGTTCTTCACCGGAAAGGAATGGGGAATTTTTCCAAACGCGTCACCTTCACCTTTGACACCGACGGGGCGTTGCGGGCTGTCGAGGAACCCATGAAGGCTCCGGGGCCGCCCGTTACCGAAGAAAAGCGCGACGGTCGCGACATTGCCCATGCGCTACAGGTATGCGGTCCCGCGGGTGCCGTCAAAAGACTTGGTACAACGATCTGTCCGAAAGGTTTGAACAGCCGCTTCGATCGAAAAGGTATCGCCGGAACGGCAGAAGACGGCCATATCGTAGACCGCTACGAGGTTTTCTGTGGCCCAGGGGAAAAAGGGAAGAAAACCATATTCGTCGATATCTACCATTGCGAGAAAAAAGCAAATAGCGGCAATCAGCCGTATGCGCAACCTTAGGACCATAGGCCAATGCCGATTTCGGCAGTACAATCTTTCTGATCCAACCATCGAAATAACGCACATCTTCGACCCTTTTTTTGCACTGGGCGCAATAGATTTTTTGCGCTTAGAGCAATAACTTACTTGCGCATTGGATCCGCCAGGCAAATAAACTTCTGGGAGTAATGAGCGTAAAACCGCTCCAACTCGAGGTTTAATGGCTATGGAGTCCATCGACCCGGCACTATTTTCTTGGCATGTATTTTGCGTATGCTAGTTCGGTTGATGTGTCGGACAATAGCAGTTCAGATCGTTTGGGTTAGCAGAACAGCATTCAAAAGGAGGCGGCATGAAGAAATTTATTATGATAATTTGTCTTCTGGCCATGCTCTTCTCGGCTAGCTTTGCCATCGCAGAACAGCCTGTACGATTCGCCGTGCTTGCCAAAAGGGGTGTGGATAAAGCACTGAATCAATGGTCGGCGACGGGTGACTACCTATCTAAAAGACTTAAAAGAGAAGTCATGATTGTCCCCCTTAAGTTTGTCGAAATTGAAAAGGCCCTGAAAAACAGGACCATTGATTTTTTGCTTGCCAATCCGGCCTTTTATGCACGGTTTGAATCAAAATACCATCTGAAAGCCATAACCACCATGGTCAACAAGAAGGGCTTTGTTGCCTTGAATCAATTCAGTGGTGTCATATTTGTCAGGAACGACAGCAACATAATGGAGCTGAAAGATATTCGCGGCAAACACTACATGTGTGTCAAATTCTCTTCTTTTGGGGGCGCTCACATGGCGTTGAGGCTGCTTATAGAAAGTGGCATTGAACCAAAAAAAGACTGCGCGTCCTATACCGAAGGCGGCACCCATGACAATGTCGTCATGGCCGTTCTGAACCGCAAGGTCGATGTTGGCACCGTTCGATCCGACACCCTTGAACGAATGGCTGCCGAGGGAGTCATCAGAATGGATTCCTTTCGCATCATCAATCAAATGAATGATGGATTTCACTTCGTCCACAGCACCCAACTCTATCCCGAATGGCCTTTGGCAGCATGCCAGACCACCGATGACAAGCTGGCCAGAAATGTCGCCAAGGCCATGATATTGCTCAAATCGACGGACAAAGCCATGAAGGATGCGAAAGTCTATAGCTGGACCTATCCGGCGAATTATGGCGAAGTCACCGCCTGTCTGCGAAAAATCGGTGAACTTTGACAGCCTTTTTGTAAGTCAGCGGCCGCCCTGTGGGCAAGCGGATTACATGTGAGGCCATAGGCCACGGACACGAGTTATCATGAAAACAATGTTTTTTTTGAGCACAGATGTACTCCTGATGCTGCTGTTTGCGAGCTGCCAGTTACAAGGGACAGGCAAACCAGCGTCATCGGGAAAGAGTGTCAAGGTCATTCGCCATTCCGATATGCCGATAAAGTTCACCGCCAAATCGCGCGACAGTGAAACCCGAAGATTTCTCCTGCTCCTCAATCGTTATCGACAAAAAAATGGGCTGAGCCCGCTTCAAATGGACAGAAAACTGCAGCGAGCCGCTCAATGGATGAGCGAAGACATGGCCGTCAACAACTACCTCGGGCACCACGATTCCAAAGGACGAAACCCGTTTAAGCGACTGGCCGATTTTGGCTATAACTACAACACGGATAAAGCCGAGAATGTCGCCGCAGGTCAGCAAACAGCAGATGAAGTGCTTAAATCGTGGCAACATTCCAGAACCCATAACAGGAATATGCTGGACCCCCATTTTACGGTTATCGGTATCGGTTTTTTCTACGCTAAGACATCAAAATTCGGCTGGTATTGGGCCACCTCCTTTGGCGGCCGGAAAAGCAGATAAATCGATTTCCTCGAATGGTCCTTGCAACAGCTACGGTTAGGGGACGTCTATGTTTTTATGCCTTTCTATCGATTAATTCCAGCCCTCGTCCTTTGCCATTTTTTCACCCTTTATAGGCAAACGACTCACCGCTGATTGGCATAGATTCAACTTTTCCAAACCTCGACCGTGGTCATCCCGAGTTTGCGCTGGGCCCAGAAACATAACAGCGCTCTAGCCTGAACCGTTTGGGGCGAGTTGCCATAAGCCGTTGCCGTTACGTCATCAGGATCCATATCCAAGACTTGCGCAACCCGTTCCACTGCCCGATAAAAATCGGGCCCTATCGACATAGAAAAGCATAAATTCATAGACGTCCCCTCTTTTTTTTATTCCATATGAGAGGATGTTGCCATTTTACTGATGATAGAGTATTCTAGTTATTCATTCGGACATGAACCGGTACTGATATAAGCAATGGAACTAGGAGGTTTCTCATGCTCAAGCGCGCCTTGCTGCTCATGCTAATATCCACAATGTTGATTGGCTGTATGGCGAAACGGCAGGTTATTGAAGGAAATCAATTCCAATCATCTCTGCCATCGATGATGGTTAAAATCGATGGCCAAATTCCTTATCTGGGCAAAACTGAATCCAGCAGCTTTGAGTATGGCACCGGCGATGGCAAATTTAACATTGCACCTGAGCGGCACGAAGCTTTCTATTTCGTTGAATCCGGCCGGAATAACCTGATCGAGCGGTTTGTCATCCTTGTTTTCAGCAGCATTACAGAAAGTCATTGGTTCTATATTGATGATTTTGAAAAGTGGTGGCAAAATCCCTTGCAGTACGGCAACACAGATCTCGGCAATCGCAAATATAAGTCCGCCTCGTTGATCTCATCAATCAAAGGAAGTGACTTTGCAAAATACTTCAATTCAAACTCCCATTTCCCCGTAGATTGTTATGTCCTAAAAATCCTGCATCGCAACCCCAGCGAAAACAGCCGTGTAACCATATGGTACGGAGAAAATTGCGAAAGATTCAGTCAGTGGCTTACAAAATACAGCCATGATGATTACCAGAAGCAAAACATGTTGATCAAGAAACTGAATGAGAACTTCAAACAAACCATCGTCTCCCTGCAATAATCATGGCAACGACGCCACAGCAGAAACTGGGAATATGGGGCATCATCTGTCTCTTCATTATTGGACTCTCTGGCTGCACCCATCTGCCAAACTCCGATCGGTATTTAGCCCGAATCGATAGCGCCCTGGGTATTGATGCGTCTCAAACCACTATCACAGATGAAAAATGGTATGCCATGTACCGGGAAGGCCGAAAAACCGGCTGGCGTCAGCTAAGCGAAGGGTTTGTTGAACGTGATGGCCAGCGTTTTCAATTGCACGTTCAAACCACTTACGAAACATACTTACGCAACGGCCATCCGGTGGAGAAGAAACAGGTGATTAAGACAATCCATAATAATGAAAATCAATTTATATCGAGTGCGGCGACCGCTATCGGCGGCAATCAGATTCCGACATTTTTAATTGCGACCAATGAAGGAGAAAGAATTAAGATCAATCTATGGCGTGCAGAAACCGAATACACCAGAACCATCAACCGCGAAATCAACAATATGTTCCCGCTGATCAAACAAATTCGCATGCTGCGTCCCAAGGTGGGTATCAAAAAGACAATTCAAGTCTTCGATCCTCAAAGTTTGCTTGTCTATGATTACACCGTAAAAGTGATCAGTCGCTTGAAGCTTGACCTCAAATCCGGGTCTGAACCTGCTTGGTATATACAGATTGAAAATGGACACAGACTTGTTCAGGATATCTTTGTCAGTACGGATAAACAATGTCGCATATTGAAGATTATTTGCCATGACAAACCTATTTTCTATCTCCCGGAACCAGCTTATAAAACCAAAACCAATATGGATCGATATGATTTTAATGAAATTCACGATATTAAACTTGCCACCACAATTACGTCATCATGGAGCGTACAGACAGCCGTAATGGAGATTTCCAACGAGGCCTTGAACAGCGTGTTGATTGAAAATCCCTGGCAAGTCCGCTTAAATGACTCCAATGCTAACGGCACACGCTGGATGTTCCGGGCCTACAAGGTGGAAGACACAAAGTCAATGAATTTACCTTTAGCCATAGAGGGGGCACGCCAATATCTAAATTCTACCTTTTACATCCAGAGCGATCATCCTAAAATTCGTCAAACGGCCGCAAAGATCAAAGGCCATGAAGACAATGCTCTGCGACTGTTCCGAAAAATTGCCATGTGGGTTTTCAACATGATTGAGGATAAGAACTTTAGCACCTCTATTGCTTCTGCGTTAGAGACCTTGGACCGTAAACAAGGGGATTGCACTGAGCACGCTGTCCTGACAGCCGCATTGGCCCGTGCGGCAGGCATTCCCACCAGAATAGCCGCCGGTTTGTATTATGCCCAGGAACGGTTTTCCTATCACATGTGGGTGGAGGCCCTGGTGGCCGAAAACCTATGGGTGGCTGTGGATCCGGCCATGGGACAGATTGAACCGGATGCTCTGCATCTAAAGCTTTTTCATGGCGACCTGGACTACAATACTCGCACTAACATGACTTGGGCACTTATACAAAGCCTCAAATCCGATGATTTGAAAATCGTAGAGATTAACAAAACTTTTTAGCGGTTTTCAGCTATCAATCTCGATGACATCACTTATTTATACTGTAAACTGTAAATGTGTGTGTCCCAAACCGTGCTAACTGTATGAAGGGTAATCGCTTTTCTTTTGCGCGGAGGCGTCCACTTAGGCTTCAGAAGAAAGACTTCCCTCGGCAAAGCAGCCTGCGGTGCCGGCGCTCTTTGCTTGCCGAATTTTTGCCAGGATTGCTTTGCGCTCTGCAAGACGTTTTTTGAGAATCGGGAAGCGGTCCATGTCGGTATGGGGTAGAAAAAGCGCGGCGACGTAGTTGTCCATATAGGATGGCGTCTCCGACAGCTCGAAATTGGTCATCATGTTGATCACGCCGACAATGTCTTCCCGCAGGCGGTTGGTCAGGGCGGCCATGCGGGCGCCGAGAAGAGAAGCATTTCCTACATAGACGACGCGCTCGGGGTCGATCTCGGGAAGCAGACCGATGATCATGGCTTTTTCCAGGTCCACGTAACTGCCGAAGCCGCCGGCCAGGATGATCTGCTGGATATCGTCCGGGCCCATGCCCACTTCGGCCAGCAGGGTCATGCAGCCGCTGTAAATGGCGCCTTTGGCCCGGATCAGGTTCTCAATGTCGATTTCGTTGATCACGATGTCGCGGTCGATCTGGGTCTGCTCGGCAAAGGCCAGCACGTACTCCCAGACATCATCGGTCCGCCGGATGCGCGGTGTGTCGAGATCGCGATCGAACTTGCCCTGGTTGTTGATGACGCCCATTTCGAACAGGTTGGCCACGATGGTGATCAGCCCCGAACCGCAGATGCCTTTGGGGCGGATATTGCCGATGGTTACGATCATGGGCTCGAGGGTCTGCGGATCGATGGAGAAGTCTTCGATGGCCCCCTTGGCCGCCCGCATGCCGAACGCG
The DNA here is from genome assembly GCA_050291625.1 of Desulfobacteraceae bacterium. Taxonomy (GTDB): domain Bacteria; phylum Desulfobacterota; class Desulfobacteria; order Desulfobacterales; family Desulfosarcinaceae; genus JARRKU01. The sequence continues at coordinate 11,200 of JBNKKC010000009.1, forward strand.
ATGCCGCCGCCTTCAAAGGCCGGACCGGCGCTGCAGGCCGCGCAGGCCATCCAGTCCTTGTTGCCGATGACCACTTCCGCATTGGTGCCGATGTCCAGGAACAGGGTGACCTTTTCGGTAAGGTACATGCCAGAGCCCATGACGCCGGAGACAATATCGCCGCCCACATAGCTGGAGACCTGCGGGTAGACCAGTGCGGTGACATGATCGGCGAAATCGATGCCCAGATCGCAGGCCCGGATGGGCGGGTAGATTCTGGCCGCGGGCACGTAGGGCGAACGCCGGATATGGCTGGGATCCACCTTGAGCAGCAACTGCGTCATGGTGGTGTTGCCCGCTACGGTCAGTACCGAAATGCGCTCTTTGGCGACACCGGACTTTCGGAAGATTTTGGCCAGAACCTGATTGATGGTTTCGACCACGACCTGCTGCATGCGCTCCAGACCTTCGGATTTTTCGGCGTACATGATGCGCGTGATCACATCTTCGCCGTAACTGATCTGGGCGTTGAACCTACCGGATTCGGCCAGCACGTTTCCCGAGATCAGGTCCACCACCTGGCCGTAGACCGTAGTGGTGCCGATATCCAGGGCCACGGCATAGTTCTGATCGGTGGTATCGCCGGGTTCGACATTGATGATCTGGTTTTTGCCCGAGGCACGCACCGGCCGGGCTACGGTTACGGTGACCTTGAAGTTTTTTTCACGAAAGACCGAGGGGATTTTGCGGATAACCGGCAGCGAGATGTCAAGGCCGCCTTCGTTATGCTGGATTCGAAGGTAGTTGACCAGTCGGCTGATATCGGGCAGGTTGTCGCCGGTGACGGGTGGCGGAAGCTCGAGGTAAAGCTTCTCCATGGGCGGCACGAACAGCCCCTGCTCCTTGATATCGTTCAGATCCATCTGCTTGATGCGGGCGGTCTGCCGCGGGGTTTTGCGCTGCAATACCGATGTGTCGATGGCCGATTCCACGGGTATGCGGATCGTGACGTCTTCGACGACCTGGGCTTTGCAGGCCAACCGGTAGCCTTTGCCGCGGTCCTCTTCGGTGAGATGTTCGGAGATGCCGCCCTCGATGCTGCCCTGCTCGATCATCACCCGGCATTTGCCGCAGAGGCCGTCTCCGCCGCAGGAAGCGTTGATATGGATACCGGCTTCTATGGCGGCGCGAATCACGGTTTCGCCGGAGGGCACATCAATGCTGTTGCCGGTGGGAAGGAAGGTGACCTTGAAACGGCTCATTACAACTCCTTTATTGCCATTTAAGCCTCGAATCTCCTATTTTTGGCCCAAGTGTTGACTTTTAGAGACAAAGCCGGGACCTGTCAACCTCCAATTCTGAAGATGTTTATAACATGCTGTTTTAATGTAAAAATAAGTGACGCCGACATACCGCCCCATCCCATTTGAGGCCTTTCAACAGGTCGATGGCCGGTAGGCTGCCGCCCAGTGGATGTCGCTCTTTGGGACAAGGGACACATGACGGCATCGGACGGTCTGAAATGAGCAAAATCGAGGTTGGGCAATTGCCACGTCCGCTGTTTTCTGATACGCGTTGAGATCCCATTTCACGAACCAGAGGACAGCGCATCATGCAATGGAACGACGAGGCCGAAGCGGCCATAAAAAAAGTGCCCTTTTTCGTGCGCAAGAAAGTCCGGACCCGTGTCGAAACGGAAGCCGAAAAGGAAGGCAAAACACTGATCACCCTGGCCGAGGTCAAGCGCACCCAGCAGCGCTTCCTGACCGGCATGAGCAAGGAGGTCAAGGGCTGGCAGTTGGATGCCTGCTTCGGCCCCTCCGGTTGCCCCAACGCCATCCCGACCGGCCGGGGGCTAATGGAAAAAATCGAGTCGGTTCTTCAAGATGCCGATATCAAGAAATTTCTACACTCGAAGGGAATGACCGATCTCAAGTTCCACCATGAGTTCCGGGTGACGGTGGCCGAATGCCCCAATGCCTGCTCCCAGCCCCAGATCAAGGATATCGGCATCATCGCCGCCAGCCGGCCGGCAATATCCGACGAGCCGTGCACCGCCTGCGAAGCGTGCGTCGATGCGTGCCGGGAGGACGCCATTGAATTGGCGGATGATCCGGCGGTTCCCCGCATCGACATGCGGCGCTGTCTGGCCTGCGGCCAATGCATGCCGGCCTGCCCCACCGGCACCCTGGTCGCCGGCATCATCGGATACCGGGTCCAGCTGGGGGGCAAACTGGGCCGCCACCCTCAACTGGCCCGCGAATTGCCCGGCCTGTACGATCAAGAGACCGTGCTGGATATCATCCGGGCCTGCCTCGACCTCTATAAATCCAAAAGCCAACGGGGCGAGCGTTTCGGAGAGATTCTGGGGATGACCGATGTTGACGACTTGACCCGGCAATTCGTATCGCGCGATTTAACCAAATTTTGATACCGGTTTGCGCCAGGGCGGCGTCACACCCAGCTCTTCAAGAATGGCAATCCCTTCATCCATGCATGCACCGACGGTGTCGACACCGTGGGCATCGTCGGCAGGCACTACAGAAATGCCCATGGCCAAGGCCTGCTTCAGGATGTTTCGGGACAGATAGGGTTCATCCGCACCTTTGCGCAGCGCCGCCACATTGAAATCGAGAATCAGGTCATACTGCGCGATCCGTTCGAGGTTTCGGATGATGCGCCTGTGAACCTCCGGGACTTCCAGGCGTTCCCGGTAATCCCGGTCGTAGATGCGGATCAGGTCGAAATGAGCCACCACGGCGGGTTTGATCCGTTGGATCAAGTCGAACTGCAGATCAAAGAAGCGACAGTAAAGCCGGTCGATGCCACCGGCCGAATGAACGGCGCGCCCGTAGTGTTGCTCATCATAGTCGATGGGGATATCGTCCACGTGGTGGACACCGCCTACCAAGTAGTCCGGACGGTGCTCACCGGCCAGCGTCTGAGCCAGATCGAAGCTGCCGGTGGTCGCTTCGGTTTCAAAGCCGACAAAGATCTCCAACCGATCGGCATATTCGCGCTGGAGGCGGCGAGCTTCGGAAAAATAGGCGGCAAAGCGGGTGCGCATCCCGGCGGCGTCCAGTCCGGCCGATCGCTCTTCAGGATAGAGAAATCGATCGCGGGCCGGCGGCATGTGTTCGGTAATGCCCACCCAGGCAAATCCCCTGCGGATGTAAGCCTGGATCAGGGATTCAAGATCGTCCTGGGCATGGTTGCAAAACCGGCTGCTGTGACCGCCGTGAATGGAAACAGGTGCACGTGTCATATCCGGCCTTTCACAACGTCTATAGGTTGCAACCACTTCTATGCAGATTCGCCGCGCTTGTCAATCACAGGTGTCACCGCGCATGAAAGCGCTGCGCGATCAAGCGGTCCCTTGCCCTCTGTTTCGACACCTGCTATATTCAACAAAACAAATCGAAACCAATACGTTTGAATACATTCCGATATACGACAACCCTAGCGTTTCAAAACAGCGAACCGCGCGCCCGTCGATCCAACGTCAATATGCGCACGGTCGGTGTGTATGGACCCGCATTTGCAATGAGGAGTGCATGGCATACCCTGCGAAAAGACTCGGATACCACCAGCTGGCTGTCCGCTTGAATAAATTCCCCCAGGGAGCGCCCCTTTCCGAGCAGTTGTACGACATTCTGAAGATCCTGTTCAGCCCTGAAGACGCCCGCCTGGTGGCGCTGCTTCCCATCCGGGTATTTCGGGCGCAGCAGGCCAGCCGCGCCTGGGGCATGCCCCTGGCCGCAACACGCAAGAAGCTGGATGATCTGTGCCGCAAGGCGCTGCTGGTCGACATCGAGCAGAATGACACCACGCACTATTGCCTGCCGCCTCCCATGGCCGGCTTTTTCGAATTCTCCTTGATGCGCGAACGTGACGATATCGATCAGAAATCCCTGGCCTGCCTGCTCTACCAATACATCAATCTCGAAAAGGATTTTGCTCACGCCCTGTTTGCCCGGGGCCGAACCCAACTCGGCCGCATATTTGTCAACGAAACTCAGGTGGATGAGGCGTATCGCCTGCAGATCCTGGCACATGAAAGCGCCGAGCAGATGATTCGCTCGGCCTCGCATATCGGTTTGAGCCGGTGTTATTGCCGTCACAAAATGGAGCTTGTGGATCGGGCGTGTGATGCACCGCAGAATATCTGCCTGACCCTGAATATTTCGGCGGCATCGCTGGTGCGGTACGGCCATGCCAGCGCCATCGATACGGCCCGGGCCTTGGACGTGCTGCAGCAGGCCAGGGATAACAACCTGGTGCAATTCGGCGAAAACGTCCGGCGCCAGGTCAATTTTATCTGCAACTGCTGCAAATGCTGTTGCGAAGGACTGCAGGCCGCCCAGCGCTTTGCCATGCATTCGCCGGTACTGACCACCAACTTCGCGGCCATGGTCGAGGCCGATGCATGCTGCAACTGCGGTCAGTGCGCCGCCGTCTGTCCGGTAAACGCCATCGACAGTTCCGGCCCGGGCAAAAGAGGCCATGCGCAGATTGCCGCAGATCTCTGTCTGGGTTGCGGCGTATGCGTCAAGGCCTGCCCGGATGACGCCATACGTCTCACCGCTCGGGCACAGCGGGTGGTGACCCCTGTCAATACCGCCCACCGGGTGCTGCTGATGGCCATCGAAAGGGGAACCTTGCAGCATATCATCTTTGACAATCAGGTGCTTTTCAGCCACCGCGCCCTGGCGGCTTTGCTTGGGGCATTGTTCAAGCTGCCTCCCGTCAAACGAATGTTGGCCGGCCGGCAGCTCAATTCCCGCTACCTGGAGGCATTGATCGACCGCTTCCGGTGGCAACCCATCCAAGCCGACGGTGCCGACCGGCCGGCGAACTGAAAAAGAGGAGATCGCCAATGCTCGATTTTACATTGACCCCGGAACAAAGAGAGCTTCAACAAACCGCCCGTCAGTTTGCGATGCAGCATATTCTGCCGGTGGCCTGGTACTACGACGACATCGACGAAATCCCCATGCAGATCATGGAAAAGGCATTCAAGGCCGGAATCATGAACGGCGACATTCCCAGACAATACGGCGGTCCCGGCCTCGGTCTGGTGGAAGCGGCGCTGGTCACCGAAGAGGTCGCCGCCGCCTGCCCGGGACTGGCCACCTCTATCTTCGACAGTTCACTGGGAATGGAGCCGATTTTGCTGTCCGGGAACGAGGCGGCTAAAAAAAAGTACTTGCCCAAAATTGCCAGGGAGAACAAGCTGACCGCCTTTGCCACTTCCGAACCCACCGTGGGCTCCGATGTGGCCGGTCTCCGCTGCAAGGCCACCCCCGACGGCGATGACTACATTCTCAACGGAACCAAATACTGGATCACCAACGGCGGCGTAGCAGACTACGTGTCGGTCTTCGCCACCGTCGATCCCACGTCCCAGCATGCCGGCATCTGTGCGTTTGTGGTGGAAACCGAATGGGACGGCGTCACTCTCGGGCGCACCATTCCCAAAATGGGCCAGCGCACCTCCAACACAGCCGGCATCAATTTCAAAGATGTCCGCGTGCCCAAGGAAAATATCCTGGCGCCGCCGGGAAAAGGCTTTGTGCTGGCCATGAAGACCTTTGCCCGCACGCGCCCCATTATTGGATCGTTCGGCGTCGGTGCGGCTCGGGCGGCAATGGAATATGCGCTCGATTATGCCAAAAAGCGCAAAGCCTTCGGCATGGGCATCAGCAACTACCAGGCCATCCA
>JBNKKC010000010.1:0-2314 GCA_050291625.1 Desulfobacteraceae bacterium
GGCATTTTCCAGGGCCGTCATTTTTGAAAACAGGCGGATGTTCTGAAAGGTCCGGGCGATGCCCTTGGCGAGAATCTGGAAGGGGCGTTTTCCCCGCAACGAGGCGCCGTCTAAGGCAACGTCGCCTTTGTTTGCCTGGTATACACCGGTGATAACATTGAATATTGTGGTTTTACCGGCACCGTTGGGTCCGATCAAGCCGACAATTTCACCGGCTTCAAGGGAAAAGCTGATTTCGGAAAGGGCTTTCAGGCCGCCGAAATAGACGCTGATGTCGTTCAATTTGAGCTGAGCCATAGTAAATTTCGGTCCATTGCAGATCGATTAACGGTATATCTTGCGCCGTGATTGAGTCCGCTCCCAAAGGGGCGGCCTGTAATGGTTTAACCATTACTAAAGATGTTCTTTTTACATGTCAAGTAAAAATTTTTCACCCACTAACTGAATATCATTCACGTCAAAGGCATTCATGGCCAAATTTCGAATGAAATCCAATTGTTTTTTTCGAATGACCAGCTATTTAAATTTCAAACTTAATGCCTTGCGCCAAAGGCAGCGTCGAGCCGTAATTGATGGTGTTGGTTTGGCGGCGCATATAGGCTTTCCAGGCATCTGAACCGGACTCACGCCCACCGCCGGTCTCTTTCTCTCCACCAAAGGCGCCGCCAATCTCAGCTCCGGAGGTACCGATATTGACGTTGGCGATCCCGCAGTCCGATCCGCAGGAGGAGAGAAATTTTTCCGCTTGACTCAAATCTTGTGTAAAAATAGCCGAAGAAAGCCCCTGCGGAACATCATTGTGGATAGCTATGGCTTGCATCACATCCCCGGAGTAACGGATCAGGTACAGGATTGGGGCGAAGGTCTCTTCCTGCACAATCTCAAATTCATTTTTCGCTTCCACCAGGGCCGGCGTCACATAACACCCGCTTTCGTATCCCTCACCCTCAAGCACCTTTCCGCCTCCAATAATGTTCCCGCCTTCCGACCGGACCTTCTCCAGCGCAGCCTTAAAATCGTCCACGGCCTTGCGGTCGATGAGCGGCCCCATATGGTTTGTTTCATCCAAGGGCGTTCCAATCCTGAACCCTTTATAGGCTTTTACTAGCGAATCAACGACGCGGTCGTAAATAGTATCATGTATGATCAAACGACGTGTGGTAGTGCAGCGTTGTCCTGCCGTGCCCACCGCGCCGAATACGATCGAGGGAACGGCCATCTCAAGATTGGCGTGCTCGGTAAGAATAATGGCGTTGTTGCCACCCAGCTCCATGATATACTTGCCGAGCCTGCCTGCAACCACGGAGGCCGCTCTTTTTCCAACCTTCGTGGAACCTGTAAGCGATATGAGCGGCATCCGTTGATCGTTCAGCATCCGTTCACCGATCACGGAGCCGCTGCCAATAATCAGGTTGAACAATCCTTCGGGAAGATCGTTTTCGCCAATGACCTGCGAAATGATGTTTTGTACGGCAATGGCTGCCAACGGGGTGGCTGATGCCGGTTTCCAGACCACCACATCGCCGCATAAAGCGGCAATCAGGGCATTCCAGGACCAAACCGCCACGGGGAAGTTGAACGCCGTAATGACGCCAACGGGGCCAAGGGGGTGGTACTGATCGTACATTCGGTGCGAAGGGCGCTCGGAGTGCATGGTAAACCCATACAATTGGCGCGAAAGCCCCATGGCAAAGTCTGCAATATCAATCATCTCCTGGACCTCTCCCAGGCCTTCCTGGAGTGATTTTCCCATTTCAAGCGAAACCAGGCACCCCAAAGGCTCCTTGTACTCACGAAGTTTTAAGCCGATCTGGCGGACGATCTCACCGCGATTGGGAGCCGGTACTGTGCGCCAATCCGTAAAGGCGGATTGAGCACGCGAAATGACTGTTTCATAATCGGCCTCAGAAGCTTTAAAAACACTCGCCAACGCCTTCCCGTCGATGGGAGAATAGCTGACAATTTCACCGCAATTCTTCGTCTTTCCCCAATCAAGACCGGTGGTGGATCCGACATTGTTCGATTGGATCGCAAGCGCTTCAAAAATTTCCGCCTGTTGCATGATTCATTCCCCTTATACGTAATTGCTATTAAATTATATTCTTCTTTGCATCAAATGGTAGATGCGGGCACCGGCCTCATAAAAAAGCCCTCTCAAACGGCGTGTCAGGACCTGTTTGGGTTTCGAAACCGGCAGCGGAATCGTATCCGGGGAAGCACCGAGAACCAGTTCGGCCAGCAGCTTTCCGAATACAGTTCCCGGACCGATGCCCCGGCCGTTATAACTGCTGACTGAAACCAAATTCTCATCCAG
>JBNKKC010000011.1:0-8820 GCA_050291625.1 Desulfobacteraceae bacterium
CATCAATGCCATGAGAAGGCCATGTCGCGGCGAGACGCCGCTCCCGCACGACATCATGTTCACCGAGCAAAGCTTGTGCTTAGCGAGTGCCCATCCATCCTTTAAGTCATTCCGGCGCAAGCCGGAATCCAGAGGGTTTTCAACTGGACACCGGTCAGCGCCGGAGTGACACTAGTTTGTTAACATATATATAGGACAAGACACTAGATAAACGCCTTGACCTTTTCCAGCGTCTGCGTCAGCTTCTCCTGCTTTGCCGCCAGGTCGGCCTGTTTTTCCCTGACTTCTGCGACCACCTGTGCCGGAGCCTTGCTCAAAAAGCCCTGGTTACTCAACTTTTTCGCGATGGCCGTCAACTCTTTGGACAGCTTGGCGATCTCTTTTTCGAGGCGCTGACCCTCCCGTGCAAAATCCACCACGCCCTTGAGTTCGACAAGTACGGTGGCATCGCTGATGATGGCCGTTGCCGCGGTTTCGGAGCGTTGCGCTTTGTCCTGCATCGTCAACGACGCCAGTCGAGACAGGTTGATGATCAGGTCCCGGTTGTCTTGAACCGCTTGCCGCAATTCGGCATCTTCCGATTCGATGGCGACGGTCAGTTTGGCGGACGGCGCAATATTCATTTCACCGCGGATATTGCGAATGCCGGTGATGACCTCCATCACGGTTGCCATCTGCTTTTCCGCGCCGCGCAGAACCGACAGGTCCTCCAGGTAGCGTTCGGGCTGCGGATAACCGGCCTGCATGATGGAACCACGGGTTCCGGGCAGTTTTTCCCAGATCTCTTCGGTAACAAATGGCGCAAAAGGGTGCAGCAGAATCAGGATGTCGCGCAGCACGGTCCACAGGGTTTGCCGTGCGGCGGTTTTGGCGGGCCCGTGATTGTCGTCATATAGCGCCGGCTTGACCGCTTCAAGGTACCAGTCGCAGAATTCGTGCCAGACAAATTGATAGGCGGCGCCGGCGCCCTCGTTGAATTTATAAGTTTCAATGGCGTCGGCCACCTGGTGGGCGACCTTGATCAGACGGGACAAAATCCAGCGGTCCGGCATGGAAAGGTGCCGGGCGTCTATCTTTTCGCAGCCGGTGTCGAGGTGCATCAATGCAAAACGGGCGGCATTCCAGAGCTTGTTGATAAAATGGCGGTATCCTTCCACGCGCTGTTCCGAGAGCTTGATATCCCGTCCCTGGGCGGCAAAAGCGGCCAAGGTATAGCGGAAAGCGTCGGTGCCGTATTTTTCAATGACATTCAACGGATCGATGACATTGCCCTTGGACTTGCTCATTTTCTTGCCCTCTTCATCGCGTACCAGGGCATGCACGTACACGTTCTTGAAGGGCACTTCCCCCATAAAATGGATGCCCATCATCATCATGCGGGCCACCCAGAAAAAGAGGATATCAAAACCGGTCACCAGGACCGACGTGGGGTAGAACGTCTTGAGCAGGTCGGTCTGCTCGGGCCAGCCCATGGTGGAAAAGGGCCACAAAGCCGAGCTGAACCAGGTGTCCAGGACATCGCTCTCCTGGGTCAATTCGTCGTGTCCGCACTTGGGGCACTGGGCAGGCGCCTGCATGGCGACCACCAGTTCGTCGCAGCTTTGGCAGGTCCAGGCCGGTATCTGGTGACCCCACCAGATCTGACGTGAGATGCACCAGTCCTTTATATTGTACATCCAGTCGAAATAGGTTTTGGCCCAGGCTTCCGGAATGATGCGTGTCCGGCCGCTCTCCACGGCTTCGATGGCCGGTTTTGCCAGGGTTTTGGCCTTGACGAACCACTGCCGCGACAGGTTGGGCTCCACCACGCTTTTGCAGCGATAACAATGTCCCACGCCATGTTTGTGATCGTCCACATCGACCAGCAGATTCAGGTCTTTCAGGGCATCCACGACGGCCGTGCGGGCTTCGAACCGATCCAGGCCGGCGAAGGTTCCGGCGTCGTCCGTCATGCTGCCGTCATCGCCGATGACCTTTACGCTGGGCAGCTTATGGCGCTGGCCGATCTCGAAATCGTTGGGGTCATGGGCGGGTGTCACCTTGAGGGCGCCGGTGCCGAACGCCATATCGACGTAATCGTCCCTGATAATGGGGATCTTTCGGTCCATCAGGGGCAGAATGACATCGCTGCACGCCAGGTCGGCATATCGCCGGTCATCGGGATGAATGGCCACGGCGGTGTCTCCCAGCATGGTCTCCGGTCGTGTGGTGGCCACCACCACCGAACCGGAGCCGTCGGCAAAGGGATAGCGGATATGATACAGATGGCCGTCCAGCTCCTCATGCTCGACTTCCAGATCGCTCAGGGCCGTCTGGCAGCGGGGGCACCAGTTGGTGATGTACAATCCCCGGTAGATCAAGCCCTGCTCGTAAAGTTTCACAAAAACGGTGCGCACCGCCTCGGACAGGCCCTCATCCATGGTGAAACGCTCGCGCCGCCAGTCGCAGGACGCACCGAGCCGCTTCAGCTGGTTGATGATGGCGCTTCCGTACTCCCGCCGCCACTGCCAGACGGCTTCGATGAATTTTTCGCGACCCAATGCGTGCCGGTCTTTGCCTTCGGCAGCCAGCTGGCGCTCCACGACATTTTGGGTGGCAATGCCGGCGTGATCGGTGCCGGGCATCCAGAGTACGTTGCCGCCTCGCAGCCGCCGGTAGCGGCAGAGGATATCCTGCATGGTATTGTTCAAGGCGTGGCCCATGTGCAGCACGCCGGTGACATTGGGCGGCGGGATGACGATTGAAAAAGGCGGTTTGTCACTGCGGTCGGCAGCCGAAAAGAGTCCCTCTTTTTCCCAGACGGCGTACCAGCGCTGTTCCACGGCTTTGGGTTCGTAGCCTTTGTCCAATAAATCCTTACTCATGAAATCCAGCTCCTTTGTGCATACATTTCCCCCCGCGTCCTTTGCGGCAGAATCTCGGCCCCGTAATAGGCTTTCAGGTAAATAAAAAAGGGATTAATGAATAATCCCTCGCAAAAATCAAGATAAATTCTCAGGGCGTGGCAACCGTCCAGGGCGGCAGCTTCTCAAGGGTCGGCGTTATATCAGCCTGACCCGCTGCCAACCCATGCTAAAATCGCGTCCGGCTTCTTGACGCTGACAGGTGTTACTCTGACGGCGCATCATCCGCGGCCGAGGGGCTTTTCCTGGACGGCTGGCCCAGCACATCCGTCAGGTGAAGCACATCGCCGTCGGATGCAGGGGGCACGGCCAATCGTTGTAGCTCGGATGGATCGAGTTCGGTCGGATCGACGATGTCGGTCAATTCAATCATGTCGTCGTCGGCCGGCTCAGTCCGTGCGGAAAGCTGCCCGTCAGGGCTTTGCGCCTCCATCAGGGACGGATCGACGATATCGGTCAACTCGATGATAGCGTCCTCATCCGAATCAACGTCCAAAGCAGCGGGAGTCGTCCGGTCGAGGGATGCGAGTTCGGCCGGATCGACGATTTCGGTCAGCTCGATGATCTCCTCCTCATCCGTTTGAAGCGCTTCGAGGGCTGCCGCATCAGGTCCCGGTTCGGGTCGGGGCTGCTCCTGGATCTCGGCCGGATCGACGATATCGGTCAACTCGATAATCTCGTCCTGATCCTCGTCCGGTTCGGCCGTTGGCCTTTTCCGCTCATCGGCACTATCGGCCAACTCGAGCAGTTCCTCATCCTCCTGATCGGTTTCCAGTGTAACGGGTGCCGAATAAGTCTCCGGATCCATCTCGACCGGATCGACGATATCGGTCAATTCGATGATCCCGTCATCCGCTGCGGCCTGCTGGTCGGCAGACGCTGCATCCGGATCCATAGCCTCATCGATGAGGGCGGCATCCAGGGCCAGTTGGTCCTCATCGAATTCAGGTTCATCGATCTGCAGCGCCTGTCCGGAGACGTCGGCGTCGTCGCCTGCTTCTGTCTCGACGGTGTCCCCGGCAGACGGCGCCGGCTCCATGGCTTCACTGTCCGTGTCGACTGCCTGGCCCACAGCGCTGTCCACCATATCCGGAAGGTCGCTCAACCGGTCCAGCAACTGATCCTGCTGGGCCTCGGCCTTTGCGCGCTCGGCCGATTCGATTTGGGCCGCTTCGAACGCCGCATCCACCTCCTGCTCGATATCCGAGGGCTCGGAGGGCGGAGGCGGCGCCTTATCAACGTCTTTGGGAGCGTCTGCCGCTTCAACCGGCTGTTCGGTGGACGTCACCCGAGGCGACGCCGTTTCAGGGGTGTCAATGGCGTTGGTCAGCTCGATAATATGAACCTGGGATTGATCGGCCAACGCCATCTCCGGCGTCAGTTCCACGATCCCGGATTCATCGGCGGTTCGCGGTGCTTTCTTGGCGTTGGTACGCTCTTCCATAATTCCCCCGGGTTTGTTATAAAAAACCCGACCTCACGCAGTCGCTTGCGGCGTCCTGGCAACCCATGGGGCGGGCGGATTTGCCGTTGGTCGGGGTCATCTTTTATACTAGCCTGAACTTCTATCGGCAAAAACTGCCCGCAAGTTTAGGCCGCAATCTAAAGATTTCAACGCTTTAAGCTACCATACGGGCTATGGGGTGTCAAGTGCTTTACTTCTTAAGATATTTATTCAATTAAAGATTTGACAAAACGATACCCTTCCATCAGGACAATGGCATGCGTCGATTTTTCATCGCCACGGATCAACTATCAAAGGACGAATCCCTGCTGACCGGTTCGGATGCGCACCATCTTTGCGCCGTTCTGCGGCTGAAGGCCGGAGACCGGATTGTCGTCTTCGATGGCAGCGGCCGCCACTACCAGGCCCTGATTCAATCGGCCGACCGCAAAAAAGTCAAGCTGGCCATCGAACATCGTCTGCCCGAGCAAAGCGAGTCTTCCCTGGACCTGACCCTGGCCCAGGGCTTTTTAAAGGACAAAAAAATGGATCTGTTGGTGCGGCAATTGACGGAACTGGGCGTCACGCGCCTGATGCCGTATTTTGCCCGCCGCAGCGTCCCCACACCCGATCCCGATCGCCTGCGCGCCCGATATCAACGCTGGGAAAAGATAACCCATGAGGCCATGAAGCAGTGCGGGCGCAGCAGGCCCATGGACCTGGCGCCGGCGGCATCCTTCGACCAGGCGCTGGAACAGGCCCGCTCCCACGATCTGCGGCTGATTCTCTGGGAGAACGTCGCCGGCCTGCCCCCCCTGCCGGCCGCCGAAGGGCGCAAACCAAACAAGCTGTTCGTCATGATCGGCCCTGAAGGCGGGTTCGATCCAACCGAAATCGAGAAGGCCAGAGCCGAAGGGTTTCACACCATCTCGATGGGGCCGCGGATCCTGCGCGCCGAAACCGCGGCCCTGGCCGCCAGCACCCTGGTGCAGTTTCGCTTTGGCGATATGGGCCAGAAATTGCTTGACAATCCAGAGGGCGTTTAATAGATAACCACATTCGTTTTACCGCGATTTCAGTTTGGGCCGAGGTAGCTCAGTCGGTAGAGCAGGGGACTGAAAATCCCCGTGTCGGCAGTTCGATTCTGTCCCTCGGCACCATCATATGAGAGCCTACTGTTATCAACGGTAGGCTCTTGTTATTTCAGCATAATCGCTCAATTTTGGCCCCTACCGTCTTAAGTACACATCGCTCGTACATAACGACAGACGGAGATGGTCAAATGAAGTCCCCATCCTACCTTTCCAATAGCCCACATTCGTACTATTTTCGCATGAGAGTCCCGCAGGATGTACGATATCTGTTTTGTAAAACAGAGTTGCACTGGAGTCTCCAAACAGGGTATCTGTCCGTAGCCAAACATCGAGCAAGGCTGCTGGCAGGGCTGATTCAAAGGCTAATCTACCAACTGAGAGAACATAAGCACGACATGAAGCTTACTGAAAAGGACATTGCCCAGATTATTGACACTTTCAAAGCTTCTGCTTTGGAACCCCACATTTTGTGGAACCTGGAACAAGCTCAAGAGGGTGACACTCCTGACATAGCTGAGATTCATGGTGACCTACTTACTCGAATCGTGAACTTGGAGACGGTCCTTAAAACAGGACCTGAGCGCGAGTCGTGGATAACGAGTAAACTGGATAACATTCTTGAGGGAATGCGGTATGATCTTGAGTCGGAGGTCGATAAGGATTCACCCCAGTACCGAGAACTGTGCCGACAGGTCTTGAAAGCAACCGTGGAACAGCTTGAAAAGGGGAAGGAGAAACTGGAGTCCAGATACTCTGAACTTGAATTAGATCGACCTTACAGGAAACGTTGGCAAAAGGAGGGTGCCTCTCAGCAGCGTGCTGCTGAGTCAGTATCCCTACAGACGATTCTCGATGAGTACTGGAAAAAGAAACAGAATAAATGGGGTGGTGCTTCTCATGAATCCTACGACCGATACACAAGGAGGTTCCTTGCCCATTTTGGGGGAGAAACTCCCATTGATTCCATCGACTACAAAGCTATGGAACAGTTCAGAGATGAGCTTAATGTAACAGGGAACAAGGGTAAACCGATTGCTGAAAAGACAGTGAACCTTCATCTTGAGTTTTATAGCGGTGTGTTCAACCACGCTATTCAGTCAGGCAGGATAAGCCACAACCCTGTAGGTGGGGTTAAGTTCGCTGACACGAGGGACCAGCAGGGGTTGAATGATCCTTTTCCGAAGGATGATCTGGAAAAGCTATTTCATTCTAAGGAATACATGAAGGATACATTCCGTAAAGGTTGGATGTTCTGGTTGCCGGTCCTTTTGTTGTACACGGGTGCAAGGGTCGAAGAACTATGTCAGTTGTACATCGATGATATAAAGAAAGTGGACGGTCACTGGGTGTTTGATATTGATGAGACAAGACCCGATCAGAAAGTGAAGAGCCACGAAAAAAGGTATCTGCCACTACATCCATTTATCACCGAAGATCTAAACTTTATCGAATATGTGCACAGCTTACCGGATCAAACTGGAAGGGTGTTCTTTGAGTTGCCACTTGTCGTAACCAAACCCAAACGTCCAGGTGCCAAGGAAAGAAGACGGTACGGTCACAGGCCGTCTACGAACTGGTTTCCTCCATATAAAAGGAGATGTGGTGTAGTAGCGGAGCGGGGTAAGAAGACTATCCACAGCTTTCGTCACAATGTTTCAGCACGTCTAATGGAACAAGATGTACAGGAATATGTAATTGCCATGGTGTTGGGCCACAAGCACCCTCAAATTTCCACTGGACGCTATGGTAAGAAGTTTGATTCCAAATTGCTCATGGAAAAGGCCATACTCAAACTCGATTACGGCATCGACCTTACCCACCTCAAGCAGAGCAAGTACGTTGTAAAGAGCTGATATTTCTGTTACAAGTAACATGTGGGCGGGACTATATGGTCCCTGAAACCTGTTATAATTCGATTAGATGTTAAGGACGTGCATGGGAACAACGAACAAAGATCGGCAAAGGAAATGGAAAGAAAAACAAGCCGCTGAAGGCAGGAAAGCGGTGACCGTTATGCTCTCTGAGAGAGCCAAAGATCTGATTGACAGTGAGCGAAACAAGACCAATGAAACCATCGCTGATGTCATTGAAAGAGCTATTGCGAATCTTTTTGGTGTCGTTACCAGTAACAAGAAGTGGTACAAACTTCCACCAGCAAGTTTGACCAGCAAGCAGAAAGAGATCATCCGAAAGGTCAATAGGCGGCGTTTCGGATTATTCATGAATCCTTCTGAGATTGCCCGTGTTTACAATGAAAGGTCTGTCCCCACTCTTACCGGAGCCGCGCAGTGGGATGAAGCCGAGGTTCAGTTGATCCTTGATTACCTCAAAAAGGACAATCTCGGAGTGCAGTTACGTCTCGGCAACGGGAAATGGGAAGGGATTAAGCTACCTTAGGCTGACGGTAAGAACCGGAGCAAGTGGGTTGATCAATACTCCAACTCGTCATCGGTATTGACCTCTTCCATCTCAAGAATAGTATGTACGTAGGCAAATGATCCTCCACATACCGCACTCGTCTCGGCATATCCCATCTGATCTGCGATCCGCTTTCGTGCTTGATAAACCGGCACTGGAGGTTGAGTTGCTGCTGATGACGGATTCGCACACCGATGACCTGTTCGGTTCTCATGCCGGGGAAGGGGATGCGATTGTCACCTTTCCCGTCTCTCGGTTGGTCGTTGACCCTGAGCGATTCCAGGATGATTCGGAGGAGGTGATGGCACGCATCGGTATGGGGGTTGTGTACGAGCGGACATCGAGTGGAGCACCCTTAAGGGATGCCCCGTCCTGCGAGGAACGGGATGCGCTGATCCAGCGATTCTATGAACCTCACCACGAAAGGCTGTCTCAGGCAACCGAAACCGGACTAAGCCTCCATGGACGTGTGCTCATCATAGATTGCCACAGCTTTCCAGCAGCACCTTTACCGTACGAACTTGATCAAAATCCCAACCGACCCGACATCTGCATCGGAACCGACACCCACCACACACCGCAAGCCCTGGTAAGGGCAGCTCAACAAGCTATTGCTAACGCAGGACTTACCTACCGCGTAAGAGCCTAATGGGGACGCCTATGATTTTATGCTTTTCTATGCCGATTGGATTTGATTTTTAACGGACCATGCTACGAAAAGCGAGGATAGATGCGCCGGGCACTTTGCACCATGTGATTGTCAAGGGAATTGAGTGTAAAAAGATATTTCGATCCGATTATGATCGGCAAAATCTCGTCCATCGGCTTTCCGAACTGATTCACGAAGCACGGACAGATTGCTTTGCTTGGGCGCTGATGCCGAACCATTTTCATTTGTTGCTTAGGACCGGTTCGGTTCCGATGGCGGCAATGATGCACCGGCTGCTGACCGGATATGCTG
>JBNKKC010000012.1:0-128117 GCA_050291625.1 Desulfobacteraceae bacterium
GTCCGGCCGGCAGTTGCAGCGCAACGACATGATCGACAGGGGTCTCCTTTCCCTTAAGTGGCTGTTGACTATCCAGACCGGAGACCGGCACTTTGTGCCTGTCGGCAGCAATGGATGGTACGAAAAAGGTGGCCTCAAAGCCCGTTTCGACCAGCAGCCCATCGAGGCCAATGCCATGGTCGAAGCGTGCGTGGAAGCTTTTAATATTACACGGGATAAAGCCTGGTTCGATAGCGCGGTCATGTGCTTCAACTGGTTTCTGGGGCACAACGATCTCAACTTGCCGCTTTATGATCCCATTACCGGCGGCTGTCGCGACGGCTTGATGGCCGACGGCATCAACCAGAACGAAGGCGCTGAATCTTCCCTGGCCTGGCTGCTTTCAATGATAACGCTGCAAAGGCTCTATGCCGAGGAGATTGTGAACCGGCCGGCCTCCCCGAAAGCCGGGGAGTAAAGGAGCAGCCATGCATATCGCCATGCTCGCGCCGATCGCCTGGCGCACACCGCCACGGCACTATGGGCCCTGGGAAAATGTAGCCTCTCTTCTAACCGAAGGGCTGGTTGCATGCGGTCATGATGTCACCTTGTTTGCAACCGCCGACTCGCAGACCAGTGCCAAACTGAGTAGCGTTTGCCCCCAGGGTTATGAAGAGAACCGCTCACTCATCCCCAAGGTCTGGGAGTGCCTGCACATCTCGGAACTCTTCGAGCGTGCCGGTGCCTACGACATTATCCACAACCACTTCGATTATCTGCCCCTAACCTACAGCGGCCTGACCACCACCCCGGTCGTGACCACCATTCACGGCTTTTCGTCGCCCGGAGTTTTGCCGGTGTATAAAAAATACAACGGCAAAACCTTCTATGTCGCCATCAGCGACGCCGACCGGGCCCCGGGACTTGATTATACCAAAACCGTTCATCACGGCATCGATCTCGTCCAGTTCGATTTTCAGCCCGATCCGGACGATTACCTGCTTTTTTTCGGACGCATGCACCCGGACAAAGGCGTCCGTGAGGCTGTGGAGATCGCCAAGACCTGCGACAAAAAATTGATCCTGGCGGGCATTGTTCAAGACCAGGATTACTTCGATCACTATGTCGCCCCGCACCTGGACAAAAACCAGGTGTCTTACATCGGCAGCGTCGGTCCCGCTGAACGCAGCCTGTTGCTCGGTAAGGCCTGCGCGCTGTTGCACCCCATCGCCTTTGATGAGCCCTTCGGTCTGTCGGTCGTCGAATCCATGGCCTGCGGCACGCCCGTGATCGCCTTTGACAGGGGCAGCATGCCCGAGTTGATCGATAACGGCAAAACCGGGTTCCTGGTCGACACCGTCCATACGGCCGTTGACGCGGTTGCGCAAATTCAAACCATAGACCGCGCAACCTGCCGGCGCCACGTTGAACGGCATTTCACGGTCAAGCGCATGGTCGATGACTATGTGAACGTCTACGAAACAATTGCCGGACTGCGCCAAGCCGGCTTCTTGAGCAGGCCCCGGGGAAAAAACCATGACCCTTCACCATCCGATCATTCAACGCTGTAAAAACAACCCTGTGCTGACGAGGCATGACGTGCCGTATCCGGTGGCGACCGTTCACAATGCGGGCGTTGTCCGGCACGGCGGGCGTTACATCATGCTGTTCAGGTCGCATTTGCGCAACGGACGCTCCATCATCGGCCGGGCCGACAGCGACGACGGGTTTTCCTTCAAGGTGCACCCCCAGCCGTTTCTTTTACCGGCGACCGATGGCGTTTTTGCCGAATATGAAGCCTTCGGGGTCGAGGACCTCAGAATTTGCCCGGTTGATGACAGCTACCTGCTGACTTACAGCGCCTATTCGCGGCACGGCGTGCGCATCGGCCTGGCGCGGACGCGGGATTTCGCAACCGTGGAACGTATTGCCCTGATCACCCAAGCCGACCTGCGCAACGCTGTCATTTTTCCTGAAACATTCGGTGGCCGGTATGCCCGGCTGGACCGGCCGCATTCGGAAATATCACCCTGGTCGATCTGGATATCCTATTCTCCCGATCTGGTTCACTGGGGCGACTCGCGCGTGATCATGAAACCGGCGGCCTATCACTGGGACGAAATGAAAATCGGCCCCGGCGCGCCGCCGTTCAGAACCGGCAAGGGCTGGCTGC
Organism: Desulfobacteraceae bacterium; assembly: GCA_050291625.1. Classification (GTDB taxonomy): domain Bacteria; phylum Desulfobacterota; class Desulfobacteria; order Desulfobacterales; family Desulfosarcinaceae; genus JARRKU01. Next base: position 2,153 of record JBNKKC010000012.1, read on the forward strand.
ACATTTATCACGGCGTATTCAAGACCATGTCCGGAACCGTCTATCGACTCGGCGCAGCCCTGCATGCCCTCGACGATCCGGCCACTGTCATCGGTGTTTCCGATCAATGGATCCTGCAGCCCGAGGATCCCTGGGAAGTCAACGGCTATGTGCCCAATGTGGTCTTTACCTGCGGGGCTGTTCCGGAAAACGACGGTACGGTGAAAATCTACTGGGGCGCTGCGGACACGGTCATGTGTGCCGGTACGGCCGTCATCGAGGATTTGACGGCGCTTTGCCTCACCCATTCCCGGCCGCCGTTGTAGAAGTTTTTTGGGTTTGTCGGGTTGGATGATGAATCCAATAAGCTCAATGCACCCTGACATTCAAGGCAAAAACTTTGATCGACATCAAGGACGAAATGATATGCACCCCGCAAAGGGTCAAAAACTTAACGTTAAAAGAAAAGCGATTAAAATCGTAGGCGATACCTCGCGGGTGATCACCCGGTTTCATCTTCCCGATGAAAAGCATCGCATTGCCAAGATCATCAAGCGCATATTGAGCTTACCATCCACGGCGGCAGAGGCTTTAATGGCGCAGATAAGACTCGATTTTGCCGGAAGGCACGAAGACATCGGGCACATTTTTAAAATGCACCTAGCTGTGGTGAAAGATTATCTTCCGAGGGGCACAATGCTCAGCGAAGTGCAAAAATCCCTTATCGGCGCATACTTCACAAAGGAATACTCCATTGAATCGGCCGCCCTTTTCAATCCTTCCATCGTTGTCCACCCGGATCAGAGCCACCTGAAAAAGGGGAGCCTGCGTTTTATCATGAGCCTGCGGGCCACCGGCGAAGGGCATATCTCGTCCATCGTCTTTCGCAGCGGCGTCCTTGACCGGCGCAACCGCATTATTTTCGACCCCATCAGCGATTTTGTAGAGACACCGGATCTGCGACTGGACCCAATTTACAAGCGCAATCCGTTCCGGCGCAAGTTGGACGAAATGGGAGCCGCCGATGAAATCAGCGCCCACATTCTAGACCGGCTGCCGGAGGATTTCGCCTACAAGGCGTTATTGGAACAGATGGAAATGCTGCGCCTGGCGCCGCTCTATTCCGAAGCACGCCAAAACAGAACCTTCGAGATTATGTGCTGGCTGGCCGATTCCAACTACGAGGTGAGTTTTCATGCCGATCACCGCATCTCCGAACGGGTGATCTTCCCGGTATCGAAAAACGAAAGCCGAGGCATCGAAGATGCCCGGTTCGTTCAATTTTTTGATGACCGGCAGGAGGCCACGTACTATGCCACCTATACCGCATACAACGGCACGGCGATCCTGCCGCAATTGATTGAAACAAAGGATTTCATCACCTTCAATGTGCTCACTCTCAACGGCAAAGCCGTCAAAGACAAGGGCATGGCCCTTTTTCCGCGGAAAATCGGCGGCCGTTATGTCATGCTGTCTCGCCAGGATGGTGAAAACAACCAGATCATGTTTTCTGACAATATCCACTTCTGGCAAACATCCTATATCTTTCAGGAACCCGAATACCCATGGGAATTCATTCAGATCGGCAACTGCGGATCGCCCCTGGAAACTGATAAGGGGTGGATCGCGCTCACCCATGGCGTCGGGCCCATGCGCCAATATTGCATCGGGGCCATGCTGCTGGATCTTGAAAAACCCATGAAAATCATTGCCCGCTTAAACCAACCGTTGCTCGCCCCGCATGAGAAAGAGCGTGAAGGGTACGTACCCAATGTCGTGTATTCCTGCGGCGCGATGATTCACAACGATGAATTGGTCATTCCCTACGCCATGTCCGATATCAATTCCGGTATTGCAACCGTTTCTGTAAGCGAGTTGCTTAGCTGCATGCACACGGTGGCATAGTGTTCTTCTTCCGCCGAGATTTTTTATTCGGGTAGTATGTCGAGGTGACGCCTGCCGGTCAAATATGTTTTTATTGGAATAATCCATGCTCAGAAATGGTCCATCGAGCCTGGTGGAAACCGGGGTGTCGCGTGGGGACCCTCCGGTGGTTTGACGCGATTCAAGCTGACCGGTGCGCAGGGGGCGTTCAAGGCGTACCTCACAGGCACTGGCGCCGGACTTCCGCTCGAAATCGACACTAGTGAGAAAGTCGATCCGCCTGACGTTAGTGTGCTGCGAGTCTTTTGCCCTCTCGACATTCGCGGCGTAAAGGGTCTTTATACTGGCGGCAAGACCGGGATGCTGATCGATCTGGGGGCGGCAAAGATTCCCGTCGTCCATTTCGCTTCGCACACCGATCCCGTCAGCGGGACGTCGCTGACACTCGATGAACTGGCAGCCTGGGGGATTACGGGTTTGCTCGATCTGGAACAATCCTTCAAACCAACAATAATCGGGGCGGCTGCGTACATCCCCACAGGCGAGGTCAAATCGGCCGTCAAGGGACAGTACGGTTTCTGGTCGGGCTGGTAATCCGGGAATCGTCAGTGTCATCATTCCATCTTTTCCTTCATAACCATCGTTTTCCGCAACGTCCCGCCGCGTTGCTTTCATTCGCCGCATTAATGCCGTTTTAAAACCCCCGGGCTCATCATACATCAGGTTTGAACGATCGCCCGGAGCGTCACCTTGGCCCAGCTCGGGCGATATTGTCGTCCGTTCGATTTATCGGGGCTTTTCCGGGAGGACGGAATTACATTGCAGTATCGGCTATATTCACGGTATGTTGTACCAACCGAAATCTGCACCGGGTTCCATTTTTGACAAAAGGATGTATTTCTAATACAAGCCGTCTCAAAATGAAGATAGTGGCTCTACCGGGTATCAATCGCGCCGTCGGCGTGACGTAATGCCGTTTGCAGAGGACTTGAAAGAGGGGGCCGATGCCGAGTCCGGGCCAAAACCGTCACGTTGCGGCGGAAGGCAAAAAACTCAGCCGGGAATCAATGAGGACGCCGCCAGTGGAATTTGCCAGCCAGCTGAAAAAACGAATCAAGAGCATCGTGTTTCGAAAGACAAGACGTCTGGATCATAAGTATCCTCAATATGAGATCGGTCGGCATACTTATGGTAATCCCAAAATCAGGACTTGGAATGAAGGCGCCACTCTGAAAATAGGTGCTTTTTGTTCCATTGCTGATGGCGTCAACATATTTTTGGGTGGAGAGCACCGGGTCGATTGGGCGACGACATACCCATTTCCGGCTTTATGGGAAGAGGCGCGGCATATTAAAGGACACCCCAAAACAAAAGGGGACGTGGTCATCGGCAATGATGTCTGGATAGGTTCGGGGGCCGTCATTATGTCCGGCGTGCATATTGGCGACGGCGCCGTCGTGGGAGCCCGTGCCGTTGTCTCGACGGATATCGAGCCATATGCCATCTATGCGGGCAATCCTGCCAGGAAAGTGAGAAATCGATTCGACGATAGGATCATTGACCAACTATTGGCATTGGAATGGTGGAATTTCGATGATTCGAAAATCAAACAGTTGTTGCCGTTGATGCTCAGCAAAGAAATCGATGCGTTTATTCGCGAAGCAGATAGAATTAAAAAGAGTCAGACAGGGCATTAGAAAAGCACCGCGACAAGGAACAGCCGGATGGCGCATGGAGAGATCCACAATAGAATGTTAATACGCTGATCAATGACATCTTTATGAAAAACGCTCCCCATCGAGATGGTATCCCACTGCTGGCCAAAAACACTGTTTTGAACTTTGTCGGTTACGGTGCGCCTCTGATCGTCGCTGCCTTCTCTATTCCCCTCATCATCAAAGGTATCGGCAAAGACCGGTTTGGCATTCTGACTCTTGCCTGGGTTATCATCGGCTATCTGAGCTTATTGGACCTGGGAATAGGGCGGGCCCTGACAAAGGTCGTATCGGAAAAAATCGGCAAGGGCCGGTTGCAGGAGATCCCTTCCACCATCTGTACGGCTCTGGCCGCCATGCTGTTGCTCTCGGTTTGCATCGGCTTCATTTTTGGGTTGAACACCCACTATATTGCTTTTGAACTGCTTAAGGTCCCGTTCGAATTGAAGCAGGAGACCAGCGATGCCCTGCTGATACTTGCTGTTTTCATCCCCGTTATCATGATCAGTGTCGGGTTTCGCGGCATACTGGAAGCTTACCAGCGATTCGATCTGGTCAATTCCGTACGCATCCCGCTGGGGATATTTTCCTTTGTTGCGCCGTTGGCGGTCATGCCGTTTTCGGTCAAACTTCCGGCGATCATCGGTGTATTGACTGCCGGAAGGCTGGCGGCCTCTTTTGTACAGTTCTATTTTTGTTGCAAGGTGGATAAAAACATACTGCGCGACTATCGCTTAAATCCGAAAATATTCGGAGAACTCATACGCTTCGGCGGGTGGATGACGGTCAGTAATATCATCAACCCCTTGTTGATTTATTTGGATCGCTTTATCATCGGGGTATTGATCTCCACTTCGGCCGTCGCGTATTATGCAACGCCCAGCGAGGTTATTACCAAGATTGTCCTGATTCCCGTGGCGTTGATGAGCGTGCTTTTTCCGGCCATCAGCGCAAGTTATGACATCGATCGCCGCAGAAGCGCCTTTTTGCTGGACAGTGGATTAAAGTACGTTTTCATGATTACCTTTCCGATCGTTCTGACCATCGTCTGCTTCGCACCTGAAGGTTTGAGGTTCTGGCTGGACGAATCGTTCGGGAACCAGAGTCTGCGTGTCGCACAGCTTTTATCCACAGGCATGCTGTTTCTTTGCCTGGGACATGTATCCTTCGGGTTTATTCAGGGGGCCGGAAGACCTCGAATCACGGGGATGCTGCATATATGCGAACTGCCCATCTATCTGATTGTCGTTTTCAGCGCCATCAAGATATGGGGGATAAACGGAGTGGCCGTGACGTGGGCGTTGCGCACCGTTTTTGATGCCGGTTGTCTTTTTTTCTTTGCTCAGCGTCTGCTTGGAACGGATCGCGTTGAAATCAGAAAAAAGCTGATCCTGATACATGCAGCCCTTGGAACGATGGCGGCGCTTGCAATTATCGAATCCCTGTCATACAGAATGGCGGGCTATGGTCTGGTTCTATCTGTTTTTCTCTTGATTGCGGTCAGGTATTTTCTTTCGGATAAAGAAAAAAGCCTTTTAAAGTCGATTTCGACCGGTAAAGCTAAATGAAACGATGCATATGAACGTTCAAAATGACCTTCCCGAGACGATTCGATCCAGAATCAGCGATGGTCAATCATTGTCCCTCGAACTGGGTTGCGGTGAGCGCAAACGGCATGCCGATGCTATCGGCATCGATTTGCTGCCGAATGAGGGCGTCGATATTGTGGGCGACATCTACACCGTATTGCGCCGGTTTCCCGAAAACTGCATTTCGGCGGTTTACTCATACCACTGTTTTGAGCATCTGGATAACCTGGATCAGATTTTATCCGAACTGGGCAGGGTCATGATCAAAAAGGCCCGATTGATGGTTGTGGTTCCACACTTTTCGAATCCCTATTATTACTCTGATTCGACGCACCGGCAACCGTTCGGACTGTACACCTTTTCCTACTTCGCCAACGATCGGCTCTTTTCCAGGCAATGCCCGAAATATCAAAGGGACATAAACTTTGAGATCAAGACCGTCAAGCTGGTGTTTAAATCACCACGGCCCTTTTATGTGCGCTTTGGATTAAAGAAAATTGCCCAGACACTGTTCAACATGAACATCTACCTTAAAGAGCTGTACGAGGAAAATTTCTGCTGGCTGATACCGTGCTATGAAATTCGTTTCGAGATGGAAAGAATATGACCAGGGTACTTTTGCTTAGCCGATACAGCCGGTCCGGGGCCAGCAGCCGGCTTCGCACCTTGCAATACCTGCCCTATCTGGAAGAGCGCGGTTGGCAGGTTGATGTCCATTCCTTTTATCAGGAATCCTATTTGACGCACTTTTACCAAAAAGGTCATCGGAGATGGAGCGATATGCTCGTGTCTTACCTGAAGCGCGTCGGTTTGATGAACGCATTGCGCCATTACGACCTGATATGGCTTGAAAAAGAGATATTCCCATGGTTGCCGGCGCTTATGGAAAAAGTCATTCACCGCGAGAGGATCCCCTATGTCGTCGATTATGACGATGCCATCTTTCATAAATATGATCTGCACCCCAATCCCATGGTCAGACGGATATTGGGGCGCAAAATTGACACGGTCATGGCGTGCGCCGAACTTGTGATCGCCGGAAACAGCTACTTGTCAGAGCGGGCTCAGAATGTCGCCGGTGCGAGGAATGTCGTGGTGCTCCCGACGGTGATTGATCTGGCGCGATATCAAATGCGCGGTGCTAAAGAGGACACCCGATTTACCATTGGATGGATCGGCTCCCCTACCACAGCCGTCTATCTGAAGCCGGTCCTGCCCCTGCTCAGGGAGTTGCACACGCAGCTGGGCATCAGAGTGATGCTCGTGGGAGCCAATGAAGATCAGTTTTCCCGGGAACCGTTCGAATGCCGCCCCTGGTCTGAACATACGGAAGTCAAAAGCATTCAAGCCTTTGATGTGGGGATCATGCCTCTGCCCGACACTCCCTGGGCGAAAGGAAAATGCGGTTATAAGCTGATTCAATACATGGCGTGCGGCGTGCCGGTGGTCGCTTCCGACATCGGCGCCAACAGGGATATCATCGATCACGGCCGGCAGGGATTTCTGACCACTACATTAAAACAGTGGTATGATGCCATCACGGGTTTATATTCGTCTGCCGATTTAAGGACATCGATGTCCCTTGAAAGCCGCAAACGTGTCGAGAAAAGGTATCACCTTGGCATTACGGCGCCTGAATTGGAAAACCATTTGAGACGAGTCGCCTCACATGCGATATGATGTGCGACCCATTTGGTTTATTCGTAAACAGCTATTGACCGAAATTCGATGGTCACGTCATGAAAGGATCCAGCGCAAAAGAAGCCGTAGAGGACTTGCTGGCCCCCATAAACGTCCGGATTGACGGGACAAGGGCCTGGGACATCCGCGTCCATAACCCCGGGATTTTCGATAGGGTATTGGCGGGAGGGTCGATTGCATTGGGGGAGAGCTATATGGATGGCTGGTGGAGCTGTGAAGCGCTCGATCAGTTTTTCGACAGGGTGCTGCGCGCCTATCTGGATGAGCAGATCAAGAAAAAGCGTGAGGTTCTGAGGGTCGCCCTGACATCCAAGATCGTCAATATGCAACGCCGCTCAAAGGCGCGCGTCGTTGCAGAGCGGCACTATGACATCGGCAACCGGCTTTTCGCCAATATGCTGGACAAGCGCATGAACTACTCCTGCGCCTTTTGGGAAAACGCAATGACGCTGGAAGAGGCTCAGCAGAACAAGCTGGACCTCGTCTGTCGCAAGATCGGATTGAAACCCGGTATGACGGTTTTGGATATCGGCTGCGGCTGGGGAGGTTTCGCCAGGTGGGCCGCCAGAAATTACCGGGCCAAAGTATACGGCATTACGGTGTCAAAAGAGCAGGTGGCATTTGCCAGGGATTACTGCCGGGGATTCGACGTCACCATCGAACTTCAAGATTACCGTGAATTGCGAGGGCAGTTTGACCGTATCGTCAGTATCGGTATGTTTGAGCATGTCGGGTCCCGCAACTACCGGACCTTTATGACGGTTGTCAGGCGCTGCCTGAAATCGGACGGTCTGTTTTTATTGCATACCATCGGGCGAAACAGATCAGGGCATTCAACGGACAAGTGGCTCCGCAAGTATATCTTTCCAAATTCAATGCTTCCATCGGCCGCCCAGATCACATCGGCCGGCGAGGGCGTGATGGTCCTGGAGGATTGGCACAGCTTCGGGACGCACTATGACAAGACGCTCATGGCATGGCATCACAATTTCGCCACAAACTGGGATCGCATCAAAACCATGTATGATAAGCGGTTTTTCCGCATGTGGACCTATTATCTCCTTTCATGTGCGGGAAGTTTCAGATCACGGCGAAACCAGTTGTGGCAAATCGTGTTCTCTAAAAAGGGAGTGCGCGGCGGCTATCAATATGCCACAAGGAGCGGGCCGGAGCAATCGATGGATGTTCCACAGGATCGCCGAGGCGGCACGCAGGTTATCGTCGGGTGCCGGCGGCCGGACGTGTCGCAACACGGCTGAAGCAACGGATCAAATCTCCAATCTCGTTACCGAAATCTTTCCTCCAAAACAGACATCCACATCACCGCCGGGGTCGCGCGGCCGGTCGTGGATGATGCCCTGGTACCGGTAGGTATTGTTGGCCCTTCGATAGGTGTAGTCATGAGGATTCCTGTCCAGCGGACATATCAACGTCTCCAGCGGTGATGTGCCGCCGAAAGGATGCGGCAGATTCACATTCCAGTATTGGCCGGGTTTCAGTGCTTTGAGTATCAGGTCGGCAATCACCCTGGCGGCATGGTGACGCGTATGTTCCCAGTTTATGGTCTCTCCTCGGCCAATATATTGGGAAATGGCGATGGATTTAACGCCCAGGATCGCCGCCTCTCGCACCGCTGCCACCGTCCCGGACTGGTGGATGTCCGTTCCCAGATTGGCGCCCGGATTGATACCGGCGATGACCCAGTCGGCATCTGTTGCCAGACGCTTCAAGGCCAGGCGTGTGCAATCCGCGGGCGCTGCGTGTACCGAATACTCCCGCCGTTTCACTTCATCGACCCGGATGGCCTGTTTCATTGTGACGCGGTGTCCGGCAAACGAGTGCGGTTCTGCCGGTGCGACGACGGTGACCCGGCCCAAAGGCTCCACCGCAGCCCGCAACATCTCGATTCCCGGTTCGCCATACCCGTCGTCATTTGTGATCACGATATGCATGCTTGTTTCCTCGTATCATTATATTTTCAGTCCGTCTATTCGATCAAGTATCTTCATACCGCTGCCATTGTAAAGATTTATTAAGAAATCTATGGGTTCTTAACCTTAATTTGCATCACTTAACTTCACTTGATGCGGCGTCGGCGGTACATTGAAATCAATGAACGACATCGAAAAAGAGCGTGGTGAAGCGGATGAATGCATTATCATTTGGCGAGGGAAACATGAAACGATTCGGCAAACAGTACAGGCTGATTTTTCTGGCAGTGATGCTCTCATGCTTTGGACCGACTGGAAACGTTCAGGCGGGAGACACTCCGCAGAGCATGTCGCAACTATGGGAAAAAGCGGCAGCTTACAGATCGTCTTACCATTGGGTGCCCGGGCGTCTGGTTCAACATGAGCTGACCTACGACCTGAGAGGCAGGGTGCAGGAAGACCGCCGCCTTGTCATCGACTATTCACCGGGACGCCGGGACCGGATCCGCAAGAACCTGCTGGCCGCGGAAGAAAACGGCAAAGATGTTTCGTGGCAACTCCGTGCAGCACTGGAAGAAACGGTTACTTTGGAGGAGTTGATGGGTGATTCACCGTTTTCACCTGACGACGGACAGCAGGTCTCCTTTCATTTCAACGGAGAGCGGCGCTCGATCAACGGGCGTGTCTGTTTCGGCTTCGCTTTCATTTTCACTACCAGCAAAGCGACGATTGAAGGCGTCGCCTGGCTGCATAAACAGACCGGTCTGCCGGCGGAAATCCACAGCCGTGTCATAACGGTTCCTTTCATACAAGGCAGTGTCAACGTTTCGTCGTATGTGAAAACGGAATACTATATCCTGACCGGACAAGGGGATTGCCTGCTTGAACGAACCCAGGTTGAGATGGATGTGGCCGTGCCGAAACTGTGGTTCAAAGGCAAAGTACTGTCAACGAGTGTCTGCAAGAACCATTGGAAATTCATATTTGCCCGGCAACATCATGCTGTGCCGCAAACTCTCCACCTGTCCCAATCCCGGCCAATTCACTAGAAGCGATTTGTACGCCTCCCTCAGGTCCCGATCTGCGCAACGTCGGGTTGGGGTGATGCATGAATCCCCAAAAATATGCTATAGTGGTCTGATCTCACGGGCGATTTCAATCAATCGGGCGATATGCTATTATGATGTCCTTTCAGACGGAAAGCCGCAGGCGGATGGTGACCCATGATTGGTGATTTGTTTAAATATTGGACCTACCAGGTGTTCTCACCTGGAACCGTCCTCAAGGAAAGATACGAGGCCTTCAAAATGCTGCTGGAATACGACCAGCATGCGCATGAGAGCATGGCCGAGTTGCAGCGCATCTATTTTGAGGCCTTGCCGGTGGATGCAAACCGGATTTACGCATGTTACAATGATTTTTCCCATGCTGTGGGCCGTATCGTCGATCTGCTCGCCCAGATGTGCCAGGGGTGCTACGCCGACCTGAAAGTGTATCATACTAAATTCGATCAATATATCCGGTACTTGCTGGAGGCGCCAGCCGTCGGTTATCAGCCGGAACGACCTCATACGCTCAGCCTTTCCCGCGTGATGGAAAATGATCCGCATCAGGTCGGCGGGAAGGCCCGCGCGCTGATGGAGGCCGGTGGCCAACTGCAACTGCCGGTCCCGCTGGGCTTTGTCATCACCACCAACGCTTTCGAATGTCTGATCGAGCATAATCGGCTGCGCCCCGTCATCGATCAGGCGCTGGCGCGCATTCATCCCGATGACCCTTCAACGCTTGATTCGGTATCGCAAACCCTGACGACCGCCATGATGGAGATCGATATCCCTGCCAGGCTGGAGCAAGATATCCGGGATGAACTGGAGGCCTTGCTCGAACGGTGCCAGGGGGATCCGTTGCTGGCCGTGCGCAGCAGTGCCGTTGCCGAAGACTCGGATACAACCTTTGCCGGGCAATACCACAGCTGTCTGCATGTACGCCCCCCTGATCTGCTCAGTGCCTATCGTGAGGTACTTGCCAGTAAATTCGCCCCGGCTACGTTGTACTACCGGATCCGTGCCGGGTTGGAAGACAGGCAAACCCCCATGGCGGTGATAGTGATGGAGATGCTGGACCCTGACGTCAGCGGTGTGGTCTATACCCGGGGACCCACCCCGGATATGATGGAGACGTTTTCCATTCACTACGTCCGGGGTGTTGGAGAAGCGCTGGTCAGCGGGCGGCGTCCAGCCTCGGTGCTGTCCATCCCGCGTGGACAAAACGGTGTTGAGTTGCACGCCGAACGCTACCTGTCCCAGGTATCGGACACCACCGATTCCCCGCTGGACAGGGCGACTGTTTCCACGCTTGTCCGATGGGGCATGCAATTGGAGGATCTTCTGGAGCAGCCCTGCGATATTGAGTGGTGCCGGCCATCTTCAGGCGATCCGGTTCTGCTGCAGTGCCGCCCCCTGTTGATGCAAACGACACCCCCTCGGTCGATGAACCGAACGGGCGGCTCAGTCGATCTGACCGCCGCCAAGCTGCTCTACCAGGGAGGTGTATGCGCCTGTGCCGGGACCGGATGCGGGCCTGTGCATAAAATAGACGGAGAAGTCGATCGTGCCAGTATACCGCAAAACAGCGTTGTCGTACTCAAGAGCGCTTCGCCGCGCACCATTTCCATTTTGGATCGAGTCAATGCAGTTGTTTTGGAGGGGGGCAGCGTGGCCGGTCATTTCCAGACGGTGGCCAGGGAATTCAATATCCCCACACTGGTTGAGGCCGAGAGAGCAAATGAGATGCTGACCCAAGGCGATCATGTGACAGTCGATGCCGGTGCGGGGAAAATCTACGCCGGATGCAGCCGGGACCAAACATCGAAGCACCGGCATCTCGGACCCGGCGAAAATCAAAATCCCCTGCTGCGCAAATTGGAAGCCGCCATGAGTTTTATCACACCGCTGGAGCTGATCGATCCGCATGCCCCGTCATTTGCCCCTCAGGCCTGCCGATCCATGCACGACATTCTCCGGTTTGCCCATGAAAAGTCCGTACACGAGATGTTCACCATCGGCGATCGCCGCTTGAAGCGCAAAAAAGGGGCACGCCGTCTAGTGGGTGAATTACCGATGGTGATTTATGTCCTGGATGTCGGCGGCGGCATCCATGCAGCGCAGGCGTCCAAACCGGCCATCCATATCGAAGATGTCATCTGCGAGCCCATGCTCGCTCTGTGGCAAGGTCTGCTCCACCCGGATATTCAGTGGGCCGACCATCACCATTTCGACTGGGCGGAGTATGATCGACTGGTGATGAACGGGGGCATCATCAGTCCCGAATCCGCCATGCTGTCCAGTTATGCCGTTGTCGCGCGGCACTATCTCAATTTTTGTCTTAAATTCGGATACCATTTTGCCATCATCGATACGCTGTTTCAAAAGCCTCCCAAAACCAGTCATGTCTGGTTCCGTTTCACTGGCGGGGGGGGAGATCCCCAGGGGCTGATTTTGCGGGTACAATTCATCCGGCGTGTTCTTGAATCCCTGCACTTCAGCGTCAAAACCGAAGGCGATTTGGTGAACGCCCGCCGGGATGGAGTGGACCGCGCATCCATCGCCCAGGGTCTTCAGCGCATCGGCCACCTGCTGGGTGTCACCCGGCTGTTGGATATGCGGTTAAAGGACGAACAAGCTGTGGAGCACCTGCTGGAGTCATTTTTAAACCAGACTTTCACTGATTTTATCTTTCAGTAAAACGGAGTGCCAACACATGAGCGAGAGCTACACACCTACCTGGATTATGCCGAAACTTGCTGTGGGGCACGCCCCCATGTCCTATGATGATCTTGAAGCATTGAAGCGGCAGGGTGTTGACGCGATTCTCAACCTTTGCGGCGAGTATTGCGATCTGCACGATATTGAAAACGACTACGGTTTTGAAGTTTACTACCTGCCCATCCCCGATGAAAGCATTCCCGATACCCAGGATCTGGAACAAGCCCTGGCATGGCTGGACGAGTCCATCTATCTGGGCAAGAGCGTCCTGGTGCATTGCCGTTTCGGGATCGGCCGCACCGGAACCCTGGTCACCGCCTACCTGATGCGCCGAGGGCTGGGATTGAAATCGGCTGCCAAGATGCTAAAACAGACCCGGGCAAACCCCAGCACCTATCGTCAGCACAAGATGCTGAAAAAATACGGAAAGAAAGAAAAGCCCCTGACCATCCGCGAACCGTCTCTTGAAGATCGGCACGTGGTTGACCTTGGGGACTTCTTTCAGCAATATGAGGCGCTCGTGGCGCAGATCGAGAATGATATTCAGGCGGCCCCGGAGAGTGAACGTCATGCAAGATGCTGTGGTTGTGACTCCGATCTTTGCTGCCGCATGCGTGTGGAGCTGAGCCTGATAGAAGCCATTTATTTAAATTACCGCCTGAACCGGCACTTGAAAGGCGAGCAGCGCATGGAAGTCGTCCGGCGGGCCCTGTCAATATCCCGCATGGCAGCGGGGATCGCCGAGCGTCAACAGCGCGAACCCGATGTCCAGGCCAACGACGCTGTCTTGAGCCAAAAACCGGATGAATTTCATCACTGCCCGCTGATCATAGAAAAAAGTTGTCTGATCTATGAATACCGACCCATCGCCTGCCGCATCTTTGGCGCGTCAGATGATCTGGTCGATATGGCGGATGTGGATTCTATGCTGCAGCGCCTTTCCAATGAGGTCTTTTTTGTCTATTCAGGGTTTTTCATGAAGCATCCGCCCCTGAGCTTTTCACTGCCCGATACAATATCCGGCCGGTTCGTCCAGATATATTTCTACTACCTGGCACAGCAGATCCCTTCACCCTGATGTGGAGGATCCACCCTCACCCCGTGCAACCCGGACAGGGGTAACATTTTAAACCGATGACACGGGTTACCCGTCTAATGCCTTGGTTACCTTGGCTTCCAGCTCGTCATTATCGATGGGTTTGACACAATAGTCGCTGGCACCGAGTTTGAGGGAAGCCTTGGCGGTTTCCATGGTCGGATACCCGGTCAGCATGATGGCCTTCATTTGCGGATGAATCTGTTTGAGTTCTTCCAATACCTCCACACCATTCATCTTTTTCAATTTAATGTCAAGGATTGCCAGATCGATGGAGTGATTGGCAGCGAACTTGATAGCTTCTTCTTCGTCGCTGAAGGCATTCACTTCATGTCCCAGGCGTTTTAAGATGCGTCGGATAAGGTTCGCGGCATCTTCCATGTCATCTAGTGCCAGAATGTTAGCCATGGTGGTACGACCTTTGTAAATACCCCCTTTAGAGGGCGGCTTTCAATATTACATAAATAGTATGCCGACTATCACTGAAAAGCAAGTCTGTCTGGCGCAGTCCCACTCCAAGTGGTGCGGACGCAGACCGGGCAGCCTGTGGATTGCATGACTGCAGGGTTTGCTTCTCCTTGGCTATTCGAATGACGCGATTGATCTGGCGAAGCGCTGTCGCCGTTCATTCAGCTCTTCATCACCCGACTCACCAAAGTGCAGGCATTGGGTAATGCATTTGGCGACGCATGCCGGCTTCAATCCCCGGTCGATGCGGTCCTTGCAATAGTCGCATTTGTTGACTTTACCGGTTTCCGCGTTCCATTGGGGCGCGGCCCAGGGACAGGCCAGGATGCAGCTTTTGCAACCCACGCATAAGGCCTCATCCACAAAAACGATGCCATCCTTTTTGCGCTTTTTCATGGCCCCAGTGGGACAGGCAGACACGCACCACGGTTTTTCGCAATGAAAACACGGCATATAGATATATGCCATGCGCGGCAAGTCATTGACCAGCTTGGGACCGACCGGAATAATCTGGGCCAGCCGGGGGCCGACGGGCAGTGATTTGCTCGCCTTGCAATGCACTTCGCAGCTGTAGCAGCCGATGCAGCGTTTGCTGTTCTGGTATAGAAAATATTTGCTCATGGGAAATCCTCCAATAGGGTCAAATATCGATCAATAGCGAATGGACAGTCATCTTCAGTTTATTCGGCTTTGGCCACCGTGACGATGCACTCCAGCAACGCATTGGCGCCGCCGACCGGATCGTAATTGTGCAGCAGTCCGGTCTCGAAGCGATAGTCGGCCAGCCCCTTGTTATATCCCCGGGTCTGCCACGGCACCTTCCGGCCGAAGCCGTGCACCATAAAGACTGCCTCCGGGTGGATGAAAGGGGTGACATGGGCTTTAATAGTACCCGAGTGGCTGCCGTCGGCGGCGGTGACCGTCACCAGGTCCTTATCTTTGATACCCAGTTGGGCGGCCTGTTCCGCATTGATCCATAATGTGTTCTCCGACATGATTTCATTCAGATAGGGATTGTTTTGCGTGCGGCCGTGGGTGTGCACCGGGCTGCGGCCGAAGGCGAGACGGAAGGATCCTTGCTCCGGCTGGCTTGGCCGTTCGTATGGCTTGAGCGATTGGAATCCGTTCTCTTCCAGACGTGAGGAGATCAGCTCGATTTTGCCCGACGGCGTCTTGAACTTCAGATCATTCATGCGGTCGAACCAGATGGGCTTGTCGGTCAGGGACACGGCGCCCTTGGCTTTCAACTCATCCAGGCTGACGCCGGTACCGTCCAGTTGCCACTGCCAGAACTCGTCAATCTCCTGGAAGGGAAAGTACTTTCCGGCGCCCAGTTTTTCCGCCAGGGTTCGGAATATCCACCAGTCGGGACGGGCCTCGTTTCGGGGATCGATGGCTTTATCCCGGATACGGAAAGATGGTTTGAGCCCCTTGCCCGTGCAGATCATGCTGGCTTTTTCCAGATAGGTGGCCGAGGGCAGCAGTACATCGGCATACCAGGCGGTTTCGCTGTAATTGGCGTCAATGGCCACCAGCAGATCCAGTTTGTCCAGGGCTTGTTTCTGCGCCTCGGGATCGGGCAGTGAGAGCAGCGGATCGTGGCGGAAGACCAGGTAGGCTTTGAGCGGGTAGGGGTCCTCTTTCAAAATGGCATCGTACATCAAATGCAGCAGACCGGGCCCGGCTTCGAAATGTTTGTGCTTCCAGCCGCAGCCGTCAATGCGTTTATCCTCGGGTTTGGGAATGGTATCGAGCAGCGTATTGAGTCCTTTCGCACCGGCATCTCCGGGTCCCTTCTGGAAAAAAAGCCCGCCCGGGACCTCGATGCTCCCCATCAACACATTGAGGATATAGGCGGTGCGGCAGGCGTAAAAGGAGTCCAGATAGCGGGCGGTCAGCCAACCCGGATGAAAGATCACCGCCGGGGCGTCGGCGGCCACTTCGTGGGCAAAAGCCACGATCTCGTTGGCGTCGATACCGGTCTCTTCGGCCGCCCATTCGGGTGTGTAGGGCGACACAAAGCTTTCCAACTCTTTGAGTCCGGTGACCCATTGATTGACGAATTCGGCATCGTAGAGCTTGTCCCGCAGCACCGTATGGATGATTCCAAGGTTCAGTGCGTAATCGGTGCCGGGGCGCACCATCCAGAACCGGCTGGCCTTCATGGCGGTTCCGGCGGCACGGACATCGATGTAGGTGATCTTGCCGCCGCCCTCGATGAAATCCATGATGGTGTTGGCATTCTTTACACGAAACGATTCCAGTACGTTACGGCCATAGAGCACCAGGTGACGGCACTGCTTGTAATCGTAGTTGAATGTTTTGCGCCCGCCGCCGAACAGAGAGATGGCGGCATGTTGCGTGTTTCGCGCGCAGGTGCAGTCATGATTGAAGTAGTTGGGTGATCCGATAGCCCGCAAAAAGCTGCGATGAATATCTCGAAAAGGCCCGCCGCGGTCGCTGAGGGCGATGGCCTTTGCTCCGTACTTGTCTATGATGACCTTGAGTTTGTCGACGATGTAGTCCAGGGCTTGATCCCATGTGGCGCGACGCCATTTTCCTTCACCGCGCTTTCCCTCCCGGATCATGGGATATTGAGGCCGCTCGTAATCGTAGAGCATGGCGATACCGGCCGAACCTTTGGCGCAGAGTCTGCCCCGCATTCCAGGATCGTTCGGGCTGCCTTCGATCCAGGTCACTTCGCCATCTTCCACTTCCACGCGAATAGGACAGCGTACCGTGCACATGCCGCAAATGCTGAACACAGATTTCTTCATCTTCGCTACTCCTTCACATTTATCAAATGGTATTGGAACGATTTCTCCAATGGATAAACCGCTTCGGTGTTAGGTATTGTGCCCCCTCCGAAGCAATATCCATACCATTTGCAACGACACGACCTGATGCCGGATCCATGAATCGATTGCTATTAAAGATAATAAATACAATTGGTTTAGGGTATCTCAGTGACAGGTTGACTTTTTTATCATGACGTTTTGAGCCTCTTCAGCTCCTGAAGGTGGAATAAAAATATGGCAATGCAATAATTTTAGGGCGCCCCTCCACCACCACCACCAAAGGCTTCGGCGATGGCGCAATAATTTATTTGCACTTACCGTATGGAACGAGGGCTGTTCCGGACAGGATCGTTGTGGTCATACAATCGCCATTGTCAAATGAATGTTTAAAAAAAACAAATTGTTAAATGGTGACTTTTTTGTAATGGGCCAATTCCGGGTCGAGCCTGTGGCTTGGCATGTCCCTTGCTCATTAAGCCCTCAAACCGAGGACGTGGCTTTGTTTTTACATAAAGAGGTGGCGAGATGCTGATGGCAAGAGATTTTTTTCCCTTTTTAAATACCCCCCTGACATCGCGGCTATGGCAAATCGGTCTAGCCGTTCTGGCCGGAGTTGGCGGCAACATTGTTTTAATTCATTTTTTAAGCGGTCTGATGGCCGCTCAAACCTTGTCGAGCCTGCTGGATTGGATCGTGGGATTCAACACGGCCCTGACGGGTTACATGTTGGTTGAAAGAGACCGTACGGGCATGCCTTTCCGGCGCATCCTTTGCCTCGGTGCAGGCCTGGCCAACACCGGCATTACCATCCTTGCCGTCAATCATCTGTACAAAATAATGTGGGATTTTTCTTTGATCGCCATGGCCGATGCCGTGATTTTGCTGACCATAGGTGCGGTCTTTGGATTTGCCGGCGGCCAGCTGGCTGAGAAATATTTGAAATTCAAGAACAATGTCGACCGCATGGGCGGGTGACAACCGGTTCGGCATTTCCGAAAGGTTTCAATAATCGGGTCCTTCGGATCTGTTAACTTACACACGAGGAGGAATTGTATGCGAAAAGGAATTATGATTGCGTTGGCACTGGTTCTGGCTTGGACCAGCGCCGGGATATGCGCCTCGAGCGGGTCTGTTTCGGCATCTTCGTACAAGGCCGGGGACACGGTTACCATCGAAGGCCAAATCGACGCGGGGCAGGATCTTTACATCGCCATCGCGCAAAACAAGATGTTTGCGGTGAAAGACACCAACGGGGTGCATGAGATCAAAACTTTTAAAAAGGTGATGAAAAACAGTCAGTTTGACGCGGATACCGCTATTCCACCGCTCTATTACCTGATCACCACCAATCCGGATGCCTTTGGCAAAGAGGGCAAGAAAAAGTTCGGAGGACCCTCCGTGCTGCTTGGAAAGGGCAATGGGATCTACTCCACAACCATGTATTACCTCAATAAGAAGTTCAGCGACATCGATGCGACGGCCCAGTCCATGTTGGGCCCCATCTCCACGGAAGCCCAGTGGAATTTCCTGCGATACGCGCATGAAAACAGTTATGGGATCAACACGATCGTCAAAGAGGGCAACCAAAGGGGCAATGTCGTCGTTTTCGCCCGCAGCGTGATTACCGATCAGTCCAGCGGCAAGTACTGGGACAAGGGTACCTCCATTAAACTTGACAAATCCAGCGGTAAGTACACCGTCTCATTCAAGACGTTCCGCCACACGCCCCCCGGTACGCAGTTCGATGTCTACATCAACGGCACAAAAAGCGCCTCGTATACGGTTACCAAAAACGGGTTCTGGCTTTCCAAAGGCTTTCGCTACATGAATCCGATCTGGATCATTATCGGCGCCATTATCGTGGGGACCTATTTCTCTATGATCGGAGCCGCCGGCGGCATGCTCATGGCGGCGTTTCAGGTGCTGATTGTGCAAACCATGGGGCCCGTGGGCATCAACGCCGCCAACGTGCTCAAACCCTCCAATATGGCGCTGACGCTCTTTTCACCCCTGGGATCGTTCTGGCGGTATGCCAAGGTGGAAAAACGCGTGGCCTGGCCGGTCGGCATCTCCTTCGGCGTCGGCATCTTTATCGGTTCGATCTGGCTCGGCAAATATGTCTCCCAATACCTGCCCATGAAGGCCTATAAGGAGTGGCTGGCCATTCTGGTGGTCATTATGGGAGTCAAAACGCTCATGGAGCTGACACCTAAAGCCATGGAGAAACGTAAAAATATCAAGGCCATGGTCAAAAAGTTCAACGAAGCCGTGGCCCGGGCCAAATCCGAAGGAACTTCGGTTGAGATGGGCCGCATCGAACCTGTCCAAACCGGACTGACCAACTACCGTTTCAAGTTCTGGGGCGAAGAGTTCCGCATCAATCCATTGCTGTTCGCCATTTTAGGCGTGGGTATCGGCGTGGTTTCCAGATCTTTCGGCATCGGCGGCGGTTTTCTGCTGGTCCCGGCCATGACCACTCTGGGGGCGCTGCCCATGTACGTGGCTGTGCCCATTTCGCTGATCGGCACCTGCTTTTCCAGTATCGGGGCCTTTATTGGTTATCTGATGACCGGCTACCTTCCGGATATGTGGCTGGCCATAGCCATCATCATCGGCGGTTTTGCCGGCGGCATGCTGGGCAGCCGCGCGCAAAAGCTCTTCAGTGAAAAAACACTGAAGATCGTGTTGGCCTGTACCCTGTTTTTCCTGTTCTTCAGATTTTTCAAACTTGAAATCTGGATCTAACTTTCTTTTTTCCAAACGTCCTTGCCGCGGGGCGGAACTTTGCTCCGCCCCGCGCGAGGAGGGCGACTGGAGATGGCAATGATCGACGCATATATGGACAAAGCGTGGGAGCAGATTGAACTGTCTGTGCACTATCTGGCTGCGGTCCTGGACCGATTGCTGATGCCGCTGCACCCTCTGGGACCGGCATTTATCATCGCACTGCTGGCCCTGCTTGCGGTAATCATCACTAAATTCATGGGGCGTGTTTTTAACACAAAGCGTCATCGGGAATTAAAGGATGAGTTTCAATATTGGTATGCGCTGCGGCAGCAGGCACTGACCTGTGAGGATCCGGAAAAAGGCAAACTGCTGGCCAAAAACATCGACCATGCCCGGCTCAATCGCGTTTATTACGATTACTTCTTCGAAGGGCTGCTCAAAAGCCTGGTGACGCGGTTTTTGCCGCTGCTTGTCATTCTGGCCTATGTCAATAATGCGTTTCAACCGTCTCATCTGCTGGCCACGTTCGGACGGGATCATCTTTTCCAATGGCAATGGCTGGTATCCGATCCGGTCAATATCAGTGCCCCGTTCTGGTTCGTGCTGCTGGTTATCGGCATCTATATGATATGGGCGCTATCGGATAAGCTGATCCTCCAAAAACTGCATAAACGACCGGTTGCGGCATAGCATCTGTCAGCCGATGATGGATAGGAAATCTGACTGGTTGCGGTGGCGGCGGGAAATCCGTTTGGGATCTCGGAATGGCATAAGTGGCTGACTTTACCAGCTTTTTTAGCCGCAAGGCAGCTCGCCCGGCATCAGCGCGATGTTGCGGGCTGCCCGGTGACCCAACTTCATACCGTGATCCTTCAATGGCCTTGGCTGCGGCCTTTTCTTCCTTGCATGGGCCATGCATCACCCCCTCAGCGCCACGTTTTTTTTCTTTGGTTCGAGCACGAACAGAAAGGACATGAGTCTGAAAGGTATCGATTATGTAAAGGATATAATAGCATAAATACTTAGCGCTGATGCTGTATCCCCCTTGACAAGCCACTGCTATCCGGGTGCATAATAGCCGATTGGTAACCACATAAGGGCGAAGCCTATGACCTCTCAATGGAACAGACTCTATATCGTCGGCCTTATTATCGCAATGTCGCTGGCAGGGGCAACACCGGTGTGGGCCACCCAGACCCATGGCGAGCCGGAAGGATTGGTCGTCCACCAATTTAGCCATCTTTTTTTCATTTTTTCCATGGGACTGTTGATCTATTGGCTGCGCCAGCGCAACCTGGTAAAGCAGAAAGCATGGCGCTATATCCAATATAGCGCCATGCTGTTTATTCTCTGGAACATCGATACCTTCGGCGTCCACCTCCTGGACGAACAGGTCGATCTGATCCGGATCCGGCAGTTGGATGACTGGCGTATGCAGATCGATACGGCGGCCCGCTACGGGCACTTGGGCATTATCTACTACATTGGCAAACTGGATCATCTGCTGTGCGTACCGGCGCTGTTTTGCCTCTATCTGGGATTGAAACGGCTCTACTGTCACGAGGGTCAGTCAACAGCGACCAAGGTTTCATCATGATTGTCCACTTCGTTCCCATTTGGTTTGTCGATATCTTCGGCTCGCTTCTGATGATCCTGTTGTCTTTTCTTTGCCTTCGCCTCGTATTCGGCCTGAAGCTCCGAGACCCAAACAACGTGATCTGGGCCTATTTATTCTGGTTCTGCATCGGGCTCTCCGGGTTCGCCATTTCTCGTTCGGCAGGTCATCTGGTGAAAGATATCCTGCTGGCGATGCACAAGGACCAGATGTGGTCGACCATTCGGCCTTTCAGTGGCGCCATCAACACCACCATGCTGGCATTGGTTGCGGCCGTGACGTTGTTTTTCGAGCGCACCTGGAAGATTTATCAACAAATTCTCAAAGACAAGCAAGCCCTGCAAGAGACCCACAAAGAATTGATCTACCTCAACCAGAACCTCGAGCAATTGGTGTATGAGCGAACGAACGAACTGGCGGTATCCGAGCACAAGTACCGGCGCATCTTCGAGATCTCCAAAGATATTATCCTGGTAACCCGCAGGGACGGTGCGATTACGGATATCAATCCGTCCGGCCACAAGCTGCTTGGTCAGGAGAGCGCGTCACCGGTGGGACGCAGCTTTGCCGAGTTTATGGAGGCCGACCATTGGGAGCGTCTCCTCAAAGAGATCGATGACCATGGGTCGATTTTCAATGCCGAAATCGCTCTGATTTGTCAAGACGATACGACCCGTCGCGCACTGGTCAGCGCAGGCCTGGATCATGGACGGACCGAAACGGAAGGCACAATCCACTATCTGGTCAAGGACATCGAACAACGGCGACTCATGGAGCTGCAGATTGCCCAGGCGGACAAACTTGCGTCTCTGGGCCAGCTCTCGGCCGGCGTTGCCCACGAAATAAACAACCCCATGGGAATCATATTGGGATACACACAATTGCTGCTGCGCGAGGAAGCGCCGGATTCGGAAAAATACAGCGATCTGAAAATCATCGAAAAACATGTCAAGAATTGCAAGGCCATCGTCGAAGATCTTCTCAGCTTTTCGCGAAGCTCCAAAACCGAAGAAAAAAACCACAATATTCATGCAATCATCGATGAGGTCCTCAATTTCGTGAAACAGCATGCGGAAGTGGAGCATCTGGAAATCATTCGCAGGTACGATGAGGAAATTCCCGTGATCCTGCTGGATGAAAAGAAGATCAAGCAGGTGTTCATCAACCTGATCATCAATGCCAGCCACGCTATCGGCGGCAGCGGCACCATCGAAATTCGCACAAACTACGATAAGCCAAGTGAATTTATTAGGGTGCAAGTCATTGATTCCGGATATGGTATTTCAAAAACAGACATGAAGCGTATTTTCGATCCGTTTTTCACTACCAAACCCACCGGAGAGGGCACCGGCCTTGGTTTGTCGGTCAGCTATGGCATCATCAAGAATCATGGCGGCGAAATCACCGTGGAGAGCGAACTCGGGCAGGGCAGTACGTTTACGGTCATTTTGCCGGTGAAAGCGCAAAGAATAACCAAGCAGTGAGACATTCATGACCAAAACCATTCTCGTCGTCGATGATGAACTGGACATGCTCCAATTGCTCCAGCGAAGCCTGGCAAAGGATATGGACTGCCGTGTCGAGGTGGCCTCATCCGGTGCAATGGCGCTGGACCAACTCGATCGTCTCACCGTCGATCTGCTCGTGACCGATATCCGCATGTCGGGCATGAGCGGGTTGGAGCTGTTGCAGCAGGTCAAGCTGGCCTACCCGAATCTGACCGTTGTGATGATGACCGGTTTCGGGGACATAGAGGTGGCCGTGGAGGCCATGAAACAGGGGGCCTACGACTTTATCACGAAGCCTTTCGATCATGACGCATTGGTACTGCGCCTGGAGAAGGCACTGGAACGCAGCCGCCTGGTTAAAGAGAATCTGCGTTTGCTGCGCGAATGCAAAGACAATTCCGCATTTAGGGATCTGGTCGGAAAAAGCCCAGCCATGCTAAAGGTGTTCGACACGCTGCAAATGGTCGCCCAGACCGAGATGACCGTGTTGATTACCGGAGAATCGGGAACCGGAAAGGAACTGGCCGCCAGAGCCGTCCACTCGCTCAGTCCCCGCAGTGCGGGACCATTTGTAACGGTCAACTGTCCCACTTTGCCGGAAAACATATTAGAAAGCGAGCTGTTCGGGTACCGGAAGGGGGCCTTCACCCATGCCACTCAGAACAAGATCGGCCTCTTCCAGGAGGCCAATGGCGGATCGATTTTCCTGGATGAGATCGGGGACATCAGTCCAATCATTCAAACCAAGCTGCTGCGGGTGTTGCAGGAAAAAGAGATCAAACCGTTGGGCGATACCAAAACCATTTCTGTGGACGTCCGAATTATCGCCTCTACCAATCAGGATCTGGCCATGAAGATCGAGTCCGGTGAATTTCGTGAAGACGTTTATTACCGACTCAACGTTCTGCCCGTGGAAATGCCGCCCCTGAGAGACCGTGTTGAAGACATTCCGCTGATCGCCAATTTTCTGGTGGAGAAGCATTGCGCCGAGATTCATAAACCGCTCAAGCAGATATCCGCTCCATTAATGGACCAATTGATGAATCACGAGTGGGCCGGCAACATCAGGGAATTGGAAAATGCCATCCTGCGCGGCATTCTGTTTGCCTCCGGAAATGAAATCCGGCCGGGCGATATCAACCTGCCCAAAGCGCCCGCCCGCAGCTATCCGGACTTTGAATCCGACCCGTCTCATTCTACCTACAAGGATGCAAAAGAGCGTGTTTTGAGTGCCTTCAACAACCGCTATATCGGCAATCTTTTAAAAGTGTGCAAAGGCAACGTGACTCAGGCGGCTGAAAAATGTGGCATGAAGCGCCAGGCCCTGCAGCAGATCATTCGCCGCTATCAAATTAAGACCAATGATTATCGACAATAGACGGCGGGTTCGCCGGCGCATGCGCTTCGCTTGATCCAACCGATTTACCTCATGGAATAATAGTTGGGCGTAACGTTATATGTAACAATACGCCCCATTATCGATCAACCGGGTTTGCGGGCCCGCAGGCTGATGCCTTGTGCGCCGAACTCCAGAGCATCGGACGGTTTTGGAACATCAACGAAAATATCGTGGCGCCGGGCGATGTGGGCCTTTTCGAATCCGGCCGATCGGACGGTGTTGAGAAGGTCTGTCTCCGACAGACCGCCCGCGATTCAGCCGGTCCACAGGTCGATGTCGTCCAGGGCTTCTTGCGGCAGGGGTTTGGCAATAAGAATATCTCCGATAAACAGGCGGCCGCCGGGTTTGAGGACGCGGGACCATTCGTGCAGCGTCTTCTTCTTGTCGGGTGTCAGGTTGAGCACGCCGTTGCTGATGACCACATCGGCAAAACGATCCGGCAAGGGTATATCGTCGGCATAACCGTGCAGAAATTCGACGTGGCTGAGGTCCATTTGTTCCGCCCCTTTGCGGGCTTTGTTCAGCATATCTTCGGTCATGTCGATGCCGACAACCCGGCCCTCGGGTCCCACCAGCCCTGCGGCGATGAGACTGTCGAAACCGGCTCCCGAGCCGATATCCACAACCGTTTCACCGGGGTGGAAGGGGCCCAGACTGAAGGGGTTGCCTGTTCCCGCAAATGAGGCCATGTTTTCTTCAGGAACGGCAGTGTAAAGGGTTTGATCGTAGCCGATGCGATCGCAGGCAGCACGTCCGGTGTGAAAATGATATCCCTTGTCGGGGGATCGGGCGACTTCGGTGTATTCTTTCATGATGGCCCGTCGCAGGATATCCATCGCTATGGAAGACAATTGTGTTTGATTGTTCATCGTTATTTTCCTCTATGATTTACCAAGATAAGTTCCTTCACAATCGGCTGTGATCATCGGCCTTCCGGAACGGTGGCTGCCGGCGTCGACAACCTGACCGAAAAAGACGGTGTGGTTGCCCGGCTGGTGCTCTTCTTTTACGATGCAGTCGAACCAGGCAAGGCACTGTTCGAGAATAGGTGAACCGGTCCGGCCGGGATGCCAGTCGATTCCGTCAAACTTCTTCTTCGGATCGGGGCCCATCATGCGGTCTATCATCCGGCGTTGGGAATGATCGATCACATGCAGGGCGAAACAGCCGCTGTGGCGGATGAGTTCATGGCAATAGCGATTGGGATGGATCGCCGCCATCACCAGCGGAGGGGCATAGGACACCTGTGCGACCCACGAGGCGATCATGGCGTTGATTATTTCCATATTACGGGTCGTGAGCACATAGATGCCGTGCGTCATTTGAGTGAATGCCTTTTGCCAACGTCTGTCCATGCCCGGTTCCTCCTAGAATTCGCCATACGGACGCGGGAACATCTAATTCCTGGCTTTGAAGGCAATCGTCGCTCCCACACCCCCGATCATCATGACCGATGACAGGACCAGCCGCAGGGTGATCGACTCGGATAGAAATAACACGCCACCCAATGCGGCGATTGCGGGCACCATCAGCTGAAGCGATGCGGCCCGTGTTGTCGTTATCTTATGCAGGACGGTATACCAGATAACATACCCCAAACCGGAGGTCAGGGCCCCGCTTGCGACAGCGAGAACCACCCCTTGAGGCGAGATGTCCAGGCGGTTGAGCAGTCCAAGGCTGAGGACGAGACAGAAGGGCAGGGTACGCACAAAGTTGGCAGTCGTAGCGGCAGCCGGGCTTTTATTCGAACGTCCCCTCAGCGAGTACATCCCCCACGATAATCCGGCGATCGCCATGAGAGCGGCGCCGCCGGGCGGCGGCGCCTGCAACCCCGGCAATACGAGGTATACCAATCCCAGCATTGCGGCGCCAATGCCGCACCAGACCAACGGATGGGGTCGCTCACCGCTGATGACGCCGCCGAACAGCATGCTTGCCTGAACCGATCCAAATAGAATCAGGGCGCCCACACCGGTCGGCAGGCTCACATAGGCAAATGAGAATGCCGAGGCATAGGCGAACAGAAGTGCTGCAGACACCCAGTCACCGGATTGCCTGACGGCCTGCCGGTTGCCGATGATGGTCGCGACAAGCATTAACGCCACGGCACCCGAGATCAATCGGATCGAGGTGAAACTTGCCGGATCCATCGAAGCGCCTTGCAGGGCCAGGCGACAAAGCACCGAGTTGGCGGCAAAGGCGATGATGGCGGCAGCCGCCGTCACTCCGGTGGGCAGGCATCCGATGCCATTGACAGTGACATCACAGGATTTTGAGACAGGAATATCGGCCATTGGCAATCCTTGTAGTCCAACGCTTTACTCTGACGGCCGTATATTCTGGTTCACCCGGAACAGGTTGGTTGGGTCGTATGTTGTTTTAATTTCAACCAGGCGGTTATAATTGTCGCCATAGGTCGCCTGAACGCGTTCTTCCCCCTCTTCCATCATGAAGTTGATGTAGGCGCCCCCCATGGTAAACGGATGAACGGCTTCCCAATAAGAGCGGGCCCAGGTTTTGATCGCTTCTGCATTGGCCGGATCCGGATCGATCCCGGCAATGACCATGGACCAGGTGGCATTGCGACAGTTCCATGCTGTTTCGTTTTGACCAACGGCATGCACGACGCCATCGATGGGGTACAGGTGCATCAGGGAAAGCTCGCTGGGCGCCTTTGCAGCGTGCTCAAGATGCGCATCGATGGCCGCATCCGGAAGCTCCTTGACATAGTCGCCTTTCCAATACCATTGATATCCAGGAGGCAGCAACGGATCGAACAAGCTCTGCAGCACGGGAAAGGGCATTGTTCCCATATGTTCAAACAATGGTTTGGGCAGATCGTTCCGGATCGGCCGGAACAGCGCTTCCGCCTTTTCTGCCGGGCCGTTGTAGCACGAGATCAGGGCGCAGATTTTCCGGCCCCAGATCTCTTCCGGAAACGGCGCTGTTGACGGCACGGTTTTCAATCCGAAAAACGGTGATAGCTCCGGTGGCGCGATCGGAAGAAACTCACGATAGAGCTGCATCACCTGACGTGCATGTTTCACATCCCAGAATATCGGGCCGCCAAAGACATTGGTAACCGGGTGTGCTTGAAAATTGAAGCTGGTGACGACACCGAAATTCCCGCCGCCGCCACGCAAGGCCCAGAATAAATCCTGGTGCTGTGTCCCGCTGGCCGTGACAAAGCTGCCGTCCGCCAGCACCACATCGGCGGATATCAGGTTGTCAATGGTCAAACCGTGTTTGCGGCTTAAATAGCCGTGACCGCCGCCCAGGGTTAAACCGCCGACGCCTGTTGTGGAAACGATTCCGGCCGGTACGGCAAGGCCGAACGCATGAGTGGCATGATCCATATCCCCCTGCGTACAGCCGGGTTCGACCCGAACGGTTCTTCGATCCGGATCGACATGGACGCCTTTCATACGTGACAGGTCAATGACCAGGCCGTCATCACAGCTTCCGAGGCCGGGGCCGTTGTGGCCACCCCCTCTGACAGCGATGAGCAGACCGTTTTCACGGCCGAAATTCACAGCGCTGATCACATCGGCGACATTCGCACATTGCGCAATCAGCAAAGGGTGCTTGTCGATCATGGCATTATAGATTTGGCGCGCATCATCATAGCTTGGATCTCCAGGTTGGATCAGCTGACCGCGCAGGCTTTCTCTAAATTGTTGGACTGACGATTGATTTATCATTTTTCTGCCCCCTTTGAGGGAAGCATCTTCTTATATTTTGAGATGGTGAAAATTCTCAGAAATGGAAAACGCTTCAAATAACATTCGTGCCATATGCAAACATTCGCCGCAGCGAATAGCTTTCTAACGTATGGTTACAGCCAAATTCCAGATATCAGGAACGGAAAGCGGGCAACGCGGATCGACAATCACTTTGTCGGGAGGAAAGGATTGAGCACAAAATTCATTCGGCCATAGTTCATGTTAATTGCCATTGCGATGGGGTCAAGGGGTTTGCCGAAATATTCAGACGGACCTGCAGATTTCAGCAGCATCTGCTTGATACGAAGCTTGCCGGTAATGCCCGGTTTCAGCGCGGCCGATCCGTTCGCTGGATAGAAAATTAGCAAATGACAAATCAGCCTCCACGACATATGTTGCTCATATAACCTCAACCTTCAGCAGCAAGAGGAGGAGATGATGACACTTACGATCACATCCGCGGCATTTGAGGATGGCGGGGCGATGGCGGCCAAGTATACATGTGAAGGGCCGAATATGTCGCCGCCGCTGACATGGAGCGGGATACCCGAAGGCGCCCGCAGTCTGGCCTTAATCGTAGACGATCCCGATGCGCCGGATCCGGCTGCTCCAAAGATGACCTATGTCCATTGGGTGCTTTACAACTTGCCGGTCGACTGTGACGGTCTTCCGGAGGGGACCACTTCCGGCGACCTGCCGCGCGGTACGCTGGAAGGGACGAACGACTGGCAACGGACGGGTTATGGCGGACCGTGCCCTCCGATTGGCCGGCATCGCTATTTTCATAAATTATATGCTCTGGACGTTGTACTTGACAATCTGAAAGAACCCACCAAAAATGAACTTCTGGCTGCAATGGAGGGGCATGTCGTTGCACAGGCACAGATAGTGGGAACCTACCGGAAAGGGCAATAGAACCAGGCTTTAGACTCGTTAGAAAGGAGCTTCCATGCTCAGAGGAAACTTGTTCCTGCCGGCTGCAGCCCTGGCGTTCGTTCTCATCACTGCTTGTTCCAACACAATTGCGCCGAGCAGGACGCCGTGGCATTTGAACGCAATGGTTGCTCCCGTTCAGGAATCAGTGGTTACGCTGGTTGCTTATGACGTGGAAGGTGATGTCATGAGGATCGGCAGTGGGTTTTTTATCGATCGCAACGGCACCCTCGTGACCAACCTCCATGTGCTGGACGGGGCCTACAAGGCCGAAATTAAAACCTCGAGGGGGGAGCTGTTTCCGGTTCAAGCGGTTCTCGGCCGAAATCGGATCGTGGATCTGATCAAGATACGGGCAAAGATCCCGAGCGATTTGTCCGTGCCCGTTCAGCTGGCCGAAGATGAGCCGGCTACCGCCGACCGGGTGGTGGTGATTGGAAGCCCCATGGGCTTCGATCAAACCATATCCGATGGCATCGTCTCGGCAGTGCGTGAACATGCCGTCACAGGCAAGGTGTACCAGTTGACCGCGCCTGTCTCACCCGGCTCCAGCGGCGGACCGGCCCTGAACCTAAGAGGAGAAGTCTTTGGCGTGGTCGCATTTCAGGCGGCCAAGGGACAGAATCTTAATTTTGCCATGTCCGTTCAATCGCTGCGCCTGCTGACGGGTGACACCGATGAGCTCTCTTTAACCGAGTGGACGCTTGGCGAATCCGGAAGGAATCCTTCTTTGGCGGCATCTTTGTGCAGTCAAGGCACGCAGCTTTTCATACGGGGCAAATACGAAGCGGCCCTGGACTATTTTCGGCAGGCGACGGTAACCAACCCGGATAATCCCCATGCCTGGCAGGGGCTGGGCAGCTGCTATATCGGTCTCAATCAACCGCAAAATGCCATTGCGGCATACCGCCAAGTCGTCAATACCGATCCGGAGAACGACACCGCGCATCTCATGCTGGCGATGTATTACAAAAGACTGGAGCAATACCAATCGGCCGTCGATCCGCTCAAGCAGGTGATCCGAATCGATGGAAATAATCTGCAGGCCCGTATGGAGCTTGCCGATACCTATGGCAAGCTCGATCGAACCGATGACCAAATCGAGTCGCTCGAGGCGATCCTTGAGATAAATCCCGATCATGTACCCAGCCTTCATCAGATGGCGAAGACGGTCGGCCGCATCGGCCGTCACGATGAAGCCTTGGATCTGTTGCTCAAAGCCAGTGCTTTAGCCCCGGATAACGCCCAAATTCATTTTGAAGTCGGTCAAGCCTACCGTTCCAAGAATCTGCCCGAAAAAGAGCTGCAGGCCTACACTGAGGCGATTCGTGCCAACCCGCGCATGGTGCCGGCCCACTATTATTTGGGGCTGCTGTTTCTTGGCCAGGGAAATCGCAAACTGGCCCTTCAGCAGTATGAGGTTCTCAAGGGTTTGGATATCGCTTCCGCCGAACGGTTTTTCAAGATGATCTATCCTCAATCGCTTGAGGAAGTAACGACACGCCACTCGATTAAATACTGAATAATAAAGCCGGGAGTTGACACAAAAGAAAATCGGCATTAATTGATAGACATTATCATTTAGTATCTTATCTTGTTCATCAGTGTTCCATCATTTCAGCCAACCAAAGGAGGAGCATTATGAATGACGAGAGCAAGTGCCCCGTAACGGGCAGACGCAGCAACCCCATTGCAGGCGGTGGTACATCGAACCGGGACTGGTGGCCGAACCAGTTGAACCTCAGGATTCTTCACCAGCACTCCCATATGGGCAATCCGATGGGTGAGACATTCAACTACGCTGAGGAATTCAAAAAACTTGACCTGCAGGCTGTGAAGAAGGACCTTTATGCACTGATGACCGATTCTCAGGATTGGTGGCCGGCCGATTACGGCCACTACGGAGGGCTCTTCATCCGGATGGCGTGGCACAGCGCAGGCACTTACCGCATGGGCGACGGCCGCGGGGGAGGCGGGTCCGGAAACCAGCGCTTTGCACCCCTCAACAGCTGGCCGGACAACGTGAACCTCGATAAGGCGCGACGGCTGCTCTGGCCCATTAAGCAGAAATACGGCAGGAAAATCTCCTGGGGCGATTTGATGATCCTTGCCGGCAACTGCGCCCTCGAGTCGATGGGATTCAAGACCTTCGGTTTCGCCGGCGGACGCGTGGACATCTGGGAGCCGGAAGAGGACACCTACTGGGGCTCCGAAGAGGAATGGCTGGCTACGAGCGACAAGCCCGGGAGCCGTTACAGCGGCGACCGACATCTTGAAAACCCCCTGGCGGCCGTGCAGATGGGCCTGATCTACGTGAACCCGGAAGGCCCGGACGGCAACCCGGATCCGGTGGCCTCCGGTCGTGACGTTCGCGAAACCTTTGCACGCATGGCCATGAATGATGAAGAGACCGTGGCGCTCGTCGCCGGCGGGCACACCTTCGGCAAGTGCCATGGCGCGGGTGATGCGGGGCTAGTCGGTCCGGAACCCGAAGCCGCACCCATCGAGGAACAAGGGCTTGGCTGGAAGAGCAGCTTCGGCAGCGGCAAAGGCGGAGATACAATCACCAGCGGCATCGAAGGCGCCTGGAAGCCGAACCCGACCCAATGGGACATGGGATATCTGAAAGTATTGTTCAAATACGACTGGGAACTGGTCAAGAGCCCGGCCGGCGCCAATCAGTGGCTGGCCAAAGACGTCGAAGAAGAGGACATGATCGTCGATGCGCACGACCCGTCGAAAAAGCACCGGCCGATGATGACCACGGCGGACCTCTCGCTGAAGTTCGACCCGATCTACGAACCGATCGCGCGGCGCTACCTGGAGAACCCCGAGGAATTTGCGGATGCCTTCGCCCGGGCCTGGTTCAAGCTGACCCACCGCGATATGGGTCCCCGCTCGCGCTATCTCGGTCCGGAGGTCCCGTCAGAGGAACTGATCTGGCAAGATCCGGTGCCCGCAGTCGATCATGAGCTGATCGACGCGCAGGACATTGCCGACCTCAAGGACAGGATTCTGGCTTCGGGCCTGTCGATCTCTGAGCTGGTTTCGACCGCCTGGGCATCGGCCTCCACATTTCGCGGCTCCGACAAGCGCGGCGGGGCGAACGGGGCTCGCATCCGCCTTGCCCCCCAAAGGGACTGGGAAGTCAATCAACCGGAACGGCTGAACAGGGTGCTGCAAACCCTTGCGGGAATCCAGGAGACCTTCAACGGCGTGCAGTCGGGAGGGAAGAGGGTGTCGCTCGCCGACGTGATCGTCCTGGGCGGTTGCGCCGGGGTCGAGCAGGCTGCCAAAAATGCGGGTCACGATGTGACGGTTCCCTTCACGCCGGGCCGTACGGATGCGTCGCAGGAGCAAACCGACGCGGTCTCATTTGCGGTACTCGAACCGGTTGCAGACGGTTTTCGCAACTACCAAAAGACCAGATACGCCGTATCGGCAGAGGAACTGCTGATCGATCGCGCTCAACTGCTGACGCTGACCGCCCCTGAGATGACGGTACTTGTCGGCGGCATGCGTGTTTTGAACACCAACGTCGGGCAGTCCCGGCATGGTGTCTTCACCGATCGGCCGGAGACGCTGACCAATGATTTTTTCGCAAACCTGCTCGACAATGGTACGGAGTGGAGGGCAGCCGCTGAAGACGGAGAGGTGTTCGAAGGACGTGATCGCACAACGGGCGAACTGAAGTGGACCGGCACCCGTGTCGACCTCGTCTTCGGTTCGAATTCCCAACTCCGTGCCTTGGCCGAAGTATACGGATGTGAGGACTCCCGGGAGAAGTTCCTGCACGACTTTGTCGCCGCGTGGGACAAGGTAATGAACCTTGACCGTTTCGATCTCGCCTGATGGCCGTCTAAACGTTTTCTCGGGATTCTGAAGCGTATGTTGAACGGCAACAAAGAGGCCGCTTGAGAGAGCCCCACAGATACGGGGCTCTCCCGGTTGGAAGCGTCGTCACTTTTGCGAAAGGCGGTGTACCGTGAACCACCGCCGCTAAACTTTTTCGTGATCGAAGGGGTGCTCTTTCAAGTACTCCAGTCGATTCAGACCGTTAATGAAAGCCAGGGCCGAGGCGGTCATGATATCCGGGTCGGTGCCGCGGCCCAAAGCCACCAGACCGTTTTCCTGCAACCGGACGGTTACCTCGCCCTGGGCATCGGTGCCGCCGGTGATGGCGCTGATGGTGAAGCGCAGCAGCTCGGCTTTGGTATTGGTGAGTTTGGCAATGGTGTTATAGCAGGCATCGATGGGGCCGTTGCCATATCCGGCGTCTTTGACCGAGCGGCCGTTGACGCTGATCTGTACGCTTGCCATGGGCATGACGGTCGAGCCGGACGTTACATGGAGGTACTCCAGGACAAAGACATCCGGTGTGCGCAGCACGCCCTCGTTGACGATGGCTTCCAGGTCCTCATCCACCACATGTTTTTTCTTGTCGGCCAGCTCTTTGAATTTTTTGAAGACAACTTTCAGTTCCTCGTCGGAAAGATCGTACCCGATCTCCTTGATCCTGTCCCTCAAGGCATGTCGGCCGGAGTGTTTGCCCAACACCAGTTTATTGGCGCTCAGACCGATGTCTTCAGGCCGCATGATCTCATAGGTCATCGGGTTCTTTAGCATTCCGTCCTGATGAATGCCCGCCTCGTGGGCAAAGGCGTTCGCCCCGACGATGGCTTTATTGGGCTGCACGACGATACCGGTGATCATGCTGACCAGTTTGCTTGAAGCGTAGATGTGCTCGGTTTTGATGTTGGTCTGTACGGGCAGGTAGTTGTTCCGGGTGCGCAGCGCCATGACAACCTCCTCCAGAGACGTGTTGCCGGCCCGCTCGCCGATGCCGTTGATGGTGACTTCGGCTTGCCGCGCACCGGCTGCGATGGCCGCCAAGGTGTTGGCCGTCGCCAACCCCAGATCATTGTGACAGTGAACGCTCAAGACGGCCTTGTCGATGTTCGGGGTATGCGTCATGACATATTTGACCAGGTCAGCGAACTCGCCGGGAATGGCATAACCCACAGTATCGGGAAGATTCACGGTGGTAGCGCCGGCTTCGATGGCCGCTTCAAAAATTTTGCACAGAAAATCACGGTCGCTGCGCGAGCCGTCCTCTGCGGAGAATTCCACATTATCGGTGAACGTTTTTGAATAGCGTACCGCGTCTATGGCATTTTGCAGCACCTGCTCGCGGCTCATTTTCAGTTTGTATTCCAGGTGGATATCCGACGTGGCAATAAAGGTGTGGATTCGCGGTTTGGCTGCATGCTGGACAGCCCCCCAGGCGCGGTCGATGTCCTCTTTGTTGGCCCGGGCCAGTCCTGCTATTTCCGTATGTTTCAGCCTGGCCGATATCTTCGATACGGCCTCGAAGTCTCCATCGGAAGCAGCGGGAAAGCCGGCTTCGATCACGTCCACACCCAGTTTCTCCAGCTGCACGGCCAGCCGCAGCTTTTCCGCCGTGTTCATGCTGGCTCCCGGACTCTGCTCTCCATCCCGCAACGTCGTATCAAAAAACTTCACAATATCGTTACTCATAATATTTTTCCTTTATATTCGAGGCATTGAGTTATTTTACACCCCGCTGGAATTATCTTTTAATCATCTCGAAAACAGGTCTTATATGAACGGAGATGATTTTTAAATCGTCATCATTTCGCTGAAAAACGGCGTCTCAGGCTGTCAGACAAGGCCGCAGCCTCTTGGTGCCCGCAGGCGTAGCAGCGCTACGCCGAGGATCGCCAAGAGGCGAGAACGCCGTATGGCGGCCTGAGACGCCGTTTTTCAGCAGCGCTACGCCGAGATCGCCAGGGGTGAGAACGCCGCCTGGCGGCCTGAGAAGCCGTTTTTCAGCTATTGGAAAGGATGGGCCGCAGGGTCTTCTTTGTCGTCCCTGCGGCGTGATTACCTGCCTTATTCATGTGCTATGCATTTCCTGTTTGCGTTGTTCTTCCTTGGCCAGCTTGAACTGGAAACTGTCGGCCAGGGCCTGCCAGCTGGCTTCTATGATATCTTCTGAAACGCCGATGGTGGTCCAGGTCTCTTCATTGTCCCGGGATTCGATAAACACGCGCACCCTGGCGGCCGTTCCCTCGCGTCCGTCAATCACGCGTACTTTAAAGTCCACCAGGCGCATACTCTCCAAATCGGGATAAAATCTGCCCAGTGCTTTGCGCAAGGCATTGTCCAGAGCGCTGACCGGACCGTGCCCTTCGGCCGCCGTAATTTCATCTTCGCCATTGACTTTAATCTTTATGGTGGCGTGTGAGGAGCAGGCATGCTCCTCGTCTTTCTCGATACTGATGCGAAACGATTGCAGGTCGAAATGAGGCTTGAACTGTTCGGTAAATTTCTCCAACAGAATTTTCATGGAGCCGTCAGCCACGTCGAACTGAAATCCCTGATCTTCCATGGATTTGATTTCGGCCACGATCTCCTGGCAGTCCTTTCCATTGCAGCCGAGCTCGACCCCCATCTCTTTGGCTTTGTACTCCACGTTGCTTCTGCCGGACATATCCGAAACCAGCACACGACGTTTGTTTCCGACCAGTTCCGGGTCAATGTGCTCATAGGCGCGCGGTTCCTTCATGATGGCATTGACGTGAATGCCGCCTTTGTGGGCAAAGGCGCTTTTGCCCACGAACGGGCGGGAGTGCAGAGGAATCATGTTGGCGGTTTCGGCAACATAGCGTGACAGCGTCTTGAGCTGAGTCAAGCTTTGCGAGGGGATACTGTGCCGGCCCATCTTCAGATTGATCAGGGGGATGATGTTGGTAATGTCGGCATTGCCGCAGCGTTCCCCATAGCCGTTGATGGTGCCCTGCACCATGATGACACCGGCCTGCACCGCGGCGATCGTGTTGGCCACCGCCAGACCGCAATCGTTGTGGCAGTGAATTCCCAGGCGGGTTGTGTTGCCGTTCGACGTCAAACGCCTTTGTACATCGTTTACGATTGTGGTGATTTCGTCGGGCAGGCTGCCGCCGTTGGTATCGCACAGGACGATCAGGTCGGCGCCGCTATCCGCTGCCGCCAGAATCGTCCGGGCCGCATAGTCGGGATCTTCTTTGTAGCCATCGAAAAAGTGCTCTGCGTCATACAACACCTCTTCAACGTTGTCTTTTAAAAAGGCAATGCTTTCGGTGATCATGGCCAGGTTTTCCTCGCGCGTATTGGCCATGATTTGTTCCACGTGCAGCGGCCACGATTTACCGAAGATGGTTACGGCAGGGGTTTTGCTGTCGACCAGGGCTTGGAGATTCGGATCGTCGGATGCTACCGTATTGGGTCTTCGCGTCGAGCCAAAGGCCGTAATACGGGCATTGGCAAAATCCGTCCGGCAAGCCAGTTCGAA
The DNA here is from genome assembly GCA_050291625.1 of Desulfobacteraceae bacterium. Classification (GTDB taxonomy): domain Bacteria; phylum Desulfobacterota; class Desulfobacteria; order Desulfobacterales; family Desulfosarcinaceae; genus JARRKU01. The sequence continues at coordinate 38,336 of JBNKKC010000012.1, forward strand.
GAAGCGCACATCCCGCTGGTTGGACCCGGGCCAGCCTCCCTCGATATAATGGATCCCCAGCGCATCAAGCTTTTTTGCAATTTTCACTTTTTCCTGGGCGGAGAAATTGATGTTCTCCCCCTGGGTGCCGTCTCGCAGCGTTGTGTCGTATATCAGGGTCGCTTCCATTGTCGTTTATGCCTCCGGCCTCGTGTCCAGACAATCCATTGTCCAGGCTGCAGCCCCGGGACCGTCATCCTGGTTTTCCGGCGGGACTGCAGCCAAACGATTGACGATGCTCAGCCATGCTGAGTTCGGTTCTACTTTTTGCGGTTTTCCGGTCGCAGCGCACGAACGGCTGTGCCGGCACGCCACATCTCCGAATCGCGGATGACGGCCAGTTCCTCATCCAGTTTTTCACGATAATCCGGGGCGCTGTTGCGCTCCAGAGTAATTCGGGTCTCGGTGCCGTTGACGACACTTTCATAGAGTTGATCGAAAAGCGGCACGACGGCATCACGAAAACGCGGCGCCCAATCCAGCGCTCCGCGCTGAGCCGTGGTGCTGCAATTGGCAAACATCCAGTCCATCCCGTTTTCCGCCACAAGCCGAATCAGACTCTGGGTGAGTTCTTCAACGGTCTCGTTAAAGGCTTCGCTGGGACTGTGGCCGTGTTTGCGAAGCAGATTGTATTGCGCTTCCATGACGCCGGCCAGGGCGCCCATCAGAACCCCGCGTTCGCCGGTCAGGTCGCTGTGAACCTCTTTTTCAAAGGTCGTGGGGAACAGATAGCCCGACCCGATGGCAATGCCGATCGCAAGGGTGCGCTCTTTGGCGCGGCCCGTGGCATCCTGAAAAATGGCATAGCTGGAGTTGATGCCGCTGCCGTCGAGAAAGTTGAGACGCACGTTGCGGCCGGAGCCCTTGGGAGCGACAAGAATGACATCGATGTCTTCGGGAGGCACGACAGTGGTCTGATCTTTGTAGACAATGGAAAAGCCGTGAGAAAAGTAAAGGGCATCTCCGGGATTGAGACAGGCTTTTACTTCATTCCAGGCGGCCATCTGGCCGGCATCGGACAGCAGGTATTGAATGATGGTTCCGCGTTTGGCGGCTTCCGCAATGGGAAAAAGGGTTTCGCCCGGCACGAACCCATCCGCTATGGCTTTATCCCAGCAGGCCTTGTCCGCTTCCAGTTGTCCTACGATAACCTTAAATCCATTGTCACGCATGTTCAAGGCCTGCGCCGGACCCTGGACACCGTAGCCCAATACGACGATGGATTCATCGGCCAGAACTTCTCTGGCCTTTTCTACAGTAAACTCTTCTGATGTCGTGACTTCCTCAACAACGCCTCCAAAATCGATTTGTGCCATTTCTTTTCTCCTTAAGATGATGTTTGGCCTGTCGGCCGATTAATATCTGTTCGCTGGTGTTTGCATCATGCATTGTCCCGTTCAGGGTTGCTGGACTATTTGGGATCGCGGTAAAGCGCGACTGTACCGGTGCGCGCAATCTCTTTGATGCCGATAGGCTTAAGCAGCCGCAGCAATGCTTCGATTTTACCCTTGTCGCCGGTAACCTCGATCGTGTATTGCTCTGCACCGACGTCGACGACTTTGCATCTAAAAATGTCGACGATGCGCAGTACTTCTGCCCGGGTCTGACTATTGGCTTTAACCCGGATGAGCGCCATTTCCCGTTTAACGGCCTGTTCGACGCTTAAATTACGGACCTTGATGATATTGATCAACTTATTCAATTGTTTTTCGACCTGTTCAATCAACGGTTGATTGGCCTTGGTCGTTACCGTGATTCGCGATATCTTGGCATCCGTGGTGGGGGCCACACACAGACTTTCAATATTAAACCCTCGGCCGCTGAACAGTCCGGCCACCCGGGAAAGCACGCCCGGTTCATTGTCCACTAGCAATGTCAGTATGTGCGGTTCTGCTTTCATTTATCAGTCCTGTTTTGTGTTGAGTGGCAGTGATATCCAATGCCGGCTGTCAGGCCAGCAGCATTTCCGTAATATTCTTTCCCGCCGGCACCATGGGGTAGACGTTTTCTTCCTTCTCCACTACAAAGTCCATAATCACCGGCTTGGGAGTTTTAATTGCTTCCTGCAAAACGGGAACGACCTCGGATGGTTTCGTGGCGCGCAATCCAACGGCACCGAAGGCTTCGGCCAGTTTGGCAAAGTCAGGCGCATACTCCATGCAGGTGCACGAATAGCGCCTGTCATAGAAAAGCTGTTGCCACTGCCTTACCATACCCAAAAAACCGTTGTTCAATATCGCCACCTTGACGGGCAGGCAGCACTGGACTGCAGTGGCCATCTCCTGGATATTCATCTGGATGCTGCCGTCACCGGCGATATCCACCACAAGCTTGTCCGGACATGCAATCTGGGCGCCGATTGCGGCAGGAAGGCCGAAACCCATGGTTCCCAGTCCGCCGGAGCTGATGAAATGGTTGGGCTGGTCGAAGCTGTAATACTGTGCCGCCCACATTTGATTCTGTCCGACTTCCGTAGTGATGATGGCTTTGCCTTCGGTCAGTTCATACAGCTTTTCCACTACGTATTGAGGCTTGATATGATCTTCCCCTTGCTCATAGGCCAGCGGTTGGGTGCTTTTCCACTCGTCAACGGTTTGCAGCCACGGCCGGCGGGCGCTCTCCAGATCGCCCAGATCGACATTGTCCAGCATCTCGTTCAACGCCTCGAGGCTTAATTTGCAATCCCCAACCACCGGAACGGAAACATCGACGTTTTTGCGGATCGATGTCGGATCGATGTCGATGTGCACAATCTTGGCGTTGGCGCAGAACGTTTCTGTTTTTCCCGTAACACGGTCATCGAAGCGCACGCCGACAGCCACCAGCAGATCGCACTCACCCAGCGACATATTGGCGCGATAGGTGCCATGCATCCCCGGCATCCCCAGCCAGAGTTCGTCACTTCCGGGAAATCCACCCAGCCCCATGAGGGAAGCGGTGACCGGTATGCGGGTGCGGCGGGCCAGCTTTGTAAACTCTTGCGCAGCTCCCGACAGAATGATGCCGCCGCCGCCAAAGAGGATCGGTTTTTTGGCCTTGCGGATCAACTCCACGACCTTTTTCAATTGGCGCTGATTGGGTTCATAGGTCGGATTGTACGAGTGAATCCGGATCTTTTCGCCATTTTTTTTCGGATCGAATTCGATTGTGGCGTTGGCCACATTTTTCGGAATGTCGACCAGAACGGGACCCGGGCGTCCGCTGCGCGCGATGTGAAACGCCTCACGGATGGTTTGGGCCAGCTCGTTGGGATCTTTGACCAGATAGTTGTGCTTGGTGCAGGGGCGGGTGATACCCACGATATCCACCTCTTGAAAGGCGTCGTTGCCGATCAGTTGAGTGGGGACCTGACCGGTGAAAACCACCAGGGGGATGGAATCCATGTAAGCGGTGGCAATTCCGGTGACGGTATTGGTAGCGCCCGGTCCGGATGTGACCAGACAGACACCGACTTTGCCCGAAGCACGGGCATAACCGTCTGCAGCATGCACAGCACCCTGTTCATGGCGTACAAGTACATGACGGATATCGGATTTGAAAATCTGGTCATAAATATCCAACACAACACCTCCGGGAAATCCGAAGATCGTGTCCACTTTTTCCTGCTTGAGCAATGTCAGCAGTATTTCCGCTCCTGTCATCTTCATGGCATCTATGCTCCTGAGATTAAGTTCCTATTTTATTACCGCTCCTGTATTGGCCGACGAGACCACCTTGGCATAGCGCGCCATATATCCTTTGGTGATTTTGGGTTGCGGCGGTTTCCAGGCTTCGCGGCGCGCCGCCAGTTCCGCCTCATCCACGTTCAATGTGATGGTCTTTGCGGCAATATCGATAGCGATGGTGTCTCCCTCTTTGATCAGGCCAATGGGCCCTGCCTCCATGGCTTCGGGTGACACATGGCCGATGGCCGCACCGCGGGTGCCGCCGGAAAATCGGCCGTCTGTGATCAATGCAACATGGGCATCCAATCCCATGCCTGCAATGGCCGATGTCGGAGTCAGCATTTCACGCATGCCCGGGCCGCCTTTGGGACCTTCATAGCGCACGACAATGACATCCCCCTTGTTGATTTTGCCTTCCATGATGGCGGCGCTTGCGGCTTCTTCGCTGTCGAAGACGCGCGCCGGCCCCTGATGCTGCATCATTTCATCGCAGACAGCCGACTGTTTGACCACGCAGCCGTCGGGGGCAAGATTGCCGAACAGGACGGCCAGTCCACCCTGGGCATGATAGGCGGAATCCGGGTCACGAATGACCGTGTTGTCGGCAACGCGGGCTGAGGCCAGGTTATCACCCACCGTCCGACCGGTTACGGTGATGCACCCTTTATGAATACGACCCGCTGAATCGAGCACCTTCATAACCGCCTGAATACCTCCGGCACGATACAGATCCTGAATATGATGCTGCCCGCCCGGGCTCAAGGAACACAGGTGGGGCGTAATCTGGCTGACCTGATTGATCAGATCCAGATTGAAGTCGAAGCCTGCTTCGGAGGCGATTGCGGCCATGTGCAATACGGTGTTGGTGGAGCAGCCCAGCGCCATATCAACGGCCAGGGCGTTTTCAAAGGCCTCTTTCGTGAGAATCTTGCTGGGAGTGATCTGCCGCTCCAGCAGTTCCATAATTTTGATGCCGGCCGATTTGGCCAGCCGATTGCGCGCCGAGTAAACGGCCGGGATGGTTCCATTTCCGGGTAATCCCAGGCCGATCGCCTCGGTCAGGCAGTTCATGGAGTTGGCCGTAAACATGCCGGCGCAGGAGCCGCATGTCGGGCAGGCACTATCTTCGATCTCCGCCAGTTGCTTTTCGCTCATCTTGCCTGAACGCACGGCGCCCACGGCTTCAAACACCGTGATCAGGTCCAGTCGCTTGGTGCCGGCGTCGGTCTGCTGTTCACCGGCCAGCATAGGGCCGCCGCTGACAAAGATCGTGGGAAGATCCAGTCGTGCAGCGGCCATGATCATACCCGGAACGATCTTGTCGCAATTGGGGATCATTACCATGGCGTCCAGGCCATGGGCGGTCGCCATAATTTCGACCGAATCGGCGATCAATTCGCGGCTGCCCAATGAATACTTCATGCCTTTATGGTTCATGGCAATGCCGTCGCATACGCCGATGACACCAAATTCCACCGGTGTTCCACCGGCCATGTAGATGCCGGCTTTTACCGCTTCGGCCAGTGTTCCCAGGTGTACATGACCGGGGATAATGGAGTTGACGGCATTGGCGATTCCGATCAGGGGCCGATCGATTTCAGCTTGCGTGTAGCCGCAGGATTTCAAAAGTGCCCGATGGGGCGCGCGCTCAACACCTTGCTTGACCTGATCACTTTTCATAATGGGTATCCTTCCTGCTTGATATTGTCCCAAAAAAAAATCCGTTACCTGCCTGTTTGGGGCTGATAACGGATTTTGTTGATTCCCGGGGTGTTGCTTTACACCATTATCGCCCCCTTGGCTCTGGCGCCGACTAGGACACCTACGCCGAGAATAATAATGTTAAGAAGAAGTATGTTGACAATAATGGTTTTCATTGGCATTTGGGCATAATAAATTTAAGGACATCTAACAGTAAGATACCGGGATGTCAAGCTCAATTTGAAGATTGGGTGAATTGTCGATAAATTTGGTAAAGCAGGATCCTGAATGATTCGATCTGCGCTAATGCTTCTCGGCTGCTTTGTCTGGCTGGCTCTGCCGTATATGGCCGGAGCGGACTATGGACCCATTCAGGCCGCCAACCGGTTTCCACTGCACCTGATGTTTTTAACACCCAGGCCCGTCTCGGCAGATCTTCCTCCACCCGGCGTCCTGGATGCCTCCCTATCGTTCGATTACAGTAATACTTACCTCAATAAATCCAATGACACATGGGAGGTTCTGATCGATATGGAGATGTCTGTTCTCGATTTGGACCTTGTTTACGGGATCGGATCCCGTTGGGCTGTCCGGCTTGACATGCCGGTCGTATATATGGATGATGGATATCTGGACGGGTTTTTGGAGAATTTTCACAATGCCATCGGCGTCGGGAATTATGATCGGCATGAGCGCCCGAAAAATCAATTCGCATACCGGGCTGTCAAATCGGATCGGGTTTGGTTCGAAGGACGGCCGGGGCGCATCGAGCTGGCGGATACGACCTTGTCGGCACAATATGAACTGTTACAACCTAAGCGCGGCCGGCCGCTGGCGAGCACATTGATGATCAGTCTGAAACTGCCTACCGGAGAAAACGATGCCGGTCTTGGAAGCGGTAATGTTGATTGGGGGCTGTTTTTGCCGAGCACATGGCGCTTTGAACCTTGGTCCCTGTACGTCATGCCGGGTTTCATCATTGTCGGCGATCCAAAAACCGGTGAGCCGGATGTCTCAACACGGGACGTCTATTCCCTTTTTTCCGGATTGGCGTATGATTTTAATGAATCCTGGACATGGTTGTTGCAAGTCAATACATACAGTTCACCACTGGAATTTACCGACATCGAGCCGTTGGATGACGGTGCCGTAGATGTGGCAATAGGCCTTCATTACCGTGTGGCGCACAACTGGCTTTTAGCGTGTTCCTTCAGCGAGGATTTGACCCGTACGGCTCCGGACTTTACAGTAACCATCGCACTTCGCTGGATGCACACCGCGGCGCAACAGCCGGTTAAAAAATGATCCTGAAGGTTTGACGGGCGGAGCTGCTTCGCTGCAGACTTCCATGAATCCTATGCGTTGCTGCGGGGGAGGAATCGGATACGTCGGCATAAGCGGGCAGATCCGGCAGGAAGAGGAAACCATGACCATCGCTTATATAGTGACCGGTACCACCCGGGGGATTGGGCGCGCACTTGCCCGGCAGATCATCTCCGATGGCGACGCATTATATACGATATCCAGTGCGGATAACCAGGTGACGGACGCCTGGCGCAATATTCATTGCGATCTCGGGGAGCCTGACAATGCGGCGGCAGCCATGGAGCGATTGATTCCATTCGTGCGGCCAGAGAAGATCCGGGCCCTGGTTTTGATAAATAACGCCGGAGTACTGGGACCTATAGGAGGCATTGAAACGGCAACTGAAGGGCAGATCGCCTCCCTGATACATATCAATGTTATTGCGCCGGCCGTGCTCATGGCGGTATTTATTCGTCAGACCGCCGCTTTGGGGATTCAGCGGCGCATCATTAATATATCATCCGGTGCGGCAAGACATCCCTACGCCGGGTGGTCGATGTACTGCAGTTCAAAAGCCTTTCTGGAAATGATGACACGTTGCGTGGCCGCCGAACAGCCAATGCGGGGGGACCCGGTTGCAGTGTGTGCCGTCTGTCCAGGTCGGGTTGAAACCCGCATGCAGCGCAGCATCCGCGATTCAGACCCGGACCGGTTCCCCGCTCAGCCGGATTTTATCGATGCAAAACGGCGCGGCGACGTTCAAACGCCGGAACAGGTTGCCGACATGTTGCTTGCCCTGGACCGTGGGGGCCAACTGCAAAATGGAAAGATATATGACTTGCGGGATGTACAACGACACGGTACAGGATTGTCCATCGATCCGATTCGGATATAGATAGAAAAAAGCGATCCCTATCGTTCACGCGAACGCATCTTCAGTTTATTTTCCGAAACGGTTCGTTGTCTATGCCGGTTCAACGTTATGGTATTCTGCTTGTTGACATATTGGATATCGAATGTCGTCCTTTTTCGGTCCGGTTGTTTACTTGAAGCGTTTAATTGTCTATGGTGAAGATTCGTTGCAATAAATAGAAGATTCGTTGAATCAGATAAAGGATCAAACTTGACACCTGCCCCTGCCGGGGTGGTCGCAAATAGAGGTGGCGTCCCCATGGACCCGAACAACTTCACATCACTTAAAGGACACTTTCTGATGGCCATGCCGAGTCTGGCCGATCCCAATTTCAAGAGAACCGTGACATGCATTTCCGAACATACCCCGGAAGGCGCGGTGGGCACGGTTATCAATCGGGTGCATGAGCACTTCGACAGCAAAATGGTATTCAAAGAACTAGGAATTGAGGCCATTGCCGATAAAGACCGGATTCCCTTGCATATCGGCGGTCCCGTGCATACGAACAAGGTATTTGTCCTGCACGGTCCGCCCTTGGATTGGGAGGACAGCCTGAAGATCGATGATCATCTGGCTCTTTCCAATTCACGTGCCATTATTGAGGCCATCGCTCGAGGGCAGGGGCCTCGTCAATTTCTCATTTCGTTGGGCTGCGCAGGATGGGGTCCGGGACAACTGGAATGGGAACTATCTCAAAATGCATGGCTGACGCTGCCCAACGATCACGATATCCTTTTCAGCCTGCCGGTAAACGAGCGCTGGAAGAGGGCCATGGAAAAGCTGGGCGTCGATCCCGACCTCATGTCAGAAACTGCCGGCAACGCCTGATTGACGGCTTATTTGCACTGAAAGGCTTAAATGCAGTCACCTTATATTCGTTGTGAATAAAAAAGGGGATGACGCGAAGCATCCCCTCTTGAGAATTCTCTGATCAGCCGGTATTAGGCTTGGGCCTTTTTTTGTTTCGGTTTGGGCTTTTTCTTTTTCAGGCAATCTTTATCCTTGCGTACGAACGCACACAGCTTCGGATTGTAATACTCCTTACAATTTAGAGGATTGTAAAGCGGGCATTCGGGATGTTTTTCAGACATATATATCAACTCCCTCTCGATTTTATACTTTCAATGGCCGATCTGTAAGGGTCGGGCAGTGAATTGCGGCTTTGAATATCATAAAATATTAAAATTTACAAGTGATTATATTTATTGAAGTTGAAACCCCAAAGAGGTCGGGTGGTAAGTTTTGACAATTGCCGGTGAGCATTGTAAGACGATTTAGGCAACGGTCATCCGCCGATACCGTTTGATAGACATCTATTGGCAGAGACATTATACGATCACCAGACACTATAGTATTTCATGGACCTTTATCATCGTACAAGAGAATCAATTCTTGGCATCTGCAGGCAAACCTTGAGCCTGATAGATCAATGCGAGACGCTTTCAGGCAGCCATGCAGGAGGCTTCGATCAGTGGAAGCAAACAGGCAGGCAGATTGAGCAACAGCTCATGGAGCATGTGGTGCGCATCGCCGTCGTGGGTGCCATCAAATCGGGAAAAAGCACGCTGGTCAACGCCATGCTGCGAGACGACTATCTGAAACGCGGTGCCGGTGTTGTGACATCGATTGTGACGCGTGTGCGGCGGGGCGAAAAACTGAAAGCGAAGTTGTTTTTCAAATCCTGGGATGAAGTCAACGATGATATCAAGGCGGCGCTGGTGCTCTTTCCGTCGGACGAATGGCGCGAGCCGGACAGCAATTTCGATATTCGCAGAAGCCAGGATCGCAGCGAACTGGAAAAGGCGCTGTCTGAGTTGGATAGCCGGTACCGGATCGCGCAAAATGGTCTGAATGCGGACGGCGTCCTGCTGGCGTCGTATCTGAAAGGCTACCAGCACGTTGAGAATCTTGTCGGCGCCGACCAAAGCGTCAAAGAGTTTAGTGAAAAGCAATTTCCCGGGCATCGCAAGTTCGTCGGCGATGATGCCCTGGCTGTCTATTTGAAAGACATCCAGCTGGATATTTCCGGGCAGGGATTGGGAGCAAATATCGAGATCGCGGATTGCCAGGGCAGCGACTCACCCAACCCGCACCATATGGCAATGATTCAGGACTATTTACTCAAGGCACATCTGATTATATATGTCATCAGCAGCCGAACCGGGTTGCGCCAGGCGGATATCCGGTTTCTTTCCATCATTAAGCAGATGGGCATAGCCGACAGCATCCTTTTTGTATGCAACAGTGATATCGACGAACATGAAAGTTTGGAAGATATGGAACAGTTGGTCCGGCGAATCAAGGAAGAACTTTCTCTGGTGATTCCCGAGCCGCAGCTTTATGTTTTTTCTGCACTCTATCATCTTTTTGATGCACTCAAAGCAGAGTTGCCGGAGCGTGAAAAATCGCGGCTGGCCCAATGGCGGAAATCCAAAAAACTGGTTTCTTCCAGTAAGGCTGAACTGGATTCGCTCAACAGCACATTGGAGCAAAAACTGACACGTGAGCGCTCGGCATTGCTGCTGCACAACCAGTTGGAGCGGATCGGTGTGATTGAAAAAGGTCTGCAACACTGGATCGGTTTCAGGCGTGAGTTGATTCAGCGAGATTCGAGTGAATTTCAGCAGGTAGCAGATAGGATCGACAGCCATCAGGGGCATCTGCATCAGATTCAGTCCATGATCCACACAACGCTGCAAGGCAGCATGCAGAAATTGAAAGGCGATTTGCGTCAGGCCAGCGACAGATTCTTCGACCATGCCAGCGGTCAAATTTTGAAAAACGTGCTGGCGTTCGTTCGTGATTACCGTGTCGATCTGAGCGCTTACATAGAACCGCTTGCAAGCTCAGGCTTCACCCACACGCTTTACCTGGTTTTTCAAGAGTTCAAGCAGGCCGTGGATCGATTCATGGCGGAAAAGATCAATCCGGAAATCATTGGTTTCGTTGGGCGTCAGGAAGCCCATTTAATCGAGTACCTTCGATCGATCCCGCTGCCGTTCGAATCCATGATCAATGACGCCCTGCAGCAATACGGGACCGCTATGGCCAAGTTCGGACTGCCGCAAGGACCCGGCAGGCTTCAATTTGACACCATGTCGGATCTTGCAGCCATCAAGCAGTCTTTAGGGATTGCCTTGCCTCCTGCCGCCGCGAGTATGCGATATTCAGCCCATATTAAAACGGAAGCGGTTCTGCGCCTTGGCGTGTTTTCGTTGCTTCAGGTCGTGCGCAAAGTACTTAAAAAATCGGACGGCGGACAAAATGATGAAGCGCTCAAAGCCTTGAAAGGGGGTATCCGCCGGATGAAAAGGGAAACGGAGCGCTCCATTAATGATCATTTTAAGGATTACCGGGAAAATCTTAAATTTCAATATTTGCTGCCATTGGCCGAGGCCGCGGGCCGGCGTCTTTACGAAGCGTTAATCGGGCAGTTTGAGGCCTATGGCCATAATTTGAAATCCATCGTTGACGGTATGAGCGGTGAATGCGTCGATATCGCGCAGTCCGATGCCGATTTGGGCCGTATCGCTCAGGTCCTGGAACAGATCAAAAACCAGCGGAACGCACTGCGCCGTCAAGTGGATCGGCTGCGCAAAGGTCCGGATGCAGGTGACGATACATCTACAGCCGATGTGAACCCTAACGTTGCATAACAAAGAGGAGACGTGCTTATGGCCGCCCGAACCATTGCCATTGCAAATGAAAAGGGAGGGGTTGGTAAAACGGTAACCGCGGTTAATCTGGCAGCTGCGCTGACGCGGGCGAATCAGAACGTGCTGGTCGTCGATATGGACCCCCAGGCCAATGCCACCAAGGGGCTGGGAGTCGACCCCGAGAAGATCGATGTGTCCGTTTACGATCTGGTGAGCCAGCCGGATGCCATCGATGTATCGGATGCCGTTTCCGAAACCGCTTGGGAAGGCCTTGATTTGATTGCATCCAATGTGGATCTGGCCGGCGCGGAAGTAGAACTTGTGAACGAGGAAGGCCGCGAGGATCGATTGAACAAGGCTTTGTCGGGACTGGACAATACCTATGATTTCATCCTGATCGATACGCCCCCCAGCCTGTCTCTATTGACGGTCAATGTGTTTGCATATGCCAAACAGGTGCTGATTCCCTGTCAAACGCATCCCTATTCATTTTCCGCACTGTCCGAACTGTTCGATACGGTGGATGCCATCAAGGCTGAGATCAATCCGCAGATCGAGATTTTGGGGATTTTGCCCACCTTTTTCGATGCAAGGACACGGGTGAGCCGGCAGGTGTTGGCCCAACTCCGGACAGATGAGCGTTACCGCGATCGATTGCTTCAGACCGTCGTGCGGATCAACACCACCATCGCCGAGAGCGCAGCGGTGGGCAGGCCGGTCGTCTTCTATCGCCAGGGCAGCTACGGCGCCATCGACTACAACGATCTGGCGGATGAGATACTATAATTGGTTGCTGGTTTATGGTTCCTTGTTTCTGGTTTGTCTTGAGCCCTGGCGGTGCGGTTTTCGATTTGGTGTGGAAAAGCCGTATTTCTTCCTCGTTTCAGCTGAGAGCGAGAAATTCAAGCGTTTCAATGAGCAACCTTGAAACAGAAATCGGCTGTCAGCCCAACCAGTAACCAGAAACCAAATTTACCCCTCCACCCCCATCTGCGCCAGGTGCTCTTTGGCAAATTCAATGGAGTCGTCGAGCTTGAGGGCCAATTGATAGTATTCGATGGCCTTGGATCTCTTTCCCATGGCCCGGTAATTGGATGCGATGTTGGCGTAATCGATGGCTGAGCTGGGATCCAGGGCAACCAGCTTCTCGAAGCAATCGATAGCGCGGGCATGGTCCTGAAGCTTATAATGACAAAATCCCATCAGGTTCAACGTATCGGTCCTTTCCGAATCGATATGGTCCGCTTTTTCCAAAGCCGCTAATGCTGTTTGAAACTGTTCCGACTCTTTGTAGCATACACCCAGATAGGTATAGATGCTGGCCAAATCCTCGGACGGCGGTTCCAATTCAGCGGCTCGGGTTAGATGCTCGACGGCTGCTTCGATATCTCCCTGATTCAGATGGATCTGTCCCAGGTAAAACTGGATGTAGTACTTGTTGGGTAGTTTGGCGTCAAACGCATTCAGGGTATCCACAGCGAGTCCCGGCGGGTAGGTCTCGGTGATGATTTTGGATACAATCATTCCCACGGAAGCGTTGGGCGCACGTTCACGAAAATGGGTTCCGGGGATGATGGTGTAAAACGCGGGCACGGCCAAATCGGGGTGGGTGACATTCACGACGAAGACATTCATATGTCTGGCCGCAAGTGCTTCGATGCAGTTTGCAACTTCAATTTTGATGTTATCGTTGCCAAGGTTCGGCAGATTTGCGATATCGACCGAGAGGCCGGGATGTGTTACGTAGCGGGCTTCTTCAAGAGATCGGAACTTGGGAAGACCACTGGCCTCGTAATTGCCTCCGCTGTTAAAGTCTCCTGCCAACTGGGCCACTTCGGTCAACGCGCGGCACAAGGCCTTTGCAGCACTGGGCATGGTACCGGCTGTCCAGACGATTTCACTTCGATCCGGAAACGTGGCGGGATCCCATGCCAACGCGCCGACACTCGGAATTCCCATGTCCAATGTAAAATCGGAAAGAGCCAGCTCGATGCCGTTCGCGCGATATTTGCCGATCAATTCCCTGGCTACCGGATCGTCAACTGTGTCAAGGTCGATCAGCGGGACCTTGCACTTTTGACGGCTGATGACGGATGACACATGGCGCTCAACCACTTCACTTATCCCCTGACACAGAGCCTCCTCGATTCCGTTTCCCGCGCATGAGCCGTTGAACTGGTTGATCGTCCAGAACCAGTTGAACGGTATCATAACGGTATCGCCCCGGGTGAGATTGTGTGCCCAGGTCCATTGAAATGGCAACTGGTTGAAGAATTGTTGAGAGATTTCCAGGTCTTTTGATACATCATCCACGGATTGAGCGATCCATTCAAATTCCATGGTCGGCTCTTTGATGTCGGAAACCGGAGCATAAACAAAATTATCGTTGTTGCCATAAAAACTGAACAGACTGAATCGCTCACCAAGCTCCATAATTGCGCTGGCCTGGGACTGCTCCGGTGTGGCGCCTTTTCCCATCTGCTTGTAATTGCCGATGGCCGCGCGGGCGGCAGGACCGCATATGCTGAAATAAACCGGGATATTCAAACGGCCGTTGTCGATACGTACGATATCGTCAAGTATCTGCAGCCCGGTCGACGCCAATCGGTCTTTGAACCGTTGAATGGTTTCTCCGGGCGTGATGATTTTGTCCTGGTCGTGGCTGAATGTTTTGAACGCGTCTTTAAGTGTAAGCGGTTTCGGGCGCATGAACGATCCTTTCCATTGCTTTTATTGAGTGTCCATCCAGAAATGGTAGCTTGTGGTTCAGACCTCCCGCTAAAGAGCAGACGGGATAAAAAGGCCGCAGTGTTTTGGCAACCGCCCCGTGAACGTCCGGGATGTTCCACAGGCGTAGCGCCGCTACGTCGAGGATTGCCAAAACGCAAGAACGCCGGTCCGGGCCGCAAGTCGCAGATCCCGATCCCTTTTCGGGGATGCCATTTCTGGATGGACACTGAGCTAATGTCTCTACTTATATCGTCCCTGCAAATCAAGGCTTTTTCATAAAAATATACTAAAAAAGTATGAAATTGATCCCGCAGCTGTGTCTTGCTTTTTTACAGTAAATACGTTAGGTCTTCAGCAATGCCCATGCCCTCCGGATATTGCGATAACTTCAGGATAAATCAAACAATTGTTAAAGGAACTCCTCAATGAAGCGTACGTCCAAGCTGGAACGCAAAACAAAAGAGACCCAAATAGCCGCCGCATTCAATCTCGATGGCACCGGCAAATACGAAATTAATACGGATGTGGGCTTCTTCGACCACATGCTGTCCCTTTTTGCGGCACATGGTCTGTTTGATCTCAAGATAGGCGCTCAGGGTGATATTGATGTCGACTATCATCACACGGTTGAGGATGTCGGTCTGGTTCTTGGCAGTTTGATCAATGATGCACTGGGGACGCGGAACGGTATTACGCGCTATGGCCAATCTGCGGTTCCGATGGATGACGCACTTGCGGAAGTGATCATCGATTTATCCAACCGGCCCTACATGGTATTCCGGCTGCCCGCAGACATGCCGCGCCAAAACGGGTTCGATGCATCCCTGGCCAAAGAATTCTTCAGGGCCGTGGCCCAGAAAAGCGGCATGAACCTGCATATCAATATTGCCTATGGCGATAACTGGCATCATATGATCGAGGCGGTATTCAAGGCCTTTGCCCGGGCTTTGAGGCAGGCCGCAGCCATGGACAGCAGACGAAAAGGGGTTCCATCCACCAAAGGGAGCCTATAACCTTATTTCTTTGCAAAAGACCATGATGCGACTGGACCAAAACCATATGTCATCCATGTTGATTGTTTGCTTTTCAGTGCTGGTCTCCATGGTCGGCTGTGCAAAAGATGCCGCCCATACTCCAGAAGCGCCTGCCGGACACCAGGAAATCTGCAAGCGGGTGGTCGTGCTCCCTTTTGTCGATTTGGGTACCGCATTCGGACCCGATGCAAGTGTGCGGGGGCCTCTCACCCGTCAAGTGTTTGTTACCGACACTGTTGCGACTCACGGCGAGCTGTATATGACAAAGACATTACGACGGCTGCTCAGAGCCAAATCCACGATCCAATGGGTAACAAAAGACGTACCGGAAGCGGCAACTCCTGCCGGGTCGGTCCCGCGACAGGAATTGATCCAATCGTTGCAGTCGCTGGGGCACAAGCACAAGGCTGACGGCGTGCTTGTAGGCTTTCTGTACGCATTCCGGGAGCGCCAGGGGAGCGCACTCAGCGCCAAATCACCCGCCTATGTCGCCTTTGAACTGGTCCTTGTGTCTGTGAAGTCGGGAAGGCTGTTGTGGCAGCCCAAATTTATAGAAAGGCAAGAGCCTTTGAATCAAAATTTGTTTGAATTGGGAAAGTTTATGCAGCGTAAAGGTCGATGGGTGACAGCCCGTGAAATGGCCACTCAGGCGCTTAAGGAGATGCTCCAGACCTACCCTGACTCGATAATCAAGGCGGTGCCCGGGTAAACGACTACCCCATATGGGCAACGCCCATTTAATCCACGACTCCACAATGGTTCCCGTATCTGCGGCAATTGGCTCCAGCGTGTCGCCTATGATAAGGATAATATTGTATTTTTAATTGGTTGTATTTGGTGAAGGCTATGCTGCGACACCTGCCTGCCCCTCTACCGCCGTTTCTGGTAGTCAACGCTGATGAATGGTACTATATATTGTGCTAAATCAATGATTGACATGTGGGAAAAGAATATATAATGTAAAAAATTTTAAAATTAGGGGAGGCGTGCGAGCGCCATCTTCCCTGATTCGACGGGTGATCCGCTACAGCTAAGAACGGCATGAATAACGGCGGCGCAGCAAGAGTTCTGGCCAACATTGCCAACCTGCCACCCGAATGTTGCATTGATTAAGCGGAGGGTGACCTTTTTGGCACGGTCGATACCCAGCGAAACAATAAATCGGATTCAACACACGGCCAATATTGTCGATATCGTCGGCGATCGCGTGGTTTTAAAAAAGGCCGGCCGGAACTACCTGGGATTGTGCCCTTTTCACGCCGAAAAGACGCCTTCATTTACCGTCAGTCCGGAGAAGCAGATTTTTTATTGCTTTGGATGCCACACCGGCGGCAATATCTTCAATTTCGTCATGCAACACGAGGGAGTTTCATTTCCGGAGGCCGTCCGCTCCATTGCAGGTCGATACGGGATTGAAGTGCCCGACTATCGGCTATCGCCCGAACAAAAAAAGCTACTGTCCGAAAAGGACAAGCTCTTTCGTGTGAACGAAATTGCCTTGTCCTTTTTCCGGTCTGCGCTGCACGATTCGCGTAATGGTCAACACGCCATGACCTATTTACTGAGGCGTGGCATGACGCGAAAAATCATCGACGGGCATCAACTGGGGTACGCTCCGAATCGATGGGACGGGCTGTTGCGCTATTTGCGGCAAAAAAAAGTACCGGAGGTTTATCAGGAAAAGGCCGGGTTGGTCATACCACGAAAGGATGGCAGCGGATTCTATGATCGGTTCCGGGACCGGATCATATTTCCGATATTCAATTTGAACCGGCAAGTCATTGGTTTCGGAGGCCGCGTACTGGGCGACGGCATGCCCAAGTACCTGAACTCCCCCGAGACAAAGATTTACAACAAGCGGCGCTCTCTTTACGGCATCGATAAAGCCAGCAAGGCCGCCCGCAGCAGTGGTACCGTCTATCTGGTGGAGGGCTATTTCGATGTCCTGGCGATGCATCTATATGGTATCGAAAACAGCGTTGCCACACTGGGGACCGCCTTGACAACTGAAAATGCGAAACTACTTAAAGGAATGGTGGGAACGGGCCATGTGACGCTGGTTTATGATTCCGACCAGGCCGGTATAAAGGCGTCGCAGCGAAGTATTCCCATTTTCGAGGCCGAGGCGCTCAACGCAAAAATCTTGGTGCTGCCGCAAGGAGAGGACCCGGACAGCTTTCTCAGAGAATATGGCCCGGACGATTTTTTTAAAGCCGCTGATCAAGCCAAAGGGATGATGGCGTTTCTCATTGATTCAGCGATTGCGCGCCACGGGCTATCCATTGAAGGCAAGGTCAAGGTGGTTTCCGAATTGGAATCGCCGTTGCTGAAGCTCCAGGATAGTATTGCACGGTCATTGCATATTGGTTACATGGCTGAACGGCTCGGCATCGATGAGACGGCCCTGAGGGATAAGCTGCTCCGTGAGTCGGCCAGGACCGCACGGGCAGGCTCAAACGCCCGTCACGATGTTCCGGCAGCCAGCGATGGGCGACGGCTGGAGCAGCGTATCGTTGCCATGATGATGCATTACCCGGTGATGATCGAGGACATAATGGGGCGCAACCTGTTGGATTATTTTGAGGACGACCAGCTTAAAGTCATCGCCCGGCAGATTGCTGAGCGGAGCCGGGCAGGTGATGGCACTGCAGCCGCTGATGTCGTGGCCGGCATTGAAAATGGCGCCTATCGCACCTTGATAGCAAAGCTTGCAATCGATGATCAGGGTTGGGATCGTCAGGGCTGCGAACGGCTTTTGTCCCAATACGAAGACCGGCAACTACGCAGGCAAAATATTGAACTTCAGCATCGGATAGAAGCTGCCGAAAAAGATAATGATATGGACCTGCTAATCCAGCTTTTGCAGGAAAAGCAGAAACAAGCAGACAAACTTTAGACCCTAGCAAATGATTGCAGGAGGCTGATTCTAATGGCAAAAACAACTGATTCAAAAACCAAAGCCACCGGCAAATCCGATAACCCAAAAAAAGGCGCCGCAACCAAGACCACCGCCAAAACGAAGGCGGCCGCCAAACCTGCCGCCAAAAAGAAAGCGACGGATAAATCTGTGGAAAAAAAGAAATCGGCGCCAAAAAAGAAAAGCGCGGCAAAGGCTCAGGCCCAAAAGAAAACCACCGGCAAGAAAAAAACGGTCGCTAAGAAAGATACCAATAAACATCTGAAAAAGGCGGCCGAGCATACTGAGAAAGGGGAGCAATCCGTTGAGGCCAAGGAACAGAACAAGATTACGGAAAAGGCACTTAGGAAACTGATCGCACAGGGCAAAAAGAGCGGCATCCTGTCCTATGGTGACATTAACAAAGCCCTTCCGGATGAGATGCTCTCAGCCGATCATATTGATAATACTCTGATGCTGTTTGAAGACTTAGGCATTGATATCGTAGATGAAACGAACAATAAAATCAAAAAGGCCAAAGCTAAAAAAGCCTCCACCAGCGCGAAAGTGAGCGATTCGTCAATACCAGACTACGGCTCGGTAACAGATCCGGTCAAGATGTATCTTCGTGAAATGGGACTCGTGACCTTATTAAGCCGTGAAGGAGAAGTCGAGATCGCTAAAAAGATCGAGGCAGGCGAGCAGGACGTGCTCAAGGCGCTTCTGGAAACCTCATTGGGGGTGGAATACCTTCTTGAACTCGGTCGGCGAATCGACAGCCGGGTACTCAGACCCAAGCATGTCTTGCGCGATATTGATGAGGGAGATACCTTTCAGGATGAAGTCGCTCAGATTGAAGCCTTCATTAAAACGGTACATGCCATCAACAAGGTCCATGAAGAGAATATGAATTTTCGCGACATGCTGTTCAACAACCATAAGCTTAAGTCCGATGAGCAGCGACGCATTCGACGGTGCATCACACGTCGCAACCAGAAAATATTTGATATGTTGAAGGAGTGGCGCCTGGAAGGCAGTGTCATTGATCAGATCGAGGACGATATCCGAAATCTCATCGCCTGGTTTGATGCCATGAATCGTGTGATTACGTCGTCGGCAGAATCGTTGAACACACCGGTTGCGAACTTCAGGGAGAGCTTGAGCGCCAAAACCCGATTCCTGAAATTGGGTACCAAGAAATCCAATTTGACCAAGAAGGAGTTGGAACAGCTCTATCAGCAGGTGCGTCAGATTCAGGACTCCATTGTTGATAAGGAAAACAGCGTCAAGGCTAACAGCCGCATCCTGAAGCGCATCCTGTCCAGTGTCGATGAGGGGCGAACGCGTGCTAAAATCGCAAAAAGCGAGTTGATAAAAGCCAATCTGCGTCTGGTTGTGAGCATTGCAAAGAAATACACCAACCGTGGACTTCAGTTCCTTGACTTGATCCAGGAAGGCAATATCGGTTTAATGAAAGCGGTCGATAAATTTGAATATCGGCGCGGATACAAATTCAGTACTTATGCCACCTGGTGGATCCGTCAGGCGATCACGCGTGCCATTGCCGATCAGGCCCGTACCATTCGTATTCCGGTACATATGATCGAGACGATCAATAAGCTGATTCGCACCTCGCGTTACCTTGTCCAGGAAATGGGGAGAGAGCCTCGCCCCGAAGAGATCGCGGAGAAGATGGAGATCCCCCTGGACAAGGTGCGAAAGGTATTGAAAATCGCTCGAGAACCCATCTCTCTTGAAACCCCCATCGGAGAGGAAGAGGACAGCCATCTGGGAGATTTTATCGAAGATAAAAAGTTCATGCTGCCTTCCGAAGCGGCGGTGAGCCTCAATTTGGCTGAACAAACCCGCAAGGTATTGGCAACGTTGACCCCTCGTGAAGAAAAAGTACTTCGCATGCGGTTCGGTATTGGCGAAAAAGCGGATCATACACTCGAAGAAGTCGGTCAGGATTTTACCGTTACCCGAGAGCGTATACGCCAGATAGAGGCCAAGGCATTGCGCAAACTGCGTCATCCTACCCGCAGCCGGAAACTCAAAAGCTTTATCGAAAATTGATCGTATGCGAAAGGCTATTAAATAGCTTAATGGATTAGAATTACTTGACAAACCATTTCGCTGCCGCTACTTAGGGTTCGCACAAAAATTAATTTTCATAAATTAATTTTTGTGCGAATGCTTAACGTCAGCACTCCAGATGGGCCCATAGCTCAGTTGGCAGAGCCACCGGCTCATAACCGGTAGGTCCCTGGTTCGATCCCAGGTGGGCCCATTCCCTTTACACTTAACCAGCGCGCATTCGGCGGTTGCGGGGGGGTTGTGGACAAAGCCACATCGCAAAAGACAACGGTCGACGATATTATTGGCGTTGTTGAACAAATTGCACCATTGGCTTTGGCCGAGCAATGGGACAATTGCGGCTTGCAGGTCGGCTCGCGCAGCAGGCAGGTTGAAAAGGTATGGGTCGCCCTCGACCCGTTGCTTCCCGTTGTTGTAGCCGCAGCGCAGCAGGGGATCGATCTGATCATCACTCATCACCCCCTCTTGTTCCGCTCTGTGAAAAGTATTGATCTGGAATCCGCTATCGGGAAAGTCATTGCAATGGCCATTGAGAACCGCATTGCGTTGTATGCGGCACATACGAATCTGGACAGCGCTCATGACGGCATCAATAGGCGGCTGGCGGATCTGATGGGACTGAGTGATCTTGAGCCCCTCGTTCCAGACGATACGGATACCATCCATGCCATGGATCGCAACAATACCATGCAGACCGGGTTGGGGCGCATCGGCCGGCTCGATCCGCCGCTGACTGTTGATGAACTGGTCAAGCCAATTAAGCGCTGCCTGAACCTGACAAGCGTCAGAATTGCAGGCGATACCCGCTTGGAGGCAAGGCGGGTGGCTGTTTGCTCCGGGGCCGGCAGCTCTCTGATGGAGGCGTTTCTGACTTCCGATGCGCAGGTATATATCAGTGGCGATCTCCGGTACCATGACGCGCGCGCTGTTGAGGAGGCCGGCAGGGCGCTGATCGATGTCGGACATTTTGCATCTGAAAGGATCGTCATCGACGCTCTGGTCGATCAGCTGCGCCAAGCCGCCAAAATTGGCAATTGGGGTGTGTCCATTGATCCATGCAGGCTGGAACGGGATCCGTTTCAGGTTTTGTAAACCAGGATATACCGGGAAAGGGTGATGGCATCGAATGCCGGAACAGCCAGATAGAATCGGCCAAATACCAACTGGAGATGATTTTGAGCAGTATCAAGGATACATTAAAAGACCTTGTAGTTTTGCAGCAATTTGAAGATGAGATCAGCCGCATTGAAAAAGAGCTGGCCGAAGTCGATGATCGTATCGGTGCACTGAACAGTGAATTGACGGAGTATGAACAGAAGGTCGCTCGAAATGGACAAACACTGGGTGAGCTCAGGAAACAGTATCGATCCTATGAATCGGAAGTGCAGATGCTCGAATCGCAGATCGTCAAAAGCCAGGAAAAGCTTGGGGCCGTGAAAACCAACAAGGAGTACCAATCGACCCTCAAAGAGATCGATGACCTGAATTCAAAGACCTCCCGGATTGAGGATAGTATGCTTGAAGTCCTGGACGAGATCGAGTCGGCAGAGCATATGGGACGGCAGGCCGAGGCCGATCTGGCCGAAGTCAAGATTCAGGTGGAGGAAAAACGAGAACAGATTCGCACGCATAGCGAACAGCAGCAAGACATCCTGTCCAGGCGTTTGAAGGAGCGGGACGCCGTATTGGGGCAGTTGGACTCCAACACCAAGGCACGCTATAATCGTGTCAAACAGCAGGGGAGAGGCATCGCCATCGCAGCCGTCATCGATGCCGTTTGCCAAGTGTGCCGGATGAACATACCCCCGCAACTGTTTAACGAATTAATGCGCATGGACGAGATGCTGATGTGCCCCAACTGTCAGCGCATCATCTATCCGAAGGTAGAAATAGAGAAAGGATAGAGGTTTAAACATGAACAATAGGAGCAAGTTTTTGGGGGTATCTGGAGCAATAAGTTTAAAGTTTAAAGTTTAAAGTTTTCAGCAAAGGATTGAGGCCGGTTTTTATGAAGCCAGTGGGCTACCCCTATTGGCTTCAGTGGTTTGAATTCGTATAATCGATAGAATTCATTCACTTGCAACTTTAAACGTTAAACTTTAAACTGAACACATGATAATTGGAACTCCGATGAGTGTTCAGTAAGGTCGACTGCAATGCTCAATATTAATCGAATTTGAATATTGCGGTCGGAGCAGGCCAGACGATCGCTGGTTCCGTTTAGATGGAACGGGAGGAAAGTCCGAACACCGCAGGGCAGGGTGCTCCATAACGTGGAGTCGCGGCAACGCGAAGGCAAGTGCAACAGAAAGTATACCGCCTCGCTTCGGCTAGGTAAGGGTGAAATGGTGCGGTAAGAGCGCACCAGTTCTCCGGGTGACCGGAGAAGCTGGGTAAACCCCACCCGGTGCAAGACCAAATAGAGGGACGTAAAGGGCGGCCCGTTCGAGTCCCTGGGTAGGTCGCTTGAGGTGCCGGGCAACCGGCATCCTAGATGAATGATCGTCATCCCGCAAGCGGGCAATCGCTTCGGGGAACAGAATTCGGCTTATGGCCTGCTTCGACCGCATTCGATGCTGCAACCAATGGCGGATGGATAAGGCGTGTTCATTACGCGGGAAACAATTTTCGAGGTGCAATGGAAACATGCAAAACAAGTAAAGAAACTTGCTGTGACATCTCTTTCAGCGAGAAGGTGCAGCTGTTTTCTACGGATTATCTGAGATGCTGCGTCTATTTAGCCGGCGAACCTTTGCCGCAGCATAGTTTTACCAAGAAGCTCTATTCCAAGCTGGTGGGAACGTCACAGGTCCTGGAAGATTTTCTTGATTTCCATGGCGCCAAAAACAACAAGGATTGGTTCTTTTATCGCGAATTGAGTGCTGCAATCAGGCATTTGAGCCTGGGCGGGTATTCTCAGAAACACATTTTAAATCGTCTTATTTTTTACGATCTGCCCGACAGCTCCGAATTTCGCGAGGCCGGTTACCAGGCCGCTGCGTTTTTGAATCAAGCCCTTACAAAACTTGCACCGGTCATTCTCTCAGAGGCGCGGCGACTGGGAATTACAATTCCCGACAACCCGCTCAGCCCCGAGGATTTTCCCGGTATCACCACCAGCGAAATGCTGGCCTATAACATCGATGACGAATCAAATGGCACTCAGAAAGAGCATATCGTTAAAATCGCCAGCGAATTTCTGAGCATCGCCGGTCATTTCGACCAGCTTGGTTTTTACGAGCCGTATAGCGAAGAGGAGATCGCTCAGCTGGTTCCGTCAAAAGTCAATGAGGTGGAGATCCGTCGATTTGAAATGGTCGTCCACAACCTGCAGTCCTCGTTCGATACATACGTCATTCATGGCAGATTCCGGTTTGCAGACCGAAAATTGAAAGAATTGCGGAGCTATTTTTCGGTCGTTTTTCATCTAATGCAATCCATGGGCCGGCTCCTCCACTTTTACGAACGTCATCTGCACGAAGCAGGCTACAAAGATATTTACAAACAGGTACGGGAAAAACTCCTGCAAATTGTCGATCCCGAGCAGTTGCTCGACATTACGGTCAATTACGCCCTTTTTTATGCCTGCCACTACTTGAGCGCCGGCAAAGATGCGGCAAGGGAGATTCTCAATGAAAATGTCGAGCGCGGACAGATCAAAGTGGGCATTCCCGTGAAGCTTGGATTTCACAGCCGTCCCAGTTTGCTCGTGGCCAAAATCGTCCAGCATTACGGCGGGCCGGTGCAACTGGTGGTCGGAGAAGACCGGTTCGATGCCAGCAGCGTATTGGATATCCAATGGGCCGGTGGCAAGATTCAGAAGGAAAGCATATCTGAAGTCGTCTTCGAGGGTGATCTGCGTGCGTTGAACGATATCAAGATTCTCGCCGGGGTGAACTATGGCGAGGACACCATGGGCAAAGGTGTACCTCTTCCCAAAGAGTTGAAATACTTGCGATGATAGACGCCCTGATCGTTGCGGCCGGTAAAGGCCTGCGAATGAAGACCCGACAGCCGAAGCAGTTTCTGGAACTGGCGGGATGCCCCATCCTGACTCGCACACTGAAGGCCTTTGACCGGCATCCTGAAATCGACCGGCTGACTGTGGTGCTCCCGGATACCGAAATAGCCGAATGGAGCGCTGCTTTAATCACACAAGCGGCGCTCAACAAGGACGTGACATTCGTGGCCGGCGGCCCCCATCGACAGGCATCGGTAATGAACGGCCTGCAATCCATTCCCGATAAAGACGGTATTGTTTTGATTCACGATGGCGTGCGGCCGATGGTGTCTCAATCCCTAATCGGCGCCTGCATTGAAGGGGCTCGAAAATGGGGTGCCTGCATTCCGGCCGTAGAAGCCTTTGATACTCTGAAAAAAGTGCATTCAAACGGCTCAATTGAGCGAACGGTGCCAAGGCAGCGGATCGTCATGGCCCAGACACCCCAGGCGTTTCGGCTGGCATTGATCCGTCAAGCACACGAAACCGCTGTTCGCCATGATTGGCTTGCCACCGATGATGCATCACTGCTGGAACAAATGGGGGCCGCAGTGTATGTCATCGAAGGCTCTCGTCACAATCTGAAGGTTACCCGCCCCGAGGATCTTGCATTGGCGGAGGCCTGCCTGAAAAGCTTTGAGGACCATTGATTTAAAGACGGCGGCACCAGTAACGTAGGGTCGGTTTGTCCCGCAGGTCTTGTGCGGGGCCTCTGTGCCGGCCGGGTATGGCTGTAAATAGTCTCACGCAAAGGCGCAAAGAAGGGCAAAAAAAATATAATTTACTAAGCGCCTTTGCGTCTTGAGCGAAGCGGGCGTGAGATGATTGGCACTTATAATATTTTTTTAATTTTTTCTATCACTTCTTCCGGTGTTTCGACTTCAATCAGGCGGTTCTGCTTTCGATAGGAGGCGAATAGAGAGCCGGTTGGAAAGTGCATGGAAATAACGATCTTACCGTGTTTCAGGGCCAGGGAGATTTCGGAGATGGTGCCGGCACCGCCCGGGCATGCCACCACAACATCACTGCTGAGTACGTTGATCACATTCCGGGCGCTTCCCATACCGGTGCAGATAGGAATTTGGATGTGCGGGGCGGAAGCCGATGGCTGCTCATCGGGAAGAATGCCTATCGTCACACCGCCTCTCTCCGATGCCCCTTTTGCCGATGCGGCCATAATTCCGGCATTTCGACCCCCGTTGAGCAATATCCATCCCTGCTCGGCGATCCGCTTTCCCAGATCGAAGGCGGCCTTCAAATCTGCTTTCGAGGCACTGCCGCCCCCCATGACGCCGATGATGAAGGGCCTTTTCACCGGGCCTCCGTGTTGAAAACAGATGCCAGCAAATCCGCCAGCTTGCTGGAATTATGCCGTATGACATCGTTGCTCGAGTCCAGCAGGTCGGCACAGTACAGTTTGCGCTGAGTCCATACAGGATCGCCGCTGTCCAGTTCCACAAAGTCAGATTTCTGTCTGGCGTATAACTCTCGCAATTGTGGATCCGGACGCGTCTTGTTATAGATCACTACATCGATATGGCGGCTGACAAACGACTCCAGATGGCTTATGAAATTGGATGCCTTGAACGTATGGGTTTCCCCGAACTTCGTCATGATATTGATTACGTAGACGAGCCTGGCCTTTGATTGTGAAAGGGCTTCCGGCACCGAAGGCACCAACAGATTCGGGATAATGCTGGTAAACAGATCGCCCGGTCCCAATATGATATAATCCGCGTCCTTTATGGCGGCGACCACAGGTGGATAGACGTGGATGGATTCATTATGGTGTGGAACCAGAAAGACATCATTGATTTTTTCCCGCTGGTGACCTCTGGGGATATCGATGGCTTTTTCACCATAAATCCGTGTTCCGTCCGTTAGTTCGGCAACCAGGGTGGCCTGATCCGTTGTCACGGGAAGGATCGTGCCATTGACATCGAGGATTTCGGCCAACGCCGCCACGCCGGTCGGAAAACTGCCCGTATATCGCGATAGCATTGTCAGCAGCATGTTACCTGCATTATGACCCCTCAGGCGGCGGTCCTTATTAAAGCGTTTTAGAAGCAGGTTACGGGATGTTTCGCTGTGCGGTGAGAGCGCCAGGATACATTTGAGGATATCACCGGGAGGCAGA
This sequence comes from Desulfobacteraceae bacterium, assembly GCA_050291625.1. GTDB lineage: Bacteria > Desulfobacterota > Desulfobacteria > Desulfobacterales > Desulfosarcinaceae > JARRKU01. The sequence continues at coordinate 64,509 of JBNKKC010000012.1, forward strand.
ATGCCCAATTCATCTCGCAGGCGACCGGTACTGCCGCCGCTGTCAACCATGGAGACAATGGCGGTAATGTCGATACCGTTGAGATCCCGCAGTCCGGACAGCAAGGCAAATTGACCGCTTCCACCACCGATAGTGGTGACGCGAATCGGCTTTTTGGGACTATTTGTTGGGGGCATAGCGTATCGTGTCTTTGATGAAAAATGTCGGCCACCCCCTCGGGGAGTAGCCATTTGCACCTGCGCCCTGCGGCTGCAATTGTCTCGGCAATTCGGAAATCGATACCGCTCGGATCTTGCGGCTTGACGCGATTCTGTTTTTTCCGATATTTTAGGTCAAAATGCAATAGACAAACAGCACCTGTTCAAGGCAACCGCCAAGTGCAATTGATCCCTTCAACTGAACTGAACCTCCGTGTGCAACAATTGGCCTGGCTACGCGGTCGGCTCTATTAATGCGCCAAAGCCAGCGGATACGGGGATGATGGAACGGTCCCGGCCAATAGCGACATTGGGGATCGGATATTGACAAATGTCCGGTTCAATCACATCTTAACCGTGCTGATGGGGGCAAACCATTACAGGAGGATACCATACGATGAATTCCGGATCTGGACAACATTCACAGGCGACAGTAGAGGCCGAACAGGCCTTTTTGCGTCAATTGCGTCAGACATTCGATCATATGCCCAATGATATACCGCTGTACTTGTTTGCAGGGGCCGGGCCGGGAGATGTATTCGTTGAATCGTGCCGGCAGATTATTCGGGCCTTCCGTGAAATGACCGCGAAAATAACCCTCAAAGAATTTCCTCTGGGGCATGAACTTGCCAGGAAGTGGGCAGTGGAGAGCTCTCCAACCTTACTCATCGATCCGGACCGCTACAATATCCGTTGGCTGGGGGCTCCGATGGGTGAAGAGGGACGGTCGTTTCTGGAAGCCATGATTATGCTCGGAATGGGCAAGAGCGATGTGAGCGATCAAAGCCGTCCGGTGATCGAACGCATTACCGAACCTCGCCATATCAAAATTTTTGTCAGCCCGACATGCCCTTATTGCCCGCAGCAAGTGGTCAATGGACTGAAGGCCGCCATCGAGAAGCCGGACCTGATCTCACTGGAGATCATTGATATCCAGTGCCGTCCGGACCTGGCAGAGCAATACGGCGCCCACAGCGTTCCCCAAGCCTTTGCCAATGATGCGCTGATCGGTCAAGGTGCCCAGCAGGAGGAGGTTTTTATGGCCTCATTGGAGAAGCTGGAGGCCCAGACGGTTTTTATTCCAGAGTCGACGGACGCCCTGGTGGAGGCGGACCTGGTGGTTGTCGGCGGCGGTCCAGCCGGTTTGACCGCCGGGATTTATGCCGAGCGCAGCGGCTTGAAGACCGCCGTGATCGAGCGGGACGCACTGGGGGGGCAGGTGGCACTTACCCCGGTTGTGGAGAATTATCCGGGTTTCACTCAAGTCGGAGGCAAAACCCTTGTCGATATCATGGTCAGTCACGCCCTGCAGTATGTTCAGATTTTCCAGGGAGAATCGGTTCTCGATATCGTTCCTGGCTATCCAATAAAAGTAAAAACGACCCGCAGAGAGTTTATGGCCAAGACCGTATTGCTGGCAACGGGAGCCTCCCACAAGAGCCTGGGCATTCCCGGCGAAAAGCGTTTGTCCGGGCGTGGTGTGAGCTATTGTGCCACTTGCGACGGTCCGCTGTTCAAAGGACGCCGGGTGATCATGGTGGGAGGTGGAAATTCTGCTGTTACCGAGGCATTGCATTTGCGACACATGGGTGTGGACGTCACGCTGGTCCATCGGCGCGATAAGCTTCGCGCGCAGGATTTTCTTGCGCAGCAGCTGGAAACCAACGGTATCCCCGTCCTTTGGAATACAGAGGTGGCCGATATCATCGGTGAAGAGCGTGTTAAAAAAGTGATCCTGCGCAGCAACAAGAGCGCTGAAACAAATGAGATGGACATCGATGGGGTGTTCATTGCCATCGGCTATGAGCCGTCGGTTGACCTGGCCGCAAAAATAGGCATTGAACTCAACGAAGACGGTTATATCAAGCACGACGGAACGCACCGCACCAATATCCCCGGGATTTACTCTGCGGGAGACGTCGAAGGCGGATACAAACAGATTGTCACGGCAACCGGGCAGGGTGCGGCGGCCGCGATGACAATTTTTGAGGACCTGATTAATCCGTACTGGAAGCATTCGCAAGCATCGGCTTTAAGATAATTCATTTGGACTGCGTTATCGGTCGTCGCGGTATGACAATACAGCTTCCTCCCTCTAGCCTTGCCAAATGAATTATCTGAACGACTATGTCTCGGAGCAGGAGCATTGCATAAGATAATTCATTTGGATTGCGCTGTCGGTCGTCGCGGTATCGAAATACAGCTTCCTCCCTCTGGCCTTGCCAAATGAATGATCTGAACGCCTATGACTCGGAGCAGGAGCAGCTGAATTTGCTATACGGCTTCACAATTAAACAAAAAGGAATGGAATCGATATGCCCTCACATCCCCACTCCGGCCAGAAAAACCATACCAGTCAAGAGAAAGACGGGCTGCCCGCCCTGCGCCTTGTGGCCTGGGAGACGACCCGCAACTGCAATTTATCCTGCGTGCACTGTCGCGCATCGGCAACCTGCGGGCCATACAGCGGCGAACTGGACACTCAGGCCGCCTTTACGCTACTGGACCAGATTGCAGAGGTCGCCCGTCCCATCATTATCCTGACAGGGGGCGAACCACTGCTTCGGCACGATATCTTTGATATCGCAGCTTACGGCAATGCCAAGGGCATGCGCATGGTGATGTCGCCAAACGGTACCCTGGTGACGCCGGAAATAGCCCAAAAAATGGCAGCCTCCGGTATTCAGCGGTTGAGCGTCAGTCTCGACGGCGCCAACGCCGAAAGCCATGATCGATTCAGAGGTGTTGAAGGAGCCTTCGACGGCGCTCTGCGCGGTATACGTTATGCCAAGGCCGCGGGAATCGAATTCCAAATCAACACAACGATCACCAAAACCAATCTGGATCAGATTCCGAAAATTCTTGAACTGGCCGAGTCTCTTGGTGCTGTGGCGCATCACATCTTTTTGCTGGTCCCCACCGGTCGCGGCAAATACATTGTGGACCAGGAGATCGATGCCCGTGAATATGAACAGACATTGAATTGGTTTTATGATCAGCGTGACAAAACCTCTCTGCAGCTCAAGGCCACCTGCGCGCCACACTACTATCGCATCCTGCGGCAGAGGGCCAAGGCCGACGGAAAAACAGTCACCTTTGAATCCCATGGGTTGGATGCCGTCACGCGAGGCTGTCTGGCCGGAACAGGTTTCTGCTTCATCTCCCACCGCGGTGTCGTCCAGCCATGCGGCTTTCTCGATCTGAACTGCGGCGATGTCACCGTGCAGCCGTTCGGAGAGATATGGCGAAACTCCGAGCATTTTCAGAAACTGCGCGACTTCGGCCAGCTTAAGGACAAATGCGGATACTGTGAATACCGCCGCGTCTGCGGCGGCTGCCGAGCCCGGGCCTATGAAGCGACCGGCGACTACCTGGAGGCCGAACCGCTGTGCGAGTATCAGCCGGCCCGGCGGTAATCGGTCAAATTGTCGATTTGACGTATCTTCAGAAAGCTCTTGTCTCACCCTCCGGCACGATGCTAAGCTTGATTGAACCTGTCAATCCCTCCCATTGAAAGGACGATCCGGTGAAAATCAAAGAGCTGATGGTGGCCAATCCCATAACAGTATCACCCCGGACCGAGATTGCAAAAGCGCTTGAATTGATGAAAATCAACTCGATTCGGCATTTGCCGGTTGTCAACCGAACGAAACAACTTAAAGGATTGTTGACCCTGGCAGATCTCAAACAAGCCCTGATCCCATCGATGCTGGGGGATTTGAATCTGGCGGACATGATGATCAAAAAGCCGATAACCATATCTCCAGACGCCGACATCGAATATGCCGCCAAGCTGATTTACAAAAATAAAATCGGAGGGCTGCCTGTTACGAAGGGGAACTATTTGGTCGGCATTATCACCGAAAGCGATCTGCTGAGGGCTTTCATCGATATGATGGGCCTGCTATCCGGCAGCACACGAATCGATGTCACTGCGAATGAGGAGGCGGTGGACCTGAATCGCTGTATTCAAATAATCCATGACCACGGCGCTGAAATTATCAATGTCGCCATGGCAACTCGTGAAAACAGCTTCAGAACTTACTATTTCCGGCTATCTCCGTGCAATGCCGCACCGATCAAGAAAGCGCTCAAGACGGAAGGCTTTACCGTCTGACCGGCCGCGTCATCCCGCTTCGGCGGCCGCAAACCGTGCTATCCGGCTTCAACAGGTACCATCGCAGCGGTTCATGTTTCAACAACGGGGGTTCCGGACCGGGCTCGATGCCGGAACCGCCCGGATACTTGCCGATGGATGTTCATTTCCTTGACATTTTTAAGCTTTTGTGAGTATTTTCACCGTCATCGCATCAGCGGTGGTTAGGATTTCCCCAATGCTTATGTAGCACCCGAGCAAACGGAACACGACTCGGCGACTGATGGTGGTATTATTGAACCTCAACAATAGGATCATTATCCCCATTCTCTGTGCTGGCTTCGTTCTGATCGCGTGGACTTGCCCATCTTATGCTGCTCAGCTTAAAGATATCCGCGTCGGTGAGTACGAAACGCATACTCGCGTTGTATTTGAATTCAGCGATACCATCGCGCCCGAGACGATACGTCCCCTGGCCTCGGGTCAGCTTTCCGTCGTCTTCCCGGATACCGGCCTGGATCTGATCCGTAAAATACCAATGGACCGCAGCGAGAAGCTTAAAGACATAAAGATATGGCAGCGTAAGAACGAACTTTCCCTGGTTCTGACATTTGCTTTTGAACATTTCCGCTATGAACGGTCCAAAATCGATAAGCCGATACGCCTCTTGCTCGATATCTATCGCCTGACGGCACCCGAAAGCGCATTCCTTCCGGCTCCCGAAGAAAAAGCCGCCCCGGCGGAATCCTTGAAGGCGGCCGGAGATCCCGATGCGCGACCTCCGACAAAAAGGCCTGAAACAATGCCTGTCAACGAAAACGAGCCTGCCTCTCCCACCGAGGCAGAGCCATCTTCGAGCACTGATCGAGAGGCCGGGCTTGATGAACGCTCGCCGCCGCCGCAGGATGAGAACGGCATCTCTCCAAAAGAGACAACGCTTCAACAGGCGCCTGTTTCCGCAGAGACTGCCGGACCGGAGCAGGCTCCTGCAGCGAAGTCCAAACCACCCGAACCGGCACGCATGCCCGTGCCGCCACCGGAGACCGCAACGCGACCGGGCCAATTGCAGCACTACCTTGTCATTGGGCTGGTCATCCTGACGCTTGTCATTCTTGTTTTGCTGCTGATAATGCTGGTCTCTAAAAGTCGATGGGTCAAATCAGGTCCGCCAATCAAACCCGGCGATCTGCTGGCAAGTCAGGACCAACGCATCGCCGCTATCGACGCAAAGATCCAGGAACAACTCAAACGTTTTGACAAGGTTTAGGGAATACGTCATGGCAGACAGCGCCAATATCAACATCGGGCTATCCGAAGAAGAAAAGCGCGACCTGGAAACGATGATCGGTGAATTCCAGATGGAACGAACCGCGTCGGATCCGATCATGGATATGGCTACCGTTCAAAAACAAATGGAGGCCATCAACAAACGCATGGAATACCTCACAAACATGTTCCTGACCATCGACCGCCGTCTCAAGCCGCTTTACGAGATCATTCGGCTAACCTTTGAAAAAAGCGAACTCCTTAATCAACGGATCAATGCGCTGATAGAATCGGTGCGTACTGGAGACCCCCTGAAATGATGAAAACCACGCTGAACCTCCCACAAGACCATGAGTACAGCATTTTGCAGCGCGTCCTTGACGGCACGCTGACAATAGAATCCATCAATGAATTCAGGGACATTCTCAACGTATTTCCCGACGACCCTTTGCTGCATCGTATGTTTGCCGATCTGCTAAAAGAAAAAAGCCAACTGGACCAGGCCATCGACGCTTATCATCACGCCGCCGATTTATTCATCGACAACGAGATGAATCTTCAGGCCATCGTCGCCAAGATCCTTCAATGGTCGATCCAAAAGCCGGATCACTCGCAAGGTGCTGATTTTCATGCCAGATTGCATGACAAAGGCGGACGGCACACACCGCTGCAACGCTTGTGGGCCAACATGAGCTACCCTGAACTGATTGCGGTCATGCGTCGTCTGGTTCGGGTGCGGCTTTCCACCGGTGAGAAAATCGCAATGGTGGACGATCCTGCCGATGACATATTTTTCATCGTCTCAGGCACACTGGCGGAAACCCTTTCACCGGATTGCCAGGATGAAGCCGCGCGGGCGGGAATCGATACAGAGCCGATATTTCTGGGGGCCAATGACATTTTTGGAGACATTTTTCCGCTGGACCAGCCTACCCGGTCAAATAAAGATATTGTTGCAGTGTCAGAGGTAGAATTGGTCAAGATCTCAAAAAGAGTTCTTTCAAACGCATGCTTCAAATATCCCAATATCAAATCCTTGTTGATGAAAATCTACAAGCCCCATACAGGCGATATTTGCGATCGCTCCTGGCAAACGGTCCGTAGAACGATTCGCTACGGCCTCCCGACCAAGGTCGATATCGCTCCGCGCCAGGGTATGGATACGTCCATGGATTCAGCATGGCGATATCCGGGGATCGCTGTAGACATTTCCATGGGAGGGATGTGCGTCGATTTGGGTCTCAGCCCTGTCGATGCCTACCAGGCCCCCCATAAAGGGCAGGCCGTTGATCTGCGACTGGACTTGTTACAGGACACGGCTAAACTGGATTTAAGCGGCAAGATTGTATGGCTTCGCATCGAAGATACGGAAAAGGGTTCGGCAATGATGATCGGTATACGGTTTGATCCCATCAGCGCCAATGATCGCGAACTGCTGGCCGAATACTGTTCCGGCAGCGTCGGTGAGCAGAACTTGCTGTGGAGCCTTTGGGATTCTATGGTTCGGACCGGTAACCCTGAATAGCAGATCGGAAGGTATTACGTGAACGCTCCTTGCAAAAAACCTGAGATTTGGGCTGTGGGCGGTGGCAAAGGCGGTGTCGGGAAAAGCCTGGTCAGTACATTGCTGGCATTGGAAATGGCCCGGCGCGGCAACAGGACCATCCTGATCGATGCCGATCTTGGCGGTGCAAATCTGCACACGATGATGGGAATCAAAACGCCCCCCAGAACGTTAAATGATCTTGTCAAGCGCAAATATGACGCAATGGACCAGATTTGTATCCAAACCGGCATCCGCAATCTGCAAATGGTCTGCGGTGCAAGTGAAATCTTGTCTCTGGCGAATCCACAATACGCCCAAAAGCATAAAATCGTTCAAAATATTTACGGCTTGTCTGCAGATTGCGTCATTCTCGACCTCGGTGCAGGCACATCCTACAATGTGCTCGATTTCTTTCTGATCGCCAACCATCCGATTGTCGTGCTTACCCCGCAGCCGATTTCCATTCAGAACGCCTACGGATTTGTCCGTAATTCGGTTTATCGCAAACTGAGCCGGCTGGCCGCCCAGCACCCTTCGCTGCAACATTTGATCAAAACGGCCATGGACCCGAAAAACGAACGTCAGATGCGAACAATTCACGATTTATTTGAGTCGATCAGAGCCTCTCACAATCAGAAAATTGTGACACAGCTCAAATCGGCCATACGGAGAATCAGGCCGTGGATTATCACGAATATGGCACGTGATCAGCGTGACTGTAACGCCGGAAAAATTATCCAGGTGGTTTCTGAAAAGTATCTCGCTATTCAATCCAGACAACTGGGCGCCATCAACTACGATCCGGCAATTGAGAAAATGGTGTCTCAAATGAGCTCTGTTTCAAAGCTTGCTGTCGACTGCCCTGCCCGAATCAACGTGCAGCACATCATCAATCGTCTCAAGGAAATGAATTGAGGGCCATCGGTTTGAATCCCCGGACAGGCCGCCTTGATGTGCGTCATCTTTTTTATGCAACTGCAGGGGTCACTTTTTGTTGATCAGGGTGTTGAGAATATCGCGCTGGTAGGTTGTCATGTTTTCATATCGTACACCGATACCGTCAGGATAGATCTGTGTGACCTTTCCCTGAACTTTGAAGGGCAGAGACTCTTCAGATTCGGTCAATGTAAAGCACAGCGCGATATCCTGACCGGCCTCAAAGCGATCACCTGTCTCGATAAACACTCCATTGGCGCTGATATCGCGGATGCAACTGCGGTAAGCCTTTCCGCCGGCAGCAAAATCGACCATCAGATAGCAGGAAAGGCGCGGATATTCCCTAACCCACCGAAAATCTGGATGATTTATAGTCCTTAACTTCTCCAGGAGCGAATCATTATTCATCTGATTAATCAGGACAAACAGGCGTGCAATGATCATCTGACGGCGCATCGCGGCATTTGCTCCTGAACTGATGGCGGACAAGTTCTTTGCTCCTTCGGCACTATCCTCTTCCAGCAAACTGTGCAACGCCTCGAGCTGATTGCCTGTCATTTTGTAAATAGAGACTGATAGTCGGGCTAAAATGGTATGTTTTTCAAGCTGATCCACGTCATGGGCCATGACCGCACTCCTTCTCTGGTTCAATGGATAATTTGCCCACAGCATCCGGCTACCCCAAAATATTGCACGGGGATCTTCCTTTGATCAATATTTATAATCTATATCGCATACTTGCAACTGAAATCAAGGCTCCATCGAAAATCGGACGCCGACAAGCGGCATACGAAGTTGCGACATGCCGCTTTTTGTTTGACACAAAAGCCACAATTCTCTATACTCCATTGAACTAAAAGGATTTTCTTTTGGGCTTGCCAAAAAACAACATGAACGATTATTCATAGAGAGGGGTTCTTTTGGACCGGATAATATAGTGTCTTATGAAATTTGATCGGTATGTTTGGAAAAACAACGATATTCATAAAGGGTAATTCAAAAAGGCTGATATATTTTATTGAATCCATAGGAACCAAGAAATCATCTCCAAAGGAGGAAGACCATTGTCCTATATTCTCGATCAAGAGCAGTTGGATAGTATTGAAGAAGTCTTGCAGAAAGACTTGATGGACCTGGGGCTCAAATGTGTCATTCTCATCGACATGGCCGGCAATATAATCGCCAATCTGGACAATGGCCAAGTTGGTCATGATGTATACTCGCTGGCGGCGCTTGCCGCCGGTAATTTTGGTGCTGTATGTGCGATGGCGGCTATCATCGGAGAGGACGATTTTGCCTTGCTGTTTCACAAAGGCAAGAATGAAAACATCCATTTCAGCAAGGTTATGGAAGACTTCTTATTGGTGACGATTTTCGGAAACGATGTATCGCTTGGTTACCTTCGTCTAAAGGTAGACGAGTCGATCGAAAAGATCAGCACGATCTTTGAAAAAACAAAAAAATTATAACGACTGAGGCCATCTCGATTAACGTGGCCACCTTTTTGGACGACGATGAAACGAGGGTGCCTCCGTGGCGGTTATTCATATTCGAAAAAAAGAAGTTCAGGTAAAAATTGTCTACGTTGGTCCGGGACGTGGCGGCAAGACGACGAACCTGGAATATATTTTTAAAAAAATTCGGCACCGCATCCTTTCAGACATGGTTAGCATTAAAACTCATGGCGATCGGACGCTTTTCTTTGATTTTTTGCCGTTTGATCTGGGTCAAATCAAAGGCTATAAAATCAAAACTCAACTCTACACCGTACCGGGTCAAGTGAAGTACAATGCGACCCGGAAACTGGTTCTCAAAGGTGTCGACGGGATTGTATTCGTGGCGGATTCGATGGCGGTCATGCGGGAAAAAAACATTCTGGCGCTGAAGAATCTTGAAGAGAACCTGGCCTTTTACGATATTGACCTGTATGACAACTTTCCAATCATCATGCAATATAACAAGCGCGACCTGGCAAACAGCGGCATTCCGCTTCTTGATCTAAAGACAATGGAAGCCGATCTGAACTCAAAGTTGAAGGCCACAGCTTTTGAAGCAAGCGCAATCAAGGGAGATAATGTCATACCGACAGTAAAAAAGGCTATTTCAACGACAATTGTTTCGATGCAAGATCAACTGGCATAGGAGGTTGGCATTGGATAAATCATCAAAAGATAATCTGGTAAACGATATCGAAAACAAGCTGGACGATTTCTTCGACGACATCACTCCTGAAGCAAGTACGAAAGCACCTGTTGATGACCTTCAGAAATTAAAATCGGTTATTCTTTCGATCGATTGGGAAATTACCGATACATGTCTTACAGACCTGATACATGAGACCGAAAGGCTTTTACCTGTTTTTGAGAAAGATCGATTCACCCACGCATTGCTGCGAATGCTCAACGCTCTCGGCCGCTATGTTCAAAAACGCAAGGCCTCGTCTCATCCCGTCGCCATAAACCGTGTGATGTCTGTCTATTCAACACTTGAAAGATTGATCGCTGATAAGAAACTGGATAGTGATCAGAGAAGACAATTGATCGCCAACGAAATCGCCGCGTTCAAAAGACTGAAACAACAGGTGGAGGCACGGCGAGCAGGAGGGAACCATGCCCAGGCGGCTGGGTTCGCCGGATCAAATGATCAATACATCGATCAGCGCAAGTTTGAAGAGGCCATGGGGAACGTCGAAAAACGGCTGACAGGCCAAGTGGAGAACCTAAAAACCCAAATTGAAAGCCTTCAAAAAGAGATAGACGCCCTGCGTGACAATTGATTGGATTGCGCATCCCCTTCGAAACCGACGAGTCGTATAATCTTGACATACCGACCAACGGGTTCGCGAAAAATAAAATGGCACTATCGCTTCCGCAGAATCGAATCGATCCCGGTAACGCCTGACACATCAGCCTTCCTGGCGAACCTGTCATCCACCAGCCCATCAACCGATTGATCCTCCAGTAAACCGAATCGAACCATCAAGCGCGCCATGTATAGCAGTTCTTCTCTGACCGGCACATAGCGATTAAATACAATCCGTTTCTCGGGAGTGTTCAGTGCATATTCCACCAGCGGCAGGGGTTGTCCCCAGTATGACGAAGCAATTTCGGCTGCCTGGGAAATGTTGTCCCCGGCCCAAATTCCCGATCGGACAGCCCCCTCGACCAGGCGTTGAACCGCTTCGGATTTGTCTTGAATAAACGAGTTTTTAACCAACAGCAGATTGCAGATAAAATTCGGCCATACGTCTTCAACATAGAAGATTCGGTCGGCATCACCGGAGGTTATGGTCTGAGCTGCAAACGGCTCTCCTACAAAATAGGCATCCAGTGCTCCGGCAGCTAAAGCGGAGGCCATATCGGGCGGATTCATCTCTACCAATCGGATCTTATCTTCGAGTCCGGCTTCGGTAATCAGCTTCAGCATCCCGAGGTTATGTCCTGAATAGCGCATCGGCACGGCCACCGTGGCGCCTGCCAGGTCCTGGAAGGATTTGGCCTTCAGCGACTTTCTGGCAACCATTGTGCTCTCGTGACGGTTTCCGATATAAACGACTTTGACATCCTCCCCCTGCTGGCGAAGCACAATAGACAGCGGTGCGATGATAAACGCCGCCTGGATTTCATCATGCCGCAAGGCTTCGGCCATCTCGGCAAACGATGCGAATTTTATGGCTTTGAAACGGAACTTGCTCTCATATCGGCTGCTGGCATAGTCCAGAAGCGGAGCGGCCAGATTGGTGATCACCGGCATATATCCCATCTTGATGACCTGTCGCCGGTCGCTGTCGACATTGATCCAATAATGCAGGATGGAAATTGCGATCAGCCAGGCCAGGGCCAGGATGGCCACACGCCATGGGTAGGACCTCCATATGTTTCCCCTTTTGGCCATACTAAACGGCATACGGGACTCCCAGCATCAGGAAGATCTCACTTCGAAGGCGGCTTAGATCCGCATCACGCTCGAAGTCACGCGGTCTTGGAAAATCAAGCTTATGCGTCAATTTGATCGTGGAAGGTCTACCGCTCATCACAACAATGCGGTCGCCCATAATCAGTGCATCGTCGATATCGTGGGTGACAAGCAAGGTTGTCTTTTGCAGAAACTCATGCATATTGACGACTTCTTCACGCATTTTCATATGGGTCAGAAAATCCAGTCCGCTGAAAGGCTCATCCATGATCAGCATTTCCGGATTGACGGCAAGAGCGCGGGCCAGCTCGGCGCGTCGCTGCATCCCGCCTGACAATTGATGAGGATAGTATGCTTCGAATCCTTCCAGTTCCACCATCTCAATGTACTCTTGCACCTTTTCGCCTATCTGGTCACGGTCTTCTATTTTACGAAGCCCTAATCCCACATTCTCGGCAACCGTCATCCATGGAAATAGGCCGCTGTGCTGAAACACGAATATGGATTCTGCGGATGGTCCCTTCACCTTTTTTCCGCCAAAGATCACCTGGCCGAAAGTCGGCTCATCAAATCCGGCGATAATGCGGAGCATGGTGGATTTACCACATCCCGATGGGCCCAGGATACAAACCATCTCACCCTGTTCAAACTCCAGGTTGATATCATTGAGCACCAAAACATGGTCACCCGAGTGTTCATTGGGATCGTACAAATTTCGCGGCTTGCTCCGCCGGTTTAAAAACACCTTCGTCAGATTTTCAACTCTGATATCGCCCATCTGTAAACAGTCCGATGATTCATTTAATCGACAGAATTCATTCACTTAACACTTAAAACTTAACACTGTTTTTATCTAGCCGTACTTCCCCACTGCGTCGATTCGATTGCACCAAGACGTTTCATCAAATAGTCGAGCAGCAGTCCAATTAAGCCGATAATCAGCATGCCGACCATGACATAATCCATACGCAGAGCGTTGCGTGCATCCAGGATCAAGTAGCCCAGCCCCGATTGTACGGCGATCATCTCGGCTGCGACCACAACCAGCCAGGCAATCGTAACGGTGATGCGCAGCGCCGTCACCACCTCGGGAATAATTGCCGGAACAATCAGCTTGGTAATGGTTTCAACACGGTTGAAGTTAAAATTTGCCGCAACTTGGAAAAATGTCGGATTGATGTTGTCGACGGCAATCGCTGTTGATACCACTAGAGGGAAAAAACTGGATAAAAAAATTAAAAAAATCGCAGGTCGATCGCCGATCCCAAACCATAGCATGGCAAGCGGTATCCACGCCAAGGGTGATATGGGGCGCAGAAATTGAATCACCGGATTCATCACTGATCTTGCCACCTGCAGACGGCCCAGCAATATTCCCAGGGGTATGCCAAAAATGATAGCCAGATAAAAACCGGCCGTCACCCGGTATAAACTGGCGACTGTGTGGCGCAGGAGAGTGCCGTTGAAGATCAGCTCCCCCAGACTCGTAACCACGGTAATCGGATCCGGAAATATTTGAACGCTCCAACCGCTGTATCTGGCTACAACCTCCCAAGCGATCAGCAGGACCATGAAGGCGAGCAGCCCCAGCCAGGCTCGACTCCTGTTCGGCTCGCCCGATGGATCATTAAACGTTTTTTTGGGGTCAGGATGCTGCTTCATTCTCAGTGTTCTAACCGTTGCCTTGGCAAAGGGTCTTAATACGAATTGTAAATCAAATGAATCCCGATCAATGTCAGTAAAAAAATAAAAAGCTCTTTCAAAATCCGGTCGTTAATCCGACCGGCGATGCGAGGTCCAATCTGGCCGCCGATGATAACGCCCGGAACGGCCCACAGCATTGAGGGAAGATCGACGCTGGCCCCCATCAGACCGTGGAACGACAGGGCAAGCACACACGTACCAAAAACGGCGGCCACGCTGGTGGCCACGGCTGCTCTCATGCGCAGTGAAAGTTTGCTGCGCATCAGCGGTACCAGCCACTCTCCAATACTGACGCTGAGCATTCCGCTGGCAATGGCCATCGAGCCAATAATCCATCCATAGCGTCTGGCCGTTTTAATCTCGGCACGCTCGCGGCCGGCTTCACCATAGTTTTGTTGGGCCGACACGAAGGCCAGAGCCGTCATCAGCGTCAGGCATCCCAGGATCAGCTCCAGATAGGCCGGCGCCAGCATCCTCGTCAGATAGGCTCCCAGACCAACTCCGGGAATGGCAACCACCAACGCAAAGACCATTAGACGGAAGTCAATCTGTCGTTTTCGCCAAAACGCGAGGGTGCCTGATCCCATTCCGGCCGTTTGAATCATCAGTGATGTGACGACAGCCGTATCCGGCTTCAGTTTCAGGATAATCAGAAAGAACGGCATCCAGAGCACACCGCCGCCGATACCAACGGTTGATACGACAGTCGCAATGAGTATGCCCACAGGCAATGAGAACCAGCTTTCAAACATCTTGCTTTCGTTCCACGGTATAAAAGCTGAAATAAGAGATGACATCACTCAGCATAGCCAGTTCATTACCCAGTTCATGAATCGTTCTTTCCAGGTTTTGAATGCTTTCTTTGCTGGAATCTCCGTTTTGAATCTGTTTCAATGCATCATCGACGAACCCCTGGCCATTGACGCACATCCGTTTCGACAATAAAATAATCTCCTGCAGATTGCTTGCCATTTCGTTGATGACATTGCCCAGGTCGGACAGTTCATTATTGGATTGAATCCTGATGGTATGGCTTAAATCACCAGCGGATATTTTCTGTGACAACTGGATCATGTGCTGCAACGGTTCGGTAATGTTCTTTATGAACATGGTCAGAACAATGACCATCACAACCATGATAATCACAACCATCAGGATGGCTTTGCTCCGCAGCCGATCGATCGGCGCAAACATTGCCGCGGGGTCGACTGACGCTTGATCGGCCTGTGGAATGCTTTGCCAGATTTCAGCTTTTAAGGCATCCGGTTGAAAATCAACCAGGAACTCAACACCCACCAGAAGGGTAGCAAACCCGATCAGTAAAAAGTATATGATCATAGTGCGCTGTAACGAATAACGCGTTTTGGAGCGCATTAAAAGTCTCCCATAAATCAACGCACCATAAACGTTGCTGCGTGTTATTTGTTTTTAGGCAACTGACCGAGAATCTCTTTGGCTAAACGAAGATATTGGCGCCCGGCCTTGCTTTCCTGGCTGTATTGCAAAACCGGCATGCTCATGATTTGGGCTTCTCGTATTCGATTATCCATTTCGATGAGCGTCTCGTAACTCATCCCTGGATAAAGTTGCTTTAATTTCGTGCAAATCATTTTCGAGGCAGTGCTTTCTTTATCAAACATGGTAATCAGCAAGCGAGATTCCAGAAAAGGGTTGGTCTTCGCACGAATCAATTCGATTATCTTGAGGATTTGATCGATACCATGGGTCGACAGATAATCACACTGGCTCGGAATGATCACCAGTTGAGATGCTGTCAGTGCATTGAGCGTGAAGAACTCGATAGAAGGCGGCGTATCGATAAGAATATAGTCAAATCGGTCTTTCATCGGCAGCAGCCGGTCCTTGAGAATAAACTCGAAGTTTCGCGCGCCAAAGAAGCGCTTGTTCAGCAACACCATGTTTTTATTGGAGGGCAACAGGAATAAATTGGGGTATTTCGTAGATAAAATCAACTTATTCAAACCCACTCCATCGCCGTTGAGGACATCGTAAAAGGATGTCGTCTCTTTATAGCCCAGCGAAATGGTCAAATTCGCCTGTACATCAAAATCGATCAGCAGAACGCGCTTGTCGTGCAACGCCAGTGACAGGCCCAGGTTGAGACACGTCGACGTCTTGGCTACGCCGCCTTTTTGGTTGCTGACGGCAATGATATTCTCCTGATCACACCGTTTGCGGGCGGCGTCCAGATCCAAAAAACTGACCTCCTCGACGCGCACAGGCCGATAGGCCGAGAAGGTGTGTCCACAACTTGAACAGCGCGCGAGAAAACTCTGCTCCTTAATGGTTTGATCTTTAAGATCGTAACGCATCTGGCAGTTGGGGCAAACAACTATCATTAAAGACCCCCTTCAATCAGTTATAAAATGCTGGTCTCGATGGCACTCGGCAGGTGCTGTTCTTCAACAACCGTGCTCACGGTGCCCTTGTCAATGGCATTCTGGGTCAGATTGGGATATACACAACACTGCATATCTTGCGCAATGGTCGTGCCGCTGTTTTGTTGAATTCGGGCAAATCCTTCAGCACCGTCATCGCCAACCCCCGTAAGCATGACACCAATGGTATTCTCCTTGAAACATTCAGATACCGAGTTGAACAGGAGGTTTAGCGGCTGTTCAACAGGGTCGCTCAACTCAAGGCATGGTTGCTCCTCATCATTTATTCCGATACTTAACGCGTATTCATTGGAGCCGATATAGCAGGCGCCCTGCTGAAGCACCTGGCCATCCTGAGCCATTTCGATCCGCCAGGGGACATGCTGATTAAACCGTTCCACGAACGCCGGCAGAATCTGGGGTGCAATTTCCTGGACCACGACAACAGACGCCGGCAGCAACGGCGACAGGCGGGTCAATAAACGAATAACAGTGTTGGGACCGCTCAGGCTCGTGCCCAATGCAATCACGTGAGTTGGCGCTGCTTTCTGCCGCCCTTGCACCGCTTCATTTTCATCCACATGATTTCCAATGCGAACCCGCCTGATATTCTCGAAGTTCACACTGCTCGCTATTTTTACGCGATCGATAATCTGACGTCTGGACTTGTCCATATCTTCGGAAATCGCACCCGAAGGCTTTGGTACAAAATCCACGACGCCTAATCGTAGCGCTTCGAAAGTCACGGCACCGTCGCTGAACAGGGAACTGAGCACAACCACCGGAACAGGAGATTCAATCATGATATGCCGAATGGCAGCCAATCCGTCCATACGGGGCATATCGATATCCAGGGTAATCACATCCGGATTCAGCTCTTTTATTTTATCCAAGCCATCCAAGCCGTCACGGGCGGTACCCACCACTTGGAGTTTCTCATCCGATTCAAGTATCTCTGAGATCGCTTTACGCATAAATAGTGCATCGTCGACGATTAAGGCTTTGATCGGTTCATTCATAATACTGTGCATCCACTTTTGTGCCAGAACCTCTGGCAATGTTCAAATTCAATACGATGTCGGTCATCGCATCTTCATACTGTCACGTGCAATAGCGCCTAAGCGTTTCCCGCACATTGTCCACGCTAAACGTATCAGTAATTAAACCAGCTGATTTTGCAGGCTCGAGCGTCGCCGGTAAAATACAATTGTTCAGTTCGGGGGCGATGATTTTGCCTCCGGCCTCTTGAACCGCGTTCAGCCCCTGCATCGAACCGAGCTCGGCACCGGACAGCAGAACGACAACCACACGGTCGTGGTACAGCTGAGCCGCACTGGTCAGTAAATGCTCGAAAGCGTCCTCTTCAGCCGCTTTGTTTGACTTTGCCGGCTCACGCAATACGATCTGTCCTTGCTGCACGGCAAACTCCAGGCGGGCTCCACTGGTCCCGAGGTGGCATCTGCCCGGGCTTAACGTGCTGACCTTGCGCATGATATTTACATCAAATCGGCTGCGCATGTTTAAGAAAGAGGCCAGGGTCGGTGCGAACGGCGGCGGTATGGACAGCATCGCCAGCGCAGAGGTCTCGGAAGCATTGGGCATGGCCGTGATCAGGCTGACAGCCTCAAGATACCCACCGGGCCCGGCATTGACAATCATCATGTTATTAGGCACCGCACTGTCATCAACGGCAATAAAATCAGATGGCTTCAGTTTCGGTGTTCGCAAACGCCTGAACCGTCCCACATGGGCTTTGGCCGCCAGGTGGACCCGGTCGACCATCCGCTGCTGCTGCACGACGATATTGCTGCTTTTAACCGGCTTGCTCATGAAGTCGACCGCACCCAGATTCAGGAACGACAGCAGGGTCGAATAGGACGACGGCCCCAGATTGCTCATAATCAATACCGGACATGGACTTTCGATCATGATATGCATCAAGGCGGTGCTGCCCCCCATGACCGGCATATTCACGTCCATTGTTATCAAATCCGGTGACAGGCTTTTCATTTTTTCCAAAGCCTCTTCACCATTTTTTGCCGTACCCACAACGTCAATAGCCGGATCCGCATCAAGCATGCTTGTCAGGATTTTTGCCATGATCGGCGAATCATCAACAATCAGGACCTTGAGTGTTTCCAGGGGATCTGCCGGCTCCTCGATCCGCTCGGACTGCCGGGCTAACGCCTGCTCATCGGCCTGACGCGCGGCTTCCATTAATAGAAACTGACAGGCCTCCCTGATGGTGGGAGAAGCGATTGGTGCGGCGTCCATGGTCTCGAATTGGCCGCTTTGCCATCCGAGAATGGTAAAAAAGGCCTCAACCCCTATCGAAGAGCCGCATTGCGCATGAACCACCTCGCCCTCCTGGATATAGATGGTTCCCTGCTCGTCATCCTGACGCACTCGTACACATAGACTGGCACCCGCCAGACAACACATCTGGATAATATCGGTAAGCTGGATATTGCGCAATGTGCCGGCAAAGCCGCTGCTGTTCTCTACCTGATTCTGCTTTTTTGAGGTGTTTGTCATTTCAGCGTTAATTTCTTCGTTGCATCACGCAATTTGCTCAATATTAACTTCGCCACCTTATGCAGTCACAGTTCTGCTTCTTCTGATATAGTGTCCGAGAGCCAATTGAACGATTTCAGGAACATCCAGTATCAAAGAGATGCTGCCGTCACCCAAAATTGTCGCACCGGAAAAGCCGCTTTTTTCCTGCAGGTAGTCCTCCAACGGTTTGATGACCACTTCCTCGCGTGCTTTGAGTTGGTCTACCACCAAACCGACCTGCTTGGCGCCCGTATTGACGATCACCACAAACAGCTCGTCCCGATCGACCATTGCCGACCGCATGCCGAACAGTTCGGCCAATCGGATCACGGGCACCGTATTCTCACGCAGATAAAAGACTTCCATTCCTTCTATGGTGGAAATGTCATTGCGATTGATCCGCAGCGTTTCATCAACCGTCGGCAGAGGGATGGTGAACAGCTCTGATCCAACACGAACCATCAGAGCCGGAATAATGGCCAGTGTCAAAGGTATCTTGATTCGAAAGGTAACACCGGCCCCGATGGTGCTCAGGATATCGATGTTGCCGTTGAGTTTTTCTATATTGTCCTTGACCACGTCCATACCGACACCTCGACCCGACGTGGTCGTCACCTCTCGCGCCGTGGAGAAACCCGGGCGCATGATTAGTGCCAGCACTTCCTGCTCATTGTAACTCTCGATTTCCTCGTCATCGACAAACGACTGTTCAAGTGCTCTGGCCTTGATCTGCTCGGGGTCCATACCACGCCCGTCATCACTGATTTCAATAACGACGTAATTGCTTTCGTGATAGGCTTCGAGGCGCAGCGTTCCCTCCTCGGGCTTGCCCTTTTGGAGACGCTCACTGACATCTTCAATCCCGTGATCCACCGCATTGCGGATAATATGCACAAGCGGGTCGGCGATCTGTTCAATAACCATTTTATCCAATTCGGTATCTTCGCCGTGAATCTCCAGGCTGACCTTTTTCCGCGTACTTTTGACAAGATCGTGTACCAGCCTCGGATAGCGGCTGAACAGCTGGGCAATGGGCAGCATCCGGACCTTCATGACATTTTCCTGGAGTTCGGATGTTACCCGGCTGAGGCTTACGGTTGCTTCATTGATTCTGTTCGTGATCTCCTTGATTTTTTGCATTTCGGAGGAGTCGAGCTTCATCGACTGTTTCAACGCGACTTGAAGTTCTCTCATCTCACTGAAAAGTTGAGCGAATCCCGAGCGGCTGACGACGAGCTCGCCGACTTGATTCATCAGGCTGTCTATTTTAACGGCATCCACTCGAATGCTCTGCTTAAGCATGCGCTCACGAAATTTATCCGTCTGGCGCCTTCCCAGGTTGCGCGGCCCCCTGCGTTCGTCCAAATCAGTGCTCTTTGCGGATGCAGTCTCGCGGCCTGGAGCAACCTTGGGCAGCGATTGAGGCAAATGGCCTTCTGGTTTGGATGTTTCCATGCCCGAAAACAGAAGGGATTCGACTCCTTCACCGTCATCCTTTTGCCGGGTCAATTCAAGCGCCTGATCGTCAACCTCTTGCCGCGGCCGCGTGGGCAGGTTGTCGGATAAAAGGATCCGCTCGATATCCACCGATAATTTCACTTGTTCTTTGATTCTCGAACCGCTTAGATGGGAATCAAATGCGCTTTCCAGCTTGCTGAGCAGACGACTGTCCAAATCATCACCCGTGTCGGCTGACACAGCAGGCATTTGAGCGCCCTGGTCGATGTCCAGCTGATCAAGTCTGATCGCATTGAAGTCAACATCGACCGCGTCAGTCTTGGCGAACGCCTGCTCGAACTCTGAGGTAGAGGGTTCATCATCTGCTTGTTCAATGGCTTCGACTTCTGGAGCCGCTTCGACCGGTTCTTCAATGGAAGCCTCAATTGGTTCGGCAGGCGTCTCGGTCTCAACGTCTGCGGGAACGTCGATCTGAACCGTCTCCATCTCGGGATCAGGAGGTACCGCGTCTTCTGCCACGGGTTCAGGCAAATCGACGGCTTCAGCCTCTTCAGGCTCCGGCTCAGCGGTTTCGGGCTCCGGCCCAGCGGTTTCGGGCTCCGGTTCGGGCTGGGGCAAATCGGGAAAAAAGCGTATGACTTTGTTTATATTGGCGTTCATTTTGCCTTCATATGCCACCAGATCCACACCCGATTCATATTCGACCGCTTTCCGCATCCCGGCAATGTCTTCGAGCCAACCGTCATAGACAGCCTTCAATTCATCGTATTCCATGTAATTGGCGGACGATCGCAATAGTTTCAGTTGTTGATCGAACTGGGCCAACACCGAATCCAGGTCCGCTCCCTCACGCAACTTTTCCGTTGCGGCCCTCAGCTGCTCAAGCCCGGATTTGAGTTGATTCAAAAAGATGGCAAACAGCTCTTGATCGTATGCTTCGGAATAGATCGTGCCGCTGCCGTCGCTGACTGTCGGCGTTTCGGCCGGAGCCTTTTTGGCCGTCTCCGTCGTTGACTTGGCAACCTCACAGTCGGAGATGCGCCGGAGCAGGTCATCGATCGGCTCATGTTCGCTATGGTCTTGTTCGATTTGCTCCATCAAAACCGATATGCGGTCACTGGCGGCAATCAGCAACTCGATGACATCGGCATCCACTGCCGCCTCACCCCGTCGAAGCATGTCCAACAAGTTCTCGAGGCTGTGAGACAATTCAGCAATGCGGCGCATACCCAGATATTCGGACGACCCTTTGATGGTATGGATCGAACGAAATATCTCGTTGAGCAGCGTCAGGTCATCCGGCTTTTTCTCCAGCAGCATCAAATTTTGTTCAGTCTCTTCCAGATGCTCGCCCGTCTCGATGATGAAGTCCTCCAGCAGGCCGGTGTCCGCTATCTCGGGTTCGGCCGCTTCGGCGGCCGGTTCCGGCTCCGGCACCGCCTCCTCCTGAACCGGAGGCGCCGGTTCAGGTGCCGGTTTTTCTTCGGACAGATCGAATACTTTCGGAAAAAGAGCCTTGATCCGATTGATGTTGCCGATCATGACGCTGTCCGCAAAATCGGCCAGATCCAACCCCTGGCCGTCGGCCAAACGGTCGCACGCCTGCTCGACCGACTCGGACCACTGTTCATACCTGGCCTTCAGATCGTCATAGCCCATGTAATTGGCCGACGACTTCAAGGTGGTCAACTGTTCCACACAGCGCTCCAGCGTCTCCCGACCATCCTGACCGCCGCGCAACTGCTCGGCTTCATGCGACAATCGGTCCAGTCCTTCCTGAAGCTGCTCGACAAATATCCCGAACAACTCCTCATCATACTCATCTTCGTACCTTTCGGCCCCGGCTTCCGCACCGGCTTCGGGCGCCGCGCCCGGCTGACCGCAATAGCTCTCAATGCGCTCGATCAGGTCATCGACGGCCGAACGCTCGGTCTGATCCTGTTCAAGTTCTTCCAGCAAAACCCCCAGACGATCATTGGTGGATATCAGCAGCTCGATGACACCGCTGTCGGCGGTCACCTCTTCGCGGCGCATTAAATCCAGAAGATTCTCCAATTTGTGCGACAGCCCGGCAATGCGCTGAAAGCCCAGATACTCTGACGATCCCTTGATGGTATGGATCGAACGAAATATGTCGTTGAGCAGCTCAACATCATCCGGCTGCTTGCCCAGCCGCATTAAATTGCGTTCGGTGTCTTCCAGATGCTCGCCCGTCTCGGCAATAAAATCTCGAAGCAGGGATTTGTCGGTCATGATCTTCTCCTTTTTAGTCCCCCCGCGCCAATCGAATCGCGTGCCTGAAACCATCTCTGTGTCGATCTGAATGCATCGCTGTTCGACATTTTATCTCTAACATTATCACCATGCGTCATCGAATCACGGCATATTGATCAAACGGATAATCGCCTTGGTGTTATGTTTATTGACATATCCCATGGCGCCAATGCTCTTGGCGTCCTCACTATATTTATCTTCGTCTAGATTGGATAGAAAAATAATCCGGGCCTTGGGGTCAAAGCTCAGGATTTGTTTTGCAGCCGCAAATCCGTCCATGTCACGCATGGTAATATCCATGGTCACAATATCCGGTTTCAACTGCTTGTATAATTTGACTGCATCTTTTCCATTCTTGGCTTCCCCCACGATTTGATGAGACTCCGCCTCGAGTGTCTGTTTTATCATCTTGCGCATGATGGAGGAATCATCGACAACGAGTATCTGTTTGCTCATTGAAACTCACCTTTATTCTATCATCAGATTGGTCTATTGCCGCTTCATGCCCATTTTTCACGATCGATCCGAAGCTAGAAATGTCCAACACTCATTGATAGATTCAATCCTATTCGCTTTTGTCAGCGACCGATCCGTTTCGCCTTGAGAGCGCTGATTTTTTTAAACTCATCAACCTTCAGAATTCTGTTGAAATCCAGAATAGTCAGCAGTTGCTGATCCTGTTTGCAAACCCCCCTGATATAGTCGCTGTTTAATCCCTGTACAACCAGTTCGGGTGGCGGTTTGATCATATTGGCCTGCACTTTGATGACCCGGGTGACGCGATCGACAACAAACCCGGTCACCCGGTCTGCGACGTTCAGAATCAGAACCCAGGACTCGTCAGCCTGTCTCTGTACGCCCGCAGACAGTTTCAGCCGCTTGTGCAAATCAAGAATGGGGATGATGTTGCCCCTCAAATTGATGACGCCGACGACGAAATCGGGGGCGTCCGGTATTGCTGTAATTTCCGAGTCTTTGATGATCTCCTGGACCATCAGGATATTGACGCCGAACAGTTCATTGGCGACAACGAAGCCGACCAGTTGTACAATATCTTCAGCGTCTCCACCTTGCTGCTGATCAGGTATCGCTAGTGCATCTTCCATTGGAAATCTCCTTTAACGCGTGTTGGAAAGTAAATAAGCGTTAATCGCTCCAGCCATTTGCTTGTCGCTGACGATATACTCTGTGGCAAACTTGCGCGCTGCAAGCATGGGTGTCTCTTTGAAAAGGCAGCTTTTCGGGTCTTGAACGAATATCGTCCCACCGGCATCGACGATGTCAGCCAGACCATCGATTCCATCATCGCCTGTTCCGGTGAGGATCACACCTGACGCTTTTTCGGCGATGGCTTGTGAGACTGAACTCATCAACCGGTTGATCGCACCAGCCCTGGTGGGAAAGGGAGACGGGCTGACCTGCAGCTTCAACTGCTCTTTTTCTCGAACGAGGGTAACATATTCCGTCGCTGCCGCCAGGTAGCACCTGCCACCCTGGAGGATTGTTCCATCGACGGCGCGTTGGACATCCAGAAAGCTGCATCTGTCCAGATAGCGGGCAAATGCATCCAAATGGTGTGGGGCTTGATGCATCACCGCAACATATGCAGCCGGCAGATCAGCCCGCACGCGCGGAATAACATTCAACAGGGCTGCATATCCCCCCTCGGCCACTCCTATGGCCATGACATAGCGACAATCCAACTGGGTGTTACGCACCATTTCCTTTTCTTTGGATGATCGCCGCAGGTACCTTATCGATTCGATCTGGACTTCGGATGCCAGCTCAATTTTCCTTAAGATTTCATCCTGTTGCGCTTTTAAGTCGGCCCCTTTCATTTGGGACGGCTTCGGCAAAAAGTCGATGGCGCCATATTTGAGGGAATCGAACGTTTCCAGTGCACCTTCTTTGGTCAGGGCACTGATCATGACGGTTGGTGTGGGGTTGGTGATCATGATGTGTTTGAGGGTGGTCAAACCGTCCATAACCGGCATGTTGATATCCAATGTGATAACATCCGGATCTGTCTGCTCGAGCAGTTTCAGGGCCTCTTTACCATTTTCGGCCTGCCCGACCACGACCTTGTTTCCATTGGACTCAATGATATCGTTCAGTACCCTGCGGATCATTTTGGAGTCGTCGACAACCAGGACCTTGAGTTTTTTACCGCCGGCACGATCCGATTTAGACGAATCATTCTGCATGGCGGCCTGTATGGTCTTTCCCTGTTGCCGATCCACCAGTGAGACAACCAACGTCTCTTGGCACACATTGCATGAAAATTGGTAAATATTGTCCTTGAATTGTTCCGGATCAATGTCATGTCGGGTACCGCACTCTTCACAGAACAAAATCATTTCCCAGAACTCCCGAATTAGCAGATACTTAGCTTGTTTCGCTGGAAACGGCGAAAAAAACACGCGCTCCAGTCGATATGGCAAATATAGTATTTAGCGTAATATCGGCAGTAAGAACGCGTGTCTTTAGTTTTGGAATAAATGCTCATTGCTCTTCGAAGGCGGGGAGCGGTCCACTCTCATCCTTCAATCCATTGTCAACCCATTCGCAGTATCAGGTAGCATCGTGACCAATCAAACCATGTTTCGGTGCCGTTCTCATTTTCAGGCAACAATGTGCGGTGATGCCTCTTATGAACATCGGCATGTGATCCGCCCTCTATGCGTATTTAATAACACCTATCCCATCTCTCGCACGCCGGATTGCCGGCAATTGGGAGTGGCTCGATTTGAATGCGCTGATTTTCTGCACCGTGACTGTGCCATTTTCACTCGATATCAAAATTGTCTAAAAAATCTAATGATATATAACCGCATGGAAGGCAGTAAAGTCAAGATAAAAAACCAATTTAGGGTCTTGTTACAGGCGATCGCACGTTTTGTTCATCGTTTGCATTACAAAATTCTCATGGCAAACCCATCATTCCATGGACTGAAAGGACTGAAACCGGGCTCAATCAAGATCTGCGTCAGGCGCTCTCAACCTCATCAATCATGCGCAGACCTTCCATCAACAACTCCATAAACATCCCCAGCTCAGGAAGGGCCATCTCGCTCTCGGTAAGTCCCGGCACAAAATGAAAGCGCCCCTTTTTTTCACCGAGTACGGCAAAAAAGGCCGGCTTACCACTCAATTGGTCATATTTGGCTGTCAGGATCCCACCCCCCCTGAAGGCCAACTCCGCAAGTCCCTTCGGCAAATTCAACTTCAAGGTACCGGTTTTCTGGTTGTAGTTCATTATCTGGAAAAGCTCGGCCGGAGGTATCTGCTCCAGCGTTCCGGTCATGCCGGAAGAGAATTCCTTTGAAATCATGACATTTGATTGAGCCAGGCGCCGAGACAGCAACCGGGCAAAGTACATCTGCAGCGAAGGAAAGCGGTTGAGTACTTTGAGAAAATCCTGCCCTCGGATATAGAGCACCGTCGTCGGCTCCAGGACCATAATGGTGGCGCCCACAGGTTCGCCGCTGATCAAACTCATTTCGCCAAAGACTTCGCCGTTGCGCAATCTTGTGATGCTGTTGCCGTCTCGATCCAAAACATCCACCAGGCCGGATAAAATGATAAACAGGTTCTTTCCCGGGTCACCTTCACGGATGATGCAGTCATTGACCACATATTTTCGAAGTCTCAACATCGAGACAAAGTCTTTTAAATTATCTGCATTCAGGGTTTTAAAAATCGAGAAATGACTGAGAAGACTTGAAATGGTATTCACATCCGTGCTGTGCTGGCGAATGTCCTCCACCAGCATGATGTTCGATCCCTTTTTATACTCTAATTTTATAGCGCCTTTGCATTGACTGCAGGATATGACCCGGTCCGGAATGCGATCCACTCTTTCATGTTCAACCAGAATCTTGGTCAGGTCGGCAATCAGCGTACGACATTCTCTGCGCTGAAAGGGCAGATCGATAATAGCCGTCGAAATAAATTTATTTCCTTTATTGTGCTCCAACAGCAGCGCATTTCCGGAAATCTTGAATTCATCGCCCTTTTGATAGTACGGGCAATCATTCACATCGACAACTTTGAATACCGCTTCAGAAAAACTCATTTCAGAATCCGGCGTACGCCTCTCCCTTTAAGGTAAGTGTCACAAAAAAATATCCACCGCCAATACGTCCTGTATCCGCGGAAGATTGTGGAAAAATTGAGACCTTCAGCACTCGCTCGTATAAGCCTGAACCGCTATTAAGGAACGATACGATAATACAGAAACAGAAGCATAACAACTTCCGTGATTTGATGCAATCATAGAGTCAGCCACAACCATCTATAGAAGGCTGATCAGACCGAAAACTTGTTGGCACCAAGGAAATTTAAAGGTAGGGAACTAAGGCGTCTGTCAGAGAATTTTGCCTGTGGGGGGCGACCGCCAGCGATAAAAGCGCACCCATGCTTCACACCCATCCATCTTTTATTGCCACTGGAGGCCGCACCCACAGGTCAAATCATAATACAATGAGCTTCTTTTCTGTCTTAAAGGTTTGATTGTGCGTCCAACTCCCTAAAAAGGGACAATAGCAATAATACTTAAAGAATAAGCATTAAACATGCCAGCCGCCAGCTCCATCATTAAAATAATTTAATTCTTAATATTTCAATTAGTTATACTAATTTGACAAATGACGCCCTTTTGTCATCGGGAGCGAATCGAGACATAACCGCGTCATTTTGTCGCACCACAGGAAATTAGCGGATTTTTATTAATGATTTCTAAGTGTTTTGATGTACGCCAATTTGACATACTTCGCTGTCAATTTGGCGCAGGACGATGAATGGATAGCTGTTTCAGCTTTCTTTGAAGGGTTCTCAGTCCGATTCCCAATAGTCGGGCAGCCTGGGTGCGGTTGCCCTTGGTGAACTCCAGGGCTCGCAGTATGTGATCGTGCTGGACCTCTGACAGTGTCGGAAAACGCTCCAATTGATCCGTGGAGGCCGTCTCCTGGAGCTGAAGAATCGATTGGGCCGGCCCCAGCGTCAATTGACGGCTCTCCTCAACAAGAACTGCAGAGGCGATGATGTTTTCGAGTTCACGGACATTGCCCGGAAACGAATACCGCTGCAGTGCTTTGCTTAATTCAATGGAAATCCCGTCAACCTGCTTGTTGTTCTTTTTTGCATGACGTTTGAGAAAATAGTGCGCCAGAGGCAGGATATCCTTCGGCCGTCTGCGCAATGGCGGAATATGGATATGATACTCATTCAACCGAAAATAGAGATCACCCCTCAGGTGTCCGGCCGAGACGATTTTGTTCAAATCACGGTTGGATGCCGAAAGAAACCTCAGATCGACATTAACGATATTCGTGCTGCCCAGACGATAAAACTCCTTTTCCTCAATGACACGCAACAGCTTGCTTTGAATAGAGGGCGCCAGTTCGGTAATTTCATCCAGAAACAATGTGCCGCCCTGAGCGGTTTCGAAAAAGCCGGCTTTATCTGACACAGCGCCGGTATAGGCCCCGCGCATATGTCCGAAAAAATTATCTTCAAACAATGTCTGGCTGAACGCGGGCATGTTGACGACCACGAACGGCCCCCCGGAGCGCGGACTGAGTTGGTGCACGACTCTGGCGAGCATCCCCTTGCCTACGCCGGTTTCACCGGTAATCATCACATTGTAGTCGCTTCGGGCGCATGTCTCCACCTGGTGAAAGACTAGCGCCATGGCCTCGTCCTCGGCCACCATTGACGCAAAGGATTTTGGACTTTTTAAATCCGCAAATGATTGGGGACGCTCGAACAGCGCCATACCCTGCCGCAGGCGATAGCGTTCCAGTGCATGTCGTACGGCGATGGTCGTGCGCTTGACCTGCAACGGCTTGACCAGATAATCGTACGCGCCGAAACGCATGGCCTTGACGGCCGTCGCCACGTCGTCAACGGCCGTTAAAATGATGCATTCGGTGGCAGGCGATTCCTGTTTGATCTGTTTTAGTACATCCATCCCATCCAGATGGGGCATGATCAGATCCAACAGCGCCAGGTGGAACTTATTGTTCCGGACCGCATCCAGAACATGCCGACTGTCGGATATCATTGTGGGATCCGGAAGTCCGGCGCTTAGCAGCGCCGCCCGCATGCTGAACAGCAGACCTTCATCGTCATCGACAATCAGGATCGACGATTTATCCGTTTGATTTACCATTCAGGTTTTCTCTCACTGTGCGCTTGAATGTTTCGATTTCCAGCGGCTTGGTAAGAATCTGCGTATACCCCATTCGCGACGCTTCATATAAGTTGGGATGATCCGGGAACCCGGTCACAATGATCACTTTGAGGCGTTCAAATCCCAGTTCATTTTTTATGGCACGGCAGACGCCAAGCCCGTCCATTTCCGGCATAAACATATCTAAAATCAGCAGATCAGGGGGGTAGCTTCCCATTCGAATCAATGCTTCGGCCCCGTTGGCGAAATCCTCCACGATACAATCCATATCGCGGGAAATCACCCGAATGATCAACTCTCTGAAGTCACTGTCATCATCCACCACCATGACTTTGAAGGGTTTGCGTTTTTCCTCGACGGGCAGCGAAACGATAAAGGTCGTCCCTTGACCTGCATTGGTTTGAAACGAAATGTCCCCTTTATGGGATTTGACCAGATTATAGCTGACCGACAACCCCAGCCCGGTCCCTCCAAATGCCTGGCGGTCCGTCACAAACGGATCGAAAATCTTTTCCGCTACTTCCGGATTGATCCCGCGTCCGTTGTCGCTGACTTCTATCGCAATCGTCTTGCCATTGTGAAGCAACTTGGTGACGATGCGAACTCTGCCGCGGTTGTGCCGAATCGATTCCAAGGCGTTGATGATCAGGTTCAGCACAATTTGCTCCAGATTCTGCAAGTTCGCATGCAGCAGGGGCAAATTATCATCCAGATCCAGTTCCATAACGGTTTTCGATTTCTTTGCGGTAGAATCCGCCAGCCTGACGGCATTCTGAACCGCCATATTGACCTGCACATATGACTTCTCAGCCGGATTGCTCTTTCGAGCGAACCCTTTAAGCCCATTAACGATAAGCGCCACGCGATTCGCGGCCAGTTCCATATCCGAAATGAGGCGAGGCAAATTCTGTCTGACAAAATCAGGCGGCAACCCACCGATTTTTTTATCCGGAACAGACTTGGAATGTGAATTCAATATGGGCAGCAGATCCTGCCACATCTTTTCAAAAAGCGGCAGATTGAAAAGGATAAGATTGATCGGATTGTTTATTTCATGGGCGACACCGGCAACGAGAGTCCCAATGGCTTCCATTTTCTGGGCCTGAAAGAGCTGCTTCTCAATCGCCTTTTGCTCGGAGATGTTTCTGCATATGCCACCGATGGCCCATATTTCCTGTCCGCGATAGATCGGATACAGGGTATCCAGGTGATATTCACGGCCCTTGGGAGTTGATTTCTGATGATGAAATGCCAGCACTTCACCATCACGGATGACCTGCTGCAGCTTCTCTCTGTACAGACTGCATACGTCTCGCGAATAGACATCCTGCAGCCGCCGGCCGATCAGTTCCTGTCCTTTCTGCAGATTAAACTGCCCCACACGATCATTGCTGAACAGGTAAGTGCCGTTTGCGGTAATGACGAAGATATGGTCCGGCGACGATGCAACAAGCCCGCTGAACAGTGCCTGTTGCATTTCCAGTTCCGCATCGATCTGGAGCATTTGTTGGGATCCGTCACCGGTTTGGTGCCGGACAAGGTTCTCCACACTGACGGACTCGGCGTCGTTCCGGTCCCGGGATTCCACCCGGGACAGCGTATCTTTGGCGTGTTTCAGCCTTTTTTCCATGGAATGCAAATCGTTACGGGCCCGGGCTAAAGCGCGCTCCTCGGCGGCAATGCGATCACGCAGCGCGGATGGATCTGAATTTTCCGGCGGAGGGGGCGGGTCGCCGGTGGACACTGTGGATGGTGCCACGGTTGTCTCCTTTGTTGCTTTGAGCCCGGACGCACCGTCCCATTTTTAGGCATATGAGAGCTTGCTTGCCATGTAACCTGTGAATAACACAGGTGTTCCTATACTGCAATCGGTTTAAGGAATGATCGCCCCCCTTGGGGGCAGTCGATTACTCCGAACCGATGGCGTTGAGCAGGAGAGTAATGGGCCGATCCTCTTCATGCGCTTCATCCAGAAGGATCTGTCCGGGTCTGCGATATTGATCGTCACCGGGGTCTGCAGCCAGCCATTTCTCTCGATTCGCCTTGACCACTTGAAAAGCGGGCGAGTTGACGTCAACGATGCTTTTTTCCAGCACCAGCGTCAGTTTGCCTTTGCGCTCCTCCAGCCGCATCAGCGGCGCTATTGGCAATCCCATCGGCTGCCAGTGTTCAAATCCACGTTCGAGATTTCGAATGGCGGCCATTTGCCCGGTGGCTCCGTTTGCGATCAGGCTGAAAACCGTGTGTCCCAGGTTATAGGTGTAGGTGCAGTCGAACTGCGTCGGATCGCTGCCCCTTCCATCGTAACCATAGAAATGAGTTTGCGTCTTAAATTTGGGTACCGTGGCGTTGTAGATCTTCTCGATGGCTGGATGAATGGATTCGTTTTTCGCCATGGCGCCGCTTTCGACCAGGACTGCTTTTAAATTCTTGTGCGAGATGATCTTATCCCGGATCAGTAAATACTCATCCTTGTGATAGTTGTTGAACATGATCGGTCCGTAGTACTCCGGATCCAATCCGGCCCGTTTAAGTATTTTGGTGAAATAGTCGTGCCTCAGGCCGATCTTATACTGTCCATCGTCTCGCAAAATCGCCAGATAATCCCTGACGAGGTCGAGCAGCACTTTTTCGGTGGGAACCAGTGAAAACTGAAAATTACCGTGGCTGTCCCGCTCCGTCAATAAACCTTCCTGGAAAAATGCCGGCAAATCATTAAAAAGTTCATCATCTCTCGCATTCCACACATTGGGAGCCAGCCCTTTGGGTGTGTCACGCAAAATTCGACGCAGGTAATCAAGTTTGCCTTCCAGTACCGGGTAGCTGGTGTGGAAGTCGACATCGTGGTTGGCATTGTACTGGGCGATAATCGTGTTGAGCTTGATGATGAAAATCTCAATTTCATTGATAAATTCCAGTATCCCCTCTGGAATGACGATCACACCATAGTTCTTGCCTGCCGCTGCCCGGCGCACGATGGCATCACAGATCAATCTGGACAGATGGCGCAGCGTCATGCCGTAGGCCGTGTAGTCCACGGTTCCTGCCTCACGGGCCGATGCCAGACGCTGTATATCCACATAATCGGCGAGATCCTCTCCGATCAGTGTCATGTTGGCGTGGGTTTGCAACGCCACTTCCAACGCCAGATGGCTGGCCACCCGTCCCATGACTTTGCAGACATGCCAATACTTGACATCTGAACTGCTGTCCGTTGTCAGATTGCTGATCGCCAGAGCAAACGCCCTGGCTGCGGTATGAAATCCAAACGACATGGCGCATAGGACCTCTCCGTCTGCATCGCGCACTTGGATATCACCGTCGATCGTCTTGGGCACACCGATGATCTGAACGCCGTCGGTAAAAAGCTCCTGGGCAAGAAATGCGGCATTGGTATTCGAGTCATCTCCACCGACGACGACCAGCGCGTCGAGCCCCATCTCAAGAATGGTCTCCTTTGACAACGCCATCTTGCGAGGGGTGTCAATTTTGGTGCGTCCGGTTTTGATCATCGTAAATCCACCGATATTCCGATACTGATCCACCAATTGATCCGTCAGTTCAATATATTCACCGTCAATAATGCCATCCGGCCCGACCAGGAATCCAAACAGGCGGTTCTGCGAACTGGCCTTTTTAGCAGCGTCGTAAATCCCTGCGATCACATTGTGCCCGCCGGGTGCCGGCCCACCGGAAAAGACGATACCGATTTTGCGAGGCCGCTCATATTGCGAACGTGCCGCACCGTCCGGCGATGCGCAGCCTCTGACAACCTGGGCTTGGTTGTTGATGATGTTCGGCAGCTGCTTTCGAGCTTCCTGATCAATGTCAAAGCGAAAGTCATCCACTGATTCAACAACGGTATAGGCATCGTTAAACGCTGTGCAAAGAGCAGGCTGATAAGCGCTTCGAGCCATCCCCCCGGGGCTCATGCAAGAAACAGACTTTTGAACCTCAGGATGCTTGAGCAGTTTATCCAATTCGACACGATCTATTTGCGGCACACCAAACCTCCCTGTGGAATGAGTTTTTATGAAAACCTTGTATTTATAGCTATCTGCATATGACCAGTCAAGCTATTTGCACGTTTTTTGGCTATTCGGTTGGCCGGCTTAGCCGGCCAAACCGACTAAACCGTAAAAGCCGATGACAGGCCCGGAAACCGCTGTTTTGTCTAACCAATACCGAAACAGCGCAAAAGACACCATATATTGTATCACAATACCTGTTTTCACACCCTCTGTAGTGCTTTTTGTCTTTACATCCCTCCTGTCAACTGATATGTATGAACCGTCATCGAGAACAGCGTATTAGCATATAAAACAATTTATCATCAATAGGTTACAATAGATTATCTATGGGATTCAATGTTGATGCACGGGTAAGGTTTGGACAATTGTGGTTCCGACCATAAACCGGCGGCGGGTACGATTCGAATTCATGACCACAACACGTCTTATTCCGATCCAGAGGCCAGTTCATGAAAATAAAAAAAATCGATATTGTCGGATTTAAATCGTTTTTAGACAGAGCCAGCATCGCCTTTCCTCCTGGAATTTCAGCCATCGTCGGTCCCAACGGCTGCGGGAAAAGCAATGTCATCGATGCCCTTCGCTGGGTCATGGGCGAACAAAGCGTCAAACAACTGCGCGGCAAGAATATGGAAGACATCATCTTTGCCGGTGCCAACGGAAAGCCGCCGTTGAATATGGCAGAGGTGACATTGACCTTGGCCAACGACAACGGGCACGCTCCGAGGGAATTCAAAGAATACACGGAAATCAGTGTCACGCGCCGCTTGTATCGATCCGGTGAAAGCGCCTATATGATCAACCGTCAGCCATGCCGCCTGAAAGATATCTATAACCTGTTTATGGGCAGCGGTGTGGGCGCCAAAACGTTCTCCATCATTCAGCAGGGCAACATCGGTGCGATCATCGATGCCGGTCCGGATGAACGTCGTCTGTTCATTGAAGAGGCGGCCGGCGTGACCCGCTACAAATTCCGGAAAAATGAAGCGCTGCGCAAAATTAAGGCGACCAGCCACAATCTTGAACGTCTGAACGACATCATCTCGGAAATCAATCGCCAAATGGCCGGTTTGAAGCGCCAGGCCAAGAAGGCGGAGCGCTTCAAGAATTATCAACATCGCCTTAAACAGATCGATTCGCATCTGCTTCTGCATTACTATGATGACTACAGTATGCAGCAGTCCGAGGCCGAAAGACGGCTCAACGATATGAAAGACGAAGACATCGGCCATGTTGCGCAGATGAAAAAAATCGATGCCGCGATCGAGGAAATCAAATTCAAACGTCAGAAAAAAGACCAGGAAATAGCCGCCCAAAAGTCCAACCTGTTTGAGACGCAAAGGAAAATCGATCGGTTCGAAGCGGATCGCTCTCATTTGACCAGGGAAATCGAACGTCTGAATGACGAGACGGTCGAGCTTGACCAGGCGCGCAACGACCTTATCGCCAAAACGGAAACGATGGTCACCGAAATCGACGAGGTGAACGCCCAGAACCAGACGTTGCGCACCGATATCGACTCGATTAAATCAACGATCAAGGATCATCGAGACAGTGCGCAGTCCATCCAAGAGCAGCTCTCCGCCCTGACAAAGCAGATCGAAGAGCGCAAAAATATCCTGATGAACCTGGTGGCGGAAGAGGCGCGACTGAAAAATATCTTTCAGAATGCATCATCAAACAAAGAAACACTGCGCCGCCGCCTGCGGCGCATTGATGAAGAGGTCATGCTGGCCGCCAAGCAGGTGCAGACATCCGAAAAGGAGAGGCAGGCGGCCGAGGAGGAATTGAACCGCATAGGCCGGCAAATTGAGACCTATACATCGACCATCGATCAACTGAAGGAGACATTGACCCAGAGGTCTGAACAGCTGGGCAAACAGGTCAAACAGGCGCATACCCTCGAGTTGGAGAGCAACCAGGTCCGGTCACAACTTGCCACATTGAAAAAAATGGCCGAAAATTTCGAGTGGTACAGGGATGGAGTAAAAGCCATCATGCAGGCCCAGACCACCGAAAAAAACTCCGATGCAATCGAGACAGAGTCCGGGCCCTTTGAGTCGGTTGACGGCATCATCGGTCTGCTGGCGGAAGTGATCGAACCGCAACCCGGGTATGATGTGGCAGTGGAAGCGGTTCTGGGTGAGGCCTTGCAGTATATTCTTGTCGACGACCAGCGCAGCGGTGCAAACGCCATCTCATATCTGCAGGCCCACGAAAAAGGTCGCAGCGGTTTCATCCCGGTGAATACTATCAAGCCCCTGGCCGGCACCGATGGCGCTGCCGTTTCCGCCGAACACCGGCTGCTGCAGTATGTCTCGGTCAAAGATGACTACCTCCCGATTGCCGAGGCGCTCCTGGGCCATGTGGCCGTTGTTCCCTCAATGCCGGAGGCTATGGAACTGTTCAACCGCAACGGCCGCGTCCAGACGGTCGTGACCCAGGCCGGTGACGTGATCTCTCATCAGGGCGTCCTGGTCGGCGGCAGCCAAGACAAACTGAGCGGTATCCTTGCCAAAAAACAGGAGCTCAAAGCGCTTCAGGAGCACAGCGACAGCCTGGACCAGGATCTTGCTGCAGCCAAAGCCCTCCAGAAGGAGATGGAGCAAACGGTTCGCAAGCTGGAAACTCAGCTGCAGCAATCGATTTCCGAGAAATCAGCGGCTGCCGAACAAGCCGTTGAAGCTGAAAAAGCCCTATATCGGGCCGGCGAAGACCTGAAAAATGCACGCAGGCACCTGGAAGTAGTTGAGCTCGAGCAGGAACAGCTGATTGGCGAAGAGAGCGACCTGGACGAAGAAATGGCCAGGTACAACAGCGCCCTGGCAAAAATATCCGAAGAAGTTCGCCAGGCCCAGGACCAGACGACAGACAATTCTCAGCGCATCAGCGACCTGTCAAACCAGCTTGAAATCAGCAACCAGAAGATCGTCGATCAGAAACTTCAATTGACAGCCTACCAGACCAAACTGGAAGATGGAATGCTGACGCTGAACCGGCTGAAAGAATACGAACACGACAGCCACAATCGGATCGAACAGCTTCGGTTGGAAATAGAGCGCAAAAAGAACAAGAGCAATGAGGCGCAGTCCCAACTGTCGACGGGTGAGCGATCCCTGGCCGTACAATACGAAAATCTGAAGCGTATGGAATCCGCTCTTTCGAACAATGAATCGGAATACAATTCAATCGACCATCACCTGCGGCAGCACGATAGTGAATTGACTACGGTTCGATCGGAGCGTCAGAAGACATTGGAAAAAATCCGCTTGCTGGAGCTTGATTTGTCTGAAAAACGAATTATGCGGGACAATATTGCCGGCAAAGCTCAAGAACGCTATCACGTATCGATCGGCGCCCTGCGGATGCAGCACAAGCAAGATGACGATCAACTGCAGATGTCCATTCCGGAAATGGAAAAGGAACTCGAACGTTTCCGGATCAAAATAAATCGCATCGGCGATGTCAATCTGGGTGCCATCAAAGAGTACGAGGAGCTCAACGAGCGCTTTACCTTTTTAAACAATCAACGCGATGATCTGGAAACCGCGATTTCGGATCTTCACAAAGTGATTTCCAAAATCAACCACATTACCCAGACACGCTTTATTGAAACATACGAGCAAGTCAATAAAAAGCTGCAGCAGGTCTTTCCAAGACTGTTCGAGGGCGGCACGGCACGCCTTGAGCTAACCGAGCCGAACAAGCCCCTGGAGACCGGAGTGGAGTACCTCGTCCATCCACCGGGAAAAAAGCTTACCCGCATGAGCCTGCTGTCCGGCGGCGAAAAGGCGCTTTCCGCCATTGCGTTTATCTTTGCGATCTTTCTCATTCGTCCGGCTTCATTCTGCCTGTTGGACGAGATCGACGCGCCTTTGGACGAGGCCAATATTCTTCGATTCAACAATCTGATGAAGGTTATCGGCGAAAAATCCCAGATCATCATGATTACCCATAACAAACGATCCATGGAATTTGCCGAAACACTGTACGGTGTGACGATGGAGCAAAAAGGAATTTCCAAAGTCGTATCTGTGAACCTCAAGGAAAGTCAAGCCTGACCACGGAACCCATAGCACGATGAAATGGTTTAAACGAAAAAAAGCCCAAACAGACAAAAATAAATCAACCCCCACCGATCAAGCTTCCGAGAAACAGGCACCGCCGATCGGTGATGAAGCAATCCACCAAATGGATGCACCTGCTCCGGTCGAGTCTGACATCACCGGTGATCCGGACGGTCCGCCTTCGACGGAGCCGCCTCCCCCTCAGCAAAAAAAAGGCGGGGGCATGTTTTCGAGACTGAAAAGAGGGCTGGCCAAGACCCGCGACATTCTGACCACGGATATCGATGAGCTGTTCGGCAGCAAGTCGGAAATCGACGATGACATGCTCGAAGAACTCGAAGAGCTGCTGATCACTTCGGACATTGGGGTTCAAACCGCGATGGAGCTGATGGAAACCATCCATAAAAGGGCCGCCAAAGTCAAAGCTCCCGATGATTTAAAGCAAATTCTCAAGCAGGAAATACTGAAGCTGCTGAATGACGCCGCACCGGCATCCTTGCCCGAACGCACGGCAAAACCGCATGTCATTATGGTGGTGGGAGTCAACGGCGTCGGCAAAACAACCACGATCGGCAAACTGGCGGCGCATGCAGCCGGCCAGGGGCGATCCGTCCTGATCGCAGCAGCGGACACCTTCCGGGCGGCCGCAATCGAGCAATTGGCCGTGTGGGCGGAACGCGCCGGTGCCGAGCTGGTCCGACACAAGGAAAACAGCGATCCTGCCGCCGTGGCCTTTGATGCCATCGAAGCCGCCATGGCCAGGGGAACGGATACGGTCTTTGTCGATACGGCCGGGCGCCTGCATACCAAAGTCAATCTGATGGAAGAAATCAAAAAAATAAAGCGTACCATCGCCAAGAAAATACCGGATGCCCCCCATGAAATATTGCTGGTCCTGGATGCAACGACCGGACAGAATGCCCTTACCCAGGCCAAAATGTTCAATGATGCCCTGGACATCACGGGATTGGCGCTAACCAAGCTGGATGGCACGGCCAAAGGCGGTATTGTCATCAGTATCTGCCAGACGTTGCAAATCCCGTTGCATTACATCGGTGTTGGAGAAAGCATTGACGATCTGCAGCCCTTTGATCCTGAGAAGTTTGCGGAAGCATTGTTTTAGCTTTTGTATTGACAGACCCGCGTGTCTGCTATATTTGGCATGAAGGGGTCGTCAGAATTTGAACACAATAAAACAGGGGGAGGCGCCATGACAAAAGCAGAAATCATCGCGAAGATGGCAAAAGATGCCGGCATCTCGAAGGTTGCGGCAACGGAAGCACTGAACTCTTTCACAGATTGCGTAACCAAAGCGCTTAAGAAAAAAAATGGTAAAGTGACGTTGGTGGGATTTGGCACCTTTGCCAAGGTTCGTAGAAAAGCAAGAAAAGGACGCAATCCGCAAACCGGAGAGGCCATAAAAATCAAAGCAAGAAATGCGGTTAAATTCAGCGCCGGGAAAAAACTGAAAAGCGCTGTCTAATCCTGCGAAACCCTATCCCTTAGTTGATAAAAAAGGCGATCGACGCCCTTTTCGGGCCGTAGATCGCCTTTTTTATCCCGTTCTAGTAAGTAACCGAGAAATCGTCGAACTCCCCGGTATAGTCCTGCATGTTTACTTTCACGTCGGCGACGCGCGCCATGGGCGAGCCTTTCCAGCACCATTCGATTGCTTTTTCGACGAGCTGGGAATCGCCTTCAAAAACAGCCTCCACTGTTCCTTCCGGACGATTGCGAACCCAACCGCAAACCCCCAGCCGAAGAGCTTCCTGTTGCGTCTCCGCCCGAAAAAATACGCCTTGAACCCGACCCGAGATAATCACATGGGCCCTGACATCTGATTTCATTTGTCACCTGCCTTGTGTATAGTTCCTAACGGTCGGTCAGTCTATAGTACTCATCTTCGGTTAAAATGTTTACTCCCAAGCGGGATGCCTTGTCCAATTTTTTGGGGCCCACATTGTCCCCGCAGACAAGATAATCCGTAGTGGAGCTGACAGCCGATTGAACAACGGCCCCCAAGACGCGTGCTCCCTTTTGCATCTGCTCCCGGCTGCCGCGAACCATTTTACCCGAAAAGACCACCCGCTTTCCGGCAATCGGGCTCGATACCGACTCCGATCCTGAGTGCAATGGTGTTTTTTCCAGATTAAAGCCCAATTCCATCATATGCCGGAACGTTGGCGCAACCTGGTTTAATCCCTGTACAATGGATCGGCTGGTTATTTCGCCGAATCCATTTATCTTCGCTATCTGCTCGACCTTGACATCGACAATGCCGGCCAATTCAACGTGTTGCAACAGGCGGCGACTGTCTCCGACACCGAGGTCAGCGATGCCAAACGCTGCCAGGAAGCGCCAATCCTCAACCTGTTTGGTTCGGCTGGTCTCCAGGGCCTCGGCCAGATTCTTTGACTGCACCGGGCCGAAACCGACCGCCGTGAAATCGTCGGCTTTCAGCGCATAGATTTTTTCCAACGAGGTATAACCGGCATTGACCAGCTTCTGGATGGTCTTGATGCCGAACCAATCTGCGCTGCCGAGCGTCTTGAACCAGTGGCTGATGCTCTGTTCAATTTTAGCCGGGCATTCGATATTTGTACATCGCAAAAAATCACCGCGCCAGCTCAGGGTCTCGCCGCATGCCGGGCAGCAATCGGGCAGTTCAACCAGCTGAGCGGGTGCCAGAACCTGCTCCAGCTTTGGAATGACTTCCCCGCTGCGAATGACTTCGATCTGCGCTCCAGGCCCTATCTTGCGCCGGCGCACCATCCCCGCATTGTGCGCCGTCACACGCCTGATGGTGGCTCCCGACAATGTAATAGGGACCACCTGCAGCACGGGTGTCACATTGCCGGTGCGTCCGACCTGCCAGGTCAGACTTTCAACGCACGTTGTTTTCGTTTCACCTCTGCGCTTGACCGCGATCTGCCAGCGGTAGTGATGCGCCGTGGCCCCCATATGCGACTTGATTCGATCCGATACCGCTTCGACGACGGTGCCGTCCAACGGGTAGTCGGTTTGAGCCATTAGGCGGTCGCCGATGGCATAGACATCCGTGGCCAATTGATCTCCGGTTCCCTGCCAATGCAGCAATTGATTGTAAGGCACGAAATGGACCATGCCGTCTTCAAGGGCCTGAACCGCATCCTGATTCAATGTGTCCGACGCAACGATTCCGACAACCATGTTTCGCGGATGTTCAAATTTACCGGCGCAATGCGCCTCGAAATAGGATTGCACGACAACGATTTCACCCAGCCCCTGACCGCGTCCGCCGATGGGGATAACGCCCTTTTCAAATGCACTGCTGATCTCATAGCCAACCAGTCCGTTTCCACGGCTTGCGAATACCTTGCCGTCATCGCGGCCGGCCAGGCCATCCAGTTTAGGCGTCAGGCGGAACAGCGGATCCGACAGCCCCACCTCAGAGGCCGCTTTGGCGACGCGTGCGACATAGCGCTCCAGTTGTTCAATGCTGTATGCTTTCTCTGTTGAAAGCATGGGATCGGGATGGCGGATCTCCTTTCGCTCGGTGAAACGCTCGGGTTCAACCGTCTGCAAAAACGGATGATGGGGGTCAAGAGCGCGGAGCTGTTCAACCAGATCATCATATTCGGCATCGCTGATTTGAGGCGTTCCACTGCGATAGGCTTGGTTGTACCGCTCTAACCTTTGTACAAGCTGTTCGATGTCCATTTGGTCTCAGCTTCTAAATACTTTCAACAACCTCATCCTTTTCGGCAGTTTAGCAGATTATCTATCTGCCTTTCCAGAATGCCTGGCCCGCTTAACCCCTATGTTGCAGGAGCCGGAGGGCTTCAGAGCCAAGGCGCCAAGGGCGCAGCCGTAGTTAAACCTACTGCAAGCCCTTGGCAACGCCGGATCTGGAGTCCTACGGCTTCTGCATCATTGGGGTTTATT
The DNA here is from genome assembly GCA_050291625.1 of Desulfobacteraceae bacterium. GTDB lineage: Bacteria > Desulfobacterota > Desulfobacteria > Desulfobacterales > Desulfosarcinaceae > JARRKU01. Next base: position 105,071 of record JBNKKC010000012.1, read on the forward strand.
CCGGCTTCGACAGGTCGCTGAGTTCATCTTTAATTTCATCAATTATATCATATAACCACATGACATCTTCAATTGTCAGTCGGCCGGCTTTTGCCGGCGCCCGCTGGCTGCCGTCTTTTTTCAATAGAATTCGGGGCCCGATCTGCAGCTTGGCTTCACCGCCACTGTAACGTTGAATCGAAACCATCAGGCCGGTCTCTTCACACCGCCATTGTTTCAGCATTTCATCTTTTTCAGGATCGTACGGCATACCTTCCTCTCCTTATGTTGTGCTATTCATGCTTTCGCCACATGATCGGGTCGAGTGGATCACGTTGCTATTTTTGAAAAATCGGCCATTTGATTAAATAAGTCTGCGATGGCCTGAAGCTGGGCCAAACGGTTCCGGCGCAGCTCCATATCTTCCGACATCACCATCACGCCATCAAAAAATCGATCAACGGGCATCCTCAGGGTAGCGATGATCCGCAAGGCCGATTTAAAATCACTGCCGCCAAGGGCGTGCTCCACCCTGCCCTTCACCGTCTGGTAGGCCTCGAACAGATTCGTTTCGGCCGGGTCCTGGAACAGCGATGGTTCGAGACGAGTGTTTTGCGCAATCTCGGCCTTCCGTAAAATATTGACCGCCCGCTTGAAAGCGACAGCGAGAGGTTCAAAGTCTGCAGCGTCTCTGAACGCTTGCAGGGCCGCTGCGCGCGCCCAGACATTTGGAACATGATCGATGGAGACATCCACGACTGCCGCAATCGTGTCCTTCGCATACCCCTGGTCGGCCAGGAGGCGTGTCATTCTGCTTCGAAAGAAACGTTGAATCGCCTCAATAACGGCCGTCGGATCACCCGGTTTAAAAAGCTCCAGACTCCGGGAAATGGCCTCGTTCAGGGAAAAGGTCAATTGGTGCGCCAGCATGGTTAGAACAATACCGATGGCCTGTCTCCGAAGTGCGTACGGATCCGATGCGCCGGTTGGAATCAGTCCAACCGTATAGCAGCCGCATATCGTATCGAGTTTATCGGCGATGGAGAGCAATGCACCGGTCAAGGTTTCGGGCAATCTGCCACCGGAATGCGTCGGACGATAATGTTCTTCGATGGCAGCAGCCACCGCGTCATCCTCCCCCGCCGCAGCGGCATAGATGCGCCCCATAACGCCCTGCAATTTGGCAAACTCGCCCACGACCTGACTGACCAGATCACTTTTGCACAATTGAGCCGCTCGAACCACCCGGGACTTGTTTTCCGGCGACACGGCGTCGGCCAGACAGGCGGATATCACTTCGACCCGTTGTACTTTCTCCTGCATGCTTCCCAGTTTGGCTTGGAACAATACGCCCTTAAGCTTTTCACTCCACCGATCCATGCTCTCTTTCAGATCGGTGCGGTAGAAAAACCGGGCATCTGAGAGACGAGCCCGCAAAACACGTTCATGACCCTTGGCAACCAGAGCGGTATCCTTGGCACGCGTATTGTTGACCGCCACAAAACAGGGCATTAACCGCCCTTTGTCATCCACCACGGCGAAGTACTTCTGGTGCTCCCGCATCGCCGTAATCAAAATCTCGTTGGGCAGCTCCAGGAAAACATCATCGAAATGGCCACCGGTGGCCACCGGTATCTCCACCAGATTGGTAACGGTATCCACCAGGGCTTCATCGGGAAGAATCCGACCGCCGATGGCCGCGGCAGCGGCATCGATCTCCTTTTGAACCAACTGGCGGCGTTCGTTGAAATCGGCAATCACATGCGCCTGCCGCATGGTTTCCAGGTAATGGTCCGCATCCTCAATTTTAATACGCTTGTGATGCATAAACAGGTGGCCCCAGCTGTAGCGCCCGCTCTTAAGCCGGTCATCCAGTTTGAATGAGATGACGGCGTTGCCCAGCAAGGCGACCAATGATTGAATAGGGCGTGCAAATGAGATGTTCAGATCGGACCAGCGCATGGTCTTGGGAAATGGAATCCCGGTGATGACATCAGGCAGGATCTGCTGCAGAATCGTTCGGGCGGCAGCCCCCCTCTCGGTAATCGTGGCGCACACATAGCGCCCCTTCTGAGTATCGGTAACCTGTAGCCGTTCCGGCGATACATTGAGCTTTTCTGCAAATTTCAGTGCAGGTACAGTCAGACGGCCATCGTCGTCGAAAGCAATCCGTTCGGGAGGGCCCAACACCGTCTCGGTCATGGATTGCTGTCTGTCCGCCACTTGATCGATGCTGATGACCAGGCGCCGCGGTGTTCCAAACGTTGCAGCGGCCTGATGGCCGATCCGCGCCTGTTCAAGTTTGTGGATCAGGTTCTGCGCCAGCGCATCCAGTGCGGGCTGGATATAGCCTGCCGGTATCTCTTCCGTTCCTATTTCGAGTAGTAAACGTTTCATGCACACCTCGGTTTTGAAGTCCTTTGCGCGAGTGTTATGTCCTGCAAATAAGTTAAAAATCGAATGTCACTCCGGCGCAGGCCGGAGTTCAGTTGAAAACCCTCTGGATTCCGGCTTGCGCCGGAATGACTTGAAGGAAAAAGGCTTTCGAAATGAACAACTATTGTTCACCCAACTTCCGGGACACAACACTAGCCCCTTTCTAGCGTTGAACGCCTGAGTAAGGGAAATCCCATCTTTTCACGCTGCTCGAGATGGGCCTCGGCGCTGGCGCGGGCCAGATTGCGGATCCGTCCAATGTAGCCCGTTCTTTCGGTCACACTGATGGCTCCGCGCGCATCGAGCAAGTTAAACGTATGCGAACATTTCAAACAATACTCATAGGCCGGCAAAACGAGCCCGGAGGCAATCGCGCGTCCGGCCTCCGCTTCGTATTGCTCGAACAGCTTCAGCAGCATCTGCACATCCGCTATTTCAAAATTATAGGTCGACTGCTCGACCTCCTGCTGGTGATGGACATCACCATAGGTCACTCCCGCATTCCACTTCAGGTCGTAGACATTGTCCACTCCCTGCAGGTACATGGTGATGCGTTCGAGCCCATACGTCAGCTCGACCGATATGGGGGCCAGTTCGATGCTTCCGGCCTGTTGGAAATAGGTAAACTGAGTGATCTCCATGCCGTCGAGCCACACCTCCCATCCCAATCCGGAAGCGCCGAGGGTCGGCGATTCCCAATCGTCTTCGACAAATCGAATATCATGGGCCAGCGGATCCACACCCAGCGCCTTGAGACTGGACAGATAGAGCTGCTGAACATCTTCAGGCGAGGGCTTGAGGATCACCTGGTATTGGTAATAGTGCTGCAGCCGGTTGGGATTGTCACCATAGCGTCCATCGGTAGGTCTTCGCGAGGGTTGAACATAGGCGACATTCCAGGGTTCAGGCCCCAATGCCCATAGCAGCGTCTTGGGATGGAACGTCCCGGCGCCGACTTCCAGGTCGTAGGGCTGCACCATGACGCAGCCTTTACGCACCCAGAATTTATGCAATGCCAAAATCACATCTTGAAAGTACATAGGGTTTCCTTAATTTTCGTTAAGCAATCAGGCCAAGTGCATAGCATGCAGCGATGCCAAATTCAATCACAACACACCCGAAGCATCGATTGAGGTATCGAGAAGCTTGGCCGCTTGTCGCTGCGCCAGCAATTGCCGCCACACCGGTCTCAAAGCGTCGATCTTGTCAGGGGCTCCCAAGGCCCATATGCAGCCGCCGCCGCCGGCCCCGGTGAATCGCGATCCGCAGCCATGTCGGACAGCGGCCGAAACCAACGTTTCACCCATGTCATCCAGAACGTCCGGGGTCAGTTCGCGGCGGATGTCGGTCTCCCGGTTCATTGCCCGGGCAGCCGAATCATAATCCCCCGATCCGACGGCATCGATAAAGCGTCGGCTTTGCTCAACGATTTGGTGCCAACGCTCACGGTAGCGGCCCTCGATAAATTGCCTGACCCAGGTCGCATTGACATCCTTTGACTCATGCGGGATACCGCAATAGGCCACCAGTATGCAGCGCTGCAATTCAGAATAGGTCGATTCAGGCACCACGCGCCTGCGCGAAAAATCAGGCGGCATGAGATCGCTCACCCAATACCAGCCATTGACGCCCCCGAACGCCGCGGCCAGCTGATCCTGTATGCCGCAGGGGACCCCGACGATGCTCTGTTCGATGGATTGCGCCAGCAAAGCGACCGCCTTCGGCTCCGGCATATCGGCGCCTTCGGACGCCAAGGCCTTGCAAAACGCCCAGATCAGGGCAACCGCCGCTACGGAAGATCCTCCTAAGGCACTGCGGGGCGGTGAAGACGAGTGGATATCGATATGGACGCCATCGGCCTGGAAACAGGCCGCTACAGCCAGCATCAAGCCCAGGGGCGGCGTAAAAGGCATCTGTCGGCTGTCGACCTCCAGGCTGTCGAATCCGACGGAACTGATCTTGATTTTGCCCTTCAGGTAGGGTTCCAGCCGTACGCGTGTCCTCAGATTCAGTGCCAGATTAAAGGTACAGGGCCCCAAATGACGAAGGGACAGATAAAAGGTGCTCAGATCGAGGGTCCCCCCCATGTCGATCCGACACGGAGCGGAGGCTTCCACTGGATGTTGTTCCAAAAGGGTTCGCAGATTCATGGTCGATTCCATTCGTTGGGGCGAAGCATGCGGTTTTTCACCCTTACCGGGGCGGCGACGGTGCAGGTGACATCCCCGGCCGGATTTGCTGAAGAATTTTGAGGCTTTTGGGCCTGCGCCCCATGTGGTACGGCACAAACGATTCCAGAAAGGCCGTCGCCTCGGCAATGGCCGGCGCGGAAAACCTGGCCCGCAATGCCCTGGCCAGATCGCCCCCGGCGATCCACTCCAGCTGCCGCAGCGTCCCTTTGGACAGCCGCAGATGTTTGTGCCGGTCCGGCGGGCATTGGTCGCAAACCACCCCTCCCCTGTTTAAATCGATGCAGAAGTACTGCTGGGCCATCTCATCCAGCTCAGTCTGGCAGCAGCTGCAGCGTGCCAGAACCGGCTGCAGGCCTTCCTGGCCGATGAATCGCATTTGAAACAGAATGCTCAGTACTTCCGCCGGAAATCGCATGTCGGACAGTTCGTTCAAGACAAACAGCAGCAGCCGGTACAGGTCGCTGCGCTGCCGGCCCTCTTCGAGCCAAATGGCGATGCATTCGACCCAATAGCTGGCATAGGCGGTCTTTAAAAAATCGCTGCGAATGCTGCCAAAAGGTTTCAGCAGGGTCGCCTCTTCCAGGATGGCCATGCCTTTCCGGCGTCCCGGACGGAAAGCTATTTGCAGTTCGTTGAATGGTTCGAGAATACCTGGAAAGCGTTTAGTGCTCTTCTTTGCGGATTTTGCGATGAGGGTCTGCTTTCCGTGATCGAAACTCAGCACGGTCAGTATCAGGTCGAAATCGGAGTATTCGCGTCGCCGGAGTACTACGGCTGATGTGGCATAGCGGCCCATGCCCCTTACAATCCCAACAGCGCTGTGGCAATGACAAAATAGAAAAAAACACTGATGATATCAACGGCGGTTGTAACAAAAGGACCGGTTGACACTGCCGGATCGATGTTGATGCGGGCCATAATCATCGGTACGAACGAGCCCATCAATGCCGCCATGGTCATGGAACACACCAGCGCCGCACCGACAGAGACCGCCAGTTTCCACGTGTTTAACGAGAATTGCGCCACCAGCGCGATAAAGATGCCGTAGACAATCCCTAAAACAAGCCCGATAAACAGCTCCTTGAAAACCACCTTGCCCAGGTCGCGGACATTCAATCGCCCCGTTGCCAATCCTCGAACGACGATGGTGGATGATTGGATACCGATATTTCCTCCCATACCCATAATCACGGGAATGAATGCGGCCAGATAGGTGATCTGGCTGAGTGCATTCTGGAAGCGTCCAATGATGAAAAACGCCACAATCCCGCCCACACAACTGGCAAACAACCAGGGCAGGCGTATGCGCGTGCTTTTCAGAACCGATTTGGTTTCCACATACTCTTCACCCACACCGGCCATTTTCAGGATATCTTCGGTGGCCTCGTTCCGAAAAATATCGATAACGTCATCCACCGTGACGATACCGACAAGCTTGCGGTTCTGGTCGACAACCGGAACGGCCAGAATATCGTATCGCGCAACGATTTTGGCAACTTCCTCCTGATCCATTTCAGTCTGTACGCAAAATACATCAGTGGCCATAAATTGCTTCAACGGAGTGTCCGGCGGCACGACCACCAGCTGCCGCAATGAGATGACGCCGGCGAGCTTTCCGTATTCATCCACGACATAGAGATAGAACGGCATCTCGACGTCGGAATACTCTTTCTGCACCGAGGCAATCGCCTCGCGCGCCGTTGTATCTTCCATAAGGGCGATGAAATCGGGTGTCATGATACGCCCGGCGGTTCCCTCTTCGAAGCTCAGCAGGTCGGTGACTTCAATGGATTCTTCATGGCGCATCCGTTTCAATACGGCATTTGAAACGTCTTCCGGCAACAGATCGATCAGATCCGCGGCATCGTCGCTGGGCATCACTTCGAAAATCTTTACCAGGTCATCCTGCTCAATCTCCTCGACCAGATCCAGATAGGCGTCATCATCCATCTCGCTGAGCAGGACACCCTTGTCGGCAGGGTCGGCCATCATGCCAAACAGGATGGCTTGATCCTTGATGGGCAGAGAACGGAAAACAATCGACAAGTCGGCGGCATGCGTCTTGTTTACGATCTTTCTAAGATTCGGCAGAGCCTTGCGACGGAGAAGACGTCTGATGCTCTCGACAAGGACTCTGTTGCGATCTTTGTTCATAGGGCTTTTCCGCTCTGCGGTTCTGACTCATTCCAAGATTTTCACGTGCGCTTTTTCACGCATGGTCTTGAGCCACACCTTGTATTTGCGATCCACATCCTCGGCGAAAAGCTTTTCCTGGATCTCCTGCCTGGCGTCATCCAGGGTTATGCCTCCGCTGCTGATCACATCTTCGACAAAAAAAATCTGGTATCCCTGCTCGGTTTCCACGACTTCGGTGAACTGCCCTGCGCTCAATCCCTGGACGGCCGATTGGATCTTCTTGGTCAGCAATTTGATCTCGAACACACCCAGCTGCCCCCCTTTGGCTGCCGAAGGGGCTTCGGAAAACGTTCCCGCCAGATCCGAAAAGCTCTCTCCGGCCCGCAATCGTTTATGCAGGTCTTTGGCACGCTGCAGCACGTCGGCCTGCTCCATCTCGCTGGCCATCGGCGGAACCTTCAGCAACAGATGCCTGAGCTTGTATTTGGTCTTGCCCATGTATCGATCGATATGGGCGTCGTAGTAGGCTTTGACATCCTCATCGGTGACCACGATCTTCGACTTCACTTCCAAATTGACAAGATGCGTCCTCAGCAGTTTTTCTTTGATCTGTGTCCGGTATTCCTCCATCGTCACGCCATCGAGTTCCAGCATACGCAGCAGGCTCTCTTTGGTAAGCTTATTGATCTTCATGATTCGCTCGATGGTTGCCGTCACTTCCTTCTCACTGATATTGATATGATATTTGCGCGCCTGCTGGTCAGACAGTTTGTCATAAATCATCTGCTCCAGCATGAGTTTGCGCTGCTGTTCAAGCACCTCTTCCTGCTGAGCAGGTGAATATCCTTTCTGTTTCAACAGTTCTGTGAGCGGAAGCATCCGATGCTCCAACTCCGAACGAAGGATGATGTCCTCGTTGACGATCGCCACAATCCGGTCGACCAGTTCTGCATCGGCATTCACCGGGATCATCAAGCCCATCCAAAGGCCCCACACCGCCAAAGCCGTCCATCGAAACACCCGGAGGAAATTGACTGTTCTCTCGTACATATACCACCTTAATGATTATCTTAACGCCTGTGTCATTACTTGCCGCCGACCATCGCATCCCAATGCTTCTGGTTCACGGAAACCGAGTAGGTTTTCCGCAATCCCTCAATCCAGTTCTGGTACATCTCCTCGGCCTTCTGCTGCCGCAAGTGGGTGACAATCTTCACATTCAGATCCTGTTCGGACTGATCCGGGGGCGGTCCCTGGGGATAATGCGTTTTGTAATATTCGGCGACATCCTCGGTCGTGATCTCAACATGATCGATCAGTTCCTTGGCGATCACTTTCTCAACCAGCAGACGCCTGGCAAGCTTCTGCTGCCAGTCCTGGAAAGAAACCGCATTTTCCAGCAGGGTCTGCTCGAACGTCTCGTCCGGATAATCGGCTTTGATCGCCTCCACGGCATCGCGCAATTCCGCTTCGGTCACCTTCAGCCCCAGTCGATCGGCATATTCACAGATGATCAGCTCCTCGGTCAATTGATTCAACACCCGCATTCGCAAATTATTCAGCGCATTCGGGTCGGTCTGGTGTTCGCCGGGAAAGGCTTCCTCAGCCGCGGCCTCGACATCCTGCCGAAACTCGGACACTCTGACGGACCGGCTGCCCACCTGCAAAATGACATCATCCCCGGCATTTTTGCGGCTGCAGCCGAACAGCATCACGGCGGACAACATCATGACCGCCATCACCGAACAGGAAATGGCCTTTTGCAGACGATGAGTTCGCACAACAACCTCCAGCGCGTATAGACGTTCAGATCATCAAACCTCTCAAGCTATCTATATCTTTAAAAATCTACTGGTTAACATGCCGTGCTATTTCTATCAAGATGTTTTTCGCCCGGGAGAGGCGGGCATTGGTCCCGGCCTGTGCCAGTCGCGCTTTGAATTGGTTATCCGGCGTAATCTGGTAACCGGACTTTTTCTGATCGACCATGGCGACGACGCCAAAGGGATTGAGCTGATGTTCGGGTGACAATTGCAGAATCAGGTGAGACGGCGTCAAATCCAGTCGCCTGCAGCCGGCTCGTCCGGCCAGGATCTTGAGCATGATCTTCAGGAGCAGATTGCCGGCTTCTTCGGGCATCACGCCGAAGCGGTCCGTTATCTCGGCTTTCAAGGCGCTGATCTCCTTGACCTCCGTCATTTTTGCCAGACGTCGATAGATCGACAGCCTCTGATCGATGTCCGGAATATAGCTTTCGGGCAAAAATGTCGACAGGGGCAGGTTGATCTCGGGCTCCAAAGGTTGTTCGATCGGCGTCCCTTTCATCTCCGCAATGGAGGACTCCATGAGCTTTAAAAAGGTATCATATCCAACCGCGGCGATATGACCCGACTGAGAAGCCCCTAAAAGGGTTCCGCCGCCGCGTATCTTCAAATCGCTCATGGCGATTTGAAATCCCGAACCCAGATCGCTGTACTGCATCAGCACCTTCAGACGCTTCTGGGCATCCTTGGTCAAGGTGCTTTCGTTGGGGATGATCAGGTAGGCATACGCCTGCTCTTCCGCGCGCCCCACCCGGCCGCGCAATTGGTATATTTGAGCCAGCCCGAAGCGGTCGGCGCGATTGATGATGATGGTGTTGGCCGAGGCGATGTCCAAGCCGGACTCGATAATGGTCGTGCAAACCAGCAGGTCGATTTGATGATTCGCAAATTCGAGCATCACGCGCTCCAGGCGCTCCTCATTCATCTGGCCGTGCGCCACCGCCAGACGAACCCCGGGTACCAAAGACTGAAGGTGTTTGGCCATCCGGTCGATGGTTCGGATGTTGTTGTGGACAAAAAACAGCTGTCCTCGACGCGCCAGCTCCTTATGGACCGCTTCGGCAATAATCGCATCGTCGAATTCACTGATATAGGTGATAATGGGCCGTCGCTGCTCCGGAGGGGTGGATATGGTGCTGATATCCCGGACACCAAGCAGCGACAGGTGCAGGGTTCTCGGAATGGGGGTGGCTGTCAGGGTCAGGACTTCCACGGATTGCCGCATCTGTTTGATTCGTTCCTTATGCCGCACCCCGAACCGTTGTTCTTCGTCCAGTACCAGCAGTCCGAGCGACTTGAAAGCGATATCTTTCTGGAGCAAACGGTGCGTTCCTATGACGATATCGATGGTCCCCTCTTTGAGCCCGGCTGCAATGCGCTGCTGCTCGCGTGCGGGTCGGAACCGGCTCATGCAGGCGATATCGACCGGGTATCGTTCAAACCGCTGTTTGAAGGTGGCAAAATGCTGTTCCGCCAATACGGTCGTCGGCACCAGGACGGCCACCTGCCTGGCCTCGCTGATTGCCAGAAAAGCGGCCCTCAGGGCCACCTCGGTCTTGCCGTAGCCCACATCGCCGCACACGAGGCGGTCCATGGGGGTATCCTTGCGCATGTCATCGAGCACCTCCTCGATGGCCTTTCTCTGGTCCGCTGTCTCCTCATACGGAAAGCCGTCTTCAAAATCCTTGAAATAGGTATCCGCCGTTCCAAATGCATGACCTTTTCTGGTTTTGCGTGCGGCGTACAGCTTGAGTAGTTCGCCGGCGATTTTTTCGGTGGTTCGCTTGACTTTAAGTTTGACCCTGTCCCAGGTTTTACCGCCCATTTTATCGATGATCGGGGCCACGCCGTCCACACCAATATATTTTTCGACCTGATCCATGCGGTCGACAGGCAGATATAGCTTGTCATCGTCCTGGTACAGAACCACGATAAAATCATTATACGACCCTTCAACAGCCAGCTTGACCAGGCCATCGTAGCGACCGATGCCGTGCTCGCTGTGGACGACCAGATCCCCCTGCTTAAGGTCTTCGTAGTTCAAAAACTCCTGGACCGCGGCCCGCTTGGGTGCACGGCTTTTGCGATAGTGGGTGCCGAAGATCTCTTCGTCTGAAACCAGAGCGATCGAGGCATCCGGCCAGCGGAAACCCGCAGCGATCGTTCCGTTTGCGATGTAAAGGCGCCCCCTGCCGGTCAGGATGTCGGAAAACGCTTCGATGAGCGCGGGTTCAATGCGATAGGGTGCCAAAAGATCGACCAGGCGCCGACGGTGAGAGGGCCTGCGGCATACGATGACGGTTGTCAGGCCGGCCTTTTTCTGCTGCTTCAGCCATTGAACCAGGGCCTGCAGCGGCGTCTCATGTGAGTGAATCCGGCGCATGTCACCGAGAAGATCGCTGTTATCGGTCATCGGCGTTTCACAGGTCAACCGCGGGCTGTCGGCGTCCTGAGCGGATGCAAGACGCGGCAAACTCCGCAAGGTGAATTGAGCGTATGATGTCAGATGGGTTTGCACCTGTTGCCAGGTCAGATAAAGCTCCGACGGCTCGACGCACAAATCGCCTCTTTCACGGGCGCCCGCATAACTGCGCCGGACCGATGTCTCGAAATCATCCGCCGCGGAAGCCAGCCGGGCCGGCTCCATCATGACCCACAAGGTCCGGTTCGGCACGAAATCGAACACGGTGTTCAACCGGGCGTAAACCAGCGGGATTAAACTCTCGAAACCCGGAAAAATCCCCTCGGTCTTGATTCTCTGGATCAATTGCCTGACCTGGGTGACGGCCATCTCCATCTCCGAAGCCCGTTTGCGGACGCGCCCGATAATTTCGTTCATCTTTGATGGAGCGATGATGGTCTCGCGTGCCGGCAGAATCACCGCCTCGCCCAATGTGTCGATGGTTCGCTGCGTTTCTGCGGAAAAAAGACGGATGGACTCGACCAGGTCGCCGAAAAACTCAATGCGCACGGGATCGTCGTATAAAGGCGAAAAGAGATCGACTATCCCCCCCCGCAGGCTGAAATCACCCGGTTCCTCGACCACCGCCGTGCGGTTGAACCCGCCGGCAATCAATTTCCCGATCAGCATATCCCGATCGCACTCCTCGTTGACCATCAGCAGTTCGGTGAATTCGATGAGCTCCTGCTTGGGCAATACTTTCTGCACCAGGGCATCCACCGTGGTGACGATAATATCGATGTCCGGCCGTTCGACGAGGTGATACAGGGTCCGGATCCGCTGCGCAGCCGTCTCATTGTGAAAGGCGATGCGCTTGAAGGCCGAAACGTTGTACGGTGCGAAATAGCCCACCGGCGTCCCCAGGTCCCTCAAAAACAGCTTCAGCGCATCCATGGTCTGTTCGGCATCTGCTGCCGACGGTACGACGATCACCATCGGCCGGCGTTGCCGGCGAAATATCCGGGACGCTGCATACACGGCAGCCGAACCGCTCAGGCCGGTGATATCGACTTGGCACGATTCAGACAGCCCTGTCTGCAGGAGCTGCAGCCAGGAAATTTTCTCTTGATTTTGGTCCATAAACACAGTAAGCGGGAAACCGCCTTCTTGAGCCGGCGTAGCTCAGCTGGTAGAGCAGCTGATTCGTAATCAGCAGGTCAGCGGTTCGAGTCCGCTCGCCGGCTCCATTCTTTTAGTGGGATATCAACAACTTATGTTGAATCCCTTTTTTTGTTTCCAGGCCAATATATCGGCAAATCCCGGCAAATTAAAGCCCTTTTGCGTTAAAAATGGATTCCGCCTCCGTCCCTGTCAGTGATTTTTGCGATCTTGAGTCCCGATGTATCAAGGCGGCGCACGATGTTGCGACATCGGGAGCACCTCTTTCCAATCCATCTTGACACCCCCATCGAAACCCGATATTTAAGGCTCCCAAAATGCTCCCTGAATCAAGCACACGGGAGCGTCTTATTTGACCTATTTTGTTCTATTATTCGATATGACCGGGGTGTCTGCCCATCTAAAATGGATGCTCGATGCACCTGCACCGGAAAAAGGGATGGATCAATGAAAGATGAGCAAGAGCGGAAATTGAAAAACGAAATCGATGAAATTTCGAAGAAAATAGACTCCATCATCCAGCGCGTGGATCAACTCGATCCGGCCAAGAAAGAGATGGAAGACAAAGCTGAATAGAAGGGCTTTTCCTTAACGAGGAGGCACCATGGCATTGACGAAGCATGAAATCATCGACAAGGTCAACGAAATCGGCTTCACCAGAAAAAAATCCACCGAGGTCATTGAATCCCTGCTGGAAACGATCAAAGCTTCTCTGGCCGATGGTGAGGATGTCCTGGTTTCAGGCTTCGGCAAATTCTGCGTAAAAGAGAAACGGGAGCGCCGCGGACGCAACCCGGCCACCGGTAATGATCTGATGCTCAAAGCACGGAAGGTGGTCACTTTCAAGTGCTCGGGAAAACTCAGAGACAAGATCAACAATTTTTAGGGCTCCCGCAAAAAGAACGTCTCCTTTTTGCGCAAACCTTCAGAGCCGACATCACCCGATCCATCGCGACCGAGGCACTCATGTGCCCTTGGGCTATGCCGTTTCGGGATGGACAGTCGACAGCCACACCGTTTGATACGGCGCCAGATCGATCCGATCCGCAGCCAGTTGCCGTCCGGTCAGCAGCTCGCTGAGCCGGTCCTCTCCACATTGCGTCGACAGGGACACCGCAGCGGTTTCACTGCTGATATTGACCAGGGCAAAAATACGCTGATGCAGACTCTGACGCTTGATGGCCACCACCCGGCGATCGAGATGCAGGATCTCGAAGGCGGCATTGGGATGAAACGCTTCCTGCGCCCGTCGCGTTTGCAGCAGGTGGATGTATGGATGAAACACCCGGTATCGGAAACTTTCCGAATTCTGAAGCTCCTCCATAACCGTTTGCACCTGCAGTTTTTGTCGATTGATGGTCCGGGCCCTGCCCGTCTGAGCCACCCCCTCGAGCCAGTTGCGGGAACCCAGCAAACTGTGAATGTATATTCCCGGAACACCCGGCAAGGCGGCCTGAACCGCCTGGGAGGCTAAAAAGCGCTCCGCATCCAGACCGTCTCCGCGGCCCAGTGCGTCGACATAGGTGATATTGAGTTCATAGGGGCTCTGGGAACCGTCCTGGTTTTGTTTGTACGACACCTGGCCGCCGTTTTCTCGGACCGTCTGGATCAAGCGCTCGATCTGACTGGCGGAGAGAATGCCTTCCACCGGCCGAACCCCGATGCCGTCATGCGATGCGGTGAAATTAAAAAAGGCCGTCGCATCGCCGGGTGTGGCCAGACTGTCCGCCCATTGGGAAAACTCCCGCGCATCCTCGGACACAAATGTATGCAGCAAAAGCGGCGGCAGCGTGAAATTATAGACCATTTGGGCCTCGTCGGACCCATTGCCGAAATAGCTGATGTTTTCCTCATGGGGCACGTTGGTCTCGGTGATGATGATGGACTCCGGGGCCGCAACGTCCAGTATTTTGCGCAGCAGCCGGACCACATCATGGGTTTGATCCAGGTGAATGCATGAGGTGCCGATCTCCTTCCACAGATAAGCCACCGCATCCAGCCGCAGCAGCCGGGCGCCCTTTTCCACATAAAACAGCAGGACCTCGATCATCTTGAGCAGCACATCGATGCTTTTGTAATTCAAATCGACCTGGTCCGCGCTGAAAGTGGTCCACAGGTGAACCGTCTCACCGTCGCTTCTCGTAAACGGAGTCAGCAGCGGCAACGCCCGCGGCCGGGTGACCCGGGACAGATCGACACCAGGGTCGACCGCAAGCGCCAGCTCGCCAAATGGCGGCTCCTGAGCCAGATAACTTGCAAACCACCGGCTTTTTGCGGAGATGTGGTTGAGGACATAGTCGAACATCAGGTTAAAATCGCCGGAAAAAGAACCGACATCGTCCCACTGCCCCACGGATGGATCCAAAGCAAGGTAGTCGATTACCGAGAAACCATCATCCGAGGAAAAGGGAAAAAACGGAAGAAAATGGATGGCTGAAAAACCCGGTTTCAGATATCGCCGGGCAAAATCACCTAAAACGCGAAGGGGCACCCGGTCCGGTTCGATCAATGAATCGGCATACGTGATCAGCACGACATCGGACTGCGTAAACCGCGATAAGGACTCGACCGAATCGTCAATGCCATGCTTTGACAAAAGCGATTCGATCCGTCTGCAGGCCATAGCGGCATCGTTTGGATCGTATAACCTGTGCAATATCGCCTGAATCTCATCAATATGTCCCATTGTCTGCTCCCTTGAAGGATAAGCAGCGCTCGGCGAGCGCCGGACGCTAAAGGTCGACGTTTCGTCAGAAAATGAACCCGTTAAAGTTGATAAGCCTGTTGAAAGGCATCCAAAGCAGACGGCATCAGACGGCGAATATAGACCTGCCGGTCCCGTTCGATCAGTGCGCGATAGGAATGGAAGTCGGGATGGTTGCCGGACAGTCGGGGTGGATCCTGCCGGCTGAGACGTTGTGCATCGGACGAATCCCTGATCATTGTAAAAATCGGCATGTCCCTTCCGGGGACGTGTTCCAGCCAGCCCAGGCGATACATCATTTCAAATCGAATCTGATCGGAGATGAACAGATGCAGATCCACTACCTCTTTCTGGACGCCGGAATCCACGGCATCAAATGAGGCGGCGGCGCCGAATCCCTGAAATCCAAGAATCATCCCGCACAGCATCTGCGTGCTGGTATCGCCCGGAAGGGCCAGTTCGAACAGAACCTCCGGAGCCAGATCCGACAGGCGGGTGCGGGCATCGAAGTCGTGATCGAACTTGCATCGCAAAACGTGAAATCCGTTCCGCAGCGCGCTCTGTTCCTTGTATTGCGCGAGTTGAACAATCTCGGCCATGGAGCTGTCTCCGCAATGGCGGCAGGGTTTGCTTTCCCTGGAACGCCATTGTATTGAGCATGTTTCATATCAATTTATGCTGAAATTGAACAGCACCTGTCATGCTTTGGCCAAACACCATCAAGGATAGTCCTGGCGTGTGGGACGCACGACCATGTCGCATATATGCACATGGGGCGGCTGGGTGACGATATGGTGTACGGCGTTTGCAATGTCATCGCCGATCAGCAGCGGGCCAAATGTCTCTTGAAAGCCGTTGACCATCTCGTCGCTGTATCCGGCGACGGCCTGAAATCCGCTCAGCACGGCTCCGGGCTCGACCAATGAAACGCGAACGCCCTTTGGCCCGACTTCGCGCCTCAGGCCCTCAGCCAAAGCATGCACGGCAAACTTGGAAGCGCCGTAAACAGCACTGAAAGGCGATATATGCCTCCCGACAACCGACCCGATGATGACGATGTCGGCCGCTGAGTCGGGATAGCCATTTTGCTGCCTCTCCACCATTTTCCGGGCCGCCGTTTGAATGAGCGCAAGCGCGCCGCTGACATTGATTTTCAATACATCCTCAAACTGGGCCAGATCGGCTTCTTTTACCGAACCGCCCAAGCCCCTGCCCGCATTGGCGACCACGATGTCCGCCTCCTGGCCGAAGTGATCGACGGTTGACTTGAAAAGCCGATCCAATACCGCATGATCGGCGGCATCCCCGGCCACACTGCAAAAGGCGGCGCCGATCTCCTTTTCGAGTTCGGCCAGCTTATCGGCATTGCGCCCGTTGCCCACCACGCCGAATCCGGCAGCGACAAACTTCCGCATCGTGGCTTCTCCAATACCGGAGGTCGTGCCGGTTACAATGGCAATCCGCTTGTAATTGTCAGACATCCTTTTTCTCCCCATGGTTCATTGATGGTCGTTTTCGAAGGTGGCTGCCGTTTTGGATTGCGGACGAGGACTCGTTTGTTTGAAAATGCAGTGGGACTCTATATTCCGTTCAACCACCCGCCAGGGACTCTTTGACCGCCATTCCCAGTTGCTCAATCGAGTAGGGTTTCTTCAAAAACCCCTTTGCGCCGAGGTTGAGGGCAACCTTGACATCATGGCTCTCGGAAAAACCGCTGACGATGATCGCCTTCTGACCGGGATGGAGTTTGACGATCTTTTCATAGGCTTGGCGCCCGTTCATACCCGGCTCCATGAGCATATCGATCAACACCAGGTCTACGGACTGTTTTTTAATAAACGCGACAGCCTGCTCACCGTTTTCGGCCAAATCCACCTTGTAGTTCAGCCCGATAAGGATCTGAGCGGCAATATCACGCAGGTGCGGCTCGTCATCGACCACCAGGACATGTTCCTGGTTGCCCTTGAGATTGACGGTTGCATCACCTTCTTCAACAGCTCTTCTGACCTCTCCGCTTACGAGAGGGAAAAAAAGCTCAAACACCGAGCCGTCTCCGCATCTCTCGACCTTAACCCTGCCGCCATGATCCTGCACCGTATTCCAAACCACGGTCAGGCCAAGCCCGGAGCCGCTTCTGCCCATCATCTTACGGGTATAAAACGGTTCAAAGATGTGCTCCAGGTCGGTTTCAGAGATGCCGTTACCGTTATCCTCCACGCAAAGAACAACATATTCCCCCTCGGGCAGCCCCTGTTCTCCCTCATTTTCCGGAACAAGATACCGGTTGCCGGTCGCCACCCGGATCAGCCCCTGGTCGCCGATGGCCTCTGCCGCATTAGTCACCAGGTTCATGAGACATTTCTTGATATGCACCGGGGAGCAGGAGATATAGGGTTCTTTGGCATCAAGATCTTCCTGGCATTCGATATGCGGATAGTGGTCCCTGAGCTTCACACATTCAGGGGAGTCCAGGTACTCCCGGACCATCAGGTTAAGGTCATGCACCTCCCGCTCCGCCGCTGCTCCCCGGGCCACGGTCAACAGATCGGCAACCACGGTCGCCGCCCGTTTCCCTGACTCATGAATGGCCGAAAGCGGCTTTCGCAGATCGCTCCCCTCGGGAAGCCGATGGAGAAGCAACTCCGGATAACTGATGATCCCGGCCAGGATATTGTTGAGGTCATGGGCTACACCGCCGGCCATCAGGCCGATGGCCTGCATCTTTTCCGCCCTGGCAAGCTTCCGCTCCAGAACAACCTCCTGGGTCACGTCCCGTTTCATGGCCACAAAGTGATGCGTATGGCCCAGCCGGTCTATCACCGGTGAAATGGTCGCCTCCTCCTGGTACTCCTCTCCGTTTTTCCGCCTGTTGATGATCAGTCCCTTCCAGGTTTCGCCCCTGGTCAGGGTTTCCCACATGACCTCGTAGAACTTGCGGGGATGTTTTCCACTCTGCAGAATACGGGGATTGCAGCCGATGGCCTCACTCCTGGTATATCCGGTTATCCGGGAAAAGGCCGGATTGACATACTCGATAATACCTTCGGCATCCGTTATCACCACGGAATCATGACTTTGATTGATGGCTTGATAGAGCAGCTGTTCCTGTTTCTTCGATACCCTGATCGCATCGTTGCGTTCCGCAAGAGAACGGGCCAGGTGACCTATTTCATCCTGCCGCTGCATACCGGTGAGCACGATGTTCTCACTGTCAATGTCGCCCAGCCGATGAATTTCCCTGGACAGGGCCAAAATATCCTGCAGCTGCCTTCCGCTGATGAACCATATCAGCAGTGCGGCAAAGGGAACGCCGATACCGGCAATGAGCACTCCAAGGAGATAGAGCGACTTGACCTTATTTTTTATCGGCCCGTTGGAAAAGGTGACCTGGATCACCCCAATCTGCTCCCGTTTATAGGTAATGGGCTGCTTGAGAAAAAAACCTTCCGTCGTTCCCTTCTGGATAAGCGGATTCCTGTTCCCATCGAGAATCCGGACCCCGACCACCCCCTGGGTGACCAGCAGTGAGTTGGCCTGATTCACCATTCCCATATAATCGGTCTTCTTGATCATGGTCTCCAGGGACGAGGCCGCAATCTCCATCCGGCTTTCAATCTCCTGCTCGTAATCGGAAAGAAACAGTTGGTAGGAGAGTGCGGCATAGGTAAAAAGCACAAGGCCGATCAGCATCCCAGTGGCCAGAAAAGTCAACAGGGCGAATTTGAAGCGGAGCGATTGTTTCGACAGCATAGCACAACCGGTCATCCCAGCTCGGAAAGGAGCTTGGAAAAGTAGTGATGATGGGATTTTTCGGCAAAGAGGAGCTTATCAATGACACGTTTTATGGGGTCGTCGAAGTCCTTTTCCAGAATCTGCTGGTAGAGATCAACGGCCCCGTCTTCAGCGGCCAGATCTTTCTCCACCATCTCCTTCGGAGTGGCGGCGGTTTGGGGCGGCCACACGGCCACGGTGGGCTCGATACCGTTTTTTTTCAGAATATCCGACAGCTTGATGGAATGGTGCACCTCTTGACAGATGATCTCTTCAAAGGTCTTGGCAATGGTGCCCCTGGGGTCGGCGTTCAGCGCCGTGATCAAGCCGGCATGGTTGCCGTACTGAACGACCGCGCCAAACTCGTGCTGCAAGGCCAGGTCAAGCAGCTCAAATTTGGGATCTGGAAAAATCTTTTTTTCCGGTTCGTTCTGACGGTTACCGCTGCAGCCGGATATCTGGGCTACAGCAGGCAACGTGGCCAAACCAACCCCCATTGACAGAAACGCACGCCTGCTCACACGCTCAACCATGTCAACCTCCGCCAGCCAAAATCATTGATCCTGTCCAGAAGCCGTGCCCGTACTGCTAAACCCTGTAAATAACAGACGATTACTATTTTATGCCAATGTCCCTGGAATGTCAAACCGGTTCCAGCCTTTTCTTAATCTTGCACCGGTGTTCCCAGAATAACGTCATCGTCCGTATGGTATCGGCCGTCCCGGCCGGGGTGACGCATGACACCGTCTTCTTCCCGATAGCGATAGCGCTCGTTTGTGTAGTAATCGTTTATCTCCAGCGGCCTGCCGGTTTTCTTGTGAAGGGCGATGGCCAGAAGATCGCTTCTTATCTTGGTGTCCACACCCCTGTCACTGTATATGGCGAAGTCCGGCATCGCCACGGTATTGAGGATCCACCCTGCCAGATTGCGCAGCTGCGGACGCCGACCGTAACGGTCGGTGCGCCGGACCAACGCTGAATAATCCGGCGGTGTTGCGTTCTGTGCCTCAATGATCAAATCGAAAACGTTTTTTAAAGTGCGATGGCTCATATTGGGCTTGAAGCTCAGATAATAGGCGAGCCGTGACGCCATGGGGAAGGCCGGCCGTTCGGGCTCGTCCAGGGAGGATGACATCACCACGGTATCCAGGAAGGTATCGGGCTTCACAAGCAGCCGCATGGTATTTTTTACAAATAGATACTCCCCGATAAACGCCCGCGTCAAACCGAATTCGCCCGGTTGCAATGGCGTATAGAGCCGCCGTAACGCTTCGATGGTCTGCATGTCGCACCGGCTGTTGCCGATGACGTCGTAGACCGTATGGAAACTCTTATTTGCCATGGCGAAAAACACCATTTTATTGATCAGAATGGTTGCATGGGACATGCCTTTGCGGGTGAAACCGTAGAGGTGGGACACCTCTTGGGCCGCCTGCGCGCCTTGTCCCTGCTCCACTTTGTATATCAGATAGCGGTGGTAGATATCGGCCGTATCTCTCATCACCCGAAAACTTAAAATCGGCATATCCATATCCAGCGGTGCATCCGGGGGAAGATCGCATATGGTTTCGAACCGGTCCAGGGCATCCACCGCCTGGCGATAGATCTTGATTTGATTCCAGGCCGCCTCGATCTGATCAGGCTCATCCGCGGTTTTGAGGATCCGTTCCAACACGTCCGGATCACCCTGATGAAATACATCAAGATATGGATAGCTGCCGTTGGCCTCGGTTCGGATATCCGCTTCGGTGTAATCATCATTGAGCGGCTTGTCGTCGGTGAACAACCACACCAGAACAACCAAAAGGGGAACGATCACGGCAAGGTTGACGATCGTAAAGATGCCGCGCTTTCTGAAGGCCGGCTTGATCATGCCAACGATCAGGTAAAGCCCGCTGCCCAACACCAACAGCCAATAGAGGACGACGTCCAGCGGAACACCGCCGCCGGCATGGCTCAACAATCCCGTATAGCCGATAACGACAGGCAGATGGAACAGGCAAAGGAGCAAAGCGATAAACCATGGTACCAGTCGCATAAAAATCCCCTGGCGGGCATGAGTGCCTTTAACAATAGGCAAACCAGTCGAAACGCGAATCGCGTAAAACAGCGTCACTGCAACCTATTTTCAGGGACGCCCTGTAGCCTGTCAAGAAAATCATTAAATGCTTGATGGGAAAACACTTGATTTGTTCATACACTTTTATAAATAATGGCCCCAAAAAACGGGAGGAGATAACGATGGAAGTTAAACAGGTAAAACTCATCTATTTTTCAGCCACCGGAACCACTCAAAAAGTGTTGGAAGGCATTGCGGAAGGGACCTGTGTCGAAAATGTCGAGCATATCAATGTAACACCTCCGGAAAAAGCCAAACTGAAAATCCCGTCCTTTTCAGATGAACTTGTTATCTTAGGCGCACCCGTTTACGGCGGTCGTCTGCCCGTTGATGCCATCGATCGATTCAAACAGCTCAAAGCACGCAAAACCTTGGCGGTGCTGATCGTTGTATATGGAAACCGTGATTTTGAAGATGCGTTGCTGGAACTCAAGCATCTTGCAATCGAGTTAGGCTTTACTCCCATTGCCGGAGGTGCATTCATTGGAGAGCACTCTTTTGCAACACAGCAACTCCCCATCGCCAATGGACGTCCGGATTACCTGGATGTTCAAAAAGCAGCGGCTTTTGGGAAAAAAATCATGACGAAAGTCACAGCGATGCCATCGCCTGATGCCCGGATCGACTTGGACGTTCCCGGCAATTTTCCATATAAGGCCCCAGGGGCGCTGCCCATGGTTGTTTCACCCATTACCATTGAAGACGCATGCACCGTTTGCGGCACATGTGCCGATGTATGCCCAACGGCAGCCATTTCAATCAATGACAGCGTGGCAACCAAAACCGAGCGATGCATTCGCTGTTGTGCCTGCATTAAAAACTGCCCCGAAGATGCCAGGGTTATCGAAGACAGCAAGTGGAAAAATATAGCCAACTGGTTAAATGAAAATTGCAGTGCGCGCAAAGAACCTCAAGTTTTCGGGATATGATGAATCGAGCCAAGAAAGAATGGCAAAGACAATAAAAAAAATCATCAAGCTTGTTTTGCACCGCTGCCTCGAGATATTGGCTTATTTTTCTTACAGCCTGAATCTGAAACCGGCAACAGGCGTGCGTGTTGTTATATTCGGGCAAGGCAGAACAGGAAGTACGCTTCTGGAAAGCTTGATATGCTCAACGGGACATTTCAGCAAAAAAGGAGAATTGCTCAATGTTGACAAGGGCGAAATCCTCTATCCATTGCCGTACATCATGGGTTTGTCAAAATTAAAGCCTCATAAAAACTTTATATTTTATGTCAAAATATACCAATTGGCACGAGATCGGAAGAGGCCAATTGATCCTTCGCTCTTTTTGGAAACCCTTTACAATGAAGGATTTAAGGTTATCTACATAAAAAGAAATAACCTTGCAAAACAATGTCTGTCCAACATGGTCGCCAGAAAACGAGGCGCATATCACAAGTATGATGACCTGAGAGAAAAGATAAGGATATCCATTAATTGCGAAGGCTTTGCGACATATGTCAAAGAAAGATTCCGTTTTGCCGAAGAAGAAAAAACTGCCCTGTCCAAAGTGGAATACTTCGAAGTCGTCTATGAAAATGACCTTGAAAGGCCAGAGGCACATCAACGAACGATAGATAACATCCTGGATTTTCTTTCATTGGAACGCAGAACGGCAACCACCGCCCACAGGAAAATCAACACGATGCCCATGAAGAAGCTGATAAAGAATTACGACGAATTTGCGGACTGCATGAAAAAACACGGTTGGCGGAGTTTTCTAAGCCAGTAACGGAGTTCCGCTAATGCAGTGTCGCGAGATAAATCCCGCGAGCTCCTATCGCCTGAAATATCCGTTCAATTCGAATGCTTTTTCCTTTGAGTCATTCCGGCGCAAGAGACTGTGTCGCAATTGACCCAAACGACGACATCAGGAGCTGATGTCATTCCGGCGAAAGCCGGAATCCAGGTATTCCAATGGCGCACATTTCTGGATGCCGGATCGAAGCCTGTCCCGGGCCTGATCCGGGATCCGGCATGACAGAGTAAAAAACGTGCATTTTCTAAATCATGACACAGTCTCGCAAGCCGGAATCCAGAGGGCTTCCAACTGGACTCCGGCCTGCGCCGGAGTGACATTCGTTTTTGAACTTATTTGTGGGACACGACACTAGTGACAGCAATAAAAACATACGCGGTTCTCTATAAAGCTTAAGCCACGACATTCCTCTCCCCTCAGGGTCTGAGAGCCAGCCTATTAATTTCCTCTCCCCCTCAGGGTTATGAGAGCCGGCCTATTAATTTCCTCTCCCCCTCAGGGGGAGAGGCCAGGTGAGGGGGTGGTCTTTCGCATGGTCCACCC
>JBNKKC010000013.1:0-21338 GCA_050291625.1 Desulfobacteraceae bacterium
CCAACTTGGGCTTGCGGGTCAGTGTCTCCCTCGATGTCACCACTGAATTGGCCACAAAACGCACGCCATAGCGACCGGGATCAAAAAAAGCGATCTTCTCCCCGGCAGCGATCAGCTGACCGCCAATCTCTACGCCTTGCGTGTTGATATAAACCGGCCAAAGATCGACAGCGCCCCTGTAAAAAGGCGTGTAGTCCAGCCGAACGCTGTAAAGCTTGACCTGGTCCCGGCGGATACGAGCGCGGGCCAGCAAGGTTCTCATAATAATTTCATCGTTCTTGCCAAAGGTCACTCCCAGCCGTTTGCCGGCCAGGTCGTCCAGCCGCTCAATGGTCACCCGGTTTCGATAATACATCCATTGTAAAGGATTGTTTTGAAAAAGCTGTGCGATCACCACCACCGGCGCCCCTTTGGCCAATGCCCGAATCACCTGATCGGCCGAAGCCACCCCAAAGTCCGCCTGCCCCAACTCCAACTCGCGGATGGCATCTCGCTCCGGCCCACCGGGCTTGATGGCGACGCTTAATCCCTGCGCACTGAACAGCCCGTCGCTTTCGGCATAAAGATCCCCAACCGTGGACATGTTGGCCAACCATTTGAGGCGGTAAACCACTTGATCGCCAGCCAAACCCCGCCCATTGGAACAAACCCAAACCAGCAATAGGCAAAGGGTGAATCGTAAATGTAGCTTAAGCCTGTTCATCACCTATTCTCCTTTTCCGGTCCATACCTTTTTCACCCGGTGTCCCGCCAATTCCAGCATGCTTTGATAAATGGAAAGGGTGACACCAATAACAAACAAAGCGACGAATATCTTTGACAAATCGCTTTGATAGAGCGCAATGCGGATGCTATAGCCGATGCCCGCGTTGGCAGCAATGAATTCGGCAACAATGGTGCCCGCCATCGCCAGGGTCGCACTGCCGGCAATTACCGTAGTGAGTTTGGAAAGGTTTTCAAAAGCGCGAATTTTCACCTCCAATTGCCAGCGCAGGCGCCCGGTTTGACGATAAAAGTGCTCAATATCGGCAACCGGTTCCGCCATAATACCCAGGACGGAAAGCAGAATGGGAAAGTAACAGATCATGGACGCAATCAACAATCGAGATATAAACCCATCACCCAGCAAGATAAAGATAATGGGCGCAATGGCCACGATGGGATACGCCTGAACATTGTAGGCGGCCACTTTTGTAAAGGAACCAAACCAGGTCGCGCGCCGTGCGGTAATGCCGATGATAAGGGCCAGGGCCACCGATAGCAGTTGACCGATAACGGCCACTGTCAAAGTATCCAAGACATCGCTCAGGTACCGGCCGATCACCTGGCGGCCGGTTTCCCATATCAGGACGGGACCGGGAATCACATAATTGGAGAGCGCCAATACGTACTTGACCAGCAGCAGCAGAACAAGCGCCAAAAAGTAAATCATTAAAAACTGCAGGATACGTCTAAGCAATGCTCATCATCTCCAGCATGGTCTTTTCCAGATCCGCTTGGGTTGTGCCGTGGTTGCCGTTGCAATCCTGACCGCGAACCGTCACAGCCTGCGGGGTGTAGCGGCACGAACGCAACACCAAAATTTGTCGGCAATACTTGGCCACCTCAACCAGATTGTGACTGATGTAGAGAAAGAGCGCCTCCGGAAACATGGCTTTAACGGCGACAATAATGTCTCCGCGCGTTTTTTCATCGACGTTGGCCAGGCTCTCATCCATGATCATCATTTGAAACTCCTGCACCAGGTAGCGCACCAGGTTGATGCGGTTCTGCTGTCCCAGTGAGAGTTGTCCAAAACGCTGATTCAAAAGCGAACCAATGCCGAACACATCGATTAACGCTTTTTTTAAATCATGGTGCTGGGACGGCGTAATCCGCTCAAGGTGACGACCGATGCTCGACCAGCCCGGGAGGCGTTCCTGGTTGTGGGAGTAAAACAGGGTCTCTATCCCGCTGGTTTTGATCTTGCCGCTGACAACGGGATAGGACCGGGTAAGCAAGTGGGCCAAAGAACTCTTGCCCACACCGGAAGGTCCGAAAAGGGCATGGAACCCGGGTTCGACTATCTCGAAAGATAGATTGTCAAAAACCCGAGTCGCAGTGCCAGGATAGTTAAAATGGATGCCTTGGCATTGCAATCGCATGGTTGATAAAGCCCGATTGTGGGTTGCGCCGCCCGAAGCTCTGAGAATACACGCCTAATTTTTTCGACCCTTCTTCTTGCATCGGATATCCGTTGACACGATGGTGTTATGCTACTCAGTCGATCCTTCTGCGGCATCGATTGCCTGCATAATTTGATCCATCCTTGCTTCACTGACGAGGCCTTTTTCCAGCATGTATTCCGCAAGACCTGCATCCCGTAGGTTGTCATCACGCAACAATTTATAGGGATTTATTTGTCGCATGCTGATGAAGGTATATTTAAATGTGGGTTCGATCTTCTTCAACAGATCAAATTGCGTAAAACTGCTGAACAAAACATGGTGCGTCAGAAAAAAATAGAAAATGCCTGCGGCAATGGCTACCAGGCAATAGTTTCGAATTCGGGATAGCATACAAACACTCCTTGGTTCGTGTTTCCAACCCTTTTGATAAGAGATGTTGATTATGACTTTTATTATCGGTGACGGTTGAAATGGCAAGTTCCTTATCGCTTAATCGCAAGAATTGGCCATCAACACCACCCCAATTGGCTTCAAGCTTACTGGACCCATTAAGGGGTTGCAACTGAAAAAAGGCTGCTATAAGCCATCTCAAAAACAGGATTTTGTTTCAAGATCCTGTTTTTGAGATGGTTTGCAATTGAACGTCCGCTGCCGCCATGCCTGCACAAAAAAAGGAGCCGGCCAAAAAGGCCGACTCCTTATCGTAGCTGGTGCCGGAGGAGAGAATCGAACTCTCAGGGGCGCAAGGCCCGGCGGATTTTGAGTCCGCTGCGTTTACCAATTTCACCACTCCGGCAATGAAAGCAGGTATATATTCAAATTACGGCAGCTTGTCAATATTTTGCTCGGCAAATCGCTTGAAACAGCTCAGGATCTGCCGGCCCTCGACAGCCCCCTGTCGCAGGATCACCGGCGCTGCATCGCTGACATCCACCACCGTCGATCCCGGACCGCCGGCCAGTGTTCCGCAATCGAGCACCAGATCAACCGCTTCGATCAGGGCCGGATCGATGTCCGAGACTCGCGCACAACCACCAGACCCCGAGATATTGGCACTGGTGCCGGTCAGGGGAGATCCGACGGCCTGAACCAGGGCCATGGCAACGGGGTGGGCGGTCTGCCGCACGCCGATTCTATGGCTGCCGCCGGTTAATTCGGCAACCAGATCCTTGCGGGCCGGTACGACGAATGTCACCCCTCCGGGCCAGAAACAGCGCATCAGATAGTGCGTCACCGGCCGGGTTGCCGCTGCCAGCCGGTGCAACTCGGCAGGATCGGATATCAGCACCAGCAGGGGTTTGTCCGGCGGGCGCCCCTTGATCCGAAAGATCCGACCGACGGCATCGGGATTGAAGGCATCGGCGCCAAGGCCGTACAGACCGTGCGTCGGAAAGATGACCACCCCGCCTGCGGCGATGACCTCGGCTGCCCGTGAAATCACTCCGCTTTCCGGATCATGCGGGTCCACTGATACTATGTTAGCGATAGACTTCAAGTCTCTGCGCTTTCCGATCGATCTGCCGGGCCATCTCCTGTCTGTAATCCTCCAGCAATCGGGCAACCTCCGGATCGTCAAGCGCCAGGATCTGGGCCGCCAGGATACCGGCGTTTTTCGCTCCGGACTTGCCGATGGATACCGTTGCCACGGGAATACCCGGCGGCATTTGAACCGTGGAAAGCAACGCATCCAGGCCTTGGAGACAGGACGAGTCGATAGGCACACCGATCACCGGCAGGCTGGTCTGGGCGGCCAGAGCTCCGGCCAGGTGAGCGGCATGGCCGGCGCCTGCAATGATCACCTTTATCCCGCGCCGGCCGGCTTCGGCCGCAAAACGGGCGGCTCTTTCCGGACTGCGATGGGCCGAGGCGACGGTCACCTCAAATGGAATGCCGAATTTTTTCATCATAGCCACGGCGCCTTCCATCACCGGCAGATCGGAATCGCTGCCCATGACAATGCCGACCTTGGGCTTGATCTGGAACCGTGCCAGGGCCTTCCGGCCGATATCCTTGCGATACTGGACATCTTTCCAGCTGATTTTTTCGACGGCCTTATACGCCTTGGCGATGGCGTCCTCCACGGTGTTTCCCAGGGCCGTGACACCCAATACGCGGCCGCCGTTGGCGACGACCTGTTTACCGTCCAGGCCTGTCCCGGCATGAAAGACCATGACGTCTTTTATGCGTTTGGCTTTATCGAGTCCCTGAATGGGATGCCCTTTCCTGTATTTTCCCGGATACCCGCCGGCGGCCATTACGACACAGACCGTGGCGCGCGGATCGATCTCCAGCCGGCATTGATCCAAGCGCTCGTCGATGATGGCCTCGATGATGGGGACGATATCGTTTTTCAGGCGCATCAGCAGGGGCTGGGCTTCGGGATCCCCGAAACGGCCGTTGAACTCGAGCACTTTGATCCGGTCGCGTTCGATCATCAATCCGGCGTAGAGCACCCCTTTGTAGGGATGTCCTTCGGCGGCCATCCCCTGCACCGTGGGAATCATGATCTCTTTCATGATTCTGTCATGCAGGTGCTGGTCCACCACCGGCGCCGGCGAATAAGCCCCCATACCGCCTGTGTTGGGCCCCTTGTCGCCGTCGAAGATAGGTTTGTGGTCCTGTGACGAAGGCAGCGGGATGACGGTCTTGCCATCGGTAAAGGCCAGAAACGAGGCCTCTTCTCCGACGAGGCACTCCTCCACCACCACCTTTTTACCGGCATCGCCGAACTCATTTTTCACCATGATCTGTTTGAGCGCACTGATGGCTTTTGCCACCGTATCGCAAACGATCACGCCTTTTCCGGCCGCCAGACCGTCCGCCTTGACAACGATGGGGGCTCCCATTTTTTTGATGTACGCCTCTGCCGGCTTATAACTGGTAAAGGTCCGGCCGATCGCCGTCGGCACGCCGTATTTGGTCATAATATGCTTTGCAAAGGATTTGCTGGCTTCGATGGCTGCCGCCTTTTGACTGGCTCCGAAGATGCGCAGGCCGGCTTGCTCAAACCGATCAACGATCCCGATGGAGAGGGGGCCTTCGGGTCCGACAACGGTCAAATCGACTTTTTGCTGCCGTGCAAATGCAAGGAGTTGGTCCACATCTTCGGCGCCGATGGGGACGCATTCGGCCAGGGCTGCTATGCCGGCGTTGCCGGGAGCGCAGAATATTTTTTTCACCAAAGGGCTTTGAGCAATCTTCCACACCAAAGCATGTTCGCGGCCTCCGCCTCCGACAACCAGAACCTTCATAATCTACCTCCCTTAGATGTCAATTTACGCAACGATAACCAAAAGAACGGCTGACCTGCCAGACGTTCGCTTTGCAGAAAAGCCGGTCAGCAACGCCGCATGAAAGATAGTGCATACTGCGAACAAAAATCAGGGCTGCGATTCCGGCGCAGCCTTCTCCGCCAATGCCATCAAAAGCCGCTGCTTTTTCTTCTCCAGCGAAGCCCGGGAGATCTGCGCCCCCTGAATGCCTCCATTGAGGCGGATCTCCGACAGATAGGCAGTCCCGTTCGATGTCAGCATCAAATCGATATGCGCATAGGGCATTTGCACACGGCGCATGATTTGCCTGCACAAATCGGTTTGTTGATCCGTCAACCGATGCGGTTGACTCTGACCGCCGGTCGACAAATTCATTCTGAAGTTATGCGGATTCGTACGAATGTATGCCTCGCAATAGTCATCCACCACGATGACGCGCAAATCCACGAACTGCTCCACAAAGGGCTGCAGCACGAACGGCAAGGCCGTATCATCCAGGCCGAGACAGGCATACATCATCTCAAGACTGTCCCACTTGCGGATGCCATGACCGCAGTGCAGACCGTCCGCTTTGGTGATGACCGTTTCGATGTTTTCCCGGTTGTACGTCGTGACCGCATCGAGCAGCTGTTTGCGGCGTACGACAGCCGTGGTTAGCGGAACCATCCAGGGTTTGAGGATAAATGCCTGCGTCACTTTCGACGCATTGATCATTTGGGAGAGCGCCGAAGGAACCAACCGAATCCCCCGGGTGGTCAAATCCGTGAGAATTGCCGCCTTCAAATGGGATGACGGCACGGTGCCGACATATACATCTCCGCGCTCCAGGCTGTTGTAGGCCTGGATGAATTTGCTGTATCGGGTGTAAATCATCGCAAAATAATTCCGGAAAGCGCGAGGGCTATCGACAATGATGGGCTTGAATACCAAGTTCAATTAAACGATCCAGCAGCTGACTGAACGATATGCCGGCCGCCTGAGCAGCCTGGGGGAACAGGCTGGTTCGTGTCATACCAGGGATCGTATTGGTTTCCAACACAAAAATCTCGTTGCCTCGCACCATCATGTCGGTACGGCTGTACCCGGTGCAATAGAGCGCTTTGTGTGCGGTAACGGCAATTTGCTGGGCTTTTTCCGTCAATGCCGCATCGATGCGGGCGGGGCAGATCTCCTGTGTGACACCGGCAGTATATTTTGCTTCGTAATCGAAGAACAAATGCTCATTGTCCGGAATAATTTCGATCAAGGGCAAGGCCTGCGGCTCATCATTGCCCAGGACGGCGCCTGTAATCTCCACCCCATCGATGTACGCTTCAACCAGGATCCGGGTGTCGTGCTCGAATGCCTGCTCCAGGGCCTGCGGCAACTCTTCAGCCTGGCGCACAATGGACATGCCGATGCTGGAGCCGGCCGTCGCCGGTTTGACAACCAGCGGCAAACCCAATCGACGAACCAGTCCGTCGGTTTGCGGTTGCTGCGAACGTTCGACCACCATATATGCCGGAACGGGAAGTCCCTGAGCTTCGTATATCTGCTTGGCGGCCAGCTTGTTCATGGACAGCGCGCTGCCTAAAACACCGGCGCCCTGATACGGTATATCGAGCAGTTCCAGCAACCCCTGAACGGTACCGTCTTCCCCGTAGGGACCGTGAAGGATGATCAATGCTGCGTCGATTTGGGAAGCATCTTCGATGAGCTTGGCAAGATCGGTCTTGGGATCGTAGCGCCGGACATCGTATTTGGTCTTGTCCAGGGACTCGAATACCTGATCACCGCTGTTGAGGGACACCTCCCGTTCAGATGATATGCCACCAGATAATAAAGCAATTGTTTTCCTCATGGTCCCGGCTCTTTTGAAAGTTGGCTGTTGAAGGATATTCCCGATAATTCCGATTGCCATCTGTTTTATGCAACTGCGGGGTTCATTCAAGGCCGCAACAGACGCTGCTTTGCCATGGCGAACTCATCCGGCGTTATTAGATTTTTTTCAAGCAGCTGCGCAAGTGAATTTATTTCACGGATTCTCGCAGTTTCCGGATCTTCAAGTTGCATGGGTGTACGGCCGCCGTCTTCAATGACTGAATCGGATTTTCCTGATTCCAGGCGCATGGTGGCAAAGCCACCCAGCAGGCTCACTTCAACACTGCGTCCGCGAAACATGGGCGAACGCAACGCATCGGCGATGGACTTGCCCTGCCGACGCAACCGCCGGTAGATCATATAGGCTGACAAGGCGATAACGGCCATCCCGGCCAGCAAAATCCATAGCATGTACTGCATGATCCCGCCCACAAAGGCCACCACCAGCCCTATACCCGCAAACAGCAGCAGATGCAGGACCAGCACCACATGGGCCAGCATGATGCCCTTGAACAGGCCGCTTCTATTTTTTGTTTTCACACTCATAGGATGGCCACCCGCCCGCTTGGACTCATCAGCAACGGAAAAGGAATGCCTGTGCCGAAGCTCACGATCCTTGTTTTTTTGAATGCGTACCAATCCGATCTGCAATGGCGGCTTCATATTGCTGGGGCATATCAAATCGGGCGTCTTGATTGCGGGTCGAGTTCAGCTTCATGATCAAATAATTGAGCTTTTTAACGGTTCGGTAGCGCTCGTGCGCGTCCTGCATCCCCGTCAGCAACTGTTCGGTTCGCTGGATCTGCTTCTTCAGTTCAATCTCCGGTGGAAGGCAATCGGCGTTCTTGAGAATTTTGTAAGCCAATCGCAGATCTTGAGGGATATGCTGATCCGAAGCCCAGTGTAAAGGCTTGCCGGCACCCGTCAGATTTTTAAAAGCGCCTTTGTATTGAGCCTTTTTGATTCGCTCTTCGACGATACGTTCGAAACCAGGTATCATCCCTCCTCCTGAAGCACACTTACTTAAACACCGGCACCTTGATCGGCATTTCTTTGTTGATGCCGAGGCCGGTTTCAGCTATGACGAAGTAGCCTGTAATATAATGCACCCTGACGCAGGTTTTCAAGGGCAAATCCCGTATGTGTTGAACGAGTTTTTCGTTTTTGGTTGAGGTCGCAAGATTTGGCGAGGTCGGCAGTATCGTCAGAGCGAACAGAGCAAACAGTTTTGGATTCTATGACCATGCCCGAGAAACAAAATCGGCGCAAATATCCGCGGCGCGCAACCTACATCATCGCTCAATATACCGTGAAGGAAGGCGAATTCCGCGATATTGTGAAAAGCATCGGCGCCAATGGAATTTTCATCGGCACCCGCCGCACCATCGCCGCCAACCAGCCCATTGCCGTAACCTTCCCCCTGTTTGACTTTAATCATCAGATCCATGTTCAAGGAAATATTATTCGCAGCGGTCCGAACGGTTTTGCCGTCGAATTTAATGACCCCATTGCGGGACTGATATGCAAGCCGGGCGAATTTCCGGATATCGTGCATGAGATAGACCGGTCATAGAATAGGCTTAAATATCCTTCATTTGGACGGCATTATCGGTCGTCGCGGTATTTGCAATACAGCTTCCTCCCTTTATCCTTGCCAAATGAATGATCTTTAAGCCTATTGTTACTCATAGGATGTCTTGACCCGATCCTCATAAATTTTCCACAAAAACAATGCCTCTTGATTGTCCGGCTCGCGACGTCGGATCTCCTGCAGCTGTTTTTTCGCCTCATCCAGCCGCCCCTGGTCCAGATAAACTCTTGCCAGCAGGTTGCGGGCATCCAGATGGTCCGCCGTCAGATCAACGGCTTTTTGCAAGGCCTTGACCGCGCGATCGTTGTAGCCTGCTAAATGGGCAATATATCCCAGGCCGAAGTGGTTTTCCGCATTGCCGGGATTGAGTTGAATCGCACGCTCCAGTGCGGCCAGCGCCTTGTCCGGTTCGGATAATTCGTTTAAAGCCATACCCAGGTTAAAGAAAAGACGATCGTCATTGGAATAGCCGCAGGCTATAGCGCGATCATACGCGTCGACTTCCAGTTGGCGTTCATCCAACTTGCCGAGAATATATCCCAAATGATAATGCGCCAGGCAGTTTCCCGGCTCCGATTCCAAATAACGCTGGTGTAATTGCAGTGCCATCTGCCATTGTCCGCTGTGCACAGCAGCATCTGCCTCGCTGTCACACGACCAACCGGGCTTCGGCGACGTTACCGTAGTGGTCGAACACCCCGCAATGACCAGTGCAATACTGAATGCAACCGCCATCGATATATTTTTCCGATGCCTGTTTCTATCCATGTTAATGACAATAGACCTGCAGGAGCAAAAAAACAAGTAAGGTCGCGGCATGACACATACGATCGTCTCAAGGCGTCCGGATGCCTGTGCGAAGCGTCCATTCAATGGCAATTCGATTACATTTCTAAAGGTTTTCCAACTGTCGTATAACGGTCATGTCGCATCAAACAGGCATTGCGGGAGCGGTGTGTCGCAGCGATATTGATGCCATGAGTGGAACATGTCGCGGCGAGACGCCGCTCCCACACGAACTCATATTTACCGAGAATCGTCGATTGAGCAGCCCTGCTATTGACCATTTTTTTGGAATTGATATATGGTTTAAACTTCGTATCGACTAAGGCGTGAAGGAGATTGGCGTGACAAACTGGCAAATTTTCATCATCCGTGCCATTATGGGGGCGGTTTTCGGCGTTATTCTTTCGAAGTTTTTTTACCCCAACGCACCACTGCTTTTCATTGTCTTGTTGTGCATGATTCTGGTTGGCCTGGCCTACCTGACCCAGTACCTGCGGCAACGAAAAAAAGAGCGATGAAAGGAGACCCCTTGGTTTGAAACAAATTGTCATGGGCACCGCCGGACACATCGACCATGGAAAAACCAGTCTGATAAAAGCACTCACCGGCACCAATACCGACCGACTCAAAGAGGAGCAGCAGCGCGGCATCACCATTGAACTTGGATTTGCTGCCCTGGAGTTGCCGAGCGGACAAAGTCTGGGGATCGTGGATGTGCCGGGTCATGAAAAATTTGTGAAAAACATGGTTGCCGGTGCCACTGGCATCGATCTTGTGGTCATGATCATCGCGGCCGATGAAGGGATCATGCCGCAAACCAGGGAGCATCTGGAAATATGCACACTGCTGGGAGTAGAATTCGGGTTGGTGGCCCTCACGAAAATCGATATGGTCGATGAGGAATGGCTGATGCTGGTCCAGGAGGAAATCGAAGATTTTGTGCGGGGCACATTTCTTGAAAATGCACCGATCATTCCGGTATCTTCCGTCACCGAGGAGGGGCTGCCCGAACTGGTCAGTTCGCTCGATTCGATATGTGCCTCCATCCCGACCCGAAGCGAGTCGGGATTGTTTCGTCTGCCCATCGACCGCGTATTCACGATGAAAGGTTTCGGCACGGTGATTACCGGGACCTTGATGTCCGGCACGATTGCCGTAGGCGACCCGGTTGTTCTTTATCCAACCGGAACGGAATCCAAGGTAAGGGGACTGCAGGTTCACAACCGGAGTGTCGCCAGCGCCGCAGCCGGGATGCGGACGGCAATCAACTTTCAGGGACTCGAAAAAGCGGTGGTGCATCGCGGCGACATGGTGGGCGCGCCCAATACTCTGGTGCCCAGCCACATGGCAGACATTACGCTGCACTATCTGGAGAGCAATACCAAGGCCTTGAAAAACAGATCGCGGGTGCGGTTTCATAGCGGCACCAGCGAAATCATGGGCATTGTTGTCCTGTTGGACTGCGAGCAGCTGATGCCAGGGCAGAGAGCATTTGCACAAATCCGGCTGGACAGGCAGGTGACGCTTGTCCGAGATGACCGCTATGTCTTGCGCAGCTATTCACCGGTACGTACTATCGGAGGGGGGCGCGTCATCAATCCGATCCCTGCCAAGCACAAACCGCTTCGGGCCGACGTCATCGATTATTTGACATCTCTGGAGCATGAAAATCCGGAAATGGTGATCCAAAGCCTGATTCGGGCAAACGGCCGGGTTGGATGCAACTTTCGCGATTTGACGATTTCTACCAACCTGACGGAAAAGAAGCTGAATCAGTTGCTGCAATCACTGGCATCCCAGCGAGCCATTGTTCAGTTTGACAAAGAACGGCATTTCTTCGTTCACATAGAAGTATTTGACCAGCTCCAGGCTGAAATCGAAGCTCACATGGAAAACTATCACCGGCAATTTCCTCTGAAACCTGGCGTACAAAAAGAAGAGTTAAAATCAAAGCTGCCGATGCATTACGATTCCAAGCTCTTCTCCAGTGCCTTGCAAGCCATGCTCAAGTCGGGCACGATCGTTCAAGATGAAGACATTGTCCATCTTGCGGACCACACGGTTTCACTTGGCATCGACCAGCAGACGTTGCGTGATCAGATTTTATCGCTATACGAACAGGACGGTTTGACGCCAAAATACTTCAAGCAAGTCGTCGCACAATTGAAAACAGACCCGCAGCAGGCGGATCAGGTTATGAGCCTGCTGGTAGACGAAGGCCTGATCATCAAGGTCAAAGAAGATCTTTTTTACCATCGCCAGCATATATCGCGGCTTCAGGATATGCTGGTGGAGCATTTGTCGTCGCATGGAGAAATTTCGACCCCTCAATTCAAGGATATGACTGGAGCGTCACGAAAATATGTGATACCGTTAATCGAATATTTTGACAGGATAAAACTGACGATCCGAATCGGCGATATCCGAAAATTACGGAAATCACTGAATGGGTAAGGATTCAAAAGGAAACAGCATGCACTCCCCGAAAAATGATCAACATGGCAGCGAGCGCAACCCCGGCTTAGCGGGTTTTGTCGGCAAGCGCCTCGCCGTGTCGGTTGTGCTCGTTATCGGTGTTCTCTGGGTTTTGAGCTTCGTGTTGGATCGTTTGAATCTCGGCCAGCTCGATGACGGGTTTCAACCCGAAACCGTTCAAAGCGAACCCACGAGCCACGGCCAGTCTCCTGATGAGACCCAAAAACCACCCGACGACTCCATCGAAGAACAGCAGACAGCCGATGCGCCGCAAACGGAGGATACGGCCGAACAATACGTCGAAAGATCTTCAGACCAGGCAGCGCATCCCGCCGATGCATCCGATCTGGCGCACCTCGAACATAGTGCCTTACCGTCCGAGAATGCGGCGATTCTGAATACGTCCATGGCGCAGCACGACGATACACATCAGGAGAGTTCGTCAACTGGAGAAGCCGCGTCAACCCAGCCGCCCGAACCGACGACTGAAACCGGTGTGCAGGGACCGAGCGCCATGACGGCTGCGAACGAATCGCATGCCGAGGCACAAGAGCCCAGACATCCCCCGGTGGCGGCCGACGGAAAAGAGAGCGAAGCGTCCTCCGGCGATAAAGCGGCGGGTCATGACACACAAGTTACAGCGCCGCAGAAAACTGAAGCGCCCTCCGGCGACAAAGCGGCAGGTCATGACACGCAAGTTTCAGTGCCGCAGAAAACCGAAGCGCCCCATGAACCGTCAGAAGAACCGGTCCACGCAGCCCAGCCCAGGGGTGTCCCATTTGTCGAAGCGGTCATGCAACCGCTTGATCAAGAACTCAACCAGCGGTTCTGGGGGTGGCGGCCCAACGACATCTTTAACGTCACGGACAATGTCAACACTTCCCAACTGGGAATCCTGGAAGTCACGCGCCGAACGGTGGTACAATTGACCCAGCGGATTTCCCGTACGGGCAGCACCGACACCTTGAATCCCAATCTGGAAAACGCCATGAACTGGCTGATGGTTAAAGCGGACCGCTACTGGTTCCCGGCGCCGGAATCCAAGTACAAGGAGAGCCTGGAGGAGTTGGCAGCCTACAAAGAGATGCTGATAAAAGGAAAAGCATCCTTCTATATTCGACCGGACAATCTCATCCCATTGCTGACAGAATACGAAGATCTGCTGGGCAGTTGCGATGAAAATCTTGTCAAAACCAGGGAAGACGACGGATCATCGGTCAGCTTTTTTAAAGCGGATGATTATTTTTATTATGCCAGAGGGGTTGCCAGCGCCATGGCTGTCATTCTAAAGGCGGTTTATCACGATTTTTCGCCGACCCTGGACAGCCGTCATGGAAGTGATTTGCTGCACCATGCCATCCTGTCCTGTGAAATTGCGGCCAAATTATCCCCTTTGGTCATTATGAATTCCGACCTGGACGGTTTTTTCGCCAACCATCGGGCCAATATGGCGGCGCCCATCAGCCATGCCCGTTTTTACATCAGCCAGCTGATTAAAACATTATCAACCTAGAAGTGGTTGCAAAACCTCCCCTCGAACCCAACCTCGGCGTTGGGGAAAAACGTTTCATCCTCGACATACACGATGTATGCCTCCGGTGAAACGTATGTTCCCCGCCTTGATCTTGGGTCCGATGGAAGATTTTGAAACCACTTCTGGATTTTCAGGTGGCCCCCCGATCCAGTTCATAACGCACCGCCGCTCCGATCTCCTTGAGGCTGTATGGCTTTTTTATATAAGCGCCGGCGCCGAGTTCCATGGCGGTTCGGACGCGCGACGATTCTGCGAATCCGCTGGCGATGATGGCCCGTTGGCGGGGATTCATATCCAGGATTCTGCGGTAGGTTGACAGACCATCAAGTCCCGGCCCCAGTATCATGTCCAGAACGACCAGATCCGGCGGACCTTTTTCCAATTCATCAAGCGCAGCCTCGCCGCTGTTTACGGCGACCACCTGGTAGCCGAGGCGCGTCAACATCCGGCCCGCAATTTCTCGATGCTCGGTATCGTCTTCGACCAGCAGCACCATTTCGCCGCGCCCTTTGTAATCCTCCAGCAGCGTTGGCGGATTCGAATAATGGGCACGCTTTTCGTTCGTCGCTGGAAAGTAGAGCCGGACCGTCGTTCCTCTGTTCAACTGGCTGTCGATATCGATGAATCCATTAAGATCCTGCACGGCCGCCCAGACGATTGCCATGCCCAAACCGGTCCCGCTGCGCCCCATGCGCTTGGTCGAAAAAAACGGCTCGAATACGCGCTTCAGATCCTCCGGTGCTATTCCATGTCCGTTGTCCTTGACCGACAATACGACGTGTTCACCGCCGCGGGTCGGAGACCTGGAGTCTTCTGCACGAACCGTCTCATTGTGGGTCGAGATCTGGATGGTGCCCCCATCGGGCATTGCCTCGGCTGCATTGATCATGATATTCATAAGGGCCTTTGTGAGGTGCATCTCCGAACCCTCTATGGCGAGCAGCTTTGCATCAAGCCGGTCCTTCACGGTTATGTCGGGATTCCGCGCCGCCAGATCCTCGAATTCAGGGCTGGCCAGATAGTCTTTGACCAGCTCATTCACCACAATGACGTCGGTTACGGGAACACTGCGACGTGCAAGCGTCATCAAATCATGAACCATGGCTGCGGCCCGACCGCCGGCACTTTTGATCTTGTTGAGTGGATCATAAAGTGGGCTATCGGGCTTGATATCCATCAACAGCAAATCCGGATAGCTCACAATGGCTGAAAGAATATTGCTCAAATCATGGGCAACCCCCCCGGCCAGCATCCCGATGGTTTCCATGCGCTGCGCATTTCTCAGCTGCTCTTCCAACTGGGTCTGTTCAGTTGTATCGATGATAATGCAGCGGCCTTCGATCACACTGCCCTGATTATCCTTGAACGGATCCAGGGACACATTGACCCACAAATGATGCCCATCACGGTGGACCAGCCGCATGCTTTCATTACGGGCAGAATGCCCGTTTTGCAGCAGCTCAAGCAGCGGCGGGCGAGATGCCCCGCCCTCTTCGGCGGTAAAATGATCCATCAGTGAAGATCCGATGAGCTGCTGACGATCGTATCCCAGCAATTCGACCGCTGCGGTATTGCAATTGACGATCGCCGCGTCCGAGGGTCGAATGGACATATATGCGGTGGGGGCATTTTCGTAAAGACTTCGAAAGCGCTCTTCACTCGATCGAAGCTCGCTGTACGCCTTTGCACCGGACAGGCTGACGGCTGTCTGAGATGCCACGCCCATCAGGAGGTTCAAATCACTTTTGGTCAATGGGCGTTTGGTGATGATATTATCGACCGCCAGTATTCCGATGGAATTCCTTTCATATACGATGGGAAGGCATATCAAAGACTTGGAGCCGATTTTCGATGCAAACTTTTGACTTCGCTCCGAAAATGAATCCCACAACATGTCGAGATCGTCAACCAGGATGGCTCGTTGCTGGTGAAATGTCTGAATAAAAATCCCTTTTGCATCGGGATTGTCGAGTCGAAATTGGGTCCTGGTCAACAGATCGGTCATCTGCTCATCAAAACCGTAACCAGCCGTATAGACCAGACGTTCACGATTTTTATCGGCAAGCATGATGATGCCGCGGTCAAAGTCCAGGTGATGCTGTATGTTGTCGATGACAACGCGAACCAGTTGATTCTCGTCAAGCGTCATTGAGGTCGCCTGCCCGATTTTCTGGACCAGAAGCGCGCCGCGGTATCGGTAATCAATCTCCTTGATGTGATCCTCGGCAACGTTTCCCTGGCTCTGTATTTTTTGCGCAAGATCCTGAGTGCGAAGGTGGTGGGCCTGCACAATAACCAGCAAGAGCCCTATGCCACCGCACAGCATCAGGATCAGCCATTGGGTGAACGGCAGCAGAATGAAGCCCGGCAGCGCAGAGGCGACCAGCAGGCAAAGGGCGATGATAAAATAGCGGTTCCACCGGCGATACAGCGGTTCATCCCACTTGACGCGATAGCGGCAGCACGACTGCCCTTGATGGACGCATTCGATATGCTCAACTTGTGCGAATTTATCCGTGGAAATCGTGGCCATGGCCTCGAAGATTCCGATTCGATTTTCACACTGGTGAGGGCTTTCCTTGACATGCTGGTTTGGAACGACGCAGATCTCCACACAATTGGAGGATACTCTGCGGCTGTTGACATCAGCACCGCGACTGATCATGGGATACAGCTTGGCGAGCAGCAAATAAATGGATGAAATTCGCATCAGGCCTAAAACATGCTGCTTGACCGCACCGGAAGCATCTGCCGTAACAGCGAACCGACCCGCTTCTCTGGCGATGGATTTATTCCCGGTGGTTTCCACCAGCTTTTTGTAAAATCGATCGATTTGCTGCTGGTCGAACCAGTGGCCCGGATCATCAAGCTCATACCTGGTTATATTCGCGTAACGCAAGATCGGTTCGACATCGATGGACGAGTAGTTGGCGTGGAGATATTCTACATAGAGTTTAAGGATACGGCTGTTATAGATGGGGGGCAAATCGGGCATGTTGAGCGAGCTTTCAGATTTAATTTGGAAAACCGGCTGCGGTATTTGTTTTCCTAACGTCATGCGGCGAATGCAAAGCGCCCAAACGCGCAACCAGGATATCCAAATACAACCGGACAATTATCATCGTTCAACTGTGGACCAGATATTCCTGCCGTAGAGCATAATACTCATGACCAGTTATCATCGATATGCGATGTACTGTCAAGTGTAAACACCAGTTAAAGTTATGCAATCCGGTAATTGGGTCGAGATTGACAAGCGACGAGCCGATGGAATATGATCGACATACACCGATTCGGCCACGTTGCCAGCCTGCCGCCATCCCCTGTCGGAAATGACGCGCCTGATCCAACCGTGTAGAGATTCGCGGCATTCACCGGCGACTGGGCCGGCCGGAAGGCGGCCTGGATTGGATGGACGGCGGTTGCGTGATGCCCATGCGGCGCAATTGCCGAGCTGCAAAAACCATAAAGCTCAAAAGATGCCAATAAGGCAGGAGATAAAAATCGTTTGAAGGTGTTCAGGATTACCCTTATCGGCGCAGTCATTCTGTTGGCCGGCGCTGCCGGCTGGGCGGTTGTCGACATGCACCGATTCATCCACAGACCAGCGGACACAACGGATCATCAGGCGACGTTTGTTATCCGGGCGGGCGAAACATTCAATGAACTGGCCGCCCGCTTGAAGGACGAGGGCGTCATTTCCAGCGCCGCGCGATTCAAACTCTACAGTCGGCTGACCAGGAGCGATAAGCATCTTAAGGCAGGAGAATATCGCTTATCAGCAGCAATGACACCGGTTCAGATTCTTGACATGCTCGTTCAGGGCAAAAGTATTCTCTACCGCCTGACCATCCCGGAAGGTTATACTATCCAACAGATTGCCGAAGAGGTCGCGCGCCAAAACCTGGGTACCGCAGAAGACATCATTAAATTGGCGACCGATTCGGCGGCAGCCAGATCATTTGGGATTGAAGCTCAAACACTGGAAGGCTATCTTTTCCCGGACACCTACTATTTCTCCAAAGATGCCGGGCCTAAAAAAATAATCGCAAAGATGGTTGAACGTTTTCACTCGCAATTTCAACCCGCTTGGGAGCAGCGGGCCAAAGAGCTGAATTTCTCCGTACACCAGATCGTCACGTTGGCCTCCATCATCGAAAAGGAGACCGGAGCACCATCTGAACGTCCCATTATCGCTTCGGTATTCCACAATCGGTTAAAAAAGAGAATGCGATTGGAGAGCGATCCGACGGTCATCTATGGCATCCCGAATTTTGACGGAAACATCAAACGGCATCATCTCCAGACGCGAACGCCTTACAACACCTATAAAATAAGGGGCCTGCCGCCCGGCCCCATCGCCAATCCGGGCAGCGCCTCCATCGAAGCGGCCTTGTATCCGGATCAAACCGATTTTTTGTACTTTGTCGCAAAAAAGGACGGCACGCACTACTTTTCAAAAAACATCAAAGATCATAACCGTGCCGTCAGAAAATATCAGCTCCGGCGCCGCCGAAAACCGCGCACCTGAGGAGAGGGTAAACATGACACGACCGCACGATCCAGCGAGCGAAAACGTTCAGGAACTCACAGCCGCCCAGAGGGCGGGCCAACGCCTGATGGTCGGCTTTGACGGGAGCCGCTTCAGCGACAGCCTCAAGCATTGCATCGAACATCTCAAAGTCGGCGGATTGATTCTGTTTTCTCAGAACCTGGAATCTCCCGGGCAGATCAGCGATCTTTGCCGTGCCGCTCAATCCTTTGCCCTGCGGTGCGGTCAACCGCCTTTGTTCATCGGCATCGATCAGGAAGGCGGTGTGGTGGCCCGCCTCAAGCCTCCGTTTACCCAATTCGACGGCAATCCCTACATGACATCCATCAAGGATGCACAAACCTTTGCCCGTATTACGGCATCGGAGTTGAGCGGCATCGGCGTCAACATGAATATGGCTCCGGTCCTGGACGTACTGCCTTCCAACGGACCCAGCGTGATGACAGCACGATCATTCGGTCACGATCCGAAATGGGTGGCGCAAATGGGAGCCGCCGTCATCGACACCATGCAGAAGCACGGCGTCATGGCCGTTGCCAAGCATTTTCCCGGAATCGGCAGAACCGTCCTGGATTCCCATGAGGATCTGCCGGATTCGGAACTTTCCGCAGAAGCATTGGCGGCCGTTGATCTCGTACCGTTCCAAAAGGCTGTCGAATGCGAGGCTGCCGGGATCATGCTGTCGCATATTCGCTACCGGCAAATCGATCCACTCTGGCCTGCCAGCCTTTCGGCAACCATCGGACGCAATCTTCTGCGGCACGAGCTGAACTACGACGGTCTGGTCCTCACGGATGACTTTGACATGGGCGCTATCGCCAAACATTTCGATATCCCCGCCATCGTTGCGCAATGCTTGACGGCACAGGTCGATATTCTGCTGATTTGCCATGAGAGCCCGAAAATCGAACAGGCGTACCGGGAAATCGTCCGTCAGTGCGACGCGTCTGAACAGCTTTCGAAAATGGCGACGGATGCTGTCGATCGGATTCTGGCGGCGAAAAAGAAGTACCTGGCAGCCGAGCCGGACTGATGCTTATGCCGTTCGTGGTTGGCGCGAATAGACATCCGCATCAAAAGCAGTGCGTCGGCCGTTGACCAGCTCAAATTCGGCCGCCGCCGCAATCATGGCCGCGTTGTCTCCGCAAATCG
Source organism: Desulfobacteraceae bacterium (assembly GCA_050291625.1). GTDB lineage: Bacteria > Desulfobacterota > Desulfobacteria > Desulfobacterales > Desulfosarcinaceae > JARRKU01. The sequence goes on from JBNKKC010000013.1 coordinate 19,391, forward strand.
ATACCGGCGTCAGGTGAAGATACAGGTTTTCAGCCTCGGCGGTTTCCGACAATCGTGATCGAAGGCTCTCATTGGCCGCAACACCTCCGACGATGGCCATATGGCTGCAACGTTTCTCTTTGGCTGCATAAACAATTTTATGGATCAGAACATCAATCACCGCTTCCTGAAATCCGGCGGCGATATCCGGTGCGCTGCGGCTCAATGCCTGGGGATGGCTCCGGATATAGCGGTGAACGGCGGATTTAATGCCGCTGAAACTGAAATCGAACTGCGTTTTGTCCAGAAAAGGTCGTTTAAAAATAATTTTGGTTGGATCGCCCTGTTGCGCCAGCTTGTCAATAACGGCACCTCCCGGATAGCCGAGACCCAGCATTTTTGCTACTTTGTCATATGCTTCACCGGCGGCATCGTCACGCGTTTGACCAAGCAGTTGGAATTCCCCCTGTTGTTTGCAGTAGTAAATCCCGGTATGGCCGCCCGAGGCAAGAAGCGCAACAAAGGGAAACGGCGGCGGTTGATCGGACAGCAGGGCCGAGTTCAAATGGCCTGCCAGATGATCGATTCCGATCAAGGGGATGCTGTGTGCGAAGGCAAATGCCTTGGCAAAAGAGAAGCCGACCAGCAGCGCCCCCACCAGTCCAGGCCCTTGGGTAGCGGCCACGGCATGAATATCGGCCGGCCTCAGACCGGCCTGGTCGATGGCCTGCCGGACCACGGGCACGATGGCTTCGACATGTTTTCGTGAGGCCAGTTCCGGTACAACGCCGCCATAGGGATGGTGAACCTGCACTTGAGATGCGACGACTGAAGATAAGATCCGCCTGCCATCGGCAACGACTGCAGCGGCGGTCTCATCACATGACGATTCAATACCCAGAACATTCATAAACTCAGAACCGTATCCTGCCCAAAGCCGTCCGGTTCCAACGGTTTATGACATCCATCGCACGCGATGGTCATCGGACGGATCGCGCTCGACAATTTCTCCAATGACAAAGGCGTCTTCCTGCATCGCGCTCAACCGTGCAAGAACATCCTGGACGGCATCGTCCGGCACTACCGCCACCAGGCCGATGCCGTTATTGAAGACCCGCAGCATCTCTTCGTGTTCAATATTACCGGCTTTCTGCAGGTAGGGGAAGATGGGAGGGATATCCCAACTGTCCTTCTTGAATATGATGCCGCAGGCATTGGGGATAATGCGCAGGGTGTTGTCCCCGATACCGCCGCCCGTGATATGGGCCAGCCCCTGAACCGGCAGGCCGCGCATCATCTGTTGAATGACTTCTGAATAGATTCGAGTGGGTTTCAGCAGTTCCTGGCCAAGCGTGCATCCCAGATCCGGCACGTGGGTATCGATTGTAAGCCCGCACACATCGAAGCAAATCTTGCGGACCAGGGAGTATCCGTTGCTGTGCAATCCATTGGACGCAATGCCGATGATTTGATGTCCGACACCGATTTCAGATCCGTCAACGATCTTGTTGTTATCGACGATACCCACGGCAAAACCCGCCACATCATACTCGTTGTCCGGGTAAAATCCGGGCATCTCTGCCGTTTCGCCGCCAATCAGCGCACATCGGGCCTGCTGGCATCCTTCACCAACGCCTCGTATGATTTCCGTTATGGTATCACTCCTGATTTTGCCGGTGGCGAGATAGTCCAGAAAAAAAAGCGGCTTCGCCCCCTGAACGGCGATATCGTTGACACACATGGCCACGAGATCGATACCGATCGTATCGTGTTTGTCCATCATGAAAGCGATCTTGAGCTTGGTCCCGACGCCGTCGGTCGAACTGACCAACACCGGTCGATCCATGTTGGAAACATTCAGGGAAAACAAGCCTCCAAATCCGCCGATCTCCCCCATGACTCCCGGTACGCGGGTTTGCTGTGCAATGGATTTGATCGAGTGTACGAGTTTGTCGGCCTTATCGATATC
>JBNKKC010000014.1:0-46158 GCA_050291625.1 Desulfobacteraceae bacterium
ATATGCCCCGGATTCGAGGCGACCGAGCAACCTCAGTCGGGTCGGACGTTCTTTATCACCAGTGGGGCTGTGCCGCGGTTTTCGATGACAAAATCGTGCTTGATCTGAACGCCTTCAAAAACAGGAGTGAACACATACTCCAGTTGGGGCACCACGGCCCGGGGTTGATCAACCCCGGATGTATCGCTGTTGCCCGGAACGGTCTGCTTGACGGGTGTCCCGGCAATCGCCCAGGCAGCCAATAACAGGGTGACGACGGAAAAAGTAAGTATGAGCGTGCGCTTTCGCATGTTATCTCCTTAACAGGCTGCACACCGGTATCAATGCGCAACCAAATGAATTGGATCAATTAAGGCCTATAAAACAACCGGATATCTTAGTCAAGGTTGTTCAATTACCTGCGAACAACAAACCGGCAATGCGCCCGGTCTACATCAGAAACACGGGGTCCACATCGATGGTTACCGACACGCCGCGCTTGGCTGCAGGTGCATGCTCGCTCAAGAGCAGGGAATGCACAAACTGCTGCAGCGGTTTGTAGCGGCCGGCTTTCAACAGCAGTTGCCAGCGGTATTGATTGGCGATTCGCGCCAGCGGCGCCTCGATGGGGCCGAGAATGTCCACCTGGGCGTATTGCGGATGACGCCGGCACAATTGCCGGCAGAACTGCCCGATCACCTGAGCGTAGCCGGCGGTCTGATCGGCGCTGCTGCCGCTGATGCGAAGCTGAATCAAACGGGAAAACGGAGGGTAGCCGAGGGTTTTGCGGTAGTGTATCTCCTGGCGGTAGAAAGCCTTGTAATCCTGATGGCGGGCTGCCTCCACACTGAAATGACCGGGGTTGTAAGTCTGAAGGATCACTTCACCCGGCGATCTTCCGCGGCCGGCACGTCCGGCAACTTGTGCCAGCAGCTGAAACGTCCGTTCGCCTGCACGGAAATCGGGCATGCTCAAGGAGAGATCCGCGCAAACGATGCCGACCAGCGTAATGTGGGGATAGTCGTGGCCCTTGGCAACCATCTGGGTCCCCACGAGAATATCAATTTCACGATTACGAAGCGCTTTCAACAGGTTAAGGATCGATCCCTTGCGGCGGGTCGTATCGCGGTCCATGCGTGCGACGCGGGCATCTGGGAAACGGGTTTGAATCTCCTGCTCGAGTTTCTCCGTGCCGAGTCCAAGCCGCCTGATCCGGGTCGAACCACAATTCGGGCAATTGGACGAGGCTGAACGGCTGAACCCGCAGTGGTGGCATCGATAGGCATTGTGCTGCTGGTGATACGTCAAAGAGATGTCGCACCTGTCACAGCGCAGAGGCAGACCGCAGGCCGCGCAGACCAGCGAGCTGGCAAAACCGCGTCGATTCAGAAAGAGCAGCACCTGCTCATCGCGTTGAAGGGTTGTTTTAATCGCCTGCATCAAGTCCGGAGTTAAAAACCGGCTCAGGCCGCGCTCTTCCCGGAATCGGGTAAGATCCACGATCTGGATATCCGGCAGGTGTCGGGAATCGATGCGCTCGGTAAGCTGGACCCGTCGGTACTTGCCGATGGCCGCATTATGCGCGGTTTGAACCGAAGGCGTCGCCGATCCGAGGACCGCAACGGCTCCATCCTGCCTGGCCCGCACAACGGCCAGATCACGGGCGTTGTACCGCAGGGACCCTTCCTGCTTATAGGAGTCATCGTGCTCCTCGTCGACAATCACCAGTCCAACGCGCTTAAAGGGTGCAAAAACAGCAGACCGGGCGCCGATGGCAATGCGCGCCTCTCCCTTCAATACCCGCAGCCATTGATCGAAACGCTCACCGCTGCTCAAGCCGCTGTGCAGCAAGGCGACAACGGGACCGAAGCGTGCCCGAAATGCGCGTTCGATCTGAGTGATCAACGCAATTTCCGGGACCAGGACCAGCACCGGCCGGTCTCTTTCAAGAGCGTGCTGCGCCAGGTGCAGATAAACTTCGGTTTTGCCGGAACCGGTGACGCCGGCCAGCAGATAGACGCCGTATCCCTCGTTCAGTCCCCGAGAGATGCGGTCGACGGCGGATTGCTGTTGGGCATTGAGCGTCGGAGCCTGATCCGGTTCGATGAGTTGTCCGAACGGATCCCGATATACCGTGCGGTGCGTTATCTCCACCTGGCTGTCGCGCGCCATGGCCCGTACCAGGCTGGCGGCTGTGGGAACCTGTTGCTTCAATTCGGCCAGCGGGATCTTCCCGTTTTCCCGGAGGATAGACAGGATTCGCTGCCTTTGGGCGGAGAGGCGCATCGAACCGCCTTCAAAGGGAAGCGCGGCGACCATCCGCATGGTTTTGATCCGTGTCTTTTGACGGATCAGGATGGTGTCACGTCTGACCCATCCTTTCCGAAGCCAGGCATTGATCACCGATGGCGTGAGACCTTTACCGCCGGCACGCAGCAATTGATCCAGACGGCACGATTTGCGTTCCAGACATTGCAAACCGGCTTGTGCGGACGAATCCAATTCTCTGTCCATCAGGGCTCGACGCCCGTCTTCGGTAAGATGGTAGACCGGTTGTTCCTTGACCAGAAGTCCGCCGGGCAGGGCGGTTTGGATCACTTCTCCGATGGGATGGATGTAATAATCGGCGACCCAGTGTAAAAAGTCGCTCAAAGGGGTGTGAAACAGCGGACGTTGATCCAGTACGTCGGTAATCGGTTTTATGCGTGCTCTGGCCGGCGTCTGTTTGGACGGCCCCAGAACAAAACCGGTCAACTGCCTTCCTCTGAAGGGAACCAGTACCCGCATTCCGACGGACAAGGTGCCCTGCATCTGCCCGGGTACCCGATAGGTAAATGTCCCATACAGCGGCAAGGGGACGGCCACCTCGATCAGCTCTGTCAGCACACGCCAGCCTCCCGCTAGTTGCGCTGTTCCATGGGAATGTAATGGCTCAATTGCGGCCCTGTATAGACCTGACGCGGACGGCAGATCCGCCATAGAGGATCATCCATGCTCTCTTTCCACTGCGCGATCCATCCGGGAAGCCGTCCAATGGCAAACATAACGGTAAACATGTTAGTGGGAATACCGATAGCCCGCAGTACAATTCCGCTATAAAAGTCGACGTTGGGGTAAAGGTTGTGGTCGACAAAATAGGGATCTTTCAGCGCCACCTCTTCCAGTTCCTTGGCGATATCGAGCAGCGGATCGTCCACGTTCAAGGCACCGAGCATGTTATGGCACATCTTCTTCATTATCTTGGCCCGCGGATCGTAAGTTTTGTAAATCCGGTGCCCGAACCCCATCAAGCGGAAAGGGTCGTTTTTATCTTTGGCGCGGGCGATCGCTTTGCGATAATCCCCGTTATTCTCATGGATCTCGGAGAGCATCTCCACAACCGCCTGGTTGGCCCCGCCGTGCAACGGGCCCCATAGCGCGGCAATACCGGCGGAGATCGCGGCATACAGATTGACACGCCCGCTGCCGACAACGCGCACGGCGGAAGTGGAACAGTTCTGCTCGTGATCGGCATGCAGGATCCAGAAAACCTCCAAAGCACGCACGACCTCTTTTTTAAGACGGTACGGCTTGACCGGTGTATCGAACATCATATTCAGAAAGTTCTCACAATAAGCCAGATCCGGCCGCGGATAGACCAGAGTATGGCCCCTTGAGATCTTATACGACATGGCCGCCAGGGTTCGCACCTTGGCCAGCAGCCGGGTAACGGTGATGTCGATTTCCTCTTCGGTGGCCTGCAGTTCCGGATAGAAGCTGCGCAGCGCATTCACCATGGCGGACAGGATGCCCATCGGGTGGGAGGCCCGGGGGAAATTCTGGTAAAAGGTCTTCATATCCTCGTGAACCAGGGAGTGGTCGTTAAGCAGAACCGAAAAGCTCCTCAACTGCCTCTCCGTGGGTAAATGACCGTGAATCAGCAGATAGGCCGTCTCCTTGAAAGTCGACTTTTCGGCAAGATCATTGACCGAAATCCCGCGATACCGAAGGATTCCTTTCTCCCCATCCATATACGTGATATTACTTTTACAGGCTCCGGTATTGGCGTACCCCGGATCAAGAGTGATAAAGCCGGTATTGGCGCGCAGCTGGGTAATATCGATGGCCCGCTCGCCTTCACTGCCGATCACCACCGGCAGCTTGAAAGTTTCACCGTTATAGGAGAGCGTAACAAAATTATCCATAGCAACATCCTCATCAGTATCGATCAATGGCCCATGGTATGATTGTATTGGAGCATGGCTGTCAAGAATTGGGCGGATAATGACTATGCGTTCAACCGAAATAAACTGTATTTTATACAAAAATTAGTGTATTCGGTCAAGCAACTTCGTAACATGCCGTTATATTAATGTATTTTCGATACCTAACCGGTCTGTCCAAGATTGAGGGAGGATTTATGGGGTTCAGAGAGAATTACCTGAAAAAAATAGAGGTCAAACGGCTGGTGCAGCAAGTGCGGCGAACCATCGGATCTCCGGAAAGCGGCCAGCGCGCAGACCTGGATGCCATGCGGAGCCTGCTTGAAATGGGCCCGTTTGAACATCAGCGCGAACGCGACCTGAACCTTTACATGATTGACGGCAGCGGACAGCAGCCCATGATTCTGGTTCTGGACAACGAGCTGAAAATCTATAAAACCACCGTTGAAGACGTTGCCTTGCGCAAGAGCCCGACCATCAAGGAGATGATCAGCATCCGAAACGCCGTCAAGATCCTGAACGACGCACCGGTGGTTGCCTTCCGCAAAGCCGAGACCCTGGATCAGATTCAATCGAGGATCCTCGACACGCTGGATTTGTCCTTCACTGCCGATGATATCGACGCCCTGGTCGGAGACGGACGGGCGGCTCTGGAAAACAAGTATGAAGAGGGTCTGCTGGAGGTTCTCGCCATTTTTGCAGACCTGTTGGGCTACCAGAAAGCACCCAGGCCGTTCCAAATGACCCACCATATGATTTGGGGCCGGCTGGCCAAGGCCGGCAGTCCTGAAGCTGCTTTTGGTCCGATGGTCCTGTTCAACCGGATGCACAGCCGTCTGGCGATGGTCGATACCGCTGTCGTCAGCTCCGACAAAGCCGGCTTGCAGCGCTTGCAGCAAATTGCCAAAGGCCAGGCAGATGCGGACATGAATGATGAAGCGGTTTTGGATGAATTGCGGCATCGTGTGATGCAACTGGATAAGCCTGTCGGTTGAGTCGGTCAGCATGAAGACTTTTTACGATACCACCAACGTTTAAGAGGCGGACTGTCATGGAAACCCATGTGACCTTTAAAGCGCAAGACGTTACGTTGGAGGGACTTCTGCACGCAGGAGATATAAAGCGTGCGGCCATCATCCTGCATCCCCACCCGGCGTACGGCGGCAATATGAATAACCACGTTGTCGAGACCATTGCCCGGGCCTATCAGCAATGGGGCTGGACGACGCTGCGATTCAATTTCCGCGGCGCCGGCGGCAGCGGCGGCGCTTACGATCACGGCATCGGAGAGCGCAAGGATCTCGGTGGCGCCATAGGCTTCCTGCAAACCAAAGGCATCGAACAGCTCGATTTGGTGGGATACTCCTTCGGCGCATGGATTCTGGCCGGCTGGACCCAGGACCATCCGAACCACGGATTCCGGATCGTTCTGCTGGCGCCGCCGGTCGATTTTCTCGACTTTTCAGACATCCACTCAATTTCCGGTTTGCATGCCGTCATCATCGCTCGCCAGGATGAGTTCGCGCCGGTCGAACGCGTTCAAACCCAATTGGCCCGTTGGAGCGATACGGCCGGGTTGTCGGTTATTTCGACAGGCGATCATTTCTTTGCGAGGGGCATCGCCGAGCTTGAACAAACCATCCTGGACTATCTGCAATCGTAGCTGCACGTGTTTCTTTCCCCCGCAAAATTGGTCAAAAACAACCATCCTCTCCCACTCAGGGGGCACGCCCTTTTCCTCTCCCCCTCGGGGAAAGTTGCACACCCTTTTCCTCTCTCCCTCAGGGGGACGTTGCACACCTTTTTCCTCTCTCCCTCACGGGGGAAGTTGCACACCTTTTTCCTCTCCCCCTGAGGGGGAGAGGCCAGGTGAGGGGGTGGTCTTCCGCATGGTCCACCCTCACCCTAACCCTCTCCCTCGAGGGAGAGGGAACTATAGCGGATCCATCTGCAAAAAGTGTCACCCATGTCATCGGTTTAAAGTGTTACCCATGTCCGGGTTGTACGGAGGGGGTGCTCTTTCTCAAGGTCCCGCCAGGCATCTATAACAAAATGTTTTTCTTAAGTTTTTGTTTTAGCCGCCGATAACAAATGCGATAAGAGTCTGTTTAGACAAAGGCCCGACGGATGAATATTATACAAAATTATATTAATATCAATGGGTTTTACCGACAACCAGGGCGTTGCGGCGGCTCCGCCGGCTCACCGGCGAAACGCGTTCATGAACCTTCAGACGGCATGCCGGCAGATCGGGTCACACTATCTGCAACGGCAAAGGCCGGAACGCCGGCGGGGCCTGCCATGGAAATGCCCGTTACATCCGAGCAGGATCTGTCGAATGCGCAACGCCAGGCGGTGAATGACCTCAAACAGCGCGACCTGGAAGTCAAGGCCCATGAGCAGGCCCATATGGCTGCCGGCGGTCCGGTTGTTCAAGGCGGTGCGACGTATCAGTACCAGACCGGCCCGGACGGAAAATCTTATGCTGTCGGTGGTGAAGTCAAAATTGACGTATCACCGGAACGCACGCCCGAGGCCACCATCCGAAAAATGCAGCAAATCCGAAGAGCCGCCCTGGCGCCGTCACAACCGTCGAGCACCGACCGGGCGGTAGCGGCCCAGGCCCTGCAGATAGAGGCCCAGGCCAGAATGGAAAAAAACGAAGCCGCGCAGTCCGATATCAGCAGCAACCCGCTGCACGATCCGGAATGGCTCGCGGAATCGGAAGTTTCATCCGTTCCCCGACACCAGACAAATCCGGGCGGCGGGCTCATTGATATAATGGCATAGCCCGGCTTGACCCCACCTTGTAAAATTAGCCGGTTGAAGGCCGAAAAGTGATCCTCCTCACATATTGTCGCTGCATTGTATGCGATGGTATGCCTGTTCGAACGATACCGCCGAATTTTGCTGCAGACTGATGGTACGGCCGAGCATGTGCCATTGACGCGCCACCCGGTGTATGAGCAGCCGATCAACAGCTTTTTTTGTTTGACTGGATATCATATGGTTTTTACTATATGCGTGCTGCCGAAAAACGTCTTTTACGTCGTTCAAGCCGCTTTGTAAAAAGCTTGCCGGAATCAACCCATTTCCATTAAAGTCAACCGACAGAGTAACAGAGGGCCATATGATCGAATTGATTGCAAAAACATTAAAAGTTCTCAACTCTGAAACCGACCCGGGCCAGATCAGCATGGCATTCTGCCTGGCCATGGTCATGGCATTGACACCGCTTTTTTCTCTTCACAATTTGCTGGTACTGCTTGCCGCTCTGGTGCTGCGGGTCAACCTTTCCACATTCGGCGTCGTATGGGTCGTCCTTTCCGCCGTTGCCTATGGGCTGGATCCGCTGTTTCATAAAATCGGACTGGCGGTGCTGACGGCCGAAGGATTGAACGCCATGTTGACCAGCCTGTACAACACCGCCTGGTTCCGCCCGGCCCACCTGAACAATTCGATCGTGATGGGAAGCCTGTTGGTCTCGCTGGCCGCGTTCATACCGGCTTACATCATTGTCAAAGCGTTGGTGGTCAGGTATCGCGAGCATTTGCTCGCATGGGTGCGAAAAACACGGTTGATGAAGCTTTTTAAAGCCAGCAAGCTCTATGAAGTGTATCAGACCGTCTCCGGATTTGGAGGTGCGGCATGATAAAATGGATACGGTGGAGAGGGTTGATCGCGTTCATCGTGCTTGTCGCTCTGGTGGCCGTCATCTGGTTCATTGCCGTGGACTGGGTGGCAAAAAAGGCAATCGAGACGGCGGGCACGAAGGCCGTAGGGGCAAAAGTCGAGGTGGCGAAAGCGGATGTGACCCTGTTTCCAGCCGGAATCGGCATCTGGGGAATGGCGGTTGCCGATCCTGACCGTCCCATGACCAACAGCTTGGAATTTGACTATTTGCACGCGGCATTGCATCTGCCGGCCTTGATTCAGCGAAAAGTGATCATCGACGACCTCAGAGTTGAGGGCCTTCGGCTCAACACACCCCGCAAGAGGTCGGGTGCCGTCCGCCGACCGAAAACCAAAGCAGAATCGAAGGACGACCCATCGAAACCCCTCCCCGGCTGGCTGGCCGGTTTATGCGGCACCGGCAACCTGCCGCTGATATCATTGCCGAATGCCGACGATATCCTGGCACGCGAGCCGCTGCAGTCGGTCAAGCAAATCCAGGCGCTTGAACGCAGGATTGAATCGGCTGCAGCCCAATGGCAGAAAAAGCTGGACACGCTGCCGGATCAGAAAACGCTTTCCGGGTACCAGGCCCGGGCCAAAGCGATCAAAGGCTCCGGAAAGGATTTGGTCAATCTTTTGGGATCGGCCTCAGAAGCCCAGGCGCTGGTCAAGGACCTGAAAAAAGATCTTGACCAAATTGACAAAGCGCGGAAAACGTTCAAGGACGATTATAAATCCCTGGAGAAGGCTGCGAAAGAACTGAGCAAGCTGCCGGCAGCTGAAATCAGGCGATTGATGGACAAGTACGGTTTCACTGCCGGCGGCGCGGCGAACTGGAGCCGCCTGCTGTTCGGCCATAATCTATGCGGCTGGTGGCAGAAAGCCTATCATTGGTATCAGCGACTCGCCCCCTATTTGAGCCGTTTGCCGGCCGCCGGCGATGAACCGCAAACCCATCGGCCGCTCCGGGGCAAGGGCATGGATGTCCGGTTTCAGGAAAGCCATCCCGTGCCCGATCTGTTGATCCGGCAAGTGCACCTGGATGCCAAGCTGGAAACCGGCGAATTCACCGGTCAGATCAACAACATTACCTCACATCCCCGAATCCTCGGAAAACCGGTGACGTTCAAATTTCTCGGAAGAAGACTTCAACGCGTGCAGGACATCAATTTGCACGGTATGCTGGACTTTGTTCAGCCACGCTCGCCCCAACACACGGCCAAACTCAATATCCGCGGCTATCAGATCCAGGATCTCGTACTCGGCGCCGAGACGCTCAATCTTGACATTAAACGGGCGGTTGCGGATCTACGACTCGATTTCAACCTAAAGGACGCCTTTACGGATACGCGGCTTACCGCCAATCTCGATCGGTTGTCATTCGCCGAACCGGACAAACCCGCTTCCGAACTTGCCGCTGTGCTGATCGACGCCATCCGTGATGCGCGCAATATCGGTCTGGAGGCCACTCTCAAAGGCCGGGAGCCCGACTACAAGACATCGCTGACATCCGATATCGACAGAGTTCTTCAGAAAGCCGCCGGCCGCCTGGTCAAGCGTCAGGCGGATCAATTGCAAGCGCGCTTGCGCACGGCTGTCAATGCCAAACTCGGCGAACCCATTAAAAACGCGCAAGCCAGCATGGCCGGTTTGGATGCCATCGGCAGCGAACTGCTTAAACGCAGCCGGCTCGGAGATGAAGTCCTTAAACAACTTAAGCTGCCGCTTTAGAAAGCCGATACGTTAACCGTGTTCTATACAACGCGCAAATAATATTGACAATGTGCTGAAGTTCACTAATATTTTGACGAAACGAAGGGGTTGCGATGGCAAGCATAATTGTGACGTATAAAACCAAGGTGTTAAAGAACCAGACTATCAAGCCGGATGCCACCGTCACCATCGGCAGGCATCCAAATAACGACATCGTCATCGATAACCGACTGGTATCGGCCCACCATGCAAAAATAATCCAGGACCAACACGGCCTGCAGCTGATCGATTTAAACAGCACCAACGGCACATTTGTGAACAATGACCAGGTGGCTGAATACCAGCTGGCTCACCAGGATTGGATTACCATCGGTAAGCACGTCTTAATCGTGGATCTGTATGAAACCCTCTCCCTGGAATCGACCCAGCAGATGTTGAAGGTCGGCGCCTCAGGTGCTGCGGATGCCGAAAGCACCATGTTGATCGACCGGTCCGATATGCAAGGGCAGATGCAGAGCATCGACTACTTGAATTTTCTGTCGGATGATCGGGAAGATTTCGAATTATCGGAGAAAATGGTTAGCATCGGTAAAAATGCCGATGCGGATATCGTCATTTCCGGCTTCTGGTCCCTGCTTGCCGGCAGCCCCACGGCGACGATCGGAAAGCAAGGCACCGATTATTTTCTGGATTATGTTACCGGACTCATCAAACCCCGTATCAATGGCACCCCCGTAAAAAGTCCCACCAAATTACACCATCATGACTTGATTAAAATCGGTCCGCTGACAATGCAGCTCTACCGGATCAACCAGAGAGCTTAATCCCAGGGAGAGACCTGAACACGACGGAAATTCGGCCGCACAAAACGGTAATCAATAGACAACACTTGATCTGAAAACCTTGATTGCGTTATTGTACATTGTAAAAAAATGTGCGAAAATAACTGTTTAGACTGCCGTTCGCCATGGCGCGTATAGCGTTTGACGAACGGTCTGCGGACAAATTAAAATTAAAGCAGTCAGGATGAGGAAACTGTGGCGACGATTCGGACGATGAATTTTGACCATCTGGTTGGTGAACAGGTGGGAACCTCCGTGCTGCTGAAAAAGCTGGATCATGGCTCAATGTCGGTGGTGTTTGTCGCCTATCAAAAGACACTCAAGCGGCAGATCGCTGTCAAAATATTGCCAAAATCACTGCTTACCCCCAGAATAGCGGAGCTCTTTCAACAGGAAGCAGAAGCAGCGGCATTTTTATCCCATCCGTGCATTATCCCGGTGTATGAAGTCGGTGAAATGCCGGACTACCTGTTCTTCACCATGCAGCTGGTCAAGGGCAAATCGCTGGCCCAATACCTGCGTCAGGCGCGCAAAAATGTACTGCCTTCCAAGCGTGTGCTCCCACTTAAAGCCAGTTTAAAAATCATTGTCAAAGTGCTCGACGGCCTGGATTACGCAAATGACCAGGGCATCATCCACCGCGACATCAAGCCCGGAAACATACTGATCGAAACGCATTCGCAGCGACCGCTGATCACCGACTTTGGTGTTGCACGGTCGTACGGCGGTTACAATACCGAAACCCGCATTTTAGTGGGTACTCCCACCTACATGTCTCCCGAGCAGATCATTTCCGGAATGGTGGACAATGCGGCAGATGTCTATACCACCGGGGTCATGCTGTTTGAGATGCTGGCCGGGCAATTGCCCTATCCGCCTTATGATTCCGCCAAAAAACTGCTCAAACTGAAAATACGGTTTCAAGACCGACTGTTTCAGAAAAAGCCGTCGCAGATGAACCCCGCTGTCGACCAGGATCTCGATGACATCGTCGCTAAAGCCGTGGCCTACGACAAATCGCAGCGGTATGCTACATGCAGAGATTTCGCCAAGGACATCGAAGCCTACATCACCCGCCGATGGCCTTGAGATCTAAGGGGGCTCCATGGAACCAAACAAGCATAAAGCCAACCTGGCAAGATTCGGACGATCGCTGGCCTTGCTGCTGAACCGCGGCATGATGTACCAGAAAAGCCACCCCATGGTCCGGGATTCGATAACCGAAGTACACAAAGCGGCCAGGGAGATACTGGCCAACAGCGCCCCGGTCGTCTTCATCCTCAACCGGGAGCAGTTCTACATCGACGAGGAACCGCTGGACCCGCGGATAAACGCCAGGCGCATCGCCTCGCTGTTCGAATCACACGGCATCCAGTCCATTTCCTTTGAGCATGGTCTGACCACCGGTGAACTGGATGTCTTCATCGAGATCTTCTCTTCACTGACCATGCTGCAAAAGGCCGAGCACATAAAAAAATCTCTCTTTTCAAAGGGTGCTTACCATATCAAGATCAACCATGTGCTCTATAAAAAAGTAACCGAAGACGATCAGATCATCTCTCGTGAAGCGCTGAAAAGCGTCACACCGGATATTGACGAGGGCGATAACCGGAACCGCAAGCGATTCATGGATACCCTGCTGGAAAGTGTGCTGACCGAAGAGTTTGCCAGCTCGCTCAATATCCAAAACCTGCTGGCGAATCCGAGTGCCGTCTCTCAGAACATGATCGATGCCGACCTGGCCAGCGTAGAGCACACCCTGCTGCCCGGAAGCGGCCAAAGCACCACCGGCAGCATGGCCGACGGCTCCCAGAGCGCAGCGGGTGATGCGGCCGGGGGCAAAGGACTTCCAGGCGGGGCCGCAACGGGTGCGGGCAGTGCCGGACCCGGCGTGGGTGGAACTGGAGGATCCGGAGGCGGGACTGCCGGTTCCGCCAGAGCGGGCGGCCCTGCGGCAAAAGCGTCAACGGCGTCGCAAAAGGCCGGCGGTCCGGCTGCCGAAGAAAGCGCCGGTCACGGCCCGATGCTGTTGCACCAGTTGGATCTGATGCGCCAGGAGGTGGAAAAACACCTGGAAGGCATGGGAGACGTTTCCCTGGAAAACCTGGCGGAAGCCGTCTTCAATATGAAGAAAAAGCTTTTCGAAGGCATTGAGACTCAGAAAGCCCTCGGGATCGCATACATGAATGAGTCCGCCATCATCGACAATGTCAACGAATTGAGCGATAAAGTGCTTATCCGTCTGATTCAGGACGAGTACAAAGACGGGAACATTTCCATTGCTCGTTTGGCGTTGATCATCACCCGCCTGGTCCCGCAGGCGTCCGAGCTCAAACGGCTGCTGCCGCAGATCAAAAAAGCGTTGCTCGATCAAGGCATGATGCTTGCCGAGTATCTGGACTTGATCCACGAGCTGAAAAACGAGCTCAAAAGCGAAGAACTGGCGCGCATCCTGCAGGAAAGCTCGGACGCCATTGGCGTCGACAGCGAAGGCCTCATCGCGGAAGTCAAACAAAATCCTGCACAGTCAGCCAAACTCATCTATCTGGCTTCCGAGATCCGCAAAGGAACCGGGGATGACTCCGCGCTGGCGGACATTCTGGTGGACTACGTCGAACAATTGGGCCAGCAGATGGCACGGGATGCCGGGGACGATGACGCGGCCGGCGGAGAAGAGCACCTGAAAAAAGTGCTTGGCGAAGTTGAATCGACGCTTATTCAACAGCTGGGGCGGATGGATGTGGACAACGACGTCCTGCTCAGAATCGAGGAGCGGATCAACAGCCGCATGGAATCCATGCTTGATTCGATGCGAATAGAATGGTTGAAAACCAAATCCGCTTCGGAAAAAGCTGCGCAGTACAAACCGCTGACCGTTCTTCAAACCCTCGAGCAAAGCGTGACGGAAGATGAAGAACTGACGGACATTCTTAAGGTCGTTCGCGAAAAGGTCGAATCCGGCGAAATCGGCGAAAATGATTTTAGCAGAATCCATTCCGAGATCATATCGCAGAAGAAACTGTTTAAAGCACCGGCCGATGGATTGCCGATGCCCGATGGGGTGTTGAATCCGGATGAGCTGATGTTCGTCATCAACAAAGAGATCGCCAGAGCCAATCGATACGATGCGCCTTTTTCCGCCCTGGCATTTTCTTTTGTGGCCGCCAAGCCGAAGATGAAAGCCCTCAGGAGCCTGATCAACACCGAAGAGGTCATGCACGCGGCCCTTGAAAAAATGACCGCAACCCTGCGCGAGGTCGATTACATCGGTCAGATCGGCAAGAACAAGATCGTCGCTCTATTGCCTATGATCGGCATGCCCAAGGCCAAAAAAGCGTTGGAGCGGATCATGAACCTGCTCCATTCCCAACCGCTGGACGTCCACGGCGTACCGGTCTACCTGCGTGTGGCCGGAGTGGCATCGGATTTCGACCCGGAAAAAACCCCCGACACCGGCGCCTTTGCAAAACATCTGTCGAACCAGCTGATGGATATGGTGGCCCGCGTCAAAAATATTCAAGTGTTGTTCTGATATTGAGCGCAGACAGGCACACCTTTATCGACGGGCGGTAAAGGGATCGTATCAGTTCCGGCCCAAAACTTTCGCCATCCAGTTGTAATACCCCGCGATCGTATTTTCACCGCAAAAAAACCAATCGTTACGGTGCTTGTGCCAGTTGCTTGAGGCGGGACAGGGTCTGCCAGGAAAACTCCTCCGGCATGCACGGCAGGATGGCGTTGTTGGTGTAGATGGGGTCGGCCTCCAGGTCATAACGGGATGCGGCAACGGCTTGCGGCCACATTTTTGTCCGCGGTATCGGCGTGTAGTAAGCCAATATGGGTGTGATACCGGACTCTTTGACCACCCGGATGGAGGACTCGACCGCGGAAATGGACTGGCCCGGTAGGCCGAACAGCAGGTAGGCCCCGATGTGTCGTCGGTCGAATCCGGCCGATCTCAAGTGGCCGACGGCCCGCAGAAACTCCGCGGCGGTCACTTTGCGGTCCATGCCGGCACGTGATTCGAAAGCGGTTGTCTCCAGGCCCAGACGAAGCGAATGAAATCCGGCGCGTTTCATCAGCCGGGCGATATCGGCGGTAATGGCGCGGATGTGCACGGCATTCGGTGTGTGAAAAAACAGCTTCGACCCCAGATCGACAATGCCCTCCAGCAATGGAACGGCGCTGTTTGCCGCATCCCACAACAGGGCATCGTCATAAAAAGCAAAGTCGGCAACACCATGGCGATGATGCCAGAAGACGATTTCATCGATCACGGCCTGTACAGGCCTCCGCTGCAGGCGCGGCTCTAAAAAATGCGAGGCACAATAGGCGCAGTCAAACGGGCAACCCCGAGCGGTGAGCAAGGGAATGTAATTGATCCGGTTCTGCAGCGAAAATCCGGGATAAGGCCAGGATGCAAAATCGGCGAGATCGAACCGGGGGACGATCCGGCAGCCGGTATGCGTTTCGATCACGTCAAAAATCGACTCGCCGCGGTCGACCACGACGTCATCCGCGCCGCTGTGCCCGCGGGCATGCTCGGTGCACAAGCGCGCATAGATGCCCCCCAAAACGACGGGTGTCTGCGGAAAATGTCGTTTCAGCACCTGGATCGTTTCGCGGACACCGGGATACCAATAGGTCATCAAAGATGTCACGAGGATCAGATCCGGGGGCGCCATCGCGGCAAGATCCTGCTCAAACCATTCCGGATCGATTCCGTAGCGGCTGAATGTCCTGCGGATACCGGCCAATCCCGCGGGCGGTGCAATGGGCGTTTTCAAATAGGGCCCGCGTCCGTGCCGGGCATGCGGGTCTGTCGCGGCGGCCCGCGGATGGAACCGGTCGAGGCAATCAATATACGACACCGGCACATCATGCGCCTGCAGCATGGCCGCCAGGCTTATAAGGCCGAGAGGCTTTGCCCAGAAGTCGTAGGCGGCAAAGTCATGAATCCAGGGGTTGACCAGAAGGATATGCGGAAGATCGGGCCCGGCGGAATTAGAATGTCCGGGGAGTTTTTCTCGCAGTCGATGGGTCACATTAATTCTTCTGATTCTTCCGCTTCAAAGTACTTCATCGATGTCTTTTTAAACTCGCGTCGGCTGAACAGCAGGCAATAATCGTCAACATTCGCCTTTGCAGCCATTTTCTCGGCGGTTTGCCGGCAATGCTGTTCGTCCAGGCCATGAATCATGGTGTACAAGTTGTAGGGCCAATCCGGCTTGGGATCGCGACGGTAGCAGTGCGATACTTCCGCGAATCCGGCCATGATTTTTCCGACGGCATCGATGCGATCCTCATCGACCCGCCAGGCGGTCATGGCATTGGCGTTAAAGCCCGATTTCTGATGGCGCAGCGTGGCCCCAAACCGGCGCATGACGCCCCGTTGCGCCAGATCGCGCAGCGTTGCAAGCAGCTGGCTTTCATCGATGTCGAGCTGTTCAGCGATTTGGGCATACGGCTGTTCGGTGATTGGCATATCACCCTGTATGGCGGCAATAATTTGTTTTTCCAGTTTAGTCAGCATAGCGTATCAATGGGTTCAAGGTTTAATGTTCAAGGTTGATGACGTCGCAAAACGTCCAAAATTGACGTCTTACGTCATTCCGGCGAAAGCCGGAATCCATTCATTTCACAGTGTTATGGATTCCGGTGTTCGCCGGAATGACGTTATGAACACTTTTTACGAAGCCGTCAAGGCTCAAGGTTTTCTTCAAATTAAAATATATTCTATCCAACCAATGAATCAATAGATTATCAACCCTGATGCTGTAGAAGCCGGAGGGCTTCAGAGCCTCCCGCTAAAAACCAGCGGGACAAGAAGGCTCCGGTCGAAGATCCCGCGTCCAGCGGGGATCTGGAGTCCTCCGGCTTCTACAGGGTTAGGGTCTTTTTTCCGGGAACAACTCCAGTACGGACTCTGCATTGGCGGCGCAAATGCCTCGTTCGGTGATGAAACCGGTCACCAGCCTGGCCGGTGTCACGTCGAAGGCGTAATTGGCGGCCCGGCTATTTACCGGAGTGATCAGTACATGATCGATGCCGGTCAGGGTTTGTCCCTGCACGAACCGGACCTCGTCCGGGTTCCGCTCCTCGATGGGAATCTGTGCAACGCCGTCCCGCATCTGCCAGTCAAATGTCGAGGACGGCAGCGCGACATAGAACGGGATGCCATTGTCTTTTGCCGCCAGCGCCTTCAGATAGGTGCCGATTTTGTTGGCGACATCACCCGTGTATGTCGAACGATCCGTTCCGACGATCACCAGATCAACCATGCCGTGCTGCATCAAATGCCCCCCGGCATTGTCGGTGATGACGGTGTGGTTCACCCCGGCTTTGCCCAGCTCCCAGGCTGTCAAACGGGCGCCCTGGTTCAGCGGCCGTGTCTCATCGACCCACACATGAACGTTGTACCCCTGTTCGTGGGCCACATAGACCGGTGCCGTGGCCGTGCCCCACTCCACGCAGGCCAGCCAGCCGGCGTTGCAGTGGGTCAGGACATTGACCGGCCTGCCTTCCCTGGTACGGCTGATCTTTTCGATCAATCGGGCGCCGTGTTCACCGATGCTGCGGCAGTTCTTCACCTCCTGCTCGGCAATATCCGACGCCTCCTGCCGTACAGCGGCCAAACGTGCATCGGCTCCCTCAACGGCCAGCGCCCTGGCCAGGACCCGGTCCACCGCCCAGGCCAGATTGACGGCCGTCGGCCGCGCATCCCGAATACGGCGGCACTGACGTTTGAAGCTCTCTTCGTCTTCCGAGGTTTGAAGCGCAACCAGGACGCCATAAGCTGCGGTGACGCCGATCAGGGGAGCGCCGCGCACCACCATCTCCTTGATGGCAAGGATCACCTGATCGACCGTGGGCAGGTCCATGACGGCCAGTTCATGGGGGAGCCGCCGCTGGTCGATCACTTGAACCATCTGGCGCTGCTCGTCAAACCATATGGGGCGCATCTGGCGATCATCCACTTTCATACCAACTCCCCCCTTTCCACTGCAGGTTGTCATCGTCATGCCGCCCGGAATAATCCGTTGTAGACCGCATGGTTGAAAATTCCCATCACTTTTTATGATACCCCAACCACTTGCGGGCGGACACTACTGAATAAATTCCCTATCCAGGACCTTGTCCCAGATCCCTTTGAATGTTTTAAAACGGTGTTTACCGCCGGTTTCAATGACGCGATCCGGCGGAAGCGTGGCCGCCAATAATTTGTGCCCTCTATAGTAGAGATCATCGGTGGCCATCCCCATGATAATGGGCGCGCTGTCCGGATCAAGGCTTGGGTAGCGTTTCAACCAGTCCCACAACATGCGCTGCCATTGTTCAAGCGGGTCGTACACGCCGGGTTTCCATTGTTGAACGCCTCCGGCGTCCTCAATTTCAGCGAGGATGTCATTATCCCCCAAATAAGGACCCAGGACAACCACGCCGGCAACATCCTCCGGATGCGCCTTGAGATATAGCAAGGCCCCCAACCCACCCATGGAGACCCCGACGATCCAGACCTTATCGTACCCGCCGGCCCTGGCCGGCTGGATGACATCAGTCCTGAGACGTTCGACCAGACTGCGCTGCTGATAGTAGCCCAGGTGTGCATTTGGGGCCAGCATATCATAGGGCAGGTTCCGCGATTGGACGGCATCCACAAAGCCCTCCATCTGAAAACAGCGGTGCACGTTCATCGGACAGCGCCAGGTGCCGCCCAACCCCTGGAGAAAGACGATCAGGTTCTGCTGCGGTTGGGGTTGGGATGCGTAGGTAAGCACTTCCAGCGGTTTTCTTCCGCTGCCGAAGCAGGCGGTAAGCAGGAACGTACTGAGAAGGGTCAGAGCCTTGGTGGACCTAGAGGTCAAATACGCCTCCCTTACAAAGAACGTGCGGCTCCCAACCTGGATCCCGCACGTTCATGGTGTTTCACTATTGAGCTTAGTACCGGATTCGTTGCCTGGTCCGTCACTGTGTTTGCGATAAAACCGCGCGGTGCACGCTGTAAAAACGTAAATTCAGATGTGCCGCCTCCTGTTTCATATGCGGCCTGCGGCTGCAAATGAAAGCCCACCCCTTTAAGGGTGGCCGTTTACTCGCCTTCAAACTCGACCAGGCTGAAGGTGTTGTGACCGTTCAGCTTTTCCTTGCCTTTAAGGTCCGGAAGGTCGATCACGAAAGCGCACTCCAGAATATCGCCCCCGAGTTTTTCCACCAGGTTGACGGCAGCGGCGGCCGTACCGCCGGTGGCGATCAGGTCGTCGATAATGACCACCTTTTCGCCCGGAGCAACGCCGGTCTCGCTGATTTCAACGGTATTGCTTCCATACTCCAGGGAGTAGTCCGCACTGATCACCGGCGGTGGCAGTTTGCCCTTCTTGCGAACCGGTGTAAAACCCACATCGAGCTTATAGGCCAATACGGCGCCAAAAAGAAATCCACGCGCATCAATGCCGACAATCTTATCAACACCGGCGTCTTTGTAGCGATCATAGAATCGATCGCAGGACCATTTAAACGCCTCCGGGTCCTGCAGCAAGGTCGTTATATCTCGAAACGTCACCGGATCTATAGGCCAGTGGGGCACCGATCGAATTTTTTCCGTTAGGTCCATGGCAATCACCTCATTTTATTCTCGGAATGGCGTTGATCAGCAGTTTTACCACGTTTGACGCATTCTGATTGAACACTTCCAATATCTCATCCCATGTAACCGGGGCTTCATCCTCTTTCCAGCAGTCATAGTCGGTGGACATGGCCACCGCCGCATAGGGAATTTGAAGCTCATTGGCCAGAATCGCTTCGGGGGCCACCGACATGTTGATCACATCGGCACCCCATATTCGATACATCCTCGATTCCGCTTTGCTCGAAAACCGCGGCCCTTCAATGGTAATGACCGTCCCTTGGGCATGCGCCGTCAATTTCAGATCGACAGCCGACTCCAGCAGGGCCTGCCGCAGGCCGCTGTCAAACGGCTCTGCCATGGACGTATGTCGGGGCCCCTCTTCAAAGGATTCGAAGAAGGTGGTTTTGCGGCAGCGTGTGTGGTCGATGAATTGATCCAGGATAACAAAATCGCCCCGGCCGATCTCCTCGCGCAGGCTGCCGCAGGCGGTTGTGGCCAGGATATGGGTCACTTCCTGATCTTTCAAGGCCCGAATGTTGGCGCGATAATTCACCTGGGTGGGGCTGAACTGGTGTTTTCTGCCGTGGCGCGCGATCAGAACGACCTCTGCGCCGTTCAAGCGTCCGCACGTCAAGGGCGAGGATGGGTCGCCATAAGGTGTGCTGACGGTTATCTGTTCAGATGCCTTCAACAGGTCCGGATCATCGAGTCCTGATCCACCGATAATGCCGATTTTTATCATTCACCGCCGCTCCCGTCCAAATTCAACTCCGAGTGTATTGTTGTATTGGAAACCGATGAACGTGTCAATGCCCGAGAACTATCGAGCAGCCGCAAAGTCGCGGCCGATTTTCCGACTCAGCTTTTCGACTTCTTGCATCAACGACGCCAAATCGAGGGTGATGAGCTGGCGATCCTGAACAATCCATCGGCCGGCAATCATCACATGACGCACATCGGATCCACGGGCGGCATAGACCATATGCGAAGTGGAGTGATACAGGGGCAGCAAGTGGGGCTGACGCAGATCGAGCACGATCAGATCGGCCTGCTTGCCGGCCTCCAAAGACCCGATCTGCCGTTCCAGGCCCAACAGGCGGGCGCCTTCGATGGTGGCCATACGGATCACGCTGGCAGCATCCAGCACCGTTGGATCGAGGCGGTGAACCTTGTGCAGTTTGGCCGTTGTATTCATTTCACTGAATAAATCCAGGTCATTGTTGCTGGCGCAACCATCCGTGCCCAACCCGACGGTCAGGCCGGCTTCCATGAATTCGGGAACCGGGGCGATACCGGATGCCAGTTTCATATTGCTTTCAGGACAATGAACCACACCGGCGCCACTGTCGGACATTATGGCGATATCGTCCGCATCCACCCATACCGCATGGATCAAAACGGTCCGGGCATCGAGAATTCCCAAACGATGCAGATACGCCACAGGGCTGCATCCGTTTGCCTCCCGGCATTGTTGAACTTCGAACCGGGTTTCGGCCACATGAATTTGAAATAGCACGCCCAACCGCTGGGCGGCTGCCTTGGCCGCCTGCAATGTCTGCGGGGAACAGGTATAGGGCGAATGGCAAAAAATAGACGGCTGCAGTGCATTCGATTGCTGCTTCCACGCTTCGACGTATGTCTCCGCAGCGGCAACATTGCGGGACGGATCGGGAACCCCCGGGGCCGGAAAATCGATGACACCCTGGCCGACAACAGCGCGCATGCCGGTGGCCGAAATGGCCTGGGCGACATCATCGGCGTGAAAGTAGCCGTCACAGCAGGCGGTAATACCGTTGAGCAGCATTTCGGCGACCGACAGGCGCGTTCCCAGACTGACGCTCTGAGGTGAAATATGCTTGGCCTCGGCCGGGAAGATATAGTCGTTGAGCCACTGGTCCAAAGCCAGATCATCGGCCAGACCTCGAAACACGGACATGGGCAGGTGGGTATGCGAATTGACCAGACCGGGCATCACCAGTTTGCCGCTGCAGTCGACGGTTTCCTCTGCCGGCGGCAGGGCCGCATCAGACAAGGTCGGCCATACTTTTTCAATGACACCATCGCGCACGGTCAGCGCGCCGGTTTCAATGTCCTTGAAATCGGAATCCACGGTCATAATGCGGGCGTTATAAAACAGGGTGTCAGCTTTGCTCATTTGAATCCTTTTTTATCACATGGATGATGATGTCCGCGATTCTGGGAGCGGTTGATTCGGCCACAGAGACTATCTCGGGCACATCGGCGGCGATAGGATGATCGGGGTCGCACACATTGGTGATGGCGGTCAATGCCAGCACGTCCATTCCGGCGTGGGCGGCGGCGATGGTTTCCATAACCATCGAGAACCCGACGGCATCGGCCCCGATGGTCCGGAGAAATCGCATCTCGGCCGGCGTTTCCAGAGAGGGACCGTGCAAACCGGCGTAGATGCCTTTTCGGATGGACGTATCACCTGCCTGCGCGCCTTCAAACGCCAGATCGCAAAGCCGCTTCGAATACACGGCGGTCATATCGGGAAAGCGCGGGCCCCAGGAATCGTCGTTGGGGCCGGTCAACGGATTGCGGCCCGTCAAGTTGATATGGTCTTCAACGATCATAATATCCCCTGCATTGGACCGCGGACTCAAGCCGCCCGACGCGCTGATCAGCATCAGGGTCTTGATCCCCAAAGCCTGGAATACCCGGATGGGGAAGGTTACCGCCCTGGGCGAATACCCCTCGTACAGATGAAAACGTCCCTGCATCGCCACCACGCAGCATCCGGCCAGCGTGCCGATCTGCAAACGTCCGGAGTGGGCTATGGCGGTCGATACCGGAAATGACGGAATGGCTTGATAGTCGATGACGTGATCCGCCTGCATATCGGCTGTAACCGTGCCCAGGCCCGTTCCGGTTATGATCGCCGCCTGAGGAGGCGATTCAAAACAGTCGGATAAAAATCGGGCGGCTTCGCCGGCCGCTTGCGCATCATGCCTGCCTTCTGATTGCATTATCATACCTCTGGTTGCTACTGGAAGTCGCACCACACTGGTGACGTCCGGTCCTGGCTGCGGTATCCCTCCATCGGCCGCGGCTGGAGACGGCACTGTCGGGGATGGAGGAACTTGCCGGGCTCGGCAATGCAACCAACCTACTTGATGCGGCCGGATAACTCAACCGCCAATCACCGGAATGCTTTTGATCTTCTTTCAGCATCTCGTTATGATTGACTTTTAAAATGCATTATGAGATGCTGTCAGGCTGAATTTTAGGCGTCGTGCCGGTCCATGCGAAGGCCCTGATTCTGGCCGCATCATGTGAGCCGGACTGGCGTCAGAGCCCATTTTCTTCTTCCCTCTCTCTCTTAAGGAGCGGGTCCGAATCAGTCCCCTTTCCCTTGAGGGAACGGGTTCAAATCTGTACCCTCTCCCTTGAAGGAGCGGGTCCAAATTTGTTCCCTCTCCCTTGAAGGAGAGGGTTAGGGTGAAGGTGAACCTCGCACGAGACCACCCCCTCACCTGGCCCCTCCCCCTGAGGGGGAGAGGAAAACGTAACCACCCTCTTGAAGGGAACGGGAAAACGTGACCTCCATCCGGAAAAGGGTTATTTCCTGATGGACAAAAGCTAAGGAGATTACAGGCATGAATCCTGCCATTCACCCGAAACACGATGATATCACAGACGACATGTGGTCAGAAATCGATCAGATCATTCAAATCAACCGTCCCGTCGCCGGTTCGATAATCGCAACACTCAGACAGTGCCAGGAAGTGGTGGGGTACCTTCCGGTAGAGTTGCTCGATTACATCGCCACAGGGCTGAATCTGTCGCGCAGCGAGGTTTATGGTGTGGCTTCCTTTTACGCCCTGTTTTCCATGGAGCCCAAAGGCCGTCATACCATCAAGCTCTGCCTGGGAACGGCCTGCTATGTCAAGGGCATCAAGGAAGTCATGAGCCGTATAGAAAACGAATACAACATAAAAGAAGGTGGAACCACCGAAGACCGGCGTTTTTCGCTTGAAGGCGTCCGCTGCCTGGGAGCGTGCGGACTCGCGCCGGTGATGGTGATCGGGGCGGACACTCACGGTGATGTGTCTTCCGATAAAATTATCAAAATCCTAGAAAAATATGAATAAACGGCAAAGTTCCTGTCGGCTGTTGGGGAATCAAAAATGAAAATTTCCGAAGTTGTCGATATCCTTAAAGCAAAAGTGCTGATCGGTGAAGATCAGATGGACACCATCATCACCGGCGGCGGAGCAGCGGATTTGATGGACGACATCCTGGCGGCTGCAGCCAAGGGATGCGCCGTGCTAACGGGTGTAACCACGGTAGACGTCATCCAGACGGCCAAAATCATGCAGGTCGGAGCGGTGGTGATCGTCCGGGGCAAGCGACCCCCGGAGGATATGATCGATCTGGCCCGCAGCTACAATATCCCCATCATCTTGACCGACTACTCTCTGTTTGTCGCCTGTGGTCGTCTTTACATGAATGGAATCAGAGGATTGGACGGATCGTGGTAATTCTTTAGGAGTAAAACAATGCCCAAGTTTACTGTTGATGATCTCAAAAGCATTAAAATGCAGCGTGCAGAGCGCACCAGCTTTGAAGACAAGACCTATTTGTTGATTTGCGGCGGAACGGGTTGCCACGCCACCGGCAGCATCAAGGTCATTGATGTGCTGCAAAAAGAGCTGGCCGACAAAGGCCTGCAGGAAAAGGTTGAAATCATCGAGACCGGCTGCAACGGTTTTTGCGCCGTCGGTCCGCTGATGGTTGTGAAGCCGGGAGATATCTTTTATCAAAAAATCAAACTGGACGACATCCCCAAGATCGTCGATGAGCATCTGATCAACGGCAAGCCGGTAAAAAAACTGCTCTACAAGGATCCGGCCAAAAAAGAGATTATCGCCACCTTGTCCGACATCCCTTTTTTTGCCAACCAGCACCTCGTTGCACTGCGCAACAAGGGTGTCATCGATCCGGAGTCCATTGATGACTACATCGCCCGGGACGGATATCTGGGGGCCGCACGCGCGCTGAACGAGATGACACCGGAAGAGATCATCGAACAGATGAAAATATCGGGTTTGCGCGGCCGGGGCGGAGCCGGCTTCCCCACAGGCGTCAAATGGTATTTCGCCAGCCAGAGCCAAAGCGATGTCAAATATGTGCTGTGCAATGCCGATGAAGGCGATCCTGGAGCCTTTATGGATCGCAGCATCCTGGAAGCGGATCCGCATGCCGTGGTTGAAGGAATGATTATCGCAGCCAGGGCCATCAACGCCACCAAGGGCTATGTCTATGCCCGTACCGAATACCCCCTGGCCATCAAGCGTCTTCAGATGGCCATCGATGCGGCAAAAGAGCGCGGTCTTCTAGGCGAGGCCATTCTGGGCTCGGATTTCAGTTTCGATATTGAGATCTACCAGGGGGCCGGTGCCTTTGTATGCGGTGAAGAGACTGCGCTGATGCGCTCCATCGAGGGCAAACGAGGGATGCCGAGACCCCGTCCGCCGTTTCCGGCTCACAAAGGATTGTGGGAAAAACCCACCATCCTGAACAATGTGGAGACATTTTCCAACGTCCCCCAGATCATGACCAAGGGCGGCGCCTGGTACGCGTCAATGGGAACCGAAACCAGCAAAGGGACCAAGGTGTTCGCCCTTTCCGGTGATGTGAACAACATCGGTCTGGTTGAAGTCCCCATGGGTTACAGCCTGCGCCGGCTGATTTTCGATATCGGCGGTGGCATACCGAAGAAACGCAGATTCAAAGCCGTGCAACTGGGGGGACCATCCGGCGGCTGTGTACCGGAAGCCTACCTGGACACCCCCGTCGATTATGAGGAGATCGTCAAGGTGGGGGCCATCATGGGCTCCGGTGGTGTGATCGTCATGGATGAGAACACCTGCATGGTGGACATGGCCCGCTTTTTCATGGACTTCATTCAAGAGGAGTCCTGCGGCAAGTGCACCCCCTGCCGCGAAGGCACGCGCCGGTTGCTGCAATTGCTGGAGAAGATCTGCGACGGTCGGGGCGAGCCCAGCGATATCGACACCATGAAGGAGCTGTCGCAGGTTATCCGCGAAACGGCTTTATGCGGTCTTGGGCAGACCGGACCGAACCCCGTCCTGTCGACGTTGCGCTATTTCAGAGAAGAATTCGAAGCCCATATCATTGAAAAACGCTGCCCGGCCAAACGCTGCGTCAACCTACTGGAATTCCGGGTTGAAGAGGATGCATGCAAGATGTGCGGGCTTTGCTTCAAAGCCTGTCCGGTGGATGCGATCGAATGGAAGAAAAAGGAAGTGGCACGGATCGATACGGAAAAATGTATCAGGTGCCTCACCTGCTTTGATAAATGCAAATTTGGCGCTATAATGTAATGCGCTTTTCCGAAACGCTTCAGCTGACTTCTGATTCGGCGCAGAAACATAATAAATAGTTTGCGGGTTAGTTTTAAATGTGGCGGCTTCGCAAAAAGGCTCCAAACCACTGTAAACGTCATTCCGGCGAAAGCCGGAATCCAGTTATTTCAGATAGTTCTGGATGCCGGATCAAAGCCTGTCCCGGGCCTGATCCGGGATCCGGCATGACGACAATCGGACTTTTTGCGAATTCATCAGGTGTTAACACTTAAAACTTTTCCCAAACAAATTATTGGAGAAAAAAAATGATCATCGCGATCGTGTTAATGGGTGGATTGGGATTGGTCGTCGGCATCGGCCTGGCTATTGCTTCGAAGATTTTCTATGTATACGTGGACCCGCTGGTACTGGCCGTCGATGACGCATTGCCCGGAGCCAATTGCGGAGGCTGCGGCATGCCCGGGTGTTCGTCAAACGCCGAAGCCATCGTTGCCGGCAAGGCGGCACCCAATTCATGTGTAGCCGCGGGGACGGAAACGGCCGAAGCCATCGCCGCAATCCTGGGGGTCAGCGTCGAGGCGAAAGAACCGGACATCGCACTTCCCGGCTGCACCTACGGCGTGGCGGAAGCGGATACGAAGTTCGCCTATGACGGACTGAACGACTGCCGCGCGGCCGCTCTGCTGAGCGGCGGCATGAAAGTCTGCACCATCGGCTGTCTCGGCCTGGGCACCTGCGCACAGGTATGCCCCTTTAACGCCATCACCATGGGGTCGGACGGCCTGCCGATGGTCCATGAAGGACGCTGCACCGGCTGTGGGACCTGCGAGCGGGCCTGTCCCAAACACATCATCACCCTCTCTTCGGTCACGCGGCGCATTCTCAAAGAGTATACGACACAAGACTGCACCACTCCGTGCCAGCGGGCATGCCCGGCAGGTATCGACATCAGCGCTTACATCGGCGCCATTGCCGGCGGAGACCATGCCCGGGCCGTTCAGATTATCAAAGAGCGCAACCCCTTCCCAACCGTTATCGGACGGATCTGCCCCCGACCGTGCGAAAATGAGTGCCGTCGTCAGTACGTGGACGAACCTGTGGCCATCAATTTTCTCAAACGTTATGCCGCCGATGTCGAGATGGAGGGGGGAACCCACATCCTTCCTTTCAAGGCCCCCGACACCGGACGAAGCCTGGCGGTCATCGGCGGCGGTATAGAAGGGCTGTCGGCCGCTTTCTTCACCGCGCGGCTCGGCCACAAGGTCACGGTTTATGAAGCCGCGGACAAGATGGGCGGCCTTTTGCGTACCGCCATCGCACGTTATCGCCTGCCGATGGACGTCCTGGATTGGGACATCGAGGGCATCCGGGAAATGGGAGTGGCCATTCAGACCGGCAAAGCCCTGGGAAAGGATATCACCGTGGCGGATTTGCTGTCCCAAGGCACAAACGCGGTATTTTTAGCTGTCGGAGGCTGGGACAGCCGGCTTGTCCGCACAGGGGGAAAAGGCGACATCAGCCCGGCGCCTGGATGCCATTTGCTGATCGATGTCGCAAAAGCCGGCACTGAAGGATATCCGCCCATTCAGCTCGACGGACACGTAATGATCGTCGGCAGCCCCGCCCTGAACGACGCGTTGATCCAACGCTGCAAAGATCTTGGTGCCGGCAGGACAACGATCCTGATGCGCAAGGCCGCCCCCGGGGACTTCGGCGACGCGCACGTATACGCCGATATGGGAATTCACCGCATTTACGGACAGGGCGATCGAATCAAGGCCGTTGAACTGATCCAACTCGATACTCATGAGACCCAGCGCGTGGATGCCGATCACATCATCTTTGCCGCCGGCCGGATCCCCGAGCTTGTTTTTGTTCCGTCTACCGGGACGGAAGATGAGCCATCCCAACAGGAGGAGGCCGCCGAGGGCCCGATCCAATGGAGCGCCTTTGCTCCCTATAAGCAGCCGGCTTGTCACACGGAGTCGGGGTTGATGTCCGAAGGCGACGCCATGACCGATTTCAGCGCCGCCATCAGGGCCATCGCCGCCGGGCGCCGCGCCGCCGCATCGCTGCACAAAGCCATTTATGCCCTTGATGTCGATCTGCCGGAAAACGTGGTCACGCCGGACACTCCGGTACAGAATGTCGATCGTGTGTTTCATGTCCCGGCAAGCCGGCGCCAGACGATGCCGATGGCCGATGTCAATCAGCTTTCACGCGGCAGCGAGCTGGAGATGGGCTATTCGCCGCAAACCGCAAAAAAGGAGGCCGACAGATGCCTGCAATGCGGACTGATCTGCTATCAGCACAAAGCGGAATCCCAGCAGGATCAGGCAGCGGCGACCGGAGCATAAACCACAAATCATTCGTCGGAGGCACGCCACCCGGCTCGGCGAATCATATAAAAAAAGCGTCAGCGGCAGTGTGCCGGCGGAAGCTTGCCCACCACTCCATTGACGGTCGGCCACCGACGAGCGTTACAGGAGGCCCATATGGCCATAGAGCAAGGCATCGTTATTTTGCCGGGCGCTGACAATTCCAATACGGTCTGGGTTGAAATCGTACCGCCTTCCGCATGTGAGGCGTGTGCCAGCAGAAAAAATTGCGGCGCTGCCGGATCGGGCCAACGACGCAAAGTCGAGGTCATCAACCCTGCCGGAGCCAAAATCGGCGACCGGGTTCAAATCAGCATCAAGACATCGGCCCTGCTGAAAGCCATTTTTTTATTGTACCTGTTTCCCATCCTATGTATGCTGGTTGGCGGTTTAGCAGGGCAAATCATCTCCCGCACCATCAGCACCGATGAATCGATCACATCGATGATCACCGCTTTCGGCTGCTTTGTCGCCGCAATGGCGTTGGTGCGTATCCGAGGAGGCCGAATGGCCTTGAGATCGGAATACCAGCCTAAAATTACACGTATTTTGCCCCAGCAACCCAAAACCGACGGCGAATTGAATACCCCGGAAAATTGCTCGCTCAGCGCGGTCAACCCCAATTAGGAGCCCTACCATGGTGCAAAAGGTATTCATCACAAGCAAGAACACCGCCACCTTCGTGTGCCCCGAATGCGGCAACTCCACCATTGCAGACGTCAGGAAATATGCCGCTCTCAGCAATGCGGTTACAGTGAAATGCAAATGCAACTGCGGCAACCGCTTTCAGGTGACGCTTGAAAAGCGGCGCCAATACCGCAAAGCGACCGATCTGCCCGGAATGTACTATTATAAGCTGGCCAACGGCGATACAGATAAGGGCATCATGCGCGTCGTCGATATTTCGAGCAACGGACTCAAGCTGAAACTGAACGTCGAACGTAAATTCACAGGGGGCGAGAGGCTTCGCGTTGAATTCCACCTGGACGACAAGCGGCGCACATTTATCGAAAAAGACGTCATTGTCCGCAATGTTCATAAAAATCTTGTCGGTACGTCGTTTGCCTCCACGGGCGGCGATGATCCTGCGTTGGGCTTTTATTTAATGTCCTAGTACAGACCTCACTGCATCCGTTGCTCCGTCAGCTCGCCACCCGGCATTCCCGGTGAATGCGATTCCTTGGAACTGTTAAGGCTTTCCGACAACCGCGATAAAAAATTCGCGTCATATCGGCGTTGGGGGAGCGGCGTCCCGCCGCGACAGGTCCCTCTCATGGCTCGAGTGTCGCAGCGAGACGCCGCTCCCACACAACACCATGTTCACCGAGAATGGCGAGCCGGCGCCATTACCATTTGACAATCCGGGACCGGAACTTTACTAATTGGTAAAGTGCTTAAAGTTATTGAGTATACGGCCGATAGCATATAAATCGGTGGCGACGTCAGTGGTGAATGAATGCCGGCCCAAGAATATTGACATCGCCAGGATCAATGGAGCGGGATATGGCATATTGTGAGTATTGCGTTCGAGAACACAATGTCGGCTTTGTCTCAACCCGATTTGCCGGCACGGACGGCGTATCGCTGGAGACAGAGAAATGGGCCCGAATCTTTGAAAAAGAGGGAATGACCTGTTTTTATTTCGCCGGAGAGCTGGATCGTGCTCTGGATCGCTCATACACGGTTGATGTGGCCCACTTTCAACACCCCGACATCAAAGAGATCAACCAGAACTGCTTCGGGACCAATCAGCGCGACCGCACCGTCACCAAACAGATTTATCAATTAAAGAAAAAGCTCAAGGATCACCTCTATCGATTCATCAATAAATATAATATCGATATGCTGGTCGCGGAAAACTGCCTGACCATCCCCATGAACGTTCCCCTGGGTATCGCACTGACCGAACTCATATCCGAAACCGGGATCGACACCATAGCCCATCACCACGATTTTTTCTGGGAACGCCAACAGTTCATGGTCAATGGTATCTGGGAATACCTGAACATGGCCTTTCCACCCCATATTCCCTCCATCAAGCATGTCGTCATCAACTCATCCGGGGACAACCAGCTCAGTTTGCGTACCGGTATTTCGCCGACCATCATCCCCAACGTGATGGACTTTGAAAACCCGCCGCCGCCGGTGGACGACTATGCCAGAGACGTCCGCAAGGCCCTGGGCCTCAAGAATTATGAATTGCTGGTTCTGCAGCCCACCCGGGTGGTCAAGCGCAAAGGAATCGAACATGCCATCGAACTGGTTCACCGGCTTGGGGCCAGGGCAAAGCTGGTCATATCCCACGCCTCAGGCGATGAGGGATACGACTATGAGCGCCGTGTTTGGGAATACAGCCGCCTGATGGATGTCGACACGGTATTTGTATCCGATATTATTAATGATAAGCGCGGAACAACCTCCGATGGCAGAAAAGTCTATACCCTTGACGATATCTATCCCCATGCGGATCTGGTCACCTATCCCTCTAACTTCGAAGGCTTCGGAAACGCATTTTTAGAGGCCATCTATTACCGCAAGCCCATCATGGTAAACAACTATTCCATTTATTCCACTGACATACGGCCAAAAGGCTTTGCCACCATCGAAATTGACGGATATGTCACCCGCTCGGCGGTAAGACTGGCCAAAAAGGTTCTAAGGGACGAGGATTTCAGGGAAAAGATGGTCAATCACAATTACGATGTTGCCATGCGCAACTTTTCCTATCGCGTATTGCGCCACAAACTCAAAGCGCTGATCGCCGACTGTCTGCCCTGTCGTTTTGGCATTCATTGATAGACATCACAATAATACGTATATTTACAGCATGTTGAAACCATCACAAACAAAAGTTCGGCAAGAATTTTTTTTACAGCCTTGGCAGAAAACCCATTTCATCCGCCGCACGGGCGGCCATCCGTTCGATTCCGACATTGATTTTCATACCCGCACGCCATCTCAAGTGTTGACAAAATCATCAAAAGCAATATTAAATAGTGAACTTAGATATCGGTGCGGCCGTCCAGACGGCCAATGGAGATATCAAATAGAGGTTTACGCGCCATGAGATTATTCGGGTTTGGTCTCTTACGCATAATGGCGGCCGTGGTGATGCTGGCGAGCGCCGCTCAGATACCGCAGCTTTGTTTGGGTGATACGGATACCAAAGCGCAACCTGAAATTCCGTTCGCCCCGGGTGAAAGGCTGATTTTCGAGCTTCGCTGGGCCGTCGTACCGGCCGGCAAAGCGGTCCTGGAAGTCATGCCGATGAAAACCATCGACGGATCCGCGGCATATCATTTTCGGATGACGGCAGAATCCAACAGCTTCGTTGATATGTTCTATAAAGTCAGGGACCGCATCGACTCGTTTGTCGCTGCAGATATGAGTCGCTCGATCCACTATCGCCAGAAGCAACGTGAGGGCAGCTCGAAAAGAAATATCAAGGTTCATTTTGACTGGGACAACTCGACGGCGCAATATTCCGACGGCAGAAAAACAAAAAACGCGATCGACATCCTGCCGGGAACGTTCGATCCGCTCTCTGTTTTTTATTATTCCCGGCTGGCGGAATTCGGACCCAACGGGACGATCGAATGTCCGATCAGCGATGGTAAGAAGCTGATTACCGGTTCGGCAAGAATCGTCCGGAAAGAGACCATTGAAGTACCCGGTGGGACATTTGAAACCTATCTGATCGAACCGGACCTTAAAGATATTGGCGGTGTATTCAAAAAATCCAAGGATGCGAAGATACAGTTGTGGGTTACGGCGGATGAACGGCGCCTGCCGGTAAAAATTGCCAGCAAAGTATCGGTGGGTAGTTTCGTCGGTGAGTTGATGACCATTGAAAAAAAAGAGTCATAACAGGCCGGCTGCAATACTCCGATCCGGCTGCAGCCATCGAAAGGCGCAGCTGACACCCTTCAAAGGCATCAAGCCTTCAGAGACGCATTGAGTGCGACGATTTTCACCATGTGGAATCGGCTAATCCTATAGTGCAACCGCCCCCCCGAAGGGGATGGCTTTTATTTGCGTCCATCGGCCGCGAATAAATGCGGAGACGGCACGTCTCCAATCGTGTAAGTTAATTACCGCGTTCAAGGCATGCGGTTTCATCAAAAACAATGGATCACGGGTCGCAGCGTGGAAAACCGGCTGACGGCCGTTTCGCCCTGAGACAATATGTGACCCATCACAGGGCATGGAAAGAACAGCATGGCAACTCGACGCATCAAACACTGGATCGCTGCAGCGGCTATCGCTGCGCTGTTCTGCCTGACAGGGTGGTCGGGCGCAACAGCCCAGGTACCCAGCGGCTCTGTTTTAGCGGTTGTCAATGATGTCGCCATTACCCAGCAGGATTTGTCCGTTGAAGCATCGCAATTAAAAGCCGAGCTGCAGTTTCGCAACCGGCCGCTGAACAACGGCGAGTTGTCCCGCATGCGCAACCAATTGATTGAGAATCTGATCGATCGTGAGCTGCTCTATCAGCAGGCGCAGCAGAGAAACATCCAGATTCGAAAACGGTGGGTTGATCTTGCGCTGAATGAGCTGAAAGATCAACTCGGCGACCGGGACGCCTATAAACGTTTCCTTGAAAACACAGGCCTGGCGGAAAGCGTACTGCGTGCACGCATCCAAAAGGGACTGATCGTCAGACGCCTGCTTCGCAGGGAAGTCATCCGGCAAATCAAAGTCAGCGAAGCTGAAAAACAAGCTTTCTATCGCCAGCACCCCGAATATTTTCAACACAATGAAAGGATAAGGGTCAGGCATATTCTTATTGCATTTGGCGACGAAAATGATAAGGTCAAGCGCAGCAATGCCTTATTGCGAATCCAGTCCATCCAATTGATGCTTCACGAAAATGCAGATTTTGCCTCCTTGGCCCTCGAACATTCGGACGATCCAAGCAAAATTCGAGGCGGCGACATTGGATATCTGGAACGTCAGCAGCTCATTAAAGATTTTGCCGAGGCCGCTTTCGCACTTGAACCGGGACAGGTCAGCGACATCGTTGAAACCCGGTTCGGCTATCATTTGATCAAGGCAATTGATCGAATACCGTCCTCAAGCATGGCTTATCGAAACGCACGCGATAAAATAGAGCGCACGTTGAGACGCGACAAAGAAAAAAAGGCAACCGAAGCATATCTAGCGCTGCAAAGGCGCCGAGCTTCCATTTCGCGCCTCTATAAAACAAATTAGGATCAGAACCTTGCGCACCTGTCTAATTACGCGCAAGGAAGATAATGGCGGTTCTCAACGCCAATAAAAGAAGTAATTCATAAAAAGAAAAAACGGCCACGGCATCGCATTTTCGCCGAATGGTTTTGTATTCAGGATTCAAGAAGCCGCTCGTAGGATCGCTACGGCAGTAGTGCGGAATTCGCTTTTATCCCGATGGATTGCAGGCATCTTCTTTTTCAACCTGCAAGCGGCCATTTGTGTTTAGTGAGCGTGGATAATGGCAGGTCAAGGCCGGCACCATCACCTGCCGTTGCCACAAGCAGAAACTGCCGCCAGGTAAAACGCACAGGAGACAGGAGGGTTACGTTTTGGCACAAGGAACAGTAAAATGGTTTAACAACAAAAAAGGTTATGGCTTCATAAACGAAGAAGAAGGTCGCGACATCTTCGTTCACTTTTCTTCCATTCATATGGAGGGCTACAAAAGCTTGAATGAAGGCGAACAGGTCGAATTCGAGATCGAAGAGAGCGACCGGGGACCGGAAGCCAAAAACGTCAAAAAAGTCTAAAACCTCACACCATGCAAAAAGGCATCATACCCACGACTGGGGATGATGCCTTTTTACTTTTCAGCAGGGGCTATTCGCCGATTATTTTTACCAGCGCACGCTTCTTCCGGCGTCCGTCAAACTCGCCGTAAAATATCTGCTCCCAGGTGCCGAAATCCAGCTTGCCGTCGGTTATCGCCACAACCACTTCCCGCCCCATCACCTGCCGCTTCATGTGGGCGTCCGCATTGTCCTCACCCACATTGTGCCGGTATTGCGAAACCGGCTCATGCGGCGCCAAACGCTCCAACCACTGCTCATAGTCGTGGTGCAGGCCCGACTCGTCATCATTAATAAAAACCGAAGCGGTGATATGCATGGCGTTTACCAAAACCAGCCCTTCGGTAATACCGCTTTCCCTCAAACACTGTTCGACCTTGGGTGTAATATTGATAAACGCCCGCCGTGTCGGCACCTCAAACCACAACTCCTTGCGGTAACTTTTCATCATAGGCTCCTTAATCGTTGATCATTAAACCACCAATTTCCTCTCCCCCTCAGGGTCTAAGAGCCGGCCTATTAATTTCCTCTCCCCCTCAGGGACCTAAGAGCCAGCTTGCTAATTCCCTCTCCCCCTCAGGGCCTGAGAAGCCAGCCTAATATTTTCCTCTCCCCCTCAGGGGGAGAGGTCAGGTGAGGGGGTGGTCTCTTGCCATTTCCCCCCCAACCCTCAAGCGAGATAAAACAGAATGCAGAAGCAATCCGGCCTCCTCAACGAGGATGGGCTCAGTAAATAAACAACAACTGAATTGTGATAATCGATTTAAGTCCAAATGGCAACACCTTGATCGAACGCCAACTTCCCTCAAGACCCCAAGCTTTATACCACTTTGCGCCTTTGCATGTGTTTATTAACAATGCCCTTCTTAATCCTTCTTTGCGCCATCTCGTGAGACCATTATTTTCAAACAAAAAAACTCGACCCCCATATTCGGAGATCGAGCCTCAATTACGGTCCGCACATGTCACCGGACAAGGCCGCAACACTATCCCATCCAAGCACCCCTGACACCGAAGACATCAGCCTTAATCCCCTCTCCCTCAGGGGAGAGGGTTAGGGTGAGGGTGGACCTTCACAAAGCCCCCTCACCTGACCTCTCCTTCAGAGGGGAGAGGAAAATTATTGTTTAACCTTTCCCTCAAAAGGATAAGGAATGTCATCTTACCTCTTCTCCTTTGGGGGGTGAAGAAGAAGAGGCGTGTAGCTCCCCCTTATGGAGGAGGCGAAAATGTTTGCTGGATGAGTGCTGAACAACTTCTTTCGAGCACCAGCAGCCGCATGCTATCGCTGCGGATTCGTGTATCCGAATCCCGCCACCCCCGGGATGCCGATCGAAAGACCCAAACCATGGAAAAATTTGCTCACGCCGCTGGATCGAACCAAAATAAGATCGCGGTCCGCAACGGGCGTATCCTGCACTTCCAGATCGTCAATATTCAGTTCCAGGACTTTTCGGTCGCCGCCTTTCATGTGGCGCACCAGGATGATGGTTTCTGTCTTGGCATAAGGTGCGAGTCCGCCGGCCACCGAGAGCGCCTCCACCAGCTTGGTTCGGTTCTTGATATGATAAGCCCCGGGTTTGCGTACGGCGCCGTCCACGAAAAACATGCCGGCCTCGGGAACAAAAATCACATCACCGCCGTTGATCTCGATGTTCAATTCGTCTCGACCTTCCGAAACAATCCTCTCCAGGTCAACCAGTATCGTCTGGGACTGCCCCGATTTTCCCATACGCCTGATCTGGGCCGTATGGCTCGCGTTATCATTCAAACCGCCCGCCAGGGCCATGACATCCAGCAGCCTCATCTTCGATAAATAGTCATACGTTCCCGGCGTTTTAAACTGTCCGATCAGGGTAATCCGCTGACTGAAATGCTCCTGCACAAACACACTCACATGGGGGTTTTTAATGTATTTTGCACGGTACAAATCTTCGATATGCACCTCTGCATCACGTGCCGTCATGTCCTTGACCTCGACCTGGCCCAACAGCGGCAACGTGATAAAACCCCGGGAGCTGACCCTCACCTTGGCATTGAGTTCCTCGGACTCGAAAACCGTGACCTGGAGCAAATCACCGGAACCCAGCAGATAGTCGCTCGGATCCGTATTGATCTGTGCGGCAGACAGCAGTTGTTCGTTCAGCTTGTCCGTTTCCTGGCTGCCTAAAGCGTGCACATCGTAACTGTCAATTTTA
The DNA here is from genome assembly GCA_050291625.1 of Desulfobacteraceae bacterium. Taxonomy (GTDB): domain Bacteria; phylum Desulfobacterota; class Desulfobacteria; order Desulfobacterales; family Desulfosarcinaceae; genus JARRKU01. The sequence goes on from JBNKKC010000014.1 coordinate 35,768, forward strand.
AGAGAATCGATCTTCTCGTCCGGCGCTGAAGCACACCCCAGCAAGGCGATTACCACAAAACATACCCAACATTTCATGAAGCTTGACATTGCACAACCAACCTTTATCCATCGGCAAACCGCAAAAGGCGGGATCCAACAAATTTTTTCGATCCGAACAATTCCCGGTCAATACGATTTATTATAATTCATAGAGATTACCAACAGCGGAAGCAATAAACATTCGAGTTTGATGAGTATTGTGGGAGCGGCATCCCGCCGCGACATGTCTACCGATAATTGCCGCTTTGATCAATAACCACTGGCGTTCATCATTATCCTGGCTATGCCTCGCCAATTTAGGGAGCAACACGACTTGCCGGTTCGGGTGCGGGCCCGCCGCCGGAAGGTCTGTTCGCATCGTAAATAGCATATCCTGCGCCACCCAACAGTGCGGCACCGCCAACAAAATAGGCTGCCGGTATCTCACCGCCCGGCGCTCCCTCGCCTGCCGGCGCTTGCTCCTTATCGGCCAACGCTTTCTTATCTTCCTCACTGATCGGATCGGCCAGGGCCACCGTAATCTGCTTGCCGGGGCGGATCTCCTGATTTCCCTTATCAGTCGAGACCACCATGGAGCCCCCCTCTAAAACACCAAGCTGCACCTGCGATTTACTGACATCAAGGTAACCCTTCAGCACTCCCCCGTTGGCCGCAGCATTGATCCTAACTTGCCGGGTGGTCATCACGCCGGCTGGTGTCAGAAATGCCAATTGTCCGGTATGTTGCGATATGGCAAAATATAGCAGGCCCTGGTCCACCCGCAGATTGATCTGGTTCACGCCGTCGACGACGCCAAAAGTACAGCCGTCGTTTGCCACCAGGTAAAAATCCTCCAACCGCACGCCGCACTTGCCCTCGGTGGTGAGCAGCGCACCTTCGGGAAACGGGGCTTCCTGCTTTAATTCCTGCACCAGTTTTTGCCCCTCAAAGACCTTGACCTTACCTTCAGGAATAATCCGCGCCCCTGAAAAGGCCGGTGTCGCGCCGGCAAAAGTAAACATCAAAATAACCGCCCAAACCATCAATTTTCGAGCGAATTGAAAACGCATAGCTGCCTCCTTATAATGTCAATATGTAAATCCTCTAAATCTTATTAAAACGGCAAATCAAATAACCGATCTACCTGCCCTAATTCCTCTCTTCCCGAAATGCCCTTCTTTGCGCCTTCGCGTCTTTACGTGTGACTATTTTTTTCTTCTTTACGCCTTTGCGTGAGACCCTTCCTACTACCGACACCCTTCTACCCAACCTAACTTCCGCTCTTCCCAGTCTCCGCCCCTCCGCTCTTCCGCTCATCCTCTCTTCGGCTTTTCCCAGCCGCCTCACTTCCGCCCTTGCCGGCCTCCTCACCTTTCTTCTCGTAATCCAACCGGGATACCAGCAGCCCATTCGGCGTATCCAGCAGCACCAATCGAATGGATCCGGAACTGCTCCCCCAATTTTTTTTAGGCAACCGGTAGCTGGCCGTAAAGGCGCCTTCCACCACAATCTTCTTGGCGGCGTCTACTGTAAGCGACTGCAGATCGATTTTGTATCGCAATGCTTCAACCAGGCTGAATGTCCTGCGGTAGGTCGGCAGCATCTTTTCGAATTGTTCTCCCTGCTCCAGGGCACCCTCTGCGAAAAATGATTGAAAGCGATTTAAATCCTTCTGTTCATAAGCATTGGTGAACTGATCTATAAATGCGGCCACCCTGCGTTGTTTTTCTACATAATCGACGGGATCGGTCTTGATCGGTTTCAAGGCGCTTGTTCTGGCCATGGGTATGATGGCGGCCCGCCTGGATTTCTGGGCAGACGCACCTTCATACATACCGGCACTGGCCTCAATCACCGTTGGCTTTCTCTGATTTGCAGCAGCCGGCTCACCCCTGGAAACCGTCTGTTTAATCGGTTGAGCCTTCTCTTTTTGATTCAAAACACCGGATGTGTCCGGCAGCCTGACCTTTGTTTTCTTGGATGTAGCTGCAACCGCCTTTTCATGTTTACCGGCACCGGTTTCCAGCACGGTTGACTGATCCTGCTTTCGATGCATCGTCACGTCGACTGAAGCCGTCTCTGTATCTGTCCGCACTTTCGGTGCTGACATTACCGGTAGATCACCCGATGCCGTCTCTTTTTCCGGAAAGGCAGCGCTTTTGGTTTTCGACAAGATAGCCACTACAGCCTCTGGTTCATCTATCTGATCCAGCCTTGCCATGGGTCCAGGCCCGGGATCACTCGCAGCCGCTTGAGCGGCAACAGCAGGCGTTTCCTGATGGATGGCCGCTTCGGTCGCCTCAACCTGCGGCATCGCGTCTATAATTGTCTTCTCTGCCAAGGCCTTTTCAAATGCCTGTTGTGCACCGAGTTTTCGATGAATGACCGGCAACGTGTTCTCTTCTCCCATATTGAGCTGCACCCATTCAGGCGTACGATGATACATCTCGGCCAGGGCCGCGACAGCGTCATCCAGAGTCTCATGTCTTGACGTTTCGCTGGCCCAATACCGTTTTTCACGCCTCGGATTGAAAAACATCAACACATCTTCGATCTCGGCTAGCCTATCGATGGGCTCCATACCCATCGGTGTGGGTTCCGGAAAATACTTTCGCAACTCTGCCACCTCGAGGTTATTTTTTTCCGAAGCAGTCAAGCCGTCACGAACAGCCGATTCAGCGGGTATCCGGGTCGACGCTGCAAATTGATCATTCGGCCGGTCACTCGGAAAATGGTCAAAAAGAATCGGTATCCTCCCATCCTGGATAAGATCGAAGGCATAGGCAACAATGACCAGGCCGCCCAGCAGGATAAACATCCAGCTGAAAAAGCGGCCAACACCGGCCCCCGTGTCAGACCGCCATGTCGGCTCGCCGCCTTCGATCCAGTTGCCTGCGCCAACGCGGGTCCGGTCATACAGGTCACGCATTTGGGGATCGCTGAGATGCACATACGCATCGTGCAGTTTGACAAACTTTGCGCCGTCTTTGTCCTCGCCGGTGGCCTTGTCCGGATGAAAAATCCGGGCCCTTTCCCGATAAGCCTGTTTAATGGATTGTGCATCGGCATCGGGGGTCACTCCCAGAATCTTATAGTAATCGACCTGCTTGTATACCCCGAGAACGGATGCCACCAGTTTCATGCGCCTGCGGATGTCATCCGGATCGATCAGATTCGTGCGGCACGCAGCGGCAAACCGCCGCTGGAATTTTTCCTGCGGATCGGTGATTTTGCGGCAGAACCCCACATACTCCGTCTCACTGGCCACCAGATTGATCAACTCAGGCGTCTGATTTATCTTATCGACCTTAAGACAAAAATCGATCAACCGCCTCAACCGAACACCCGAAAAGTCACTCGACGTAAACGACATCGCACTCCCGCTCGCAGCAATTTAGTGTCCATTGACCATTTCCATACGGCTCTCCCCCTTTAAAGGAGGGGCTGGTCACATATAATTACACTCCCCCGGGAAAAAGGCTTCGAATCGCTCACTATTCCTCTCCCCTTCAGGGGAAGATGCCAGGCGATTATACTTCATCTCCACTTCAGGAGAAGATCCCGGACAAGTATAATCACTCTCCCATTCAGGAAGAGATCCCGGGCACGTATAATCCCTCTCCCACCCAGGAAGAGATCCCTGGCACGTATAATCCCTCTCCCCCTCAGGGGGAGAGGTTAGGTGAGGGGGTGGTCTTTTACATGATCCCCATACCCTCCAACCCAAAACCTCCATATCGAACTTTTCGAACATCACCCCAGCAGCCTTCGTTTACTTTTTTCTCCACCGGCATATCGATAATAGTCATAATACTTGTAATACGACTGATACCCGTACCGCTTGGTCAAATCCACCTTGTTGATGATGCACCCCAGAATGTGACCGTTGACATTCATCATACTCTTTTTAAAGTGCCGCAGCGATTCCCGCGTGGTCTCGCCAATGCTGCTGACCAGCACCACCCCTCCCACATGCTGGCACAGCACCAGAATGTCGGCGAACCCCTGGTGGGGCGGACCGTCCACGATCACACGATCAAAGCGCTTTTCCAAGGCCTTGATCAGCTTGGCAAAACGGTTGGATGCCAACAGCTCCACCGGATTGGGCGGAATGGGTCCGGACGCGACCAACCGCAAATTGCCCACGCCGTTTGACTGCAGCAGCTTGTCGCCTTTGGCGCCGGCCAGAAAGCTGGAGAGCCCGCAGCCGTTCATCTGGTCCTCGCTGATATTGAATACCTTATGTATTCTCGGGCGGCGCATATCCGCGTCCACCACCACCACCTTCTCTCCGGCCCCGGCAAAGGTCAGCGCCAGGTTGGTGGCCAGAGTGGTCTTGCCTTCACCGGGCTTGGTGCTGGTCAGCACGAAGCTCTTGGACTTGTCGCCGGCTCCGGACAACTGGAGCGACACCCGCGTCGTGCGCATCGCCTCGGCAAACGGCGAACGAGGATCTTCCACAAACGCCTTTTCCAACTGAAAGATTCCCTTTTTCGTCAGGGGGGCCACCCCCAGAATCGGAATCTGATACCGATCCGATATCTCGTCGGGATTGGCCACCCGGTCGGTAAAGTACTCCAGGAAAAAGGCCAGGCCGATGCCGCCCATCACGCCCAACACAATAGCCAGCATCATGTTGCGCTTGACATTGGGCTTGGATGGAAAGAGCGGGAACGCCGCCGCGTCCACTACATGAATCGCACTCGAGGAGATGCCGGCCATGGACTCGATCTCGCGAGTGCGCTCCAGCAGGCTCTGGTAGATCTGTTTGTTGGTTTCGACCTCCCGCGCCATAATCGCGTACTGCGTGGTGCGCTCGTTCAAATCCAGGGTCAGCTGTTTCTGGGCCTCCATCCGTTTTTCCATCTGAGCGACTTTTGCCTTGGCAGATTCATAGCGATGCTGGATGGTGCGAAACACTTTTTCCTCTTCGGCCAGAATACGCTCTTTAATGCTGTTCATACGACCGATCAGGGCCTTCACCTGGGGGTACTCGTCGTGAAAGGTCACGGCCATGCGCTCATACTCCGCCTGGATGGCCGCATAGTCGGCCTTGAGCTGCCCGATCATCGGACTTTCCATGACCTCCGGCAGGGCCGACGGACCGTCCTTTTTGGCCTGCTCAAAGGCCGCCTTTTTTTCGATCAGATCGGCCTTAGCCACGGCCAGAGCCTCGTTGAGCTTTTCAAGCTGCCCCAGTACGCTGTTCAGCTTTGAATCCATGGAGACAATGCGCGCTTTTTTAGCAAAGCCGTTCAAGGCCTCTTCGGCCTTTTCCAGATTAATCTTGGCCCGGTCGATCTGCTTCATCAGAAAATTGCGCGCCATATCCGAGGCCTCGAGCTTTTTCTCCATCTGCCAGCGCACGAACTCTTCCGCTACACTGTTGGCCACCGCCTGAGACAAATTCGGATCCGAACTGGTAAAGCCGATATCGATCAACATCGACGTACGGCTGGAAGAGACATCCAGCCCACCTGCAACAAAGTCGATCAGGTTCTGTCGCTCGATCATCTCCCAATCCATTTCAGCCGCATTTTCCGACTTTTTCCGGTTTTTGGGGATAAGCGAAAGGATCACGCCCTTGACCATTGCCTTGAATTGGTCGATCAAACCGGGCTTGCCGTCGCCCAACCAGACCGGATGGTTCGCCAGATCGAGACGATCCGCCACACGCCCCAATATCTCGCGGCTCTGGACCAGTTCCACCTGGGTATCGTAATACTCCGTAGCCCTCAGGTCGGATGTCTCCACATCCTGGAATTTTGTCACATTCTGATTCCGGGAGCCCACCTCGATGGTGGTCGAGGCCGTGTAGAGCCTGGTCTGCGACAAGGTGAAGATCAACACCGACACAAACACGATCAACAGGCAATTGATCACCAGCCACCGGCGCCGCAGGATCACATCCAGGTAGTCCCGCAGATGGACCTCCTCCGGATCCCATTCCGGCACAGCATCCCGGTACTCCACCGAAGGCAGATACTGCCCACCCGAAACATAGGTAGACGGCGGCATGGCTCCATTATATTGGTCATCGTTCTTCATAATTACACCCTATTTTTTGATCACGATTTATGCGATTGAGAAAATGCGATGTTGATAAATTCAAAATCAAAGCAGACGCCTGACAGGAAGAGCAGAGGATCCAAAAATCCGGGGAGTCGAAGAGCGGATGACCTGTCGCGCTATCACTTATAATTTTCCCCTTCTGACGGTCTCCATTCTTTCGAGCTTCCGATCTTCCCAACTTCCGCTCTTCGACTCCCCCGATCTTCCGAATCTCCACCCTTCCTATAGCCAAGCGCTATCTTTACATCTTTGCGAGAGGCTTTCTGTTTCGCCCTTCTTTGCCACTTCGCCTCTTTGCGTGAGCCTATTTCCTTCGCCCTTCTTTGCGACTTTGCGTCTTTGCGTGAGATAATTTTCTCCCGACTATCCTCCGTTCATCCGTCTCCACCAACAAAAAATCATCCGCCCACAAAACCCCCTGGATCTTGTTATCAAACCGCAAGCTTTCCTTACGCCGCAGCCGCATCACCACTGCATGACAATCCGCCGGAGCCGTAAACTCGACCGCAACCTGTTCCCAATCACGACTACCCACCGCCATAGGCCCCTTTTTGTAAAGACCGCTGACATCATAACTGTAGATCTCCGCAAAAGGCCCCTGGTCAGTGGTGATGCTCTTGCTTTTCCACCAATAGGTCAACTGATACGACCTTTCTGGCATCACCGGCACGATCTGGTAGATATGGTGCCAGTCAAGGTTTTCTTTTCCCAGAAAGGAAACCCGCAGCGCATGTGTCCCCCCATTGCTTTGACCGTAAACACGCCGACCCTGCCAGACCTTTTCATCCCTGTTGCGGGCCATCCGCCATCCAAACCCGCGCCCCATGATCTCGTCTTCGAAACCCGCATTGACGATGCCACTCAAGCCTGTATGCTGCCGCCAAATCGCGGCTGCCGGCGCCACATCCTTTTGCGACACCAGAAAATGCACGTAATCCTGCAACAGCGCATCGGTCATTTCGCCATCCGCTTCAATGGCCTCCCAGGTCGTTTGAGCATCCTCGCCTCGCTTCCAACGCATCAACCACTCCAGATAGGCCTGCCGGCTGCCGCGATCCAGCAGCGCCAGAGCACGGTCGGTATCATAGTCCGTGTTCACATCCAGAAGGTAAAAAACATCGGAAAGCCATTTTTTCCGATCGACCAGATAATTCAGATTGTGGCGAAACATATCGTGCATGCCAAGATCGTTGGCCAGCAGCGTCTCAGACTGCTTCCATCTTAACACTTGCGAAATCTTCGTATGGCAAAAAGCAGCTATCTGACGGGCAAGCCCCTCATTACCAAGCCCGATCTCCGCCTCCGCCAATTTCATCCAGGCATCCATGAAAAGCGGATCGCGCACCACCACCTGCCGAAACAACTTCGATGCACCACTGGCATCCAGCTCCTTCCAGGCCTGAAACCCAAACCCATAAACCACTTGCGGCATCCAGGACAGCTTTCCGATGTCCTTCTCGCTATATTCGAAATCCCCAAAATAAACCCGCCGCTGATCCAACCCGAACGCCACCAGCCAAACAGAAAGCAAGCCAAGAAATAATGATAGCGTTGCGAGGAGAAAATACCTTTTCATAATCAAAAACTAAGACTATTTACTTTGCTTTTCTTTGTGCCTTCGCGTCTTTGCGTGAGACTATTTTTTTGCCCTTCCTCGCGCCCTTGCGTGAGCTTATTCCCCCTACCGCCCACTCACCATCCGTAGCCTCGGCCAAAACCAGAACCTCTTCCCCATTTTCTTCTCCACCACCCGCTCCGGCATTACGCCATGGTCCATCTCCAACAACGCTTTGCCCTGAATCACCCTGGCAGGATTCTCGACAGCAATGCGCCTTAAATTTTCGTCACCAATCAACTCCTTCAGATGCCTTCCAATCGCAGATACGTTGTCGGCATTGCGAACATTCGGATCATGGCTGTCCGTCGCCAGACAATGGATAAACCCCTTGCGGGCCATCGACCGGGCAACCCCGGCCACCTGCCGGCCATAGGCGCCGGAAAAGCTATCCCAGTTCACTTGAAACTTGGCCCCGGCCTGCGCCATCTGATCAAGTATCTCCGGTTCGTCAGCCACCTGGGCACATCGCTCCGGATGGGCGAAAATCACCACAATACCTCCTGCGGTCAGCTTGAAGACGACCTCCCACCAATTGAGCGGCAGCTTCTCAAACGGCGTCTCAACCAGAAGATACCGCGTGCCGGCCAACGTTAGTATTTTCCCCTTGGCCACTATCTCCGGCAAAAGCGGATCGAGCCCGACTTCCATCCCGGGCATCACCGTCAGCTCGATACCCTTTTCAAGCAACGCGTGATTGAGACTGTTGACCAGGCCGCAAACGGTTCGTGCAAAATAGGGGGAAGGAAGCGAATCCACCTGGGCATGCGGCGTTGCTATGACCGTGCGGTACCCAGACTCAACATAAACCCGCGCCAGCCCAAGACTCTCCTCCGGCTCTGCTGCCCCGTCATCGACTCCAAACAGGATATGGGAATGAATATCAATCACTTAAGGAACCCTTCCGGGCACAGCCATCCACCATCGCCAACAGCACTACAAAATAGACCGCATTGGCCGGTATCTGCAGATTGAAATCAAAAAAGCTGTGAAAGCTGATGCTCACCAGCCCGCTGAAGGCCCCGATGGCAACAAAAAACCTCATCGGATCCGCATAGAAATCCATCCGGCGAATCCGCCGAAAACTCTGGACCATAAAGACCAGGTAGCTGCCGACAAGGAGTGCAAAACCGGGCCAGCCCGTCTCAACCAACAGCTGAAGCACATCATTGTGCAGATAGTGCGGCGTGATGATCTCGTTCAGCGACGTCACATTATAGACCGGAAAGACAAATTTAAAAGTCGCCAGCCCGATGCCCAGTGGATGGTCCGCGATGATCGCCAGGCTGTCCTTCCAGTAATCCAGCCGCGAGTTACCCTGCTCCAATGCCAGAAACCGATCGATGATGGGATCAAATCCCATCCGCAGTCCGTACAACAGCGTCACCCCGAAAAACACTCCCACAACCATCCAGAAGCGCTTCGGTAGTTTCCGATCCCTGCCCCTGATCAGGAACAAAAACGTCCCCACCCCTAAAAAGAGAGACATTATTCCGGCGCGCGACTTTGAAAACAGCAAGGCCAGGGCCATAATCGCCAGGGCGAGCAACAACAGGCTGTGCTGATGAATCCGCTCCGATTCCACCAGGGTCTTGAGCCTCAGCCGCGATCCCCACCGTACCCTGGAAAGCGAAAAACCCAGCATCAGCGGCACCATCATCCCCAAAAAACCGGCAAAGTGATTGCGATTGATCCAGGTGCCGCGGGCATCGCCCAAACCGCTTTTCAAATAGGTGACCCACAACACGCCCAGGTTGGGCACCAAGGCCTGGACAATCCCGTACAGCCCCTGGATCACGGCCAGCCCCAAAAGGATCCAAAGCGACCACTGAAGCATGCGGCGCGACTTAAACCCGTCTTTTAACAAGACAAACAAAAACACCAGCCCCAATAAAAAGGCCCACCATCCCAACGATTGAAACGGCGCATAGCTCAATGTCGACCACACGGCATCCAGACCCGTCAGCTCCCTGGTCTGCATCAACCATTCGTGCCGCACCGGGCTCAACACCCCCATCAAACGACCCGACATGGGCAGGCAGACAAAAAGGGTCAGCACGCCAAACAACCCCACGGCGGCACTGTAACCGTTCAAAACCGCCACAGATCCCTCACGGCTGCGCTGCCAAACAAACACAACAAACGCCGCATAAATCACGACCGTATAAACGGACCAGATCCAGGCCTGCACCGCCCCAAACAGCACCGACACCGTCGCCAGCACAAACAGCACCAGCGCCTTGCTGAACCAATACCGCTCCGCCGACACCCCGGCCTGAACAATCATCTGTTCGGTCAGCTCAACCATCTCGTCATCCCCGGCAAACTCATCGCCGCCAGGCACAAAAACAGACTCAAAATCGCCAGCCATATCCTGCAAAACCGATAGAACTCCTAATCATTGCCAATCCATCTGTCCCCTATCCAATAAGGAACAGAGACCCTGCAAAATCCCCTCTCCCCTCAGGGGAGGGCCAGGGTGAGGGGTGATCGCCTCCAAAGCCCCCAATCCGCCGATCCCCTCTCTAATATGAAACAGAGATCCTGCCAAATCCCCTCTCCCCTCAGGGGAGAGGGCCAGCGTGAGGGGTGAACACCTCCAAAGCCCCAATCCGCCGATCCCCTCTCTAATATGGAACAGAGATCCTGCCAAATCCCCTCTCCCCTCAGGGGAGAGGGTTAGG
>JBNKKC010000015.1:0-13818 GCA_050291625.1 Desulfobacteraceae bacterium
CAACAACACCGAGGCGCAACGGTAATCCCGGGCGATACGGCTGATTTCAATGAAAGGATCCGGGGAAATTGTCGTCAACGCTTCGGGAGTCAAGCCATTGCTGAAAGCGGCGATCAGTGATTCTCTCAGAACAGACTGCGCATCGATGAGCTGCCGGGGAACTTCACCCGGCACCCATTTTTCAGGCGCGGTGACAACCGACAGGAGCAGCACATGTCCGATACCGTTTGGCGACAGGGCCGTCGCCAGGGCAACCAGTCCCTCAGCGCTCTTCGGGTTGGCGATAGGAACCAGGACAAGCGGGGACCGGCCGCGGAACAAGAGCAAACTGGGATCCCTGGCCTCTTCAGCCGCATCGACAATTCTGGCGCGGCGTGCAAAGCGGCTAAAAAAAAGGACGGCGCCGGATACCAGCCAAACCCCGGCTACCATACCGGCGGAGGGAACATTGACACCCTGAAAAACAGCTAACGACAGGCATGCCAGGCCCCCAACAACCGGTATGAGGGGAAAGAACGGTACGCGAAATTCAGTTTTGCTGTTGCCGGATCTGATTCTGGCCAGGTAGACGATGACGTGGGCAAGGGCGAACGTAACCAGGAAAATCAAACTGGAAGCAGCCCCGGCTGCAGCGACGTCTGGAATGACAATAAGAATAGCGATGACGATACTGCTTGTGACGAGAATGGCGTTGACGGGGGTTGAATAGCGCTTGCCCAATGCTTCAAGGGAGCGAAAGAGGGTTCGATCTTTGGCCATGGCCTGTGCGACGCGTGATGCAGCAAACAGGTTTGCCTGCAAAGCGGAAAGCATAGACAGAATACCGGCCGTCAACACCAGCCAATATCCCGGCGCCCCCAGGTAACGCCCGGCAGCCCGGGCAATAATGGTTTCCGGATTTACAGCACTCAAGTGCATAATAGATTCTCCCGGCCCGGTGCCAGCCACGGTCACCACGATCAAAAGCGGGATGTAGATGCATAGTGCTGTGGAAAGTGAGAGGAGCATGGCCCGGGGAATATTGCGCCGCGGTTCCTTGATCTCCCCGGCGACTGCCGCAATGAGGTCAAATCCCTGTAAAGCGATGAAGGAATACCCCATGGCCGAAATGAGGCCGTGAAATCCCATGGGAAGAAATGGACTGAATTTTCCCGCGACGGCGGTGAGATTCTTAGAGCTCATTGCAATGAAGCCACCAATAATCAAAATGACGAAGACAACGACTTTACCGATGTTCGGCCATTTGCCGCTTCCCCGATTGGAACAGATCAAAACCGTCGTGTAAAAACAACTGGTGACAATTGCCAGAGTGTTCTGTGTCACGGAAGACGTCAGCCAGATGGGCGGACGTCCCCAGATGTTGGAATAAAGCGTGGCGGCGCCGGCGCAAAAGAAGGACGCGAAACCAAGGGCGTAAAGGACCGAGGCGACGATAGAGGCAAACCAGACCACCCAGCCGACGGCAAAGGCCGTTTCCACGGAGAGTACTTTTTTGGCGAAGGTATAGGTGCCGCCCGATTGGGGAAACAGGCCGGAAAGCTCAGCAAAACTCAGCGCCGTCAAAAATGCGATGAGCCCGTTCAAGGCGAACGCCGCCACAGCTCCCGGTCCGGAAGCGGAAAATGCGACACCGGCCAGAGCAAGAATACCTCCGCCCACGATTGCCCCGACACCAATGCCGGTGGCGCCGATAAGGCCGATGGTGCGCTTTGAATTCGTGTTGTTATTCAGCATTCTGCCGCGATTTCATAAGCTCGTATCCCATAACGGTCATTGTATTTACCACGAATTCGATCTGAACGGAATCTCTCGCACCACATTTTCGCCTTGGATCGATGTTTTTGACACTGAAATGGATGGCCTAAGAAAAAGCCTGTCTTGAAAAAAGGGTAATGATATTTGAGTCAGAATACCGTCTTCTGAACTTTTTGCTTCTCTGATGATCATGACTCGATCCATGGGATACGACGCACTGTTTCATCCACATAAAATATGTCTCAGCGATTTCCGCCTGTCGCCATCCATCCCCAAAGAGCCGAGAAAAGATTCAGTCGAACCATACTTCTTTTCAATGGTGCCAAACGTTGTATTCAAATAGTCGATGCGGGCATTCAACATCGTTTTCAGTTGAGAAATATCCGCCCGAAAAAGGGACAGCAACCGGAGCCTGGCGGTCATTCGTTGAACCATTGGCTCCAGAAATGCCTTGGACAGCATATAGTCTTCCATAACGGTTTTTCGGGATACACCGAGAGCCATGAGTACCAAGGCGATGGCCACACCGGTCCGGTCTTTTCCGGCGTTGCACAGGACCAGTGCCGGATAATTTGAAGGGTCCAATAATAGCCTGAAAAACAAGCTTAATTCATCGTGGTATTCCGTAACCGCCCGTTTATAGGCACTGAAAAGCATCGTTTCGAGATCACCCTTTCTCAATTGGCCATAAAATATCTCTCTTTTAAGTTCATTGTGGCTTTTGTCGCTGTCCGAGATCTCGATGTTTTTTATTCTTATTCCGTTGCGCATCGGCAATCGATTGGGCCGCCATATGCGCTCCTCTATCGATCTGAGATCGATAACCAATTGCAGGTTCAATTTTTCTATTTGTTTCAGATCGCCTCTGGTGAGCTTGGATAAATTATCTGATCGAAAGAGCTTTCCCCAACGGGTTTTAGTGCCTTCCGATGTCCGGTAGCCGCCCACGTCTCTGAAGTTATAGGCTCCTTTGAGGACAACTCTTCTACGATGCGATTCCCCTGTTATTTTCATGGCATGTGCCTTGTAGACGGACCCAAAGGCAAGCAAGATGGTGTCATTATTTCTTGCCTGCGACCTTACCTTGGTAGAAATACCAAAGCTATGCTTCCAGGGTAGGGCAAGATGATTGAGTTAGAGCTCCCGGTAGCCTTTGTACGAACGCTGAAAGATGGCTTTGGCATGCTTCAGGAATGCGTCAAAATCCCATTCTGACGCTTCGAGGTGATCGATGAAGGCCGGTTTGACGATGTAGGTTCCTGCATCCAGGTGTGATCCATCGATCATCTCAATTTTGACGCGCCGACGGGCATACATCTGCCCTTCAAATCGATCCAGCCGCTGCCACGCCGCTTGGGTAACCTCTTTGTATACAACACCATCGACGCAGCGTTTATCATCCGCTATGATGGCCGGGTAATGCTCTCCTTTGACGCGCCGTCTGCCATACCCTCTCAAGGTTCCCGGAACATGAGAGAAACGACAGCCCGCCACGTCGCGCATGATGTCCTCACACATCAATGTGCCATATGCGAAAAGGTTTTCCATATCTGATATTTCCGCATATATGCAGGTTGCGTATCGAATAGTATTATCGATCTACTCCTCGGCCGATTGTTCTTCAGACCTGGGATGTCGTAAATTTTTTGGATTCAATAACTCCATGGCGGTTTCAAACTCGCGATGCTCGGCAAACGCCGTTGCGGCAAACATTTTTTCAAGCGCGCTGCCGCCATTGCCCGCCGCGCGATCTTCATCTTTTTCCTCTTCTTCAAGCGGCAAATACTGGGTCAAGGGGCAATTGGCGCACCCTTCGTACGGCAGATCCGTGCCGTTATGCAAAATCTTGACGAGGGCGGAGATGGCGGCGCGGCTGTCCGCATAGAGGTTTTCCCGGCCGATTTCATCATATAGACCGGTTCGCTCCATCACGTTGATCACCTGGCCTTTCAGGCCGCACATCGCAAAACCGAGCCCGGCGCTGCGGATGCGTTTGACCAACAGGGACAATGCTTCTTCACCGGATGCGTCTATATCGTTAATGCCTCTCGCATCGAGAAGGATATAGCGAAGGTTCGGCTTATCGGTGCGGAATTTGAAAACTTGTTCATCAAGATAACTGGCGTTGGCAAAAAAGAGGGCGCCGTCGAAACGTACGACGGAGATGTGCTCGCAACCTTTCAGCCGGTAATATTCCGCGCTTTTGAGCACCTTTTCTTCGTTCATGGACAAAGAGGCGACGACCGGCCGCATGGACTTGTACAGGAAAATGCTCATCGACAGGGCGACGCCGATCATGATCCCTTTGTCAAGGTGGGGCGCGAAATAGAGGGTGACGACAAACGTTATGATCGATATCAGTCCGTCATACCATTGCGCATGCCACGCATGAATGAAACCTTTTACATTGACCAGTCCGATCACCGCCATCATGATTACCGCCGCCAAAACCGCTTGGGGCAGATGATAGAGCAACGGCGTAAAAAACATCAGGGTGATGACGACGATGAGCGAGGTGACCACCGAGGATATGCCGGTCACGGCACCGGCCTGCAGATTGACGGCCGATCTGGAAAAGGATCCGGATATAGCGTAGCTTGACCCGGTGGAGCCGATGATGTTGGCCAGTCCCTGACCGATAAGCTCCTGGTTCGGATCGAGCTTCTGGCCGGTTTTGGCGGCCATGGCCTTGGCGATGGCGATCGCCTCCATGAATCCCAGCAGCGAAATGATGATGGCGACCGGCAACAGTTTGACAAAGGTGTTGACCTTCAACGTCGGCAGTTCCAGCGAGGGCAAACCTGCCGGAATTTCTCCGACGATGGCGCCGCCTCCTGTGATTTTTAGGTTGTCCAGATCAAGCGGTTTATTGCCAATCGATAGACGCCAGATGGTTTTCGGGCCTGCAGGCTCCGCCGGGACCGACTCTATGGGGTAATAGGACTCGCCGGATGGGGCGGCTCTGAGTTTGACGTTGCGCAGGGACTCGCGAAGCGCGCTGGCATGCTGTTTTGCTTCATCCATGCTTAAATTAAGGATTTCCACCTCACTTTGAAGCATAATCAACTCTGCGGATTTGGGCAGATGGGCATCATGCAGTTTTTTGGCTTCCCTTTCAATGCCGGCGGCAAATTCCGCGCGTTGCTCGCTTTTGCCCTTGATGTCCGCAATGGCCGCATTGAATGCTTCCATTTTTTCCGCAATCCGATCATCCTTGATCGCATGCACCGGAATGCGGGCGTCGTTGTTGAAGCCTGTCAAGTATGAGATAAGGGTGGCAATGGCCACGGCCACCAGCACATTGGGGATGCGCCGGTCGATCTTTTTCAGAATCACCATAACGGCCACCGCGCCAATACCGAACATCAATGTGGGTAGATGCGTGTAATCCAGCGCCGCCTCGACGACCCGAATCATCGTTTCGTAATGATGCGACAGCTTGTCGACGTGAACGCCGAAAAACTTGGAAAATTGCGATGACGCGATGATAATGGCGGCTGCGTTGGTAAATCCGTTGACCACCGGATGGGACAAAAAATTGACGACCAGCCCGAGGCGAAGAACGCCGAGCGAAAACTGAAAAATTCCAACGGTTAATGCAAGGGCAATCGAGTAGGCAATGAATTCGGCCGATCCGGCCGTAGCCAGCGGCTCCAGCGATGCCGCCGACATGAGGGATACGACCGCCACAGGTCCTGTCGCAAGTTGATGGCTCGAGCCAAACAGCGATGCAATCATCGGCGGCAGAAAGGCGGCATAGAGTCCATAATATGCCGGCAGTCCGGCCAACTGGGCATAGGCCATGGATTGGGGTATAAGGACCAGCGCTACGGTGATGCCGGCGATCAGATCGACCCTGAACTTAGCGAAGTTATAACCGTCGAACCATCCTGTAAACGGTAGTACGCTTGCCAATATTTGTTGATTTTTCATAGCATCAAAACCTTCAATAGGAACGTACTGTTCATCAGTTTGCCAAGGTGTTGCAGCTATCGGAATATCGATAGACTGTCAAGCATCTTCTGATCCTTTGATGAGGCCCGCTTTTTAAAAAAGGGCAGGGCGCTAAGAATGAATAATCTCAGAGTCAGATGATCTGGATAGTGCGGTAGATTTTCCAACGCCGGAATAAAAAAAGCACCTGAAAATAAACAAGGTGCCCAAGAAAATGGTACCGAAGGTCGGATTTGGCATATAGTCCATTAAAACAATATGTTGCATAAAAAACCGTATCCCTGTGAAGTTATTTTACATAGAGCCGATATTAATGAATAGTTTTATTCTCTCTGTCTCTGAGGGTATTTTCCCCTCTTTGTTTAGAGATGCCCATTAAGGCGCAGGCGGATTTCAAGCCGCCCCGCAAACAGACACGGGATTTTCGACAGGCCTGCGCCGGTATGAGGAGAATTTGAAACCCGGATCCAACACCGCAATCGGACCAAAACACTTTTTTGCGATGGCTTGAAATGACAAATTGACAGAGCGATTATCATTATGCCCCAGAAACCTACTTATGAAGAATTGGAACAGCGGGTTCGAGAACTGGAAGCGCTTCAAATTGAGAACAAACAACCGGTTGGAACGGAGCTTAAAAATCGGCGGTTTCTCTCAGACCTCATTGATAATAGCGGAACCTCCATCTTTATCAAGGATTGTGAAGGTCGCTACCTGATGGTGAATCGCAAATGGGAAGACGTCACCGGTTTGGCTCGTGACTCCATATTGGGCAAAACCGATGCCGATCTTTTTCCTGCGGAAAGCGCCCGCCAATTTCGAGAAAATGATCTGCGAGTTATTGAGACCGGCTCGGTCCTTGTGATCGAGGAGTGTCTGGCCATGCCGGCGGGGCAACGTTATTTTATCTCCAGCAAATTTCCCATGATCAACGATAATGGAACCATAGCAGGTCTGTGCACAGTGATCACCGAGATTACCGACCGCAAGCAGGTGGAGGTCGCCCTGAGACGAAGTGAGGCCATGCAGCGAAAACTGCTTTACAATATCGGCGATGTGATCGTCATCATCGATCGGAACGGTGTCAATCGCTACCAAAGCCCGAACATTGAAAAAATGTTTGGTTGGAATCCCGAAGAAATCGTCGGCACCAGTATCTGGGACCGAGTGCACCATGAAGACCTGGAAAATGCGAAGCGCTTATTTAACTCGTTTATCAACGTGCCCAATGAGCCCAATGCGGTACGAACAATTGAATGCCGATACCTGTGCAAAGACGGCAGTTACAAGTGGATAGAATTTACAGGGAGCAATCTCCTGGATGATCCGGATGTGCAGGGTATTTTGGGCAATTTCCATGATATTATGCAACGAAAGCAGGCTGAGCAGAGGCTGCGGGACAGCGAAGAGCGGTTTAAGGCGCTTCACAACGCATCTTTTGGGGGTATTGGAATCCATGACAAGGGGATTATCCTGGATTGCAACCAGGGGTTGGCGGAAATGACGGGGTATTCGCTGGATGAATTGATCGGGATGAACGGCATGCTGCTGATTGCTGAAAAATCCAGGGATTACGTCATGCAAAAGATATTAAGCGGTTATGAAAAGCCTTACGAAGCTTTTGGTTTGCGCAAGAACGGCACCGAATTTCCGATGCGTCTGGAAGCGCGAAACATTCCCTACAAGGGCAAAACCGTCAGAACCGTCGAATTCAGGGACATGACCGAAATCAAGCGCGCCGAGGAGGAACACAAAAAGCTTGAAGCCCAGCTGGCCCAGGCCCAGAAAATGGAGTCGGTGGGCCGCCTGGCCGGCGGGGTGGCCCATGATTATAACAATATGATCAGCGTGATCCTCGGGTATACCGAATTGGCCCTGGAAAAGGTGGCTCCCTCCGATTCCCTGCATGCCAATCTCTCGGAAATCTACAAGGCGGCCAAACGGTCCGCTGAAATCACCGGGCAACTACTGGCCTTTGCCCGGAAACAGACCATCGCCCCCAAAGTCTATGATCTCAATAAGATTGTTGAACACATGTTCAAGATGCTCCGGCGCCTGATTGGCGAAGACATCCATATCACCTGGATTCCCCAGAGCGGACTGTGGTCCGTTATGATCGATCCAACCCAGATGGAACAGGTACTGGCCAATTTGTGCGTCAACGCCAGGGACGCCATTGCCGGCGTCGGTGACATTACTATCGAAACCCGGAGGGTGACTCTTGACCAAGCTTTTTGCGTCGATCACCCTGGTTTTAATCCCGGGCAGTATGTCCTTTTGAAAGTCAGCGACAACGGATGCGGCATGAATAATGAGACCCTTGCCCATATTTTCGAACCGTTTTTTACCAGCAAGGATGTGACCAAGGGGACCGGTCTGGGTCTGGCGACGATATACGGCATCGTTAAACAGAACAATGGGCATATCAACGTTTCCAGCAAGCCGGGAAAAGGGACGAGCTTTGAAATATACCTGCCTCGCCATATAGGAGAAGCTGAAGAGATCATCACGGAATCAGAAGTGCAAATTTCCCCGGGCAACGGCGAACGGGTGCTCCTGGTGGAAGACGACCCGGCGATCAGGGAGATGTGTGAGATTTTTCTGGAAACGTTGCAGTATAAGGTCTTATGCGCCGAAACGCCCGAAGCGGCGCTACGGTTGGCCGGCGAAGACAATTGTGACATCAACCTGCTCATCACCGATGTGGTCATGCCCGGAATGAACGGTCGGGATTTGGCCAAAGCACTGCACTCAATCCATCCGGAGATCAAAACGCTTTTCATGTCCGGCTATACCGCAGATGTGATTGCCCACCGGGGTGTGCTCGAGGAGGAGGTTCAGTTTATTCAAAAACCGTTTTCGATAAAGGATTTCAGCGCGAAAGTCAGGGAAACGTTAAATCCGTGAAAGAGGTGGATCTTTCGGGGACGTCCCAATTACCAGCCCCACATCACCACGACCACCTTAAGCTTTCGTTTTGAACGCAAAAAACCGTCAAATTGAGTTTTTCGGAGTGAGTGGAGTGGGCGACCCTGACGCTGCACCCATGTAAAGAACAGGCAGGCATGACGGAGTGGGCGATATGGCGGCCCCCGGAGGGGGGCCGCCTTCGCGATCTCATCGCCTGATGCGCAGGCGATCACTCCAGGTTCCGGACCTGAAGGCGATGGATGGGCGCCGGAGCGGATTACAACGGATTGTGATGGCAGAGATCGCAGCTGACCATCTCTCCTTCGGCCAGATTCACATGCCGGCCTTCGGCCGAGAGCGACCGGTCCGCCGCGGCCTTGGACAACACGGTGCCTTCGCCGTGAATGCCGTGGCACGCCCGGCAGGCGTCCCGGGACTGCTCGGCCAGATGTTCATGCCCGCCGTCGGCGAAGCGGGTTGCGCCCACCGGGTGCAGTCCGTGAGGACCGCCCAGCGAATTGGGAAGCGACCCGGTGTGACACGTCGTGCATTCGATGATCTTTCCGGCGTGTCCCTGCAGCTGAATCGCGGCCATGTTGTCATTGGCGATAAAATCGCCGCTTGCGGGCTGTACGGGCCACTCGGCATGGGTGCTGCCGTGGCAGGCCTCGCAGAACAGCCCTGCATGGCCTTTGCTGAAGCGATAAAGGACCCTGTTTCCGTCGGCATCGTTTTCCGCAAACCGCTTGTTGGAAGCGAGGATCGGCGTGGCATCGGCCGTGTCGTTGGTGCGGTAGGCCTGCAGCAGGCGAATCCCGTCCGAGGCCCTGATGACATTGGCATCGGTACGGGCCAGATTGTCCATGGCGTCACCGGTATGACAGGACTGGCAGGCCGGTTCTGTGGCCCAGGGAACCCGTTTGGAGAGGTCGGCCCCTTGCGGAAACGGCCGATTCACGGAGAAGTTCTGTGAAAAGTCGTTTCCGACATGCTGCATGCCGCCGTGACAATCGTTGCAAATGAGCCCGCCGCTGAACATGGCCCCCCGCAGGCACTGGGTCTCCCTGCCGGGATGGCACTGGTAGCAGCTCCGGTTGAGTTTCTCTTTTACAAAGCTGTTCACCACCGGCTTTCCGGTGACCGGATCGAGCCGTCGGGGATCGTCCGCAGGCGGCATGTCATCGGCGAACAGATCCGTAAATTGCGCATGGAAGGCGTGCATGACCCGTGAATTGCTCTGATGGATCTTCTGCTCCTTGCCATTGGCTCCGGTATCATCAGGGCCGATGGGGCCCAGCTGGGCCAGGTCCAGGGCGGGCGTGTAGTGGCAGGTCTGGCACGCGACAGGCGTGGAAGCCTGAAGGCTGGTGCCGTGCTTGGCGTCATGCAGCCGCAGGATGTTGTTGTCCGCCGCCCATTCTCTTTTGACCTGGATCGGCACATCGGCGGGATCATCCGCTGCCAGAGCCACTGAAAACGCGGTGCCGCTTCTGGGGGAGCCTTCGACGCTGCAACCGGCATCGATGCCGGGGATACAGGCGGCTTGTCCACCGCCGCCGTCCTGGGTCGAGGCATGACAGCGATAACAGTCGGCTTCCGCCGAAACAGGCAAGACCGTATCAACGGATCCCAGAACCTCGCCGGTCCGACCGGTCAGGCCGGTGTTTGCCGTCCTGGCCTGAACCCGCACCAGGGGAAAGGAATTCTTGCGCCCAAAGTCGTCAAAAGGGGTCACGGGGATGCCGTCAGCCGCAAACCAGTTCATCGCTGATTGTCGATAGCCGAACGGGAAATCGACAAAGAAAGGCAGATCCGTATCAAAGCGTACGATGGTCTGGGGCGTATTATCGGTATAAGGCGCCGCAACGCCCGGCATCTCCTGCTGGTCGGCCACCAGTTGCCCTGCACCTGCGGACGGGTAGAGCAACGCCAGATCCGGCACGGGAAGGCCCATGTCCGGGTTGAGGGCAAAAAGATTCAGGACGTCCGGCGGATAGAAGGGATCGTAGGCGTCGAAGGCCAGGCTGTTGCCGGTCTGAACAGGATTAGGCTCCCAGAAGTTGGTTTTGAAAATCGGCTCGGCCGGCGGATTCTGCAATGCCGGATCCTTGGGATTCGAGGCGGCAGAGTAGACCACTTCGCAATCCGAGGGGGTCAGAATCTCGGGCAAGGTATTGTCCGTACCTTGTCGAACGGCAAGGGCGTGGAGCACGTTGAACGGCGGCAGAATGCTGGCCACCCGGTGATCCAGATCGCCGCAGTGCATACCCAAGTCGTTGACCCCGAACACTTTAAACCCGCTGAGATTGACAAAAGGCTGCTCGGAGACCGCGGTCGAAGGAAGCGTGCTGCGGTTCTGGCTGGTGGAATTGATGGATTTTGGAGTGTCCGGCGGTGTTGACCCGGAGCCTGCGGTGATGGTCACGCTTTTTGCAGCGGATAAGGTGATTTCACCGGATGTAAAGTTCGCCGTGATGATGGCCGTCTGGTCCGTGGCCACCGCGTCGGCGGTCAATACCCCTTCGGCGCTGATACTGGTAAACGCGCTGTTCTCCTCCCAGATCGGCGTCACTGCGGAGGTCGCACCGTCGCTGTAAGTCGCGGTGCAATCGTACTGGGCACTGGATCCGCCGTCGACTGCGGCCGGACCGGAAATGCTCAGGTCGGAGAGGGTCGGCGATGTCGGCTGGCCGGCGTCGCAATTTGAAGGCGCATCATCGACGTCCCGGGTCGCCGACCTTTTATCGGTTTTCACCCGGATGCTGCACGGCGCCGTTGAAAGTTCACGATCAAATTTCCATCTGCCTCGTCTGTCGGACCGAATCGATCCGAGCAGCGCACCATTGCCTGCATTTTCGATGGTCAGGGTCGTGCGTGATGACGCTCTGCCCCGGGCATAGAGCGAATGATGCCGCCATTTCGCTGTTGATATGGAGAGTCTGGATTCTTCTGCCCGGGTGCCAAAGGGAAAGACCGCCCACTGGGCGGCCAGCAGGAACATCATGGCGATCAGGACGCGTGTGAAAATGGAACCTCGACGTGGTTTTGGCATGGTTATCATTGCCTGGCTACCTCCCTTGCTTTTGAATATGGATCGTTCAATACTCAATAAAAAAACGCCTTGGGGAATCGCCTCCCCCAAGGCGTTTAGAAACATTTCGATAACCTGGCTGTCATGGCGCGAACGCTTTAGACCCTCGGTTTTATGTCGCCGTCTTTCGACGGTTTTGCCCTTTCGGTGCCTATCGTTTATTCGTTCGAACGTTTTCAGCGTGCTGCTGAATATTTTACCGTTGACATATCAACTGATTAGCTTCAATAATAGTGGCGTCACCGAATCTGCCGGCAATGTCCGCCAAGATCAAAATTCGTTTTATTTTTAAGCTTCCTGGTCGATCAGACCGACAGTGGTGCATGGGTCGCCATGGTGTGGCTGATTAGCGGTCATTGACACATGATTAATCAGTACTTATACGCTTGATATAGCAGTATGGGGTGGGTTGTCAAACAAAAAAGTCAGGAAAAAAAGTTATGGGTTCAATTGAGCTACACCGCTATTTCAAAGAGATGATCGATGTGGTCAGCGACGGCCTGATGGTGGTGGGCAAAGACGGCAACATCCTGATGGTCAACTCGCATATGCAAAACCTTACCGGGTTTTCCAGCGAAGAGATGGTGGGGTCAACCTGTACCATTTTAAACTGCGATGTCTGTGAAATGCATCGGAGTGAAAGCAACAGTCAGTGGTGCAAACTGTTCGATGTCGGCCGTGTGCGCGGTAAGCGCTGCATGATTATGAAAAAGGACGGCTCTTACGTGTCGGCGCTTAAAAACGCCACCCTGCTGCGGGATAAAAATGGCGATGCCATCGGTGCCGTGGAGACGTTTTCCGACATCAGCCAGCTTGACCAGAAGGACTTCCAGATTCGTCAGCTTTCCAAGATATTGCATGACGGCCATGGCTATTTCGGTATGGTGGGCCGCAGTCCCACCATGGAGCGGATATTCCAGATCATCGAAAAAGCGGCCGTGAGTGATGCACCGGTGATGATCTACGGTGAAAGTGGCACCGGCAAGGAGCTTACCGCCCATGCCGTGCATCAACTGGGAAGGAGAAAGGATAAAGCCTTTATCCGCTTTAATTGCGCCGCGCTGGGCGAGGCACTCATCGAGAGTGAGCTTTTCGGGTATGCCAAAGGGGCCTTTTCCGGCGCCTTGAGCCACAGCCAAGGCCGGTTCGAATCTGCCCACGGCGGCGATATCTTCCTGGACGAAATCAGCGGGATCCCACTTGGTACCCAGGCAAAGCTTTTGCGGTTGCTTGAAACCAAGCGCATCGAGCGGGTGGGAGACAATCGGGAGATCTATGTCGATACACGCGTCATCGCGGCCACCAATCAAAACCTGGCCCACCTGGTAAAGGAGGGAAGGTTCCGTGAAGACTTCTTTTTCCGGCTCAACGTCATGCCCATTCACCTGCCCCCCCTGCGGAAAAGAAAAGAGGATATCCCCCTTCTGGCCGGCGCATTTATCAGCCAGCTCAGGCAGAAAAGCGGCAAGCTCATCTCGGGCCTGCATCCCAAAGTCTTGTCCTTCTTCATGGAGTACGATTGGCCCGGCAATGTCAGGGAATTAAAAAGCGCGCTGGAATACGCCTTCGTCATTGCCGAAACAGGCTTGATCGAACCCGGCCATCTTCCGGAATCCTTTCACGTCGACCGCGCGCAAGGGCACCCCATACCGTCAAGCCCGGAACATTCAGCCGACGCTGAAGCATCCGATGAAAAACAAGCCCTGATCGATGCGCTCCAGGCTTCGGGCGGGAATAAGAGCGCCGCCGCTAAAATCCTCGGCGTTAATCGCATGACCGTATGGAACCGGATGCGCAAATACAGCCTGCATCTTGAAAAAAAAGTCTCCGAACGCAAACGTTGAGCGCACCCATCGCTTTGCCTTTAAACTGCCGCCCGGACTGCTACAGCTGATTAAATGAACGAGTCAAGGGCGAAACCGTTTTGTTTTATTGAAGATAAAAGGAAAGGCACCGTTGCCCCTGACACTCGCATCCATTTTATTCATTGCCTTATCAGCCTTTCTTGTCGGTTTTTCGAAAACGTCGGTGGGCGGTCTGGTGATTCTGGTGGTGCCCCTGATCGCCTTGGCAGTGCCCGGTCCGGAATCCACCGGACTGCTGCTGCC
>JBNKKC010000016.1:0-86274 GCA_050291625.1 Desulfobacteraceae bacterium
CGCCATCTCGGCAAGGCTCCACTGAATGGCTTGGCGTTGGGACAGCGGCTTGCCGAAAGTGCTCCGCTGCTTGGCGTAGGGGACGCATAAATCCAGCATCTTCTGGGCAACGCCAACGCAGCACGCGGAAATGGAAACACGACTAAGGGCCAGCATATCAAACGCAACAGTGAGTCCCTTCCCATGGGCGCCGATAATATCGCTTTCCGGTACTTTGCAATCGCGGAAATGAATATTGAAATGACGTGGACCCTGCGTTCCCATCATCCTGGCCATTGGCTGAAGAACGATTCCGGGGTTGTCACTGCGGACACCGAAGCAGGTAACACCGCTGCCCGTGTTCGCGAAGGCGATGTAAAAACACGGGACCAGGTCCGGGAATACGGTAATCAGCCATTTGCGGCCGTTGATAATCCAATTGTCACCGGACTTCTCGGCTTTGGTGTCGATATCCTTGCCGGTCCCCGTTTCGGGCTCGGTCAGACAGTTGGCTACCATGATCTCGCCGCGGGCCATTCGGGGGAGCAGTTCCTTCTTGTGGTGCTCCTGGCCAAAAAAATAGATGGCACGCCACATCAACCCGTTCATGCAGTGCGCCATCATCCGCACGAAGGCATAGCCTCTAGACAGCTCCTCAAGAATAGTGAACCAGTGCGTCATTGGCAGTCCTTCGCCACCGTATTCTTTGGGAATGGTAACGCCGAAAAACCTGCCCCGCTTCAACTCTTCGTAAAGCGCTGGAGGAAAGATCTCCTTTTTCTCCAAGTCAGACGAAAGAGGATCGAGCACGTTTTCGACCCACGCGCGGGTCTCAAGCGCACGCGTCCGGATGTGATCCGGAACCTGAAAATCCATTGTCACCTCCAATCCATGAGAAGATCAGTTAACCATCAATTGTGCATTACTTTCCCTCGTGTCCTTGCCCTCTCTGAACCTCTAACGAAAAACGTCCTGCCCTTACAATGCAACATGTGGGCAATGCAGGCTGTGTCATCTCAATAGCTACCCACAGCTTCGGCGTCGCACCGCCGGTGACACCCAGCGCCTGCTCGTGCAGCTACCCGATCATCGTCAAGCCGCCATCAACAGCAATCACTTGCCCTGTCATATAGCGGGCGTCGTCACTGGCCAGAAAAGCCACCACGTCCGCAATATCCTCGGTCTTCCCGATACGCCGCATGGGGATCATCCTGGCCACGGATTCCATTACTGCCTTTCCCGATACACCCTCATGAAGTCCTGCCAACAGCGAGGTTTGCACAGGTCCGGGGGCCACGCAGTTGACGCGGGTGTTGTATCGGACCATTTCACGGGCCAAAGCTTTGGAGCTGGCCATGACGGCCGCCTTGGTCCCACTGTAAACAACGGCGCCGGTGGTTCCAACGCGACCGGCCACGGACCCTATGCTGACGACCACTCCGGATTTCTGGGCAACCATATACGGCAGGCATACATGGGTGACGACGAGAAAACCCTTATAGTTGACATCGATTAGCCGGTTCCAGCCGGAGACATTGGTTTCGGTGAACAGCTCTTGTTTATCAATACCCGCGTTGTTAATCAGGATGTCGATCGCCCCGAAGTCAACGTTGACCCTCGCAGCCTGGGTCTTAGCCTGTTCGTAATCAACCACATTGCATTTGTAGAATTTTGCCTGCCTACCCAGCGCTTCGATTTCCCGCGCCGCAGCCTCCCCTCTCTCCGGATTGGTGCTGAAAATTGCTATTTTGGCACCTTCGCGCGCAAGCTTGATACCAATCGCCTTGCCGATACCAGCTGACCCCCCGGTGACGATCGCAGTCTTCCCTTTGAATCTCATTGTGCAAAGTCCTTCTTTCAGGGCAAAGCCTTCAACATGCCATGCTTCGGCTTGTCATTAAGCCCTGTGAGCAAACCGTTAGTTCCCTAAGGTTGAAGGAAAACGCAATGATTGCCTAAATTCCAAAGGCCGATAAATGCGGTTTTGTCTTTTTGATATATCGCTTAGCATTAAAACAAAGCCGGACCGGCAGCTATCCCCCCCAGCGGTCAATAAAAACATGAGCAATAATTTATATTTCTCCACTCTTTTTTCATGCAAATAGCCTACCAACTCTGACATCGGTTTAACATATCATTATTTCATAATATTATTTTTTTTGAACTGCGACGCCTTAAGAAAGTGGCGATATATCAACGACATATTTGGGTATATTTATGCAGTTCGAGACGTGGGTGACGCAGGCCTTTACTATTCAGGATCGCGTCCAGGTTTGGAAGTTACAGGTTTTTCCTGTCGAAGGTCAGGACCAACTGGTAATCATCCACGGTGGAGAATTTCAGGGCAGCTGTGCGAACCAGCTATGGATCTACGCCTGACCGCACGGCGATCAACTCAGCTGCAATACTCACGGCAATTTCCTCCGGCGTATCAGCGCCGATAGACAGGCCAATGGGGCAGTGCACCCGTGCGATATCGGCGTCTGTAAATCCTTCCTTCAAAAGTGCCTTGTAGATGATGTCTCTCTTACGACGGCTGCCGATCATACCAATGTATGCAGCGGATGTCTTTAGCGCCTGTGCCAGTACGACTTTGTCATGCAGATGCCCCCGGGTGACAATGATGATATACGTGTCCCTGTCAGTAGTCAAATGTTCAATTGCTCCATTAAAATTGGGAATTACACGCACTGCCGCGGCTTCGGGAAATCTTGCGCGATCGGCGAATTCCGCCCGGTCATCCACCACAGTCACGGCGAATCCCACCATGGAAGCCAAACGGGATGTCGGTAGCGCCACGTGGCCGGCGCCGAAGATATACAGGGCTGGCGCGATCCAACCGGGATCGGCCACCACCAGACTTCCTTCATGATTCAATACTTGAATATGAGGAGCACCAGCCGTTGTATGCGACAGCTTCTCCTGCAGGCCGGCCGGCCATTCCAAAGGGCCCTGGGTTTGATAGCGGCCCAATAGAAGTCCATGATCTATCCTTTCGGCTTGCCCCTTTTCGCCCGATACGACGGAAACAAGCATCGCCTTGTGCCTTTGGGACAACGCCTTACGCCAGTTATCGAAAAGGGTCAGGTTTTCGTCATTGACCGCAATATAATCCAGAAGCACTTGTACACGGCCACCACAAATCATCTCCAACTTGGCGGCATCTTGACTGGTGAGGTCGAAATCCAGAATCCTGGCGGGCGTTTGTGCGCTCATTCGGGCGGCGGCCGTTATGGTATTCGCTTCCAGCAGACCACCGCCGATGGTGCCGACGATCTGCTGCTCAGCCGTGATAAGCATCCGCGCGCCCGATGTCCGGGGCGCTGACCCCTGCTGACGGAAAATGGTTGCCATAATGAATGCCCGCCCCTGGCCGAGAAGCTCACAGGCGGCTGCAACGATTGAATCCATGCGTTTAATTTCCTTTTCGAGCGTATGGGGTATTCGTTAAATGGGTGATGGACGTCAGGCGTCGCAATTGACTACCGCATGGACAAGGGTCTGTCATGAATGCAGCCCTGTGGCCGGTCCGGTAACGCACCAGCGGCATGGCTTCCCGGGTCAGGGTGGTCACCACCACCTCCCCAAAAGTGCCGTCAGCTACCGGCCGGCGAGTTTGCGAGTCAATTATTTCGATGAACAGATCCGCTTCCCGAAGATGGAACCCGTCCCGGGCCAGACACTGAACCCCGCCGCCCGGGCACATCTCGGCGGCGCCGTAATGCTGATAGACTCGGCAACCCCATGCCCGGCCAATTTCCCCTGCCGCAGAGCGCCGGGTATTTTGAGTACCGAGCCAGATGCTCCTGATCTGTCCGCACCGGATACGTGCGCGGCCGGGATGCCGTGTCAAAACCGCCATCTCTGTGGGAGCCCCGACCAGGCAGTCAATGCGATTTTCCAGGATGGCGGCAATTGCTGCCCGGGGCGATTGCATGGGACCATGGGCAACGGCATGCACCGACAGGCGGGATAGACTGCGGGATAGCAGATCGCCCACACTGTACGGGGATTTGCTTGGCATCATAATCAGCATTCGCTGGCCCGGCGCAACTGCGGTTGCGAAACCTTGGTGGAAAAAATCCACCGCCAACTCCAAATCTGAAGCGCTGAAATACAGGCGCCTGGGTTGGTGCCGAGCTGACCGGGACGCCAGCGTCACGACCCGCTCCACTGCGCTTTGGGAGATACAAAGAAATGCTAACGGGTCCTTGCTTAGATCCTCGGGTGTCGTCATTGGCCATTGGGCAAAATCCGAAAGACGCCTAAGGGATTCAGGGGCAAAAGCAGCAAAACGGCGACGGTAGAACGGGCAGCGGCGTTTGACATAGTCCACAGTCATCTGCAGCCTTTCCAACTGGTAAGTTGCCAGGAGCTGGCGGGTCAGCTCCTGATGGGCAGGCAAACCGATTTTGCTTTTGACCCAATCCTCCAAAGGTGTTTGTGCACAGGTCTTCATGTGCGATACAATCTCCTGCCATCGGCGGCAGTCAGGTTATAGAGACAAAAGGGAATCAGCCGTCCATCGGGGGTCATCACATGGATACAGCAGTCCCGGACGCGGTCAAGGGCAAGGGTCCAGGCATCCTGAAAGGCCATGCCCGAGATTGAGAATATATGGGTGCGCGCCTGATGGATGAAGTCATCCAGGCTCAAGGATGCCGGAGACTCTCCTTTGCCGGATCTGGAGGCTGAGTCCTGGACGGTGCATTCGCCATGGGATGCTTTTTTCATCGCCAGCCGGTCCGGACCGGTCCATTGGCGGGCCACGCTAGCCATGGCCCGGACAGCGGCCACATCTGCCTTCACAGGGGCGCATCCGCAGTCCTTCGGTGCGGACGCTTTCAGCGGCACCATTTTGCCGCCGGCCAATTGAATGAACCGCCCGTGAAAGGAGCATAGGGCATTCTCGCAACCCGGAGGCCCCAGGTGGGCGGCCTTGAACCGACCGGCGCTCTGCGTTTCGATGGCGCGCATGACTTCCGGCAGGGTGATACGGTTTGCTCCGGCAGGTATCGTGAGATATCGACCGAAATAGCTGATCGGCTGAAAATGGACACCTCGCACGGCCGGCGCCCACGACAGAGCGGCCTGCAAAATGGCGCCAATCTGCCCTGTATTGATGCCTGGCACCAGGGTCGTCACCAAGACAACGCCGATGCCCTGCTCAGCGCAGGCTTCGATGGCGCAACGCTTTTCCGCCATCAAGTCGCGCCCTCGCAGGTATCGGTAAACGTGGTCCTCAACGCCGTCAAATTGCAGGAATATCGAAGCCAGCCCGGCCTGTTTCAAGGCTTTGACAAAGGCACGGTCACGGCCCAGGCGCAGGCCGTTGGTGTTGACCTGAATGAAATTGAAACCGGCGTCGCGACCCATGGCCACAAGCGCAGGCAAATCGTCGCGCATGGTGGGTTCCCCGCCGGAAAGCTGGATATTGGAACCCGGCCCGGCCTGGGCAGCTCTGCGAAACATTTCAGCTACAGTGGCAGGGGAAGGATCGGAGGTATTGGCCGGTGCAGCCGCATAGCATACAGGGCATGCCAGATTACAGCGCTGTGTGACTTCGATGACGACCGTGCAGGGTCGTTGCTGGTGATCGGGGCACAATCCGCAATCAAATGGGCAGCCTTTTTGACTGCCGGTAAACTGTACGGGCGCCTGAACCGGTATTCTTTGTCGCTGCCATTGATTGAAAGCCGGCGGCCCGCGCCAAATGGGGGTTTGGAAAGCCCCATGTTGCGGGCACCTTCTATCCAGATACATGCCATCGTCCAACAGTAACCGCTGCGCAGGCAGGCGCCTCAGGCATACTGGGCAAAGGCTCTCCGTTCGAGTGCGGTCCGGCAACGGGGAAGTTCCAGCTATGGGCTCACTAGCCTCTTTGTGATGATTTTTGATCATATCGTTGACTGATTTGCGTTCCTGGTAATCACAATAATATTGCCTTCAAGGATATTCTTATCGTCACAGATCATACGGATCGATGCCATTGAAAGACAGGATCTCCATAACTTTAGCATAAGTGTCGGCTACGATTGCGCCGCAACGCTGGCGTGACGCTGCCGGACCGGCCTCACCTACAATGCTGCTGCAGCTCAAGTCATTGGGGCTACACCCAGTGTAATGGCTAAACCAATCGTTGAGTTCCTGCAACATGAGATCAAAACGATCCGAAGGGGTCTCTTCGGCGCTGCCCTTGCCGGCATAGAGAGCCAGCAAACAGCATCCGGCGGTCAACGTACCACACGTACCGCCGCCGCTGCCGCAACCGTAAGCCAATCCACCCATAGCTCGCACCAGATTCGGATTGATCTCGCCGCGGCCCTCCAGCCCCAGCAAAATGATAATCTGACTGCAAGTGTAACCCTGCTTCCCCAGTTGCAACATGCGTATCAGCGTGTCATCCATGAGATATCCCCTACTAAACCCTGAACTTTTGCCTTCATCTTTTACGAGCCACCAGGAGAAAATACCCCGGCCGGATGCATGCCCCTGTCCGGCTCGTTCCCATGGCGCCGGCGGCACAAAAACCGCCGACCTCCGACCAGAAATTATCCAAGGAGCCATAGGTCCAGGCCAGACGAGCCGCCAATTGATTGAGTAAAGGGGAATGATCTTCCCACATCAGCAGGTCGAACCCGGCATCCGCCACGCGATCCAGAACTGTCGTCCTGTCCACGGCTCCCTGCAGGCAGCAGTGGATGGACGGCTTGGCGCTCCACGCCGGTCCGGCCGGGCCGCGGGTATATACATCCGACAGGACCAAACATCCTCCGGCCTGCATCACCCGCTGGATTTCACGCAATACGTTCTGCGGTTCCCGGCAAAGAGAAAGCACGCATTCGCACAATACCGCCTCGAAAATTCCGTCCGTCACCGGCAGCTGTTCGGCCCGCCCCCGCACCAGCGGCGAACCGCCGTGGGCCCTGATCCCTTCTTCCAGCAGGACAGAGGAAAAATCGATTCCCACGGCCGCCAAGCCGTACTTTCGCCTGACAAAATCAACAACCACGCCGGTGCCGCAGCCGACATCCAGAACTCGGGCACCCGGCGCCAATCGGCAGTGCGACAATCCCCGTTCGGTCAACTCGAACCCGCCCGGCCGGATAGCAGGTCCAACGACCTCGAGTAAAGCTTGCGATTCATACAAATTGAGTTGCGACTCACCCAAGATGATTCATTTCCCCGACCACCCTCACCCAAACCTGCTTCCTCAAGGGAGAGGGAGAATAAAACCCGTTACGGCCCATCAGTCCTCAAACCCGAAGATTAATGCCCCGAAACTCAAACCATAAATCAGAAACCAGTCCCATTTATCTTGCATGGCTGTATCCTCGCGGTTGAGGCGCCTTCATCGACTTGAAAATAAACTGAACGCAAAATATGTGCCGCGCAATATTCATTTCGGTATACTCATTTTATAGATATTGAAGAGTAGTTAGGAGGGGATGTCCCTTAATCGTTGTAATGCCGGCAGAACATTGATTGAATATGAACAGGCCATGGCCACGCCAACGTGGATGAGGCAATTTTCATATCAAACCCTGAAGAGAGCCTGCCCTGAAACGGAAGCCGGGAAACTCCGAGTTGCGGATACCCTGCTACGCCTTAATGCCTAATTTCCTCATTCTAGAATAAAGCGTACCTCTATTGATTCCTAATAATTCGGCGGCTCCGCCTTTGCCGTATATTTTACCGCCGGTTTTTTTCAGAACATGCAAAATATAGCGGCGTTGAAGTTCATCCAAGGTAATTAATTCTTTGGTTTCATCAATGAATGTTCGGTTTGGGTCTGTAATAATATTTATTTCTAATTGGTCTCCCTTTGAAAGAATGACCGAACGCTCAATGACATGCTCAAGTTCACGAATGTTTCCGGGCCATGCATAAAGGCATAGCCTCTTTTCCTCCTCATGGGATATAGATAAATAGTCGCGTTGATATTTAATAGAAAATTGCTTAAGAAAATATCGGGCCAATTCAATTATATCTTTTCCCCGTTTTCTCAGAGGTGGCAAAAACAATGGCACAGTATTCAATCGAAAATAAAGATCCTCTCTAAAATTATTCTTTCGGACCTCCTCTTCCAGATTACGATTCGTAGCAACCACCAAACGGAAATCTGAGGATATGGGCATAGTACCGCCCACTCTGATAAAGGTTTTTTCTTGAAGCACTCGCAACAGTTTCGCCTGAGTTGCTTTTGGCAATTCTCCAATCTCATCAATGAATAAGGTGCCTTTGTCAGCCAACTCCAAGCGCCCGATTTTTTGCCGGTCAGCGCCTGTAAAGGCGCCTTTTTCGTGGCCGAAAAGTTCGCTTTCAACAAGATTATCTGGAATTGTCGTGGAATCTACGGTAATAAAAGGTGCCGATGCACGGGAACTCATCGTATGAATCCTTTTGGCCAACAATTCCTTACCGACACCTGTTTCGCCCGTAATAAGCACAGTGCTTTCCGTAACAGCAACCTTATCAGCCTGGCCCAACAAATCAATCATTAGTTGGCACTTTGCAACTAATTCATTATCACCTGATTTCTGAGTTGAAGTTGCTTCTCTGGCAACATTTTTTTTGGTCTTTTCGATAGCGCTGTTGAATTCGAAACAGCGTACAAAATACCGTTCAAGATGAGCGCTTACAAGTGCCAGATTTTTTTTGGTAAGCAGCTCAAAGTAGTTTTCAAGGTACGTATTGTCATGATACAAAACGCCTTGGCAAACACCATTTATGCAGATTGGTAAACAGATGGCCGACAACGGAACGGACTGCTTGGATATGTTCTTTTTGGATTTATTATTTATAAGAATGGGTTGATTCTGGGATTGACATTGTATTATTGCGACCATGTTTGACCTGAAGCTTTCAGAGTCAAGATCGGATGCGCTCATGTTTTTGAAAGCCTTTGGTATAAGCGTTTTTTTCCGTTTCGCATCCAGCCACAAAATCACGCCGCGTTCCGCACGAAAAGCACGGTTGGTAAACGAGAGTATGTTTGAAATACTTCTATTAATGTTATGATGATACGGCAGTTCACCCAACTTATCAATAAAATCTTCAATGAAGCCGCTTCCAAAGTGTATTATATTTACTCCTTCATTTCCTTTCTCCAGGAGAAATCTCAAGTCATCAGGGAAAATAAATTCCCATTTTCCGGAAAGGCTCAGACGCGCTTTCATTGCCAGAGAACGGGCTTCACTTAGATTTCCGTCGTTTACCATCAACCTTGCGATATCCAACTGAGTTTTTGCAAGTTGAATGGGATCGGAAGCAGCCCTAAGGCATGATTCACTCTCTTTGAGCAGCTTAGTTGCGACATCCCTTGGTCCACCGGTATCAGGCAGTTCCTTTGCTTTTAACCTCAAAGCGACTCCTTTCAGGTGGATATTTCTTTCATGCATCAATTTTTCTACCAACTGATTGCACCGGAATCCGGGAGGCGGATCGAATCCATGCTTTTCAGCATCATAAACCATTTGTATAAGCCATGGAGTCATGGACAAAATCGTAACCTTGGATTTGACCATTCTTGAGTAAACCCTGTCAAAATATTCAGCCGCCTTAGCAAAGTTATTGTTTCTATAGTAATAAAAAGTCAGACCGCTCTCTGCAAGATGGGCTGCGAATTCATTTTTTGAAGCGTATGATAATTCCAGTGCTCTGATAAGATGAACTTTTCCCACATCAAATTTGTTTGTAGCCAGCAGCAATTCTCCCAATGTGGCTCTGTAACTGGCCGAGATGGAATCGCATCCCATTTTCCGCGCCATATGCCAAAAATAGTCTATACACCCGATGGCTCTGTCAAAATGGCCTATGTATGCAGCACAGTATGCCATAAAAATCGGACTATACAAAAACCCTGCATGGGCATCGAAATACATTTCAGTTTTCTCAAACATTTCCAAGGCCGCCTTGTTGAGACCCTGGATAAAATAGGAAAGACCCATAAAACCGGCGGACTGGATCAGCATATCTTCATCGCCCAGTTCTTCAAATATCAATCGACCGGTCTCGAGATTTTGCAGAGCCTCTGAAGTTCTTCCGAAAGTAAAATTATAAAAACCAAGATGAAAATTAAGAAGCGCCTTGGAGCGTTTATCTCCCAATCGGTCTGCTGCCTGAATCGCTCGCTTGAGGGCTAGCGGCAGGAGGCTCAAATGCCTGCCGAAAAAGTAGCAAAGGTAGCATAGCTGCAAACATGCCTTAACAAAAATGGCATCGGTTTTGTTTTCCCCCAGATGCTCGGCCAGGGATTTTATCACCATTATAAGATTTTCATACGCCACATATTGCTTTTGAGTGTCAAGTGCCTGCTGTGCAATTTCATTATACGAGAACGCAGCGCTTCTGTTATCTCCCGATCTCGCCAGCATACTCGCGCGGAGCTGAAGCGGGAGCTCCCGCCACAAGTTTAGCTCCGAAAGTTGCCTGCGGATGGCATTAATTTTTTCTTTTTCGGTTCGTTTCTCAAACTCTTCTAACAGATTGTGGGGCAATTTCTCAGAGAGTCTAAAAACATCTTGCTCGGGTTCATAAATCAGATCTAATCTTTTTCCGCGGCGCAAGAGGTCAAGCAGTTCATCTGGAGGTAGCGGAGCGATCGCGCCAGCGAGTCTTATAGATACCGGCCCTTTGAACGCGTCTAACACATTCAGAAATTCCAGCTGCCTCGGGGTAAAATCCAGGTCGGCCATACGTTTTTTCCTTCAATGGTAATTTTGGATGGAAAATGGACAACAGATTCTATCCTTTTCGCATAAAATGTGTGTTCTTTTTTTCACAATATTGCGCTTAAGCCCTCCATGTCAAGTTTATGTTGATATTTCTACAGATTTATTGCTGAATAATTATCAAAGCGAAGTGCGTCTCATTTTATTGCCATTGACCATGCCGCCTCTAAATGTGGTCCATCTCCAATCTGTAGCAAGTCGCATCCAAACCGAGCATTCGCCTGATACCCTCAGAGCCGCGAAATGACAGCCTTGATCATCCCTCCGACCCCTTCAGTCAATCTCTCACTGCCAATCGCAGATCGGCATTTGACTGTACCAGTGAGCATCGTCCGAGATACCCGCTTAATTCTAGTAGCTGATATTTCAACATTTTTGATCGTGCACAGCCCCTGAAAACGAATTTCATTGCAGTTATTTCGATTACCCGGCAATAATTATTCGGCACTTTTATTGCATAATTTGCCAAGTGTTTTTAGGTTATAGCGGTTTTGTTCAATCGGCATGTGATTGGGTCCTTTATTGGGAGGTAAACCTTGCAAGACCTTGTGATAGCTATCAAAGGTGCCGGCGAGATGGCAAGTGCAATTGCCCACTGTTTGTTCCGTGCAAATTTTTTACGGACTTTTATGATGGAAACAGCCTCTCCCCTGGCAATTCGCAGGCGTGTTTCTTTCTCCAGCGCGATTCATTCCAAGGAAATCACTATTGAAGGCGTCAACGGCATTCGGGCGGAAAATATCTCTGATATGCAAAGCGCATGGACTCATAGGGCAATTCCCATTGTTGCCGATCCACGCTGGCTGATGATTAAGCAACTCAGACCGAAAGTGGTCATTGACGCTATTGTGGCTAAAAAAAATTTGGGTACCGCTGCTGAAGACGCTGAACTGGTGGTCGCGTTAGGTCCCGGGTTTGTTGCCGGGCAAGATGCCCATGTCGTCATCGAGACGAACCGGGGGCATAATCTAGGGCGGCTAATATTTTCTGGTCCCGCGGACAAAGATACCGGAATTCCTGGTGTTCTTGGCGGATATTCGAGCGAGCGCGTTTTGAGAGCACCCATTGCAGGCCGGTTCGTCGCTAAAAGGCACATCGGTGACAGGGTGCAACCCAACGAATGCGTTGGAATGGTTGGTGATCAATCGGTTCGGGCTGAAATAGCCGGCGTGCTTCGTGGAATTATTAGAAATGGAACCACCGTGCAGCGAGGGTTAAAAATTGGAGATATCGATCCTCGCGGGCAAATCGAATTCTGTTACACCATTTCGGACAAGGCGCGTGCTATCGCCGGCGCAGTATTGACGTCTATCATGATGCAATTTAACAGATCAAATTGCAGGACTCAGGATGAAACGGATAAATATATTCAGGCAAATTTCCAATGCGCTTGACACTGCATTCAACGTTGCAAAATGCATTTTGTCATGATTGGCCCGCAATACCACACGTATCGCCCGTATCCGATCTGCTGCCCCCTCGAATTTTCAGAAGCCAGATTGACGCCTATACTTTCCTGTGCTTTATAGGTATATTGTGAAGAAATCACTTATCGACGCATTTGGACTTTCTATAAACAGCACTGTCAGTATCGTGGGCGCCGGCGGCAAAACCACACTCATGTTCAGGCTCGCTGCAGAGTTGCTAAAGAATGGGCACCGCGTATTGACTACCACATCGACAAAGATTTTCAAGCCCACCGCCGACCAGTCTCCGGAAGTGATGATATCGGAAAATCCCCAGGAAGTTATACGATATGCCGACCGGGGCTCTTTTGAAGCGATCCACCTTACGGCAGCTGCGCGTTATGATGATACTGGGCGTAAACTACTTGGATATGCCCCATCTGTAATCGACGAAATCTGGCATAGCGGCCGGTTTGACTATATCCTGGTAGAAGCAGATGGGGCGGCCCACCGCCCCCTGAAAGCACCTGCCAGTCATGAACCGGTCATACCCTTGGCGACCACAGTGCTCGTCGTGGTCATCGGTCTGGACGGGGTGGGTGCCTTGCTGACGGACGAGCATGTCTTTAGACACGATCAGTTTACACAACTGACGGGATTACCCGAAGGGGAGACCGTCACTGCCCAATCTGTTTGCAATGTATTGCTGCACCCAAGAGGCATGATGAAAGGCTGCCCCGTCGGTGCAAGACGTTTCGTTTTTCTGAATAAGGCGGAAACGCCCGACCGGTATGCATCCGGGCATAAAATAGGCCAAATCTTGTTTAGAACTGCCCGCGGGAAATTAAACGACGTGCTGATTGGCAGCCTTGACCATGAAAAAACAGCGGTTGACAGCCTTTTTTCGCCCGGTATTTGAACGGACGGTTATGGGATACAAACAACGCAAACGCGTCGCCGGCGTCACTTTGGCAGCCGGTATGTCTACTCGCATGGGCACTGCAAAGCAGTTGCTCATGTTTCAGCGCAAGCCCCTGCTGGCGAATGTCATTGCAAATGCCCGCGCAGCTGCGTGCCTCTCCCCTCTCATTGTCGTCCTGGGCCATCAGGCTGCTGTGATTCAACAGAAAATCGATTTCGAAGCCACGCGAGTGGTAATTGCCAAGGAATATCAAAACGGTCAAAGCGCATCATTGAAAGCAGGTCTATCGGCGGTACCGGAATGCTGTGATGGGGCGCTTTTCTTATTGGGCGATCAACCCTTCGTAACCGGTGAAATTATCCGTAGAATAGTGGCTGGGTTCAGGCAATCCGCTGCAGATATCATCATTCCCACATATGGCGGAAAAAGAGGAAACCCGGCACTCATCGCGCGCAGTCTCTTTCCTCAATTATTTTCAATAATTGGCGATGTCGGCGCCCGGCCTCTTTTCAGCGCTTATCCAGAGCGGGTGATTGAAATTGAAGTGGGGAATGAAAATGCCTGTCTCGACATAGACACATGGGAAGCTTATCAATCCTTGTGCCGAAAAGGCTGACAGGGTGATATCGGGCAGGTGCTTATGGCAAAAAGTTCAATTTTAGTGATGCTATTGATCGCTTTTCACTATGTCGGATTTACGAAAAATGCCGCAGCAGTCGTTGCATGATATCCTGGGTGGCCGAATAGGGATCAATTTGTCGGTTTTGGACCTTGGCCAATATATCCTGAAATTCTAAGGTGTCGCGAATGTGTTGCCAGAAGCATTCCGCTGCCGTTTGTTTGATTAGTGCTTCGAGATGCCGGGCGGTTTGATCGTGGGTCTTGGCTCCAAACGCATCACCATCTTGAAGGCGCTGTCGGAATGACGATATCGCCTGCATGATGTCGTCAATCCCCTCATTATAGGCGGCGCTGGCCATGATGATTCCCGGTTGTTGCCTGGTTTCCGCAGTATACTTCAGCTTGAGTAATGATTCTAAATGATTTCTTACTTCCTCGGCGCCAGGGAGATCTGATTTGTTGACAACATACAGATCCGCTAATTCCAGTGTGCCGGCTTTGATGATCTGCAGGCCGTCTCCCATCCCTGGGATGCAAACCACTATAGTCATATGGGTCAACAACGAAATGTCCGAGCCGATTTGTCCGATGCCTGCCGTTTCGATCAGAATCACGTCGTATTTCATGGCATCCAGCACGATCAACGCCCCTTTGGCCGTCCTGCTGATGCCCCCTAAGGCACCGCGCGTAGCGATCGAGCGGATAAACACGCCTGAATCCAGACTATGCCGATTCATCCGGATTCTATCACCCAAGATGGCTCCACCGGTTATGGGGCTGGTAGGGTCAAAAACCAGAATGGCCACTTTTTTGGATACTTTTCTGAATTCGTGGATGAGCCGATCAAACAGTGTTGATTTGCCGGCTCCTGGCGGGCCGGTAATGCCGACAATGAAAGAATGCCCCGTATGAGGGTAGAGCTTTTTAAGGGCGTCATAGCTTTCCGGCTCATTATTCTCTATAAGTTTGATGAGCCGTGCGGCCGCTAGATGACTGCCATTCAGTATGTCTGTGTGAATATTCAAATGTGAACGGACTTTCGGCTTATCAACTATCGCTTCCAGGGCCATGTTAACCAGGAACGAACCCATTTATATATTACTGCAAATAACTTACCACTGTTGGTTCTATTTTAACTTACTATTATTTAAACACTTTTTTACTTTACACCGACATTCCCATAAAAAGTTGATATCCCGACACTATATGTTGAAGGCATTCAAACACCGAGAGTGAAAGAACCAGGGAAGATAGGCTTCTTTCCGGACAATCCTATAAATCTTGTTGTACATATAACCCTGGCACACCATAACCCTGCTATTATTCAAAGATTGTTTTATGAGGTGTGAGCAGCCGGGGTGCAAAAACCCTAAATAAAAACACAAAAAGAAAGACTGAATCTTTCCTCTATAAAGTGATATTAAGTTAAGAACCACTCACGCCTTTGATCTACAGCCTTTTTCACGCCCGCCTATCCATTTTTCAGGCCATTTCGGGTGCTGAAAATATTGTGTTACATTGATAGTATCCCAAGAAAACCAGGCTGATCAATTCGCGCGACAGCATACCATATACACAACAATAAAGACAAAGATGGTCTCCTACCGACAAGCTGGTGTGCCAGTGAACATCATAAGCCCGAAAACGATAAACGCCACCGACCTTGTTATGTGCCTCGGAGCGATTTTCTTTTACTTAGTCGTTCAGACAAATTCCTTTATGCTTGCTGCAGCTCTGATGTGCAAAATCCGCATCGGGTGGCCTTGATGGAGATTTCCGAAAAGCAGTGCGGGCATTCTTTTGTCGTTGGTTCTTCCGGCGGCGCTTCTTCTTCTCTTTTGAGTTTATTGATGCCTTTAATGACGATGAAAATCGCAAAGGCCACGATTAAGAAGCTAATAATGGTATTAATGAACATGCCGTAGTTGATCGTCACCGCTCCCGCTTTTTGTGCTTCCGCCACAGTGGCAAACGGCCCGGCGGCCGCGCCCTGCTTGATCACGATGAAAAGATTAGAAAAGTCTACATTGCCAAGCAACAGGCCGATGGGCGGCATCAGGATGTCGGCGACGAGTGACTTGACAATCGTACCAAAGGCCGCCCCGATGATAATGCCAACTGCCATATCAACGACATTCCCCCTCATTGCAAATTCCTTGAATTCTTTTAACATCTCCCTACTCCTTTCGTTGCATACATGTTCATTGATGGTAAAAAATAAATAGGATGTCTTTTCTCAGGGAAAGATAAGGAATGCAGCAAACGCGTTTTTACCATGGCATTCATTTAACGCCGCCTTGCTGACGATGGGGATCCACTGACTGTTCCCGATTGCCGATATCGGCAGGGCCTATGGATCTGTCCATGGACTCTCCGATAGACTGCAGCGAAATTAGAAAATGGATCGATTTATTGAGATGATGGTGCTTTGAACGTGTAGCAAAAGGATCATACTGAATTTGTTAGACAAATGCAAGCATAGAGGTTTGTTGTCGTCATTCTTTCAGCGTCGATGCTCAAGCTGAACCCGGAATTGTCATCCCAGTCCATCCATTTAGCACGATTATTTTATATTTCTTCACTTTGCGGCGGATGACATTTGATGTTGTTCAGGTGATGAACAGTCGCATGGCACACGGTGCTCGAAACGCCACAATCGGTCTCGATCATCCTTATGCGATTCTTTAATCTGCAAAAAGGCGTCTTGAACCTCAAAAAAGGCATCGACCACGTCCGGATCGAAATGTTTCCCGCACTCCTGCAATATGATCTGATTGGATTTCTCATATGAAAAGGCTTTTTTATAAGGGCGGTCCGACGTCAAGGCATCGTAGACATCCGCCAAAGCGGTGATGCGCCCCACCAGCGGTATTTCGCGCCCCTTTAAGCCATACGGATATCCGCTGCCGTCCCATTTTTCATGATGGGTCAGAGCGATCGTTTCGCCCATCCGGACAAAACTGATGTTGGATCCTTTTAAGATATCGGCCCCGATGATGGTGTGCTTTTTCATGATCTCCCACTCGTCGGCGTCGAGTTTTCCAGGTTTCAGCAGAATTTTGTCGGGGATGCCTATTTTGCCGATGTCGTGCATGGGTGCCGCATACAGGAGCGCCTCGACCGTTTTATCTTTCAATCCCATTTTTTGAGCAATCACGGCAGAATAATGGCTCATGCGTCTGATGTGCGCTCCGGTTTCATTGTCCCGGTATTCCGAGGCAGACGTCAGTTTGAAAATGGTATCCAGCGAAGCGTTTCTAAGCTGTTCCAGGGCCTGGTTCAGCTGGTTGGTTCGCAGCGCCACCTGCGTTTCGAGATTATGCTGGTAAGCTTTCATCTCGTCGTTCAATTGCTTGACTTTCA
This sequence comes from Desulfobacteraceae bacterium, assembly GCA_050291625.1. Taxonomy (GTDB): domain Bacteria; phylum Desulfobacterota; class Desulfobacteria; order Desulfobacterales; family Desulfosarcinaceae; genus JARRKU01. Next base: position 17,025 of record JBNKKC010000016.1, read on the forward strand.
AATGAGAGCGAACCATGGCAATGATCGAGGCCCGTGCGGCCCCTTTCGAGATATAACCGTCTATGCCCAGATCGAACGCTTTAACGTGGTTGTCGACCGTGTCATGCCCGGTGATCGCAATAATCGGTATGTCGCTGGTCGCGGCGTTCCTTTTAATCTGACTGGCAACTTCAAATCCATCCATCCCGGGCATCTTCAGGTCCAGCAGGATCAAATCAGGTGTAGCGGCTGAAACTTTCTCCAGAGCCGATCGCCCGTCAGAGGCGGAATCGGCATGATAGCCTTGACGGCTGATAACCTGGCACATCATATTCCGAACCAATGGATCGTCATCCACAATCAATATATCTGGCATGGTGATACTCCAAATGCGATATTTTATAATTTTGCCGGTGACCGCGTCGCTGTGTTGGCAAAGAGTTGATATGGCACTCAGCGCTGAGAATCCTGCTCAGGGGCACATGAATTGCCGTCGTATCGAACGTCATAGCGGATAGATCATCCAAACTAACTATCGACCGATGGGCCGTTTACTTAAACGGTTTTTTGGCCGGGACGGCGTCCCGCCATTCATTGGAAAAATTCGTGAATTCAAAAAGATAGGCGCGAGCAGCCCCGCAGGGCCGTTCAAGGGTGCGGTTCCTTTTCGGCGAGATGCCCGCTGCCGCCTGCCGCGATGGCGACAAATAGAGAAACGGCCGCTACACCTTCAATGTGATCCCCACCGGGCAATGGTCCGATGCCTTTAAGCGGCCTTTGATTTCGGGGAAAAACGTGTGAACCATTTTGGGCTTGTTTTTCTGGTTGACGCGCAACGGCTGCCCCCGTCTCTCGATGACAGGTTGTGTCGATTTATTGCCCGCCTTGTATGCCAGTGAGTTGCTCACGAGGATATAGTCCAACTGGTGGTACGATTTGTCACCGTTGTAAAAGTGCGTCCATCGGTCTGCGGACGGCAGGCGGTCCACAACGTTGACCATCTGGTCCGACTGCAACAAGGCCCGGATCCCCGAAGCAGCCTCGTCGCCTTCGACCATATAGTCGTTCAGATCACCCAGAACGACAAAGTCATGGTCTCCGTAATGATGACCGAATCGATCTTTGAGGATCGCTATCACCTCATGGCTCTGCAACTCCCTTCTGGGCCGTGACGTTGCCCGGCCGCGCATCATGGAGGTGAAGTGGTTGATAAAAATCGGCAGGCGCTTTCCCTTGATGTTGATATGGACCTCCAGGCAGTCGCGCGGGAACACTTTGGATCTGCCCTTTTTGGTAAACTGGTGGGTTCGGACGAAATCGATCGGGTAATTGGAGAGCAGCGCAACGTCGATGAACCGGTTGTCGTTGCCATCCACGACCAGCTGATATTTGAACTTTTTGGAGCCCATGAAGTTCGAATTGAATTTTTTGAGCGTGTCCTGGCTCTCCACTTCCTGCAGGCCCACGATATCGGCTTTTACTCCTTTCAGTGCCCTTGCAGTGAGTTTTCGAACCGGCCCAAGCGTCCGGTTGAACATCTTCTTGTCGACAATAAAGCCGTCCTTAACCGCATCGGCCAGCTGCTTGTCCGTGTAAGGCTGATATTTGGTTTTACCTCGAGGGTCTTTGATTTTTTTCCCTTTGAAGCTGTATCGGACAAACAGGTTTTCTACATTGAAAGTTGCTATGGTGACGCTTGTCGGCATGGTTTCTACTCCGCCTGTCCATCGGGCGACGATCGGACCAGATCTTCCAATGCATTAACGACATCCCTATCCAGTTCACCCTTGTCGGCCTCTTCTTTCAGGATGGCAAGGGCTTCTTCCTTGGTCATGGCTTTGCGATAGGGACGCTCAGTGACCAGGGCGTCAAAAATATCGACGACCGCCATAATCCGTGTGGGTAAAGAGATTTCTTCACTCATCAGGCCGTCAGGGTAGCCACTGCCGTTCAGTTTTTCATGATGGTGGCGAATAATATCAAGCGCCGCTCCCAGTGATCCCTTTAAAGGCAGGCACAGTTTATAGCCGACGCTGGCATGGTTCTTCATCAATTCCCACTCTTTTTCCGACAGGCGTGACGGCTTGTTCAGAATCTCGCCCGGAATAGACAGCTTTCCGATATCATGCAGTATTCCTCCCAGTTTCAATGCCTCCAGCTGATGAATCGACAGCCCGAGACACCGGCCAAGATCCTGACTTAAACTTGCCACCCGCTTGATGTGCCCATCCGTATAGGCATCTTTCGCTTCCACCATATTGGCAAGGGAAATGAGCAGATTTTCTATATTGATCAGGTTCTGGTTCAGCCGTCTGACCTTGATCAGAGACTTCGCCCTGGTGCACAGCTCAACGCGATCCGGAGGTTTTGTGAGGAAATCATCGGCGCCTGACTCGATCCCCGCGACCTTGGCATCACTATCCTCCAGAACGGTTACCAGGATGATGGGGATCATTCGTGTTTCTTCTTTGCTTTTTAATCGCCGGCATACTTCATACCCATCAATGCCTTCCGGCATCATGACGTCCAACAGAATCAAATCAACATCGGTTTTGGATATGAGCGCCAATGCTTCTTCACCGCTGTTGGCTTTGAGCACCTCGTAGTCCAACGGGGCAAGGATATGTTCCATGACGGCGATGTTGACCGCATCATCATCTACGATAAGTACTCTTGGCTTTGTTTGAACGGCCTGCTGCTCTTCTTCGTTTAAGATATAGACATCCCGCAACAGATCGAATTGCGCCCTTCGCAGCGCCTTTCTGGCCTTTTCTGTCAGGCCCTCCATGGTGGCGCTGTTCGGCTGATATGTGGCAATGCCGATGCTCACGGACAGATCATCCCGGGACATTGATTTTACTTCGTCCGCAACTCTTTCCATTGCCACGGCGGCATCCGTGGGATTGCACTCAACCTGGATGACGGCAAATTCATCGTTGGCGCATCTTGCGGCCAGGTCCGTTTGGCGTATGTTTTTTTTGATGATGCTTCCGATTTCCTTCAGCATCAGATCTCCCTTCAGGGAACCATGCTGCTGATTGAATTCGGCAAAATTATCAATATCGATCAAGGCAAGCGTAAACGGTTTGCCATAGCGGTTGGATCTGTGGATCTCTCGATTGAAGGATAATTGAAAAAAACCGAAGTTGAAAAGACCGGTTAAACTGTCCTCGAAGGGCGCATTGATTTCCTTTTTATATTGTTCCTCGATATTCTGCGCCATTGATTTCTCCGAGCAACTCACACAAAAAAGGAAAACAACACTAACAATCGTCAGTATCTCAAAACAGTTTCAGAGTGTCAATGATTATGCTATCCCAATAAATGAAAAAGCGGAATCATCTTCTAAACTGCAATCGGTAATTTAGCTCGATTCAACTCGTGTTACCGTTCTTATGTTGTACTTGCGCATCTTTTTAATCAACGCGGGGTGGCTGATCTTCAATGCACGGGCGGTCTTGCGGATTGTTTTATCGATCTTCAACGCATCGACAATGATCTGTTGTTCATATTCCGCGATTCTCTCTTTGAGTGATGCCTTTGATGCCATCCACTCATTCTGAGGCTGTGCCGAATGCTGACCGATTTCATGGCTTAACAAAATGCAATCGATGTCGATGGACTCGCATTCGCAAAGAATGGCCGCCCGATCCACAACATTCTTCAATTCCCTAATATTGCCCGGCCAATCATGATGCATCAGCTTTTTAAATGCCCCGGATGACAGGGTTGGCATGGCCGCCCCCAATTTACTGGCTAATTGAAACAGGAAATGCTCTACCAGCAGCGGAATATCCTCTATCCGCTGTTTCAGGGGGGGAATATGAATCGGCAGCACGCTGACACGATAATACAGATCCTGCCGGAACCTCTTTTCCTCAACCATGCGCTCCAGGTTTTTGTTGGTCGCCGTGATAATCCGCGCATCGATCGGCATCTCTTTGGTGCCCCCGATCCTGCGTACAGCGCCCTCCTGGATCAGGCGCAATAATTTGGCCTGCGAGGACAGAGACATCTCGGCGATTTCGTCCAGAAAAACCGTGCCGTCTTTGGCGGTTTCAAACAAACCGGGCTTGCCCTCCTTTTTCCCACCGGTAAAAGCGCCGCCGACATACCCGAACAATTCACTCTCAAGCAGCGGGTCCGGGAGGGCGGCGCAGTTGATCGGTACAAAGGCGCCGCAGCGTCCGCTCGCCGTATGGATCGCGCGGGCGAAAAGCTCTTTGCCCGTGCCGCTGGCCCCCCGGATGGATACCGGCGGATCGGTGGCGGCAATTTTCTGGGCAAACGAAATCGCCGCTTTAACCACCGGATTTTTACCGATGATATCGCTGAAACTGATTTGGCTGGGTTCTGAAACGGTCTGCGCCATGCGCTTGACTTCATGCATGTCTTTGGCGATTTCCACGGCACCGACAACCGTTCCGGAAGAATCGCGAATGGGCCTGCAGGTCGAAATATACTGGTAGCGCCCCTGCCGGGTGATGAGATTCTGCTTGACGTTTTTCAGGCTCCGGCCGTCGAGGCATTTTAAGATGGCGTACTGGGGAAGTTCGATGCTTCGAATGCTTTTGCCGATGATGTCGGCGGGTTTGCGCATGAAAACCCTGCTGGCCACCTTGTTGATGGTTGTCACCCGTCCTTCTTTATCAATCGACAGGACGCCATCGCTCATATTATCCAGTACGACCCGAAACCGATTCTCCCGCTCCTCTTGCGGCAAGGTATCGATGACGTCAATTTCCTTGAGATCCGGGATAGACCTTAACATATTCAAAATTAAATCATTATGTTCAATTCGCCCGCCGCCTTCAACATCCACGTAGACATGAGCCTCATCGTCCTTTCGCACCACCTCCATCAGGACGATATTCAGCTCGTTTTCAGCTATCCGTTTTGAAATGTCCGCCACAATTCCGATACGATCACGAAAACAAAGCCGTATTTTCAAATTCATTCTCCGCTCCTTGGATATCCATTCGCGCATCATCATCGTCCGCGATTGAACAACTGCGCCGCTGCCAGACGGTTACTTTCCCTACCTTTGGTTTTATTTTTTACCTCATATGAATAATCCTGTAAATACAATTTGTTGGCAAAATATCACTAAATATGCCGGTAGCGTCTCAAACCATGGACCAAAAAAGTCGTATCTTCCTCCCAGCACCCGGTCTGCCGGAACAAGGTCATCCTTTTCCTAACGTCATCGCAGTCTTACGCGATCATCGCCGGTCTATTCGTTGAAACACAGCAATTGCGAACAATTCAAAGGGCATATTAATTGCACAGCTCGTTGCCATTGCAACGAACCTGTACGGGAGCAATTGACATGAAACGGACCACAGCTCTTCTGTTCCTGGCAATGCTGATGTTTACAACGACAGCCAATGCCCAAAAACTGACCGTGTACACCGAAGAGTTCCCACCATTTAATTTTACTGAGAAACGCAAGATCACGGGTGTCTCGACCGAAGTGGTTCATCGCGTGATGTCTGCGGCGGGAATTTCCTATGAGATTAAAAGCTTGCCATGGGAGCAATCCTACAAACTGGCCCAGAAACAAGCCGATGCGTTGATTTTTTCAATCAGCCGAAACAGCAGACGCGAGTCCCTGTTCAAATGGATCGGTATCCTTACACCGACGACCTACTCCGCGATGGTTTTGGCCTCTCGATCCGACATCAATATTCAGAATCCGGCCGATATGAAGCAATACAAAATAGGCACAACCAAGGATGATATCGTAGAGTCCTGGCTGCTGGGCAAAGGTTTCTCGACAGACGATCTGGTCAGGACAAGCGGCGACAACGCCGCACTGAAAAATTTCAAAAAGTTGTTGAACAATCGCATTGACATATGGCCCTTTCCGGATGCCGTTGCCTATTACATCGTCAGAAAAGAGGGGCACAGCAGGCCGGAATCGGTGCTTCGGAAAGCATTTGCCATTGAAGAGCTTTCCGGCGGTTACTACATCGCCGCCAGTTTGCGTACATCCAATACCGTCGTCGCCAGGATTTCCAAAGCGCTTCGAACGTTTAAGGACAGCGATGATTATTATAAGATATTGGCCCACTGGGGAGTCGACGCCATGGGTTTGAAAACCGAAGCGCCCATCTCAAAATTGATCTACGCGATGAGAAACTTCAACCGTCTTATCACTGTGGGGTATCTGGCTGTGGACAAGATCTCGTCACACCGCAACGGCGGTTTGTATCGCAAAGAGATTCGCGAACAGTTCGTCGAGGCCTATGTCGATTCATTCGACAAATGGCTCAAAACTTATAAACAGATGCAGAATGAGGTTGATGCCATGATTATCGGCGACATCTCGGGCATATCCGGTTGGAATCCTGAATCAGCAAATGCCGCCATCCAGTCATCGACCAGGATCCCGACGGGTTGCGTTTTGGGCCAGGTAACCCACTACGCCATGTTCGGCTTTGATGATAATGATTTTGTCATCAATAAGAAAATCACCAGACATTTAAGACAAACATTACCCAAAAGCTATCTTGAGAAAGCGATCCGGGTAATCGAGTAACGCAGCTTTTATACAACTTCGTCCACTGCTCACCAGTCCCTCATCAAAGGAGATCAGCCGTAGGCGAGCCCGGCAAAAGGTAGACTCGCGGCCTTCCTGGCGCAATCGGGACAGGTGGTACAGACCAGCTCGGGCCCTGTATTTTTGTACGCTTTCTCGCTGATGTGGTCGTAACATTTTTTCGGCGCCAGAGGTTTTCCGCATTCCGTGCAGGGTTCCAGCTTGAAACGGGAGACCACCTGCCCCCAGGTGAAAATTTTGCGCTCGAAGCCCCGGTCCTCCATGCGGATAGCCCCCGTGGGGCAGACTTGGGCGCAGGCCCCGCATCCAATGCAGCGCTCCGAGAGCCGCTCGAAATCAGTTGCGATCTTCCGATCGGGCCCGCGGTTGACCCAGCACAGGGCATAGGCGCCGATGTTGTCCCGGCATACCCGTACGCATCGACCGCAGCGCACGCAGTCGTCCTCTCCACTCAGAAACCGGCTGGAGGTCACGCCGCATTTCGCGGCCAGCTCCTGCAGCTCGGGGCAATTGGGCGAACGGCCCAACAAGAGCTCGAAAAGGACTTTACGGTCTTTGCGGAGCCGCTCCGTATCGGTTTCCACCACCAGTCCCTCCTTGACCTCCTGGATGCAGGACACCCGGATGCCAGAGCGAAGGGAACCGCTGACCTCCACGATGCAAAGACGGCACGTGCCTTCAGATTCCAATGCTTCATGGTGGCAGAGGGTCGGGATGAAAATGCCCTCCCGGCGAGCGGCTTCCAGAATTGTCATACCGGCCGGGGCTTGAACATCCCTGTCGTTGATCTTGAGATTAATCATCTGAGGCATGGTCCAACCTATCCCTTTCTGATGGCGGAGAATTTGCAAGTTTCGTAGCAGGCACGGCATTTGATGCATACGGACTGGTCGATGATGTGGGGCTCTTTCTTACTACCGGAGATGCAGTCAATGGGGCAGTTGCGCGCGCACAAGGTGCATCCGGTGCACAGATCCGGGTCAATGGTGAAGGTGGTCAGGGACGGACATACCCCCGCAGGACACCGCTTGTCGATGATGTGGGCATCATATTCTTCGCGAAAATAGCGCAGGGTGGACAGCACCGGATTGGGTGCCGACTTGCCCAGGGCGCACAGCGAGGTATCACGGATGGCAGTAGACAGCTCTTCCAGCAGATCGATATGGCCCGGAGTCCCCTTGCCCTCGGTGATCTCCGTGAGCAAACGCACCATCTGGGTGATCCCTTCTCGACAGGGGGTGCACTGGCCGCAACTTTCATCCATGCAAAAAGTGAGAAAGTACTTGGCCACGTCCACCATGCAGGTATCCTCGTCCATGACGATCATGCCGCCGGAGCCCATCATGGAGCCCGCCCCGGTGAGATTCTCGTAGTCCACGGGCATGTCCAGAAGGGATGCCGGGATGCAGCCGCCCGACGGGCCGCCGGTCTGAACCGCCTTGAATGCCTTCTTCTTGGGAATGCCGCCGCCGATATCGAAGATGATTTCCCTCAGCGGGATACCCATGGGCACCTCCACCAGGCCGGTGTTGTTGATCTTTCCCACAAGGGAAAAGATCTTGGTGCCCTTGCTTCGTTCGGTCCCGATGTTGGCGTACCACTGGGGGCCTTTTTCAATGATCAGCGGCACATTGGCCCACGTCTCGACGTTGTTGAGGTTGCTGGGCTTGCCCCACAGTCCGCGGTCGGTGGTGTGCACGTATTTGGGCCGCGGTTCGCCGGCTTTGTCCTCGATGGAGGTCATCAGGGCGGTGGACTCCCCGCACACGAAGGCCCCGGCACCGAGAACTACCTTGATGTCGAAATCGACATCGGTGTCGAAGATCCCCTTGCCCAGAAAATTACGGGCGCGGGCCTGGCGCAGGGCCAGTTGCAGGCGCTTCACAGCCAGGGGATATTCGGCCCGGATATAGACAAAACCCTCCGAGGATCCGATGGCATGGGCGCCGATGATCATCCCCTCGATAACGGCGTGGGGGTTGCCCTCCATGATGGAGCAGTCCATGAAGGCACCCGGATCGCCCTCATCGGCGTTGCATAACACGTATCTGGGACGGCCTTCGGCCTGCCGGCAGCTCTGCCATTTAATGCCGGTGGGAAATCCGCCGCCGCCTCGGCCCCGAAGTCCGGAAGCTTTTATGATCTGGATCACCTCCTCGGGAGGCATGTCCAGCGCTTTACGTACCGCCCGATACCCGCCGCATTCCATATACTCCTCGATGGATTCGGGATCAATGTTACCGCAATTGGACAGTACGAGCTTCTTCTGCTTGTCGTAAAATTCCCAGTAGTCGTCTTTGACCAACCATTTCCGGACAGGCTTTCCGCCTATGATGTGATCCGTGACGATCTGGGGCACCCGCTCCGGAGTGACGAACTGGTAGAGTTTCGTATCGCCGTCAATGCTGACATCCACGAGCACATCTCTGGCGCAGAACCCGCGGCATCCCACCTTGTGGGTGCGGGCTTTGCAGGTTGCCGCGATGCCGTTTTCAGCCAAAGCGGCGTTAAAGGCATCAATCACCTTCATGCCCCCTGCGGCTACGCCGCCGGTTCCAGCGCAAACGCTGATGACAATATCCTTGATACTGGTTTCTTCCATGAGTTCAGACCTTCTTTATTTCCGATAGTTGTCCAGGATTTCCGAAACCTGTTTGGGGATCACCTTGCCGTGGGTATCCTCGTTCACCACCATCACCGGCGCCAGGCTGCATGCGCCGACGCAGCGAACCTCCGAAACGGAAAATTGCATGTCGTCGGTGGCCTTCCCCGGCTTCACCTTAAGGGTCCGCTCCACTTCGTTCATGACTTGTTCGGCACCCTTGACATGGCAGGCCGTGCCCTTGCACACGCATACCTCGTTGCGCCCTTTGGGCTCCAGGCTGAACCGGTTGTAGAAATTGGCGATGCTGTAAATCTGAGTCATGGGAACACCTGTACGCTTGGAAACGTAACGAAGCTCCAGTTCGGGCAGATAGTGAAAATGGTTCTGAATCTCGTGCAGTATCCCGATCAGATTTCCTTGCACCACCGGAAATTCTTGCAGGATTTCATCGACAGCGGCGATATCCATCTCGTGCTTCCCTCCTAGCTTAATAGATCATTTTATCGAAATCCGACATAAAGGATCCGGTCTCCACCAGTTGCCGCGTTATTAGATCGTCCATGCCCGGCACTTTGGGGTGGCTCTCGACAAACTTTACCAGACTGTTTTTCGTCTTGACATCGATGGGGCAATGAAACGGGTAAATGCGACACAGGCTGTAAACCGCTTTATCCATTCCACTTCTCCAACGCTGCAAGAATTCTCACTTACGGTCTGCAGGTACCCCGTGATAAGTGCCTGGGCTCTCTCGAAACCTTCACGGGCGGTTCAGGTAGAGCCGGATCTATCCTCGGTATAAAAAAAGCAATTTTCATACCAGCTTACAGCAAGCGCCCGCCCCTTTCATGAGGCCGGATCGAATTTGGGTATTCTGGTTATTATTTTTAAAATACGGATAGATATAACATTTTTGGTCTGAGGTTTCGTCCAATGCGAAACCGTTTGCGCCCCGGCTTTAATCATCCTTCAATCGGCATGTGCAACAATATATTTGCTCTGCAACGATTTTATTGCTGAAATGGGACAAAGCTCGAAACTTTCAGATTGGCGCCCGATCACCTATGGCTGGCAAAATGTTTTCCCTGCTGGCAATGAAACAAAAATATTGCGGTCCTAGCATAAGATTGATTTCAGCGAAGCATCGAAACCTTTTGCCTTGTCAGAGAGGCAGTGCCGGAGCAATTTGCTTGTCGTATATCGATTCCTGTTCATCCAAGATGGAGCTCAGTATTTCCGCCGTCGTCCGCAGGTTCATGATGACAGCACGCAGCACAACCGTGTCGGAACGGCCGGTCCGGCGCAAGGTGGTACGGGATACGAAGCTGTTGCCTGCTTCCCTCTGCAACCGTTGCAACCTGACGTTGATACGGTTCAATTGCCGATGACGATTCTGCTCATCCATATTGGCGAGAAGGTTCTGCGCTGCACCCAAGCCGTCCGGAACGATACGGTAAGTCAAGATATTGAGCTCAGGCGGGGTAACGAGTTCGAACAGCGGGCGCCGTCGTATCTCTTCGGCAAAGGCGTTCGCCATGTCGATGCCATGATCGATCAGCAGGGCGTACCCCCCTGCCCCCATGATGTTCAGCGCGCTGCCCAACACCAGCGAGGTGGCGCAGCGCGACCCCACCAGGGATCGGATTCCCAAATCCACCGAACCGGGCCGGTTGATGTAGGATGCATGATAGGCCACGGCATCCATGGCCTTGGGATCCTTGAAGAAAACCATGCCGTTGCTCATGGGAAGGTAGAACTGCTTGTGGCCGTCAATGGTCACCGAATCGGCCCGTTCAATGCCTCGCAGAAGGCCGCGGTATCGGTCCGACAGCAACACCGGCCCACCCCAGGCGGCGTCGACATGAAAGTGAATATGGTGTTCGGCACACATATCCGCGATGCTATCCAGCGGATCCACCGCACCGGTCTCTGTGGTGCCGGCAATGCCGATGGCGCACATTACGGCGGTCTCCGGATCCCCTGTAAACCGCTTCAGCGTCTGCCCGAGAACATGAATGTCCATACGGTTGGAGTGGTCCACGGCGATGGGAACGACGGCATCATTTCCCAGGCCCAACACACCGACTGCCTTGCGGATGGAGTAGTGCCCCAACTCGGATACGAGCACAACGGCCCTTCGGATGCCGCGGTCCTGCATGGCCGCCGCCAAGCCCTGTGCTTCAACTCCGGCACAACCTGCCGCCGGCGCAAAAAGCCTGTTTCTGGCCACCCACAGGGCGGAGAGATTGGCCAGGGTCCCGTCTTCCACGAACGACCCTAAAGTGCTCTCCGGTTTCTGGATGTGGGTATCATAAAAGGTTGAATCGAAATCAAACAACAGTCGATGGATCTTGGCCAGGACCTGGCGTTCGTAGACACTCACCACCTTGGATGTTTCCACTTTGACCGGGTTCTGGTTCAGAGCCGTGACGATGGTGTTCAGATGGACCATGAAAAACGGGATGGCGGAAGTCATATGACCGATAAAATAGGGCGAAGAGACGTTGACCGCATGGGGCGCTATGGACTCGATGATCTCGGAAATCACGTCGGTCAGCTTCTTGACCGGTGTTTTGGCGATCTCCGAAGAAGTGAACCGCGCCGCAAGCTCCTTGAGGGATATCTCCTCTGTGATGCCCACATGATCCCGCAGAAAATCGTGGAGACCGAACAGGATCTGCTCCATGTACTTGGTGAGCACCATCCTGGACTGATCGCTTTCGGGCCGGTGGAAGATGCGCTCAAGGGCCTCGCGGTCGGCCACCAGGTGCTGCCGCCGCTTGTCCCTGACCATCTGGGCTCTCTTTTTTGGGGGGCTGCTTTTCATGGCGGCGACACGATAGCATATTTTTGAACGGACAACAAAAGCTGAAAATCCCCCGGCGCAGGTCCACGACCCTACCGAAGGATCTGCGTGCCGGGTTGCTTTTTCGCCCACCAGCCCCACCGCGTGTCTTCCGATGCGACTTTCGGCAGCCATCGCTTGAAATAGGGGCCCTGGATTCCCATCAATCCTTTTCGGCAAGGATACCTGTACCGGCTAAATCGAGGCCATGGTTTGCTCAAAGATGGCCAACGCGGCATCGATGTCCGATGCAGAAACATGGTATTGCGTTACGGCCCTGAGCTGTTGGGGACCGGTGGGCAGTACGCGCACGCCGGCGCTGTCCAGCCTCTGTGCCAGATCCGGTGCGGCAAGCCCCGGACGATCGATGCTGAAATAGACGATATTGGTTTTGATGCGGGACGGATCGACGGCGATCCCGGCGATATGGCTCAATCCTTCGGCCAGACGCCGGGCATTGGCGTGGTCTTCGGCCAGGCGGTCCTTCATTTCGGTCAGGGCCACGATGCCGGCGGCGGCCAGGACGCCCACCTGCCGCATGCCGCCCCCCAGCACTTTGCGCATGCGCCGGGCCTGGTGAATAAAGTCCGGTTCGCCGCAAATCAGGGAGCCGGCGGGTGCGGCCAGCCCCTTGCTCAGGCAGAAGGTGATCGAATCGGCATGGCGCGCCAGCTCCGCCGCGCTGCAACCCAGAGCCTGAGCGGCGTTGAAGATGCGGGCGCCGTCAACGTGGATCTTCATACCGTGCCGTTCGGCCAGGTCGCGGATCGTTTGCATATAATCCAGGCCGATCGGGGCGCCGCCACAGCGGTTGTGAGTATTTTCGACAACGATCAGCCGGCTGACGGGAAAATGAATATTGTCCGCCCGGATGGCGGCCCGAATATCGTCCGGGGCCATGGTGCCGTCGGGCTGATTGGGCACGGTTCGCGGATGGATGTTGCCGATGGCGGCCGATCCGCCCTGCTCGTAAAAGAAGATGTGGGATTCGCTGCCCAGGATCATCTCGTCTCCGCGCCGGCAATGAACCATCTGGCTGACCAGGTTGCCCATGGTTCCGCTGGTGACGAACAGCGCCGCCGGTTTGCCCAGCAAGCCTGCGGCAATGGTCTCGAGCCTCTGAACGGTGGGGTCGTCTCCCAGGACATCGTCTCCGACGTCGGCTTCAGCCATGGCCCGGCGCATCGCATCGGTGGGCTTGGTGATAGTGTCTGAGCGCAAATCGATGGGCGTGGTCATGGGTTGGTTCCTTTCAGATTGTGCTGAATCGGTCTGCCATGTATGGCTATACCGTAAAATTCACTGTCGGAGAAGTTTTCTTTGATTAGAGGAACGTTATCGGGGCGCACGCCAGGCCAAGGGCATCGGCAACGCCAGGATGGGTTATCTGGCCGGCCACAACATTGGCTCCGCTTCGAATGCCTGAATTCTCCCGCATGGCCGCGGCCCACCCGCGATTGGCGATCTCAAGCGCATAGGGCAGCGTGGCGTTGGTCAACGCCAGGGTCGATGTGCGCGGCAGGGCGCCGGGCATGTTGCTGACGGCATAGTGAACGATTCCGTCCACCGTATAGATCGGATCCGTATGCGTGGTTTCGCGTGATGTCTCGAAGCAGCCCCCCTGATCGATGGCCACATCCACCAGCACGGACCCTTTTTTCATGGTGCACAGCATGTCGCCGGTAATCAGGGTCGGTGTTTTGGCGCCCGGTACCAGCACGGCCCCGACCACGACATCGGCCTTGGTGATCAATTCACGGATAGTGGACGGATTCGATACCTGCAAAAAGCAGTTGCGCGGCATGACATCGTCCAGATAGCGCAGTCGCTCCAGATCGGTGTCGAGAATATAGACCCGGGCTCCCAGACCGCAGGCCATTTTGGCGGCGCTTTGCCCCACCACGCCGCCGCCCAGAATCAGAACCGTTCCCGGATCCACCCCAGGCACGCCACCCAGCAATATCCCGTGGCCGCCCTGAGCCATCTCCAGGTACTTGGCGCCCTCCTGGATGGCCATGGGGCCGGCCACTTCGCTCATGGGGGTCAGCAGCGGCAGGGCGCCGTCCTCATTCTGGATGGTTTCGTATGCGATAGCCGTTACACCGGTTTTCATCAGAACATCGGCGACGTTGCGCGAGGAGGCCAGATGCAGATAGGAGAAGTAGATCTGCCCCTCCCGCAGCAGTGCATATTCCCGCGGTTGAGGCTCCTTGACCCGGAGAATCATCTGGCACTGTTCGAATATTTTCGCTGCGTCGGACTCGATGCGGCCACCGGTCATTCGGTAAGCCTCATCGGGAAACCCGCTGTCGGTTCCGGCGTTGCTCTCAATCAGGACATCATGACCGTCGTGCCTCATGATTTCGACACCCGCCGGAGTCAGCGCCACACGGTGCTCTTCGGATTTAGTCTCTTTTAAGATGCCAATTCGCATGATCTCTTCCTTTACGAACGAGATTGGAGCCGGTTCGGGACAAGGGAATCGCCCTGCCCTGCTTCATGACAAAAGATCACCCCAGCAATGAATTGATCGGGACATATTCAAGACCGAAGGCATCCGCCACTCCCTTGTAGGTGATGTTGCCGCGGATGACATTGGCGCCCCGCTTGATCTCTTCATTTTCCTGCATGGCGGCTTTCCAGCCTTTGTTTGCGATCTCCAGCGCGTAAGGCAGCGTGGCGTTGGTCAGGGCCATGGTGGAGGTCTTGGGAACGGCCCCCGGCATGTTGGCCACACAATAATGCACCACCCCGTCTACGGTATAGATCGGATTCGAATGAGTCGTCGCCTTGGAAGTCTCGAAACAGCCGCCCTGATCGATGGCAACGTCCACCAGCACCGCGCCCGGCTTCATGGTCTTGAGCATTTCACGGGTGACCAGTTTAGGCGCTTTCGCGCCCGGTATCAGCACCGCGCCGACAACCACATCGGCCTTTTGAACCAGCTCTCTGACGGTGGCCGGGCTCGACATGAGCATGAAACAATTGGCCGGCATCACATCGCTGAGATAGCGCATCCGATCCAGGCACATATCCAGGATATAGACTTTGGCGCCCAGACCGCACGCCATTTTGGCCGCATGGGTCCCGACCACCCCGCCACCGATGACCACAACCGTTCCCGGGTCAACGCCCGGAACGCCTCCCAGCAGAACGCCGTGTCCGCCCTGGGCCATCTCCAGATACTTCGCGCCCTGTTGAATCGCCATGCGGCCGGCCACTTCGCTCATGGGGGTCAGCAGTGGAAGGGATCCATCCTGCTTTTGAATGGTCTCATAGGCGATGTCGATGGATCCGCTGTCAATTAGCGCATGCGTGAGCTCCTCGGCCGCAGCCAGATGAAGATAGGTGAAAACGATCTGTTCCCTGCGGATCAGGCTGTATTCGGACGGCAGGGGCTCTTTGACGTGCATGACCATTTCTGCGCGCTGGTAAATCTCCTCCGGTGTATCCACTATTTCGGCTCCGGCGGAGACATAGGCGGCATCCTGGAAGCCGCTGCCGCTGCCGGCCGCTTTTTCCACCAAAATGTCGTGACCGCTGTGCTTCATCACTTCAACTCCTGCCGGTGTCATTGAGACCCGATTTTCCTCAGCTTTGATCTCTTTTAAAATTCCTACCAGCATCACTTCCTCCTTTGCTAACAGTACCGTGTAAAGGTTAGAAACGCCGAAGCGTTCGACGACTCCGTCCCGGTCTTATGTCCTGCAAAACGCCATGGCCGTTGCCGGCGGAAATGTCATGAGGCAGCATTCGATGAAACCATCATTTGACATCGCATTTTTACCGATTGAGATCAGGACGGCAGCCGTGTTTTGAAGTGCAAGAGCATTGCCAACTTTGCGCAAACGGGAAATTCGGTTCCCATCACATGCCTGAATACCGCTGAAAAGAGGTCTAACATGTTGAAACGATACATTTTAACGCACTTACGTGCAGCCTATAAAAAAATATCACAGGGACCTGCTTGAAGCAATATCATATCTGAGGCTGCGTGCCCCGGTCGTTGAATTGGTAACAATTTGAACCAGGTTTTATCGAATCGACACTTAACCTGCCTATATGCTGCCGTTTTTATCATGGAAAGAAATATTGCCAAATGGTTCAATTTATTTCCACCTCTATCCGGTCTCTGGCTTCTCAATTCTTCATCCGTTCCAAAAAGACCTGAATCGGATTCGCGCCTGTGTGGATGGCTTCGCCTCATGCTATCGTCGGCTGTATGAAAACGACTCCTTCGACCTCATCTCCTGGGCGGATCAGGCCGCGGCGTATAAATAAAATTTTCGCGGATTTTAGTGTCGTTTTGTGTCATAATCCGGCCCATTAAAAGGAGGCGCAATGGACCGGACCTATCGCTTTTTTCACCCGCTGCTCATCTTTGTGATTTCCATCGTGGCGCTGGGTTCTTCACTGATTCTGTACATTTACTGGTATATGGAAGTCAGTTCCGGCATCCAATCGATCGTTCGCAGATTCAATCTGGACAGCGGCCAGATCTTTACCGCCAATACCTGGGTGGTCATACTGGTTCTGTCCGTCCTGGTCGGCACCATCCTTCTGGGAATGTTGATGATCTTTTCTTACAGTCAGAAGATGGTGCAGCTCTACCGGTTGCAGCGCAACTTCATCAACAATTTCACTCACGAGCTCAAGACGCCGGTGGCCTCTCTAAGCCTCTATCTGGAGACGTTTCAGAAATATGAGCTGAAGCGCAACGAACAGCTCAAGTATATTGGTTATATGTTGGTTGACGTCAAACGTCTTTCGGGCAATATTAACCGTATCCTCAATCTGGCGAGAATCGAAAATAAAAATTACAAAGCAGAGTTCACCTGGCTGGATCCTGCAGAGGTTATCGAGCGGTTTTTGAAGAAAAACGCTCATCTGTTCGAAAACTGCACGATTCGATTGAACGACAGGGAAAAGCAGCACAAATACCTGCGGATCAACACGTCATTGTTCGAAATCCTGCTGATGAATCTGATGACCAACGCCATTAAATACAATGCGTCCGATGCGCCGGTCATCGACATCCTGATTCAACCGGCCTCCGGAAAATTGGTCATCGAAGTCACGGACAACGGCATCGGCTTCGATGTATCCGAAAGAAAAAAAATATTCAAAAAGTTCTACCAGATCGGCTCATCGGAAGACATGTCGGCCAAAGGCAGCGGTATCGGACTCTACCTGGCCCAGAACATAGCGAAAATACACAAGGGCCGCCTCACGGCATCGAGCGACGGCCCGGGTCAGGGAGCCACATTCTATCTTACTCTTCCTGTTTCCGGCAAAAAAACACGATCGTCATGAACCAAAACTGCCCACAAAGGAGTGTAATGCATGGCAAATGATTCTCCCAAACGGATTTTGGTGATTGAAGACGATCAGCACATCGCCGAAGGGTTGCAGCTGAACCTCGAGATGAAGGGGCACGAAGTGTTCATTGCGCCTGACGGACCTTCAGGGCTGCATCAATGGAAACAGCAGCAGCCGCACCTGATCGTACTCGATATTATGCTGCCCGGAATCGACGGGCTGTCGCTGCTGCGCAATATCCGGCTCGAAGACGAGCGCCTGCCGATTCTGATCCTTTCCGCAAAGGCCGATATTGACGACAAGATCGAGGGGCTGGCATACGGGGTCGATGATTATCTGACCAAACCGTTCAATCTGGATGAATTTCTGTTGCGCGTGGAGCGTCTGCTTCTGCGGGCGGACTGGGCCAACGGCAATACGGACGTCAGCACATCGGTGCCCCAAACCTATGCATTCGGGGACAACCGCATCGATTTTAAAACAGCCACGGCCCAGTGCACCGGCGGCAAAAAAGTGCGCCTGACGGAGCAGGAGGTCAAGTTGCTCAAGTTGTTTATCGCCAATCGCGGAAAACCGCTGTCACGAAGCAAACTCTTAGAAATCGGGTGGAGCTACAGCGGCAGAACGACAAGCCGTACGGTGGACAATTTCGTTGTGCGGATGCGGAAGTACTTTGAAAAAAATCCAAAGAAACCCGTCTTTTTCAAGAGCCTCCGTTCCATCGGCTACCTGTTCGAGGATCAAACTGAGTAAACCCCAAGTAAACCAACTGCAAGCCCTTGGCAACGCGGGTCGAAGATCCCGATAGCAGCGGGAATCTGGAGTCCTCCGGCCTTCCCGCAGCGTAAAATCTGTCAGGCGGCCGCCTGGGGCAATTCCCCGCGCGCGTAGGCTTGTCGATACTCGTTTACCAGTTCGTCCATCAGCTCTTTCACCGATACGATCCGGTCGACGCGGTAGGCGTTTTTCCCGGCAAACGCGAAACCATGCTTGAGTTTGCCTTTGCGGGCATTCCCCAAAGCGATGGCAATGCAATAGGGACTTTTTTCAGGGTTGCATGTTTTCAAACAATGAAACGGGCACTTGAACGGTGTTTTACGGCCCTGGTTGGCAGCATCGATAAAGGCATTGCCGACGGCACGCCCCGGAAGTCCGACCGGACTCTTGATAATGACCATATCCTCTTTTGTTGCATGGAGATAGGCTTGTTTGAAGGCATCATCGGCATCGCATTCATGGGTCGCCACAAATCGGGTTCCCATCTGTACACCGGCGGCTCCGCGTTTGATGAAGGCGTAGATATCATCACCTGTAAAAATTCCCCCGGCGGCGATGACCGGAATCGTTTTTCCGGAGGCCGCTTCAATGGGCTTGAGCGCCTCGATGACGTCGCTGACCAGGCGCTCGAGACAGAAATCCGGATCGTCGATCTGATCGTGTTTAAAGCCGATATGACCGCCGGCCTTGGGGCCTTCGACGACGACGGCATCCGGCAGATAGTCGAAACGGGACGACCATTTTTTGCAGATAATTGTCGCTGCCCTGCCCGAAGAAACGATGGGCGCCAGTTTCGTTTTGCAGCCGGGTGTTAAAAATCCCGGAAGATCCAGCGGCAGGCCTGCACCCGAAAAGATGATGTCGACGCCTTCGGCTATGGATGTACGCACCATGTCGGCATAATTGGTCAGCGCCACCATGATGTTGACGCCCAACACGCCGTCTGTCAGCTGCTTCGCATTCCGGATCTCACGGGTCAGCACACGAATATTGGCTGCATCGGGGTCGGTTGCGATATCGGGTTCATGAATGCCGGGCATGGCGGCGGCGATGACGCCTACACCGCCTTGGTTTGCCACGGCCGATGAAAGGCCGGAAAGGGAAATCCCGACCCCCATGCCGCCTTGAATAATGGGAACGGGAATCGTCAGGTCGTCGATGACGAGAGGTGGCAACTGCATTTTTTTAATCGCTCCAGAACGCACTATCAGTGTCCATGCAACATCCGATCAATCCATCTTCAGCCGAACCGCTCAGCGCAATCGAGCATCAGTGGGAACGGGTGGCCCGCGGGGTTGACAATTCTTAATGCATTACGGGCACGGTGCCGTGAAGCGGGACTTGGTTTCGGCACCCACCGCACTTATCATAAAAAACCAATCGGCAGTGTGGCAAGACAGATAAGGATTTTTACATTTTTTTTACAATTCCTATCCGCTCGAACCGCTTCATCGCACTCTGGACGGTTCATTCGACAGGGCGCCTGATGCTGATGAGCCGGTTTGAAAATAATCATCAATTGCTGTAAAACAGGGTCAGATTGCGCAGGAGGTGCTTATGGATCAACACGCTCCGATCTCTATTTTCATCTGTGGTGGCGGCCGCAGCGATCAATTGCGGAAGCTTCGGTCGTATATCGACACCATCCCTCATCTGCATACCGACGTCAGCAGGAATTTGCCCGCGGATCCTTCCCGATGGCAGGTCATCGTAAGTGGACCGGAAGCCCTGTCCGATGACCAGGTCGAACACCTGACAGGTTATATACGCAGCGGCGGCGGCTGGCTGATGTTCGTCGATCCCGGTGTGCGAAAGATTCCATCGTTGTTCGGCGCCCGGCCGGAACCGGCCGGACCGGCCTGCGAAATGCGGGTGCTGTTCAGCAGGTGCGATCACCCGATGGCCGTCCGGCTGCCCGACGCCTTCTATGTTCAAGGGTATTTTCAACCCCTGGAATTGGATCTTGACGACACCGAGACGATCCTTTACACAGACTGGCGCTATGCCCGCAGGGCGGTGCTGGCAACGCGCTCTTACGGGGATGGAGCGACCGCCTGCACGACCCTTTCGGATATCGATCATCCGGTGGTCCGTCAGATCCTGTATCGTCTCATCTGTCAATTGGGTCATCGTCGCATCACCGCAAAGCCCATCGGGATAGGTCTTCTGGGTTATGCCCCATCTGTCGGACAGTATCACGCCCAGGGTGCCGCCCGGACACCCGGTCTGGACCTCCGGGCGGCCTGCGATCTTGACCCGAATCGCCAGCAACAGGCCCGTAAGCATTTTCCCGGAATCCGGATTTATCCATCGACCGAAGGCCTGGCACACGATCACGATATCGATCTGGTGATCATTGCAACACCACCCAACACACACGCCCCCCTGGCCATCGAGATGATGAAGGCCGGCAAACACGTGGTTTGTGAAAAACCGCTGGCCTTGAACCGCCCGGAGACCGAAGCCATGGCGACAACGGCCCAACGACAGGGGGTGCACTTGAGTTGTCATCAGAACCGGCGCTGGGATGTCGATTATCTGGCCATCAAACAAGTGCTGGCCCAAGGATTGATCGGTGATCTGTTCCATTTGGAAACCTTTGTCGGCGGCTTTTCACACCCCTGCGGCTTCTGGCATTCCGATACGGCAATTTCCGGGGGGATGACCTATGACTGGGGCGCCCATTACATCGACTGGATTATCGGTCTTTGCGGCCGATCCATTGTATCCGTCATCGGCACCCGCCATAAGCGCGTCTGGCATGACGTGACCAATGCCGACCAGGAGCGCATCCAGATCCGGTTTGAGAACGGCCTGGAGGCGGAGTTCATCCACTCCGACATCGCAGCAGCCCGGAAACCCAAATGGTATCTGCTCGGCACCCGAGGCGCGATTGTCGGCCAATGGCGGGATGTCACCGAGCACCGGCTCGATCCGCTGCACTATTTTCACAGCCATGACATTCCGGCCACCGAGATGCCGCCCGATCTTACGGTCTATCGCCATAAGGGCCCTGATAAAATTAACGTTATCAAACCGGTCCTTCCCGAAAGGCAGTTGTTCGGTTATCACGTCAACCTGGCCGATCACCTGCTGACCGGCGAACCCCTCATCGCGCCGCTGGAAGACTCCATGCTGGTGGTGGCGGTACTGGAGGCGGCGGCCCGCAGTATGGAAAGCGACAGCCGCGTGGAGGTGCTGGATGCCTGACAAGCTGAATTGGGGCATCATGGGAAACGCCACCATTGCACGGCTGTGTGTGATTCCGGCCATCCAGAAATCATCCAACGGCATCGTCAGGGCCCTGGCCAGCCGGTCGCCGGAAGGGGCTGCCGGAGTCCGGCATCAAAACCGGATCGATCGGCTATATGACAATTACCAGGCATTGATCGACGATCCTGCCATCGAGGCGATCTATATCCCTTTGCCGAATCACCTGCACCACGAATGGACCATCAAGGCCTTGTCCGCCGGCAAACATGTACTGTGTGAAAAACCGTTGGCCTGCAGCGCAAGGCAGGCGTCGGAGATGGCCGATACCGCCGGTGGCGGCGGTCGCATCCTGATGGAAGGATTGATGTACCGTTTTCATCCCCGCAGCCGTAAAATCCACGAGCTCGTATCTCAGGGGGCTGTCGGAGCAGTGCGCCTGATACGATCGGCCTTTTGCTTCCGTATGTCCCCGCAGGATGCCAATCGCCCGGACAATGCCCGGATGCGTCCTGAAACGGGTGGCGGTGCGCTGTTGGACGTTGGAAGCTATTGCGTGAGCATAGCGCGCTGGCTCTACGGTTCGGAACCCCGACAGGTTCAGTGCCAGGCGTGCTTTCATCCCGGAGGCGTCGATCTGCATGCCACCGGCATGCTCAAATTTGATGGAGACCGCCTGGCAACATTTGAAGCCAGCTTCATCTCCGGTTTGCAGCAGACCTACACCGTGGTGGGAGAAAAGGGTGTGATCGATCTGCCTCATGATGCATTCATTCCATGGGAAAAAGAGGCCCGCTATACCTTGCGCGAAATGGATGCGGAACATTCCGAACCGACAATCATCCCTGCTGCGGACGAGTATCAGTTGATGGTCGAACACTTCGTTGAGGCCGTCAGGGGGATCGCCGCTCCTGCTTTTCCGGTATCGGACAGCGTCCGCAATATGCGCGTCCTTGACGCCCTTGCCGAAGCAGCCCGGAGCGGTGAGACGGTATTCCTGTGATCGAATGGCGTGATGCGCCATCGGTGGTAGGGTCCAATTCGAGAAATTGGATGGTTGACATCCTTTCCGGATGTGATTCATATCGGCATATCTAATTTTGATGAAAGAAAAAGGCGATAAGAGATGAAGGTAGTGGCAATCAACAGCAGCCCCAAGATGGAGGAGAGCAACACGTCATTGATCCTTGATCCCTTTCTGGAGGGCACGAGAGAAGCGGGTGCCGAGGTGGAACTCTTCTATACAAAAGCCCTGAAAGTCAATCCCTGCCGGGGGGATTTCATCTGCTGGTTCAAAACGCCGGGCAAATGTATCCATAAGGATGACATGCAAATGCTTCTGCCCAAACTGGCCGGGGCGGATGTTTGGGTGTTCGCCACACCCGTGTACTTTGATGGGATAACAGGATCAATGAAAAATGTCATCGAACGAATGCTTCCGTTGGTGGAACCGTTTTATGAATTGCGTGACGGCCACTGCCGCCATCCCAGGCGCACCGGCACCAAGAGCGGCAGGATCGTATTGGTTTCGAATTGCGGTTTTTGGGAAATGGACAACTTCGACCCGCTTCTGGTTCACATGAAGAAAATATGCAAAAATGCCGACAGGGAATTTGCGGGAGCATTGCTGCGGCCGCATGGTACGGGAATGAGATGGATGCTCCAGGAAGGTATTCCTATCGATGACATCTTTGCTGCGGCCAAAAAGGCAGGCCGTCAACTTGCGGCGGATGGCAGAATGTCCCCTGAAATCCTCCAGGCCGTGAGCCGCAACCTCATGTCTCTTGAACAGCAGATGCAGGGAGCGAATCAGTTCTTTCAACAGATGGTGGATGCGGCCAAAAAAGAACAGACCGATAATTCATAACAGCAGAATCCGGCTTCACCTGGTTTCATCTCGTCGAGGATTTTATCCAGACGCCGACACCACTGTCAGTGTTCGCCGGCAGTATTCTGGCTGCTGCAGGACATCGAGCAGGCTGGCCGCAAAGTCCTTGCGGGAGAGCCGATGCTTCGCTGTAATCTCGGACAGACGGCAAAACCTGTATCCCACCGGCGGGCCATCGGTCAGTGTCGGCGCGCGCACGATCGTCCACTCCCATCCGGCCTGGCGTTTGATCAAGGCCGATGCTTTACGCATATTGCTCAGGGAATATGGGGTGAACCATATCACAAATGTAAATCCCGGCAGCATGAGCCGCTGGCGAAGCGTTGGTTTCTCGTCAGGGTCGGGAGCGACCGTTATCTCACCGGCAGTGAACGCCAACCGCCTTATTCCGTTTGCAGCGGCCGCTTTGGCCAGCGACGTCACGAGCTCGGTCGCTTTCAGACGTCGTACGCTGATGGGCACTGCCACCACAGCTCCACAACCGGCAAGGGCCCGCCTGAGCACGGCCTCGTCGGACACCAGCGGCGCGCTGAATAATGTAAACCCGTTTCGACCGGTGAAATCATCCAGCTTTCCGACTGACGAGCCGCGGCACACACACGCCGTTTCGAATCCGCGGTCGAGGGCTTGGCGGACAAGTTCGACCCCCGTTTTACCGGAGGCGCCTATGACGGCCAATTTCATTTTCATCTTCTCTACTGCGCAATAGCACGACAATTTGATTGCGCTGCTTGGGTTGTATTTGATATAATATCAAAAATTTAAACCTGACCGACCCAAAAAGGATGCAAGTCGCTCGCCTGTCGACCGTATGAGCCGAAGCGACCTGCCAAGCTCACGGGGCAACCTCTTTCATGTTTTACAAATAACGTTTCAGCCCTGCTGGACAACGGTATATTATTCTGAAGATAAAAACAACGCACGTTGAATGGCTGCCGGCAACCTCTGCGATGATTGAAAGGCATCGGATTATGTTTGGAATCGCCGATAATAAAGGATCCGGAATCGCTATTATTAATTGTTTAATAAGGAAACAGAAATGATTAGAAAATCAATCAATTGTCTATTTATAACGATGTTTGTCCTGCTATGGGCCGGAACCATATTTCTGGCAGTCGCAGATGATGACGAAGCTCATGAGTATAAGGAACGGGGAAGCGAACATCATCGAGAGCATCATCATGACAGCAGCGCTCTGAAATCGGTCGATAATCCGGTTTATACGACGCTATGCGGTGATTGTCACTTTGCTTATCAACCTGAATGGCTGCCTTCTGCATCCTGGATGAGAATCCTGGATAATTTAGACGATCATTTTGGCGAAGCCGTTGAACTGGATGACGACTCAAAGAGAATCATCTCCCGCTACCTGGCATCAAACGGAGCCGATAAACACCGCACCAAAAGAGCCGTTAAGATTATGCGCAGTTTGGGCAGTCAAATCCCGCTGCGCATCACGGAAACGCCGTATATGATACGCAAGCACCATGACATTTCGCCGCAAATCTTGAGCCGCAAAAGCATTGGATCGCTATCGAACTGCTCGGCTTGCCATGTGTATGCTGAAAACGGCATCTACGACGATGACCATGTAAGCATACCAAAGTAAAATGGACTATCGAGGAAACGATGACCTTTAACATTCAAACCTATCGGCACCGTGCATCATGATTCCGAACAGATCCCGAAACACTGGACGGAATCCGATCTGGAAGGCGAACTGGAAGTGTTGCCCAAATACTGCGACGGTCTGTCGGATATCCGCTCCGGACAGCAGATTGCCGACCTGTTCCGCTTTCACAGGAGCCCTGAATTCGGTGAAGAGCACCTCAGGCAGAAAAAACGCGGCAGCGGGCCGATCAAGGGTGTTTTCAGGCTCTGTTCCCCCATCCGCCCCGATCCCATCGGCCACTCGGTGGTCAGCGTATTGTCGGTGGATGGCCGCCGGATAAGGGGCAAAGGCCTGGATATGCTCGACGGCACGCCTATTCTCGACATTAAACCGTATGTCACACACCCCTAGTACGCGTTACTGCGGCAGAACGGCTGCTATGGCAGCATGTCGGCATAGTGCCCGGAAGGACTGAGCTCTCTGAAACAGACGCCCTCCTTCCGGATCAGGAACATCCGGATATCCGAGCAAAGATCGCAATAGTTGACAAAGGTGCGTCGCTGCGGGTCGTATCCGTACTCCCGGACTGCGGTGTGGAAGAGGCCTCGTATACCGGCAGCCGCCAGGCGATCGAGCAGCGGATAGTCGGCTGCATCAAGCGGCTGTCCCATGTCTTTCATGGCGATGGCCAGCCCGGCGCACAAACCCGGGATATAGTTGCCGTAGAGGTCGATATGAAAGTGGGTGGTGTCGCCGAGCGCTCTGGCGCAGCTCAACGGGCTGTGCTCCAGTATATGGTCGGCCGATCGCTTGGGATAGACCGAACCAAAGGTTGCCAGAGCCCTTCCCCCCAGATGAATCCAACAGCGCTCGGGAATACGCTTCAGGTAATCCGGGCCGAATGCTTCCTCAAACTCGGCCATGGCATGTGTCCGGTTCTGATCCAGACGGCTCAAATCCCGGGTGAAGGCGTTGACCCAGGCAATGATCTGCATACCGCTGCGCCGACACGCTTCGATCACTCCCATGACGCGGGCAAAAGGGATGGCGGCATTGTGGAACGGGCTGATAGAGACAAGCAGGGTATGAACCCCGGCCATTTGGAGCCTTTCCAACACGTTGGCTGCCTGCTCGTGATCCTTAAACCAGGCGGAGTTGGTTTCGACATAGTCAATGCCCATGCCCACGCTTCGGGCGGCCTCCAGGACCGATAACAGTTTGGTCAGGTTCAGCAGGGGCTCACCGCCGCCGATGTGAACCGAACGGCATCCCAGAGAGATGATGCGTCGGAAGATTTTCTCAGCATGGACCGCATCGAGGTACTCTTTCGGCCGATGCGGTCCACAGTTATACAGGCAGTGGCCGCATGACGAAACACAGTGATAATTGGTAATCACACCACCGGAAGAGAGTCGTTTAATAGTCAATTGAGTCATTCATACATCCCGTCAGTCGTGTATCCTTGCGGCCGGGGCAAATCCAGACCGGCGACCGGTCATATATCGATTTAAAAGAATTGTCACTTGAATGCCATATTTTGTTTTGTTTTCTATAGCGTGACATCCACACATGATGGCAGGCAAAAGCGGATAAAATCAATATTCTTTACTATTTTATTACCTTATGACTTCTTTTCTATAACTGGAAAGATTGGCACAGCGTTTGCTGGCATATTTTCTCAAGTTTTAAGATGCGTTGACGATAATTCATTCAGAAGCGAAAGCACATGACTTGAGGTGGAATATGAACAAGATTCGCATTTTACGAAAAAGCACCAACCTGGAAATCATCTCTAAGATTATGAACAGTGTCGCCAAACAATGCGACTGCCGAGTTCGGTATGACGCCGAGATGGGAGTTATCCTTTTCGATGGCGATAGAGAATACCGCAAATACATTGCCGAGCAAACCCTGTCCTTCTTCGGTGCCGCATAAATGGTCCACGGGATGTCTGCCGAGGCATCAGGCTATTGCGGTCGTTTTTCCGTTAAGTTGTCACTAGGCGCAACGCATGAGGTGTGATCAAAAACAATGAAAACGGCCGCACCGCCCCGCGGGCGATGCGGCCGTTTTCTTCACTGAATCAGAACGTTACTTACCCAGCAAGCCGTCCCGAATTTCCTGATTGGCTTTCTCGCCGAAATTATATCGATAATACATTTGGATGAACTCTTTGTTGGCGATCGTCCCTTTGGTCTGGCCCTGGTATTCCAGCGTGATACCCTTTCCGGGAACGTAAGTGGAAACCGATGTCAAGCCCGGCTGCATGTCTTTGTCCAGCCAGGAGGCGTAACGTTCGATGTCCGTTTTATTGCGCTCGACCAGCTCTTCGGGGTTGCATTTTTCTATAAGCTCGATAAATCCATCGCGCAGTTTTTCAGCGGTGGCCTTGCTGGTCAGATAGTGAAAATAGAGGTGCTTGACCTGTTCTGATTGGATCACCTCCTCGGGATCGTGGGTCGGGTTCTCCAAATAGAAACCAACTGCATAGACCTTCACGAATCCGAGTGCGGCAGTGCGATAGGCAACGCCGTTGAGTGTGAGTGTTTTTCCCTCGACCACTTTGGTCTTGGGCATCTTAACTCCCAGCACGTCGACCTCGTCAGCCGCCGGAGCCGCCTGCGGACCAAACAACAACCCCACCAAAACCGCCAGAATAACCAGATGCTTCATAATCTCCTCCCATTTTTGAAATCCATTGGTCGCCTGGCCCTATTATTCATTTATTCTCAATTATATCAAACATAATCGTAGTTTATGAAATAAATAACATTTTGTAAGAATTTACGGATTTACTTTGACCGTGCTTTAAAGATGGACAGGTGTTGTTTTGATCATTTGGTAATTATTAGGAGTGTTAAGTCTAGAACTTCCGCCAATGTTGAGTCAGATCACCCAACAGAGAAGTGCGAACCGAAGCTGATCGATGATAGAGGCGAGGCCACCCCCTTAAAAATGGTATAAATCCTTCACTTAACACTTAAAACTTGACACTTAACACTGCGACTGAATTATGCAAATTCCGCAAACATCGGTGGTAATGGTGAACCTTATTTTAAAATGAAAGTACTCTAACATGGTCATTCAGTCGCCATACTCCCCACGAGTTCCCGAACCGATGCCATGCCATGCTCCACCAGATAGTCTTTTATGCCGTCGATAATCTCAACGGTTGCCCCTGGATTGATAAAATTGGCGGTGCCTACCTGAACAGCCGTCGCGCCGGCAATGATAAACTCCAGGGCATCGGATGCCGTCATGATGCCGCCGATACCCACCAGGGGAAGGCTCACGGCCTGGGCCACCTGCCAGACCATTCGTACGGCGACGGGCCGAATGGCCGGACCGGACAGGCCGCCGGTAATATTAGCTATTTTTGGTTTCCGGGTCTGAATATCGATGGCCATGCCGGTAATGGTATTGATCAGTGAGATGCTGTCGGCGCCGCCGTCAGTCACCGCGACGGCAATCTGCGTAATATCGGTAACGTTGGGTGACAGTTTGACCATCAAATGGCCGTCATAGCGGGCCCGGATCGCCCGGGTCACTTCATAGGCTGTGGCAGGATCCGAGCCAAAGGCGATGCCCCCCAACTTGACGTTCGGACAGGAAATATTGACTTCGATACCCGCGACCGCGTCGATATCATTCAGACGTCCTGCAAGTTCCGCATAAGATTCGATATCGGTGCCGTAAATATTGGCCAGAACAGGCGTGTTCAATGTTTCCAGAAATGGGACTTTTTCCTGGACAAAGGCTTCCAGGCCCACGTTCTCCAAGCCGATGGCGTTGAGCATGCCACAGGGGGTTTCCGCAATGCGAGGCGGCGGGTTTCCTCTGGTCGGTTGCAGCGACAGGCCTTTGACGATCACGCCGCCCAAACGGTCGAGATCGACAAGTTCCTTGAATTCCTTGCCATATCCAAATGTTCCGGATGCTGTCATCACCGGATTGCGAAGTGACAGATTACCGAGTTTGACGCTGAGATCAGGTGTGGTCATGATATTCTATTATTCAATCTTTCAATTTTAATGATCTTCAAGCCTATATATCCCAACGCAGGAAAGTGTCAATATCCACCCGTAAAGCGTAAAGTTTTTTAAATTGATGGCGATGAATACAGGTGAAGATCGTTTACACATATCAATTCACCTGAGCAGGTTTGAACTGAATGGCTATTAAACTATTTTACCGACCCACGCAAACCGATCTCGATATCGATCAACTGGCTGGAAAAATCGAACTGCTGGATGAGAAAACGCACATGCTGCAGCGAACCATCGAGGTGCTGCTGCTTTTTCTAAAAACCAGCGCCTTCGATATCAAAGAAATCGAAACCAGCGCTTTTAAAGAAGAACTGGAAGATCTGGCCCGGCGCATCATATCACCGGAACGGCCCAAACGGATCGAGCTTTATTTCGAACACAGGAAAAACAAGCTGCTGGGTTTTATCGAGCGTCAGAAAACCTATATTGCCGATCGTGAAAAAGAGCTGCGGGATATCATCGATCTGTTGACAAAGGCCATGGCCAGTCTCGACGTCGAAAACCATGAATTTTACCAGCGTGTTTACGACCAAAGTGAAAAAATGGAGCAGATCACGCGTCTGGATGATATCAAAAAAATCAAGAGCGCACTGAAGCAGGAAGTCGACCAGATGCGTGAAATCGTCGAGTTGAAAAAGGACCATGACAAACGCCAGGTCAAACATCTGGCAGGTCAGGTGGTTTCTCTGCAACAAGAGTTGCAGAAAGCGAGGACCAAATCGATGACGGACGGATTGACAGGCGTCTACAATCGAGAAGCCTTTGACAACACACTGGGGGAATACATCGAACGCAGCCTGCTCATGAACACCGACTTTGCGCTGCTCATGCTCGACCTGGATGATTTCAAAGCCGTAAACGACACACACGGACATCTGATCGGGGACCGTGTCCTGGTTGCCTTTGCCAAGAAATGCAGGACTTCGATTCGCGGCGACGACATTATCGCGCGTTACGGTGGAGAGGAGTTCGCCATCCTCCTTACAGGTGCCAATTTACGGAACGCCCTTGCCAAAGCGCGTCAAATTTGCGGCGCTGTCGCTGCGGCAAGATATGCGACATGCGACGGCAATAGCGAGAAAGATTATTTGAGTGTGACCGTCAGCATCGGGGTTAGCGTCTTCAAAAAGGGCGATACGGCGGAAAGCCTTATCTCCCGTGCAGATAAAGCCTTATATAAAGCCAAGCGCGGCGGAAAAAATCGTGCTGAGGCTAGAAAAGCTTGAGAAAATAGTCAAACATGATTATTGTGTGCAAACATGTTTGACGAAGCGGCACAGCGGCAGGTTTCTTGCATCTGAAATGCCCCGATATAATCGTCGCATATGGAAAGGATCTACATGTTTTCGAATGATCGCGTTCGCTTCGAACGTCCGGATATTGAGTTGCTCAACCAGAATCATACCGTGGTTGACCTGCATTTTCACTCCCAATACTCAGATGGCCGCGACCCGATCGCTAAAATCGCCGACCACGCCCGAGAGCTGGGAATCGGCATCGCCATCACCGATCACAACGACATTCGTGGCGCCCTTGAAATTGATCGATACGAGGACGTATTGAGCATTCCGGGCATTGAAATCACGGCTGGCGAAGGTACGCATCTGTTGGTTTACTTTTACGAAATCGAGCAGTTGCGCCACTTCTACGAACGGGAAGTAGCCCCCAGCCTGGGGTCCAATGTGATGAGCTCTCTGAGCCTGCCCGTTCATCAGATCATCCGCCGCGCCCGCACATACGATTGTCTGATCATTTTTCCACATCCCTATTGTGCTGTATATACGGGTGTATGCAGCCCGCAGTTTTCAAAGGAGGAGCTCCACGACATGCTTCAACGCGTCGATGGTGTGGAAGTGATCAATGCGCACAACCTGAAAAAGTGGAATCTCAAGTGCGCCCTGTTGGGCTTCAATCTGAACAAAGCCATGGTTGGTGGCAGCGACGGGCATGCACTGGTTCATATGGGCCGCGTCGTGACCTATGCAAGCTGCCCGCGCAGCCGCCATGATTTTCTGACGGCCATAAAAAACCAATCCAATCAGGTTATTGGCAAAGAGATCCATCTGATTCGGAAATTCACAGCCAATGGGATGAAACTGCGAAGCAGCCTGAACCACTGCCCCGACCTGGTTGAAAAGCATCTGCGCTACAGCCGCAAGGTGATAAATTTCAAATCACGCGCCATACGATCGAATGTTCGTCGGCACATCAACAAGCGCCTGCATTCGGGAACATTGCGCAACTATTTTGGCATCTAGTCGGATAGACGCATCATGTCAGACTCGCCCACTGTTTCTCCGCTTAAAAAGGTCATCCTTAAGCTGGCGGTTTCATCTGATACGCCGGCCGGCGAAGCGTTATCCTCTCAGGTCGATTTCACTTTTGTTTTTGGCATCGGCACCCAGGGCTTGTCAGCCTTTGAAATTGAACTGATGGGCAAGCATCCGGGGGATCGCATGCAACTGCAAGTCGATTCAGCGCAAATGGACGGTTATTTCGAACACCTGCACCGGCCGCTGCTGGAAGCGCTCGATACCGAACCGCCGTTCGATCTCGATTTGACGGTCCGGGACGTATCGCCCGCCAGCGAACGCGAGCTGATCAAAGCCCTGGCTCAAAAGGAAGGCGACGGTGGCTGCGGATGCGGATGCGATTCCTGCGGATAATAGTAACAACCCCTCCATTGCCTCTTTACCCGACCACATAAGATCCTGTTCCCACGGCAATGAGATCGTCCTGATTGTTGATCAATTCGATCCTGGTTACGGCGACCTTGTTCCCGGTGCGCAGCGTGTAACCGGTTGACACGAACCATTCGCCGATTCCCGGCCGCAAATAATCGACTCGCAGATCGATGGTCCCGAGCCGGCCGAAACGCTCGAGTTTGGCATTGAGGTCACGGTCGGAAATCTTTTGTTGAATCCCCATGAAGGCGGCCAGACCGCCTGTCACATCAATAACCGATGAAATAACGCCGCCATGTAACGTGCCGCGGATATAGTTCCCGATCAACTCGTCGCGCATATCGAATCGGACCTTAACCCGGCTATACCCAATGGCAGCCACTCTAAGCCCAAGTACTTTATTAAATGGAATTTTCTCATTGAACAGGTCGTTGATAACCGCAAACAATGTCTCATCGTTTTTCTCATAATCCATACTCTCTCCTATCCCAACGATCAAAAGGGGATGCCGATGAAAAGCGTCATTTGCTTTTAACCGGGTCGCGGTGGTCTGTTAACAGCGGCGATCGGTGCTCTCGACCTTTGAAAGTGGCGCGAATGACAGATCGGTGATCAATTTTATTGATTTACATCGCTTCATTTCCTATAAATGCCTTTACGGCATGTAAAAATCAACCATGGTTCACCCCCGGCCGGGTCCACTTGATTACTGGACCGGGTGGAGCTGACGCTGAAACGGCATATCAGGATCTAACCTGGAGTGATGCATGTATCGTGACAACTACATCAAGGCCCTTCGATCAGAGCTATTGGAAATGGTGGCAGAGCATCTCACTCCGGTTGCTTTGAATTACGGGTACAGTGATGTTCCTCTCGAGACCACGATCAAATGGCGCCCACAGGTTCTGCTGCTGGGCAACTACTCATCCGGCAAATCAACCTTGATAAACGATTTTCTCGGTGCCCGCATCCAGGCCACCGGCCAGGCGCCGACCGATGATTCCTTCACGGTCATCACATATGACGACAGTCGGCCGGCCGATGCCGAAATCAGCGTTACTGAAGAAAGAGACGGCAAATACCTGCTCAACGACCCGGCATACCCGTTTGAAACCCTGAAAAAACACGGGCAACGCTTTGCCTCCCATTTTAAGCTGAAAAAAGTCAATGCCCCCTTTCTGAAAAATCTGGCGATTATTGATACTCCGGGCATGCTGGACAGCATCACCGAACGCGACCGCGGCTACAATTACCAGGAAGTGATCGGTGACCTGGCACAGATTGCCGATCTGGTGCTGGTGCTGTTCGACCCGCACAAAGCCGGCACCGTTCGTGAAGCCCACACCAGTTTACGGGACACGTTGCCGGCACGCACATTCGAGGATCGCGTTCTGTTTGTGCTGAACCGAATCGATGAATGCGCGTCTATGATTGATCTATTGCGGGTGTATGGCACGTTGTGTTGGAATCTGTCCCAGATCACGGGGCGCAAGGATATCCCGATGATCCATTTGACTTACTCGGCTCATGATGCCAGCCAAAGCACAAAACGGCGTGACACCAGCTACCTGCGATACCTGGAAAACCAGCGTGAGGAGCTTAAAAATGCAGTGCTCCAGGCGCCCTGCTACCGCCTGGACAATTTAGCCAGCTTTGTCGAAACGCATGGCGAACGGCTGGCCCATTTTCTCGAAGCTCTGATCAGCTATCGCAAACGGGCGCGCAAAATGCGGTTGAAGACATTTGGCATTGGTCTGGCCATCAGCCTGTTGGTGGGGGCGACCGGCTTTTTATTGTCTCTCATCTCTCCACCGCTGGCCGGGACCGATATAGTGATCAAATCGGCGATAGGAGGCGCGTCAGCTATTTTATTCCTTATTTTCTGGTCCACCGCGCCGAGACGCATGTTCTTCAAACGCTTTCACAAAAAAGCCATTCAAAATATGAACAACCTGACAGCATTGAACAGTCAGACGCGCAAGGATAGCTGGGAGGCGGTGCGTGAGTTGGTTCTGAAGCATCTCCAATCGACAAATGGCAAATTCTCGCTTTCCGAAGTCAGACAGCGCTTCACCGCTGTTTGGAAGGTATATGAAAGGGGTTCCAAAGAGATTCGTGAAGCTCTTCGGGAACTGGAAGACCTGGCTCCCGATGAGGAGGAGGAATTTTTCAAAATGCGTCTTGGGTTGACAGCAAACCAGATCAAACAGGAAAAGATGGAACCTGATATTGTGGCATAAAAGTGGTGTGGCCCCCGTCATTGGACTGATTCTCAATCGGTATCTTCCGATCCGCTGAAAGGTGCTATGGAAACGACAAACAACCTCCCCGAAATTCCACGAGACCGCGCCGACGATCTTCACAACCTCCAATGGATGGAAGAGTGTGACCTGGTCCTGTTTATGGCGGGCAACCAGTTCATGGTCATGCCGGAATTAATTGCCGCCTTTCAAGAACGTCACCCCGACATTCGTCGCATTTTTTACGAAACCCTGCCGCCGCGTCTGGAACTTCGACAAATTCTGGCAGAAGGGGCCATGTTTCGAGGCCAGGTGATTAAGGCATACCCGGATATTTATGCCTCCGTCGATTTGTCCAACATGAAACGATTGGAGGAGCGCGGACATATTCATCGGGGAGACTACCACCTGTACCTTCACAATCGCCTGACACTCATGGTGCCGGAGGGCAACCCGTCGGGAATCAGAACCATTTCCGATATGGCGGGCGACCGGATTCGGATCTCGCAGCCCGATCCGGCCGGGGAAGATATCGCGATCCACACGATGAACATGTATCGCTCGGCCGGAGGGGATGAATTGGTCGATCGTATTATGAAAGCCAAACGGGCGGAGGGCACGACAATCTATACCATCGTGCACCATCGTGAGACGCCGTTGCGGATCGCAAAAAAGACAGTGGATGTCGGGCCGGTATGGGCCACCGAGGCGCTGCACGCCAAAACCACCGATCTTGCTTTTGAAACCGTAGAACCCGGACCGGAATTGGATCAGCGCGACCATATCAACTACTATATCTGCAGGACGACGCATGCACCCCATGCAGCCAATGCCGAACGCTTCCTCCAATTCATTCTGTCGGAGCCGGCGCAATCGATTTATAAAGGCTATGGTTTCGTTGGAATCGACGGGCGATAAAAGGAGGTATTCAATCGATCAAACGGGTGCCGGCGGCTCCGAGCACCTGCAAACCGAAAAAACCGGATTTCGGCACATGCCTCTTTGCACATCCATCACAAGACATACGCCTGCACCACCTCTGGACATGACCGGCGCGACGGCGACAACCCTTAAGGCAATCTGCATTTGTTTGTCACCAGGACTGTGGTATGATTGTGGGAATCCACACCTTCCGGAGGCAGCCATATGGATCGTTTCAATCCCGAATATGCGCTAGGCCGGGCCCGCCGAGAATTTGGAGAACATGGCGGCGTCACACCTTCCATTTCACGCTCATCCACTTTTACGGTCATCGATCCGGCGACCATGCCGGATATCTTCCAGGGTTTGCGGGGGCCGGATAAAAACGGTTGTTTTCTGTACAGCCGGCACTACAACCCTACCGTATCAGTGCTCTCCCGCTATCTTGCCGCCATGGAAGGCACCGAGTCGGCCATGTGCACCGCCAGCGGGATGTCGGCCATCGCATGCACACTGCTTCAGTTATGCCGACATGGTGATCATATCGTAGCCAGCAATACCATATATGGTGGTACCCATGCCTTGTTGGATGAAATGCTGCCGGAAATGGGCATCTCGACCACTTTTGTCGATCCGTTCAGCAACCAGGACTTTAAGAATGCCATAAACGCCAGAACAAAGGTCCTTTATGTCGAAACCATGGGAAATCCCACACTGCACATTGCAGATCTGCCTGCCCTGGGCCGACTGGCCACAGGCAGCGGCCTGACACTGGTGGTGGACAACACGTTCACCCCCATGCTGGTTACTCCGGCCCTGCATGGTGCGCACGTCGTGGTCTACTCCTTGACCAAATTTATCAATGGCGCCAGTGATGTCATTGCGGGCGCCATTTGTACCAGCAGCGATTTGATACTCAAGCTCAAAGACCTGCACACCGGCCGCGCCATGCTGTTGGGACCGACGATGGATCCGCGAATTGCATTCGATATGATTCAGCGCCTGCCGCATCTGGCGATTCGCATGCGCGAACACAGCCGGCGCGCCATGGCTATCGCACAGCATCTCGAACAGGCCGGTGTCTCTGTTATCTACCCTGGTCTCGCATCCCATCCGCAGCATGGCCTGTTTACGGATATGCTCAACCAAGGTTATGGATATGGCGGTATGCTCGCCATCGATTGCGGCACCCGGCGTCGGGCTGAGCATTTCATGTCGGTGCTTCAAAATGAGGAGGATTTCGGCTATATCGCCGTTTCACTAGGCTATTACGACACATTGATGTCTTGCTCCAGTTCGTCCACCTCATCGGAGATCCCACCCGAGGATCAGGATAAAATGGGGCTTTCCCCGGGACTGGTTCGCCTCTCCATCGGTTATTCGGGCGCGCTTGAAGCGCGTATCCGGCAAATGGACCGGGCCATCCGCAAGGCAGGATTGATTGCATGACATCGGCGGATGGCTTAAGGCCCGAACCAATCCATGGAGACAACCGATGAGCACAGACTATTCCGTCCTGGATCGCCCCGAGGTGCTGACTGCAATTTTTCATCCACGGCCGGAGCTTTCCCCACCTCCACGGCACGACGGAGTCAGCGACCATCTGATACCGGTGTCCCAGGAAATCTACGTCGGCGCACGATTTCACTGCACATCTGCCGAAGGTGCCAACATCTTGTTCTTCCACGGCAATGGTGAAATTGCGGCCGACTATGACAATCTCGGGCCGGTTTTCAACCAGATGGGCATCAATCTGCTGGCGGCGGACTACCGCGGCTACGGACGCTCCAGCGGCACTCCGACGGTCGGCGGCATGATGGCGGATTGTCACGTCATCCTTAAATACGCGCGACGGTGGCTGGGTGATAACGATTACACCGGACCAATCATTGTCATGGGCCGCTCCCTGGGAAGCGCCCCTGCGCTGGAGCTTGCCGCGACCCATGCACGGAACCTGGACGGTCTGATCATCGAGAGCGGTTTTGCATTTGCGGCGGCGCTGCTGAGCCTTCTGGGCGTCGATCTGCAGCGAATCGGCTTCAAGGAGGAGAACGGTTTTGTCAACCTGGACAACATACGATGCTACGCGGGACCGACGCTCATCATCCATGCCGAATACGATCACATCATTCCATTTTCTGAGGGCCAGGCTCTGTACGATGCCAGCCCCAGCACAACCAAGCAATTGCTTAAAATCCCAGGAGCCAACCACAATGACATCCATATGCGCGGTTTTAACGTCTATTTGCAGTCGATTCAGTCCTTGGTCGCCAATTCAATGTCATCGACATAATACTTTTTAATCATAGATATGCAATTTGTAAGTAATGACGACCTGTTGCCGTGATGTACTTGCCAGTATGTGTTCGATGCTTACAATACGTCAAGTTTTTGGAAACACACCCGAAAGCAAGAATATGGTAAAAAGATGGTCGAATCCATCGATGTTGCCTGGCTATGCCGACGCAATCAAACATGCGGTTAGGAGAAGGAGGATGAGCGCATTCTCGACCGCCCCTTCCGCCGAATCACCATAAACCGAACCTGGAGTAATTATGCCGCTTTGTTCTCACCAAGTCCTTGATCCTGACGATCGCCTGGAAACCAGCCGGAAAGCGGGCGATACCCCAAATCAAAACACGCTGCCCGATGTCTATTTTCAGGAAATATTCGATTCCTCGCCCGATTTGATCACCGTACTGGACAAACAGCACCGTGTCACCTACATCAACAAAGCGGCCTCAGACGCCGTAGGCTACTCCCCCGAGCAAGCCCACGGGCTTCACTGCTACCAAATGTTCCACCACACCGATCATCCGCTGGCAAGCTGTCCATTCGCACGCTTGCTTCAAGACGGTCAAGTCCACCAGGAGGAGGTTTATGAAGAAAGGCTGGAAACGTGGTTCCTGATCAGCGTCTCCCCCCTGTACGACTTCAACGGCGAACTGATCGGCAGCATCCACAGCGCCCGCGACATCACGTTGCTGAAAAAGTCCGAGCAGGCCCTCAAAGAAAGCGAAGAGCGCTACCACAAGCTATCGGAGGCGACATTGGAAGGGGTATTGCTCAGTGAGGCCTCGCGTATTCTGGCCGCCAACCAGGTGATGGCCGACATGGTGGGCTGCAGGGTCGATGACCTCAAAGGCGTGAGCCTGGTTCGATTCGTCGCCCCCCAGGACCGCAGCCGGATGATCGACTATTTCCGATCAGGACAGACCGGCGATATTGAACTGACATGCCGGCGAAAGGACAAAACACTGTTCCCGATAGCCGCCCATACCCGGCGGGTCACCTATCAGGGGCGGCCGGTCTTTCAGACCGCCATCCGGGATTTGACCATGGTCAAACAATCGGAACAGGCGCGCATTCATCACGAACGAATGCGCGGGGTGTTGCAGATGGCCGGAGCCGTGTGCCATGAAATCAACCAACCATTGATGGCGCTTATGGGCTATATCGATATCATCAACGCCCAGAAAGGGACGGAATCATCGACAACGAATGCTTTGTTGAAAATTGGTGAGCAGGTGGATCGTATCAGCAGGCTCACCGGCAAACTGACACGCATCACGCAATATAAGACCAAAGATTATGTCGGTGGAGAAAAAATCATCGACATTGATCTTTCAGCATCCGAATAGTGCAGCACAACGAACCATGTCGGAAAAAAATCATAAAAAGTGTGCGCCGTGCGAGTTCAAGGATCCACTGGCCAAAACGGTTCTCAACTCCCTGTCCGCTCATATTGCCATCATCGATGAGCAGGG
Organism: Desulfobacteraceae bacterium; assembly: GCA_050291625.1. Taxonomy (GTDB): domain Bacteria; phylum Desulfobacterota; class Desulfobacteria; order Desulfobacterales; family Desulfosarcinaceae; genus JARRKU01. Next base: position 55,477 of record JBNKKC010000016.1, read on the forward strand.
TGTGATCGTCGAAACCAACCGCGCCTGGCAGGAATTCGCCCGGACGGCTGATCAAAAAGACGAGATCGATTATATCGGCGCAAACTATCTGAAGGTCTGTGATTCATCCACCGGCGAAGATAAAGAGGACGCTCAACACGTAGCCGACGGCATTCGTCAGGTTATCAAGGGAGAAGTCGAAGAGTTTCTGTACGATTACCCGTGCCATGCGCCTGACGGACGCCACTGGTTTTATATGCGCGCCATTGCCTTGCACGCCGAGGGTCCTGTGCGGGTCATTATCAGTCATGAAGAAATTACGGAACTGAAGCTGGCACAAGAGCAGTTGCTGGAGAGCAAGCAGGCCCTTGAACAACGCCGGCAGGGCCTTGAGGAGGCCAACATCGCGCTGAAGGTCCTGCTTCGCCAGCGCGAAGAGGACAAGCTCGAACTGGAACAAAAGGTCCTTTCCAATATCAAGGATTTGGTGTTCCCCTATATTGAAAAATTAAAACGCGCTCCTTTGCGGGCCAAAGACAAAACCAATGTGCAAATTATCGAAGACCATCTGAACGAAGTCATCTCTCCCCTGCTCCACCGCCTTAGCAATCTGAACATCCTGCTCACGCCGCAGGAGATGCAAGTGGCGACCCTGGTCAAAGACGGAAAACCCAGCAAAGAGATCGCCGATATTTTGCATGTTACCGAAGCCACGGTGCATTTTCATCGCAAAAATCTGCGCAACAAATTTGGAATCAAGAACAAATCCACCAATTTACGGTCCTACCTGATGTCACTGACGTAGCTTTCTTTGACCCGCGTGATGATATTGCCCCCGATATGTTCAATCTTGAAGAAATTTGGCTGCGTGTTCGATTAAAAAGGAAATGCGAATTGGAGCGTCGGCCCATGGGCATCATATGACGGATTGTTCGAACCGAATCCCTGACCGTTTGAAACATGCGTCCAAATCCAGCCGAAGCTTATCGATTGTTTATCTCCGAAACCATATCGCAATACGGGCCCCACGCGCCACATAAAATTGTATCGGTCACCGCCGGCCGGAAAATCACGATCATAGAGCAAGACACCGCCGCCGGCTTGAAGGTGAAAAGCGATTGATTTGTGCGTCAATAGATTCAAATCGACCAGCAGCCCGGGCCCTATACCGATCCCATCCGAGTCGTAGGTGACCTCGTGAAGCGTCCCTTCAGAAAGCTCGCCTTCCAATTGCGAAATTTCTCCGCTTGCAAAAGTCGCCGTCAAACCGGCCAGAAGCGACAAACGAAGCATTTTGATTTCGGCAATGGGATAGTAGATATTCAGATTCAGGGTCCGGATATCCCGGGATTCTTCCTGTGGGAACAAATAATCCGCCGCTATGTGCAATTTCGTTTCAGCAGACTCTGTGCGACCCGAACTCCGCTGATCAGCATTCACCAAGGAAAGCGGCAACAGCATCATCATGACTGTCCACGTCAGTCCTATTCTTCCAGCCGCCATATGCTCCTCCTGTTATCATTGATAACGATTCATGCAGCAAACACATAATATTTTGTTAATTACCGAAGTTGCGAATTATTCGATAAAAAAAATCAACAGCAACCAAAGCGCTCCGCCAGTGTGGCGAATACCTGCGCCATATACTCCCGGTTGCCTTGATAATAGACATCTTTGCCGATTTTTTCAGACGTCAGTATTTTTGCCCGCTTCAATATCGTAAGATGGGTTGACGCCGTTGAAAGCGCTATGTTCGATCGATTTGCCACTTCGGTTACCGTATGGGTCCGCCCATCCAGGAAAACCTCGACCAGGATTTCCTGGCGTTTCTCACTGGCAAGGGCTTTAAAAAAATCGATAAGTTCCTGTCTGTCATGCATCATACACTCCTATACTTCGCTAATTATCTAATTAATACGCCCTAAATGAGGACATGTCAAGCCTTAAAATTCATTTATCCAAACAAACGCCTGTGATGCCGATGCACGTGGTCTCCGATCCGATGCACCCGCCTGAGCTCCTCCGGCGTTAGCGGCCCCAGCTCATACGCCTTGAGCGCTTCCCGCATCTGATCCAGATTTTTGGGACCGGTCATGCAGACATCCACATTCGGATTGGAGAGCACAAACCGGTAGCATTCCGCACCGCTCAGCGGGGCTTCTCCATCCGGCATCCGGCTCGATTTGAGCAAATCGCCCCAGCGGGTGGCCGTATAGGTGACGATTCCCGGCCGATCCGTTTCAGGCAAACGACTGAATACGTCGTCTTCGGCGCCCCGGTGGACGGCGTTGTAACGCACATGAAACAAATCAAAACGCCGGTCGCCGGAAAGTTCTGCAAACAGGGGACGATAGTGGCCGGACATCGCCAGAAAACGGAACATGCCCTTTTCTTTCATCGACAGCGCCCGCTCCAGGATGCCCGGTGAGGGCGGCCGGTTGTGCCAACCGAGAAGGAGGATATCCGCCGCATCGATCCCCAACGTCTTGAGGGCGCGCCGATAAAAACGCTCCATGAGCAGTGCCGACCGGGAGTAGCTCTGGATCACGATCACCAGCCGGTCGCGCTGCCCTTTTGCGATAATGTTCCGAATGGCCCGGGCCATGGCCTCCTTGCGCGAGGAGCCCCAGTAGAAGTAGTTGACGCCGTGGTCGAAGGCCTCTTCAAACGCCCGGGTGGGCGCTCCATAGCTGCACGCCACACCCAGCCTGCCCACCTTGAGTCCGCTGCGGCCTAAAATGCGAAAATTGTCCTCATTCATCGAATTCACTCCAATTCTACTGAATAATACGCCGTGTCATGCGCTGCCCCCGACATTACATATCATCGTGGTGGACGCGCCAAACCCCAAAAACCATCGCAGGCAGCCGAAGCGTTCGGTGCGTGTCGGGACAAACCCCTGTCGTTCGTACAAGCGCCTGGCGGCAGGATTGGTGTCGATCACCTCGAGGCGTATGGTGCGAAATCCGTTCTCACGGGCGTATTGTTTCAGATCGTTCAGCAAGTGGGTGCCGATACCGTTTCCCCGCATGTCCCGGCTTACGGCGATGCCGTCCATCAGCAGTTCCGATGACCGCGGCTGCCTGGCAAACAGGCTGAATATCATCCCCGCCCACAGCCCACCCATGGTACCCAGGCGCTCCATCAGCAGTTCGGCGCTCATGCCACTGGTCAGGGCCCCGCGTTGTGTGTGAAAACCGGCCAGGCCCACCAGTCTGCCCCCTGCTATCGCCGCTGCCGCAAACTCCAAAAGCAACGATTCAATAAGCACGGCACGGCGTTTTTGCCGATCGCCGATGGCAATTGAGAATTTACGGCCAAAGGCCTCATCAAAGAGCTGTGCCGCCTCAACCCGCAAAGACTCGGGTACACCAAACCGATAGCAGATGGAGCCGGTCATGAAACCCATCCTGCACCAGGACGGTGGTGGTTGACGACCGCCGCATCAACAAAGACCGTTATGCCCTCGATGCCGTTGACATACATAGTTATCCGGCGCCCCCACAACGCGTTTGGGATATCGGTGGGGATTGTCCGATATAACTGTAAAGGAGTTGATCGCAAATCGTCCCGTCCTTGAATGCACTTGAACGCATGATGCCCTCGAGCACAAAACCGGCTTTTTCAAGGACCTTTGCCGATGCGATATTGCAGGCGTATGGTTCCGCATAGACCCGGTGCAAGCCGAGCGTTTCAATCGCATACGCGGTGACGCATGTCACCGCCCTGGTCATGATGCCCCGCCCCCAAAACGGCTCAGCCAGCCAATAGCCCAGTTCAGCCGAAAAGCGGTGGACATCCGTGCCTATGGTCAACCCGATACTGCCGATGGCTTCGTTGCAGGTGGCAATAGCGAACAGGGTGGCAGGGATCGATTGAATAGCCTTCTCAATGAATGCCTCTGCATGTCGACAGTTGTAAGGATGCGGAAAGCCATCGCGCAGGTTGAGCCAAATCTTGCGGTTGTTGGCATACCTGGCAATGGACGGTGCATCGTCGCGTCGCCACTCACGAAGAACGTAGTCCCCGATAGATTGCTCCATGGCTTGTTCGTTTATTGTGACAGGGTCAGTTTGAATTGCTTCAAATCAAGATCGCTTTCCCACTGGGGCAGGCGTTGCGACGGCCCCTGGATGTTTACCAGAGGCGGTGTCCGATCCGCCATGGCGTTGAGTTTGGCCCACAGCGTGATGTCTCCCCAGTATTGCGGCGGTGTGTCGGCTTCGGCCACGGCGGAAAAGATCTCCCAAGGCGTCTCGCATCCCATGCGCAGTGCATCCAGCGCAAGCTGTTCCAGCCTCCCAAGTCCGGTGGCTGGATCCGGTTGTTCGGCCAGCCATCGTTTTACGGCGGCAGGGACCCACGGCAAGGGCGCGTCTGCAAGCCGCGCCAGCTCATCGAAACTCTCGTGGTCCTGATGAGCGAATGCCGCGTCCACGACTTTAGCGAATGCAAACTGGGCGTCGGTCACAGGGTGCTGTCGACCGTACAAACCGGCCAGTTGTGACGGATTGAGCTGGCCGAGACCGTTGTAGGGATCGATACCGGGAAATGCATCCACACACAGCAGGTCGGCGTTGTCGATGCCCCGCTCGTGCAGACACGTCAGAACGTGGGCCAGCATGGACTGGTCGAACAGGCAGGCATCAAACCACAGCACCACTCGATCGTATGAATCGGCCTGTGCCAGCTTTCGGTACTGGTTCGTCAGCGTATGCATCACCTGCTCCATGGTGAGCCCACCCGCAGTGGCATCCACCAGAAACCGGGCGCGGGCATCATAGTCGGTCTTGTCAGGCCATCCGGAAGCACGCGGACCATCGTAGAGGATATCGTGCCAGACAAACACGTCACCCGGCACGCCGGATGTCGCGAGGCTGTCTCCGGCAATATCTCCGCTGGTAATGTGAAGTATCCCGCTCATCATACCATCTCTCTGCGATGATAAAATGATAGTCTCAAACTACCACTTTACTGACCTTTATCTGTCGTTGCCTGTTTCACGATCCAGATTAATCTTTATGATAACGAAAACATAATGGAAAGGATGCAATTGTGAACCGCATTGAACCCAATACCACGGTTGATCTGTTTTTCCAACTGAATTGGCGCAGCAATGACGTCGCCCATACGGACAGCTACTCCGCGCGCCGGGTCAATCTATGGCGTGATATCCTGCCGCATCGGCTGAAAGATCACCTCATCGGCAGGCACGCCGGTGACAGCGTTCGGCTGAGCATGTCGGCCAGTGAGTTGTGCGGTTCGAACGTACGATCGGATCTGATGGAGATCGAACATCGCCAGTTCGCTCCGGTATTGGCTGCCGATGCTCCTTTTCTGCCCCGAATGGGACGATTTTACCCGAGGGGCGTGCTCAAAGATGTGACCGGCGTTTTCCGCGCCAACCGGACACCATTCCGTGTTGTGGGCTGCAACAACGGTCGCCTGACCGTCGACCTGGGCCATCCCCTGTCAGGCAAGCCGATTGATTTGTCGACAACCATCGGTGCCGTCGGTGCGAAGCCCCATGAACGCGGAGGGTCTCTCAATCACTGGGGCGAAATAATTACGGACGGTGTCGGCATGCAGGCGCGCCGGCAGGAGTGTTTAACTCACTTTTTCGACGACAGGCCCTTTGCCCGCAGTGATGAGTCAGCGGATCGTAACTTTTATGCCAGACCAAGACTCGTCCAGCATCTGGATGATATGGCCATCGATGTCGTTCGCCAGATTTACGCCCGGTTTTTATCCGAAGGCATGCGTGTATTGGACCTGATGAGCAGCTGGCAATCCCATCTGCCCGATGGGTTCGAGTTGCGGCAATTGTCCGGGTTGGGTCTCAATATGATCGAGTTGGAAAAAAATCTCAGGCTGAGCGACCATATGGTGCACGATTTAAACCAGATTCCCCGTCTGCCCTATGCCGATGCATCCTACGATCTTGTTGTCTGCAGCGTTTCGGTGGAGTATCTGGTCCACCCCTTCGAGGTGTTTGCAGAAGTGGCCAGGGTGCTTCGACCGGGAGGTGTTTTTGCGGTCGTGTTTTCCAACCGTTGGTTTCCGACCAAGACGGTGCGCATCTGGACCGAACTGCATGAATTCGAACGCATGGGGCTCGTGCTGGAATATTTCCGGAGCGTTCGCCGGTTTACAGATCTGCATTCATACTCCGTGCGCGGGTTGGCGCGGCCGATAGAAGACAAGTACTTTGGACAGACACCTTACAGCGACCCGGTTTTCGCTGTCTGGGGCAATCGACAATAGTGGCTGACAAAGTCGACAAGATCCTGCCATTGATAGGACCCGGACGGCCGTTGCGAGACAACTGATTGATAACAGATCCGACTTGCCCAAATCGAACGCTTTGGCTATGGTTGTGACGTCTTTCAACCGAACAGGACCAATGAGGCGATATGGCCGATCAGACGTTGACTGCCAGAGAAGCACCTTCAAAAGCCGCCGCAGCCGGGACTCTTGGAACCTTTGCCGGTGTTTTTACCCCAAGCGTATTGACGATTCTGGGCATCATACTGTTTCTGCGGCTGGGTTACGTTACGGGCAGTGCCGGCATCGGCCGGGCATTGCTCATCATCGCCCTGGCCAATATCATTTCGGTCCTCACCAGCCAGTCCCTGGCAGCCATTGCGACCAATCTGAAGGTCAAGGGCGGCGGCGACTACTACCTGATCTCCCGTACCCTGGGACACCAGTTCGGCGGCGCCATCGGCATGGTGCTATACCTTGCCCAATCGGTTTCGGTGGCCTTTTACTGCATCGGTTTCGCCGAGGCCCTGGCGGCCATGCAGGTGACAGCCCCCTGGTTGACACCGCGCATTATCGCCTCAATTTCCGTGGGGTTGCTTTTTATACTGGCCTGGCTGGGAGCGGACTGGGCCACCCGATTTCAATATGTGGTCATGACCCTTCTTACGGCCGCCCTCTTTTCATTCTTTCTGGGGGGGCTCATGCAATGGGAATCGACGACGTTCAGCGCCAACTGGTCAGCCCCTGACAACGCCCCGCCCTTCTGGGTCATTTTCGGGATCTTTTTCCCGGCGGTGACGGGCTTTACCCAAGGTGTCAGCATGTCGGGAGACCTCAAGGATCCCGGCAAAAGCCTTCCGACCGGCACATTCATGGCGGTAGGCGTTTCCATACTGGTCTATTTCGCGGTAGCGATCGTATTTGCCGGCGTGCTGACCAACCAGACCATGATGACCGACTATCAGTCCATCAAACAGGTGGCCCGCTATGGGTTCCTGATTGACGCCGGAGTGATCGCCGCAACCCTCTCCTCTGCCATGGCCTCGTTTCTGGGCGGTCCGCGCATCCTGCAGTCCCTGGCGGCCGACCGGATCTTTCCCTTTTTAACGCCTTTCGCCAAAGGCTCAGGTGCGACGGGCAATCCCCGCCGTGCCGTCGCACTCACCCTGGCCATCGCCGTTGCAGTCGTCGGCGTCGGTCAGCTGAACCTGGTGGCTCGGATCGTGTCGATGTTTTTTCTCCTATCGTACGGCCTGCTCAACTATGCCACCTATTATGAAGCGCGTGCCGCTTCGCCTTCGTTCCGGCCCCGATTTCGCTGGTTCAACAAGCATCTGAGCTTGTTGGGCTTTTTAATCTGTCTGGGAGTCATTCTGGCCCTGGATGTTAAAAACGGGTTGATCGCCCTGGCCATTTTAGTGGCCATTTATCAATACCTGCGGCACACGGCCGGACCGTCCCGCTGGGCCGACAGCAGCCGGGACCACGCCTTCCAGGAAATTCGCCGCCAATTGCTCGCCGCAGCCCGCCAGCCGGACCATCACCGCAACTGGCGCCCCCACATCCTGGCCTTCACCAATCATGCGCAGCGCCGCATTCCGTTGCTGACCTTTGCCCACTGGATCGAAGGAGGCAGCGGCCTGGTCACCGCGGTGCGCATTATCGAAGGCGCAGATGTGCGCAAGCGCAGACTGCAACAGGAAGCGCGGGAAGAACTGATCAGAGATATCGCCGGCCATGAGCTCCCCGCCTTCCCCCTGGTGCTTCGGACCGACGATGTGGCGGCGGCTCTGCCGACGTTGCTGCAAAGCTACGGCATCGGTCCCATGCGGGCCAACATCGTGCTGACCAACTGGTACGGCCAGTCCGGAACCGGACTGCCGGGACTTGCCGCGCTCAAATTCGTTCGCAACCTGCGAACCGCATTCCGACAGGGCTACAACCTGGTGCTGCTGCATGTCGATCGAACACAGTGGCAGGAGTTGCTGGACTCAGAGCACGACGGTCGCCGCATCGATGTGTGGTGGTGCGCAGACGCCAGCAGCCGCCTGATGCTGCTGTTCGCCTATCTGATTACCCGGAATCATGCATGGCAAAAGGCCGAGATCCGGGTTCTGACCACAGGCACGGGCCAGCGCCTGGCCCAGGCCAAGGAGAGTTTGGTCCAAATCCTGGAAGAGAGCCGCATCGAGGCCCAGCCGAAAATCGTCGCGGCCATAGATGCGGAAACCATCAAGGCCGAATCGAACGCCAGCAGCCTGGTCTTGCTTCCCTTTAAAATCCAGAACTACACGCTCACCGATCGCGAAGGATTCAGCCTGCAACGCATCCTTCCCCATCTACCACCCACGGCGATGGTCATGGCCGCCGAAGAGATCGATCTGGACGCCGAGCCGGAAGAAGGAGCGGCCGGGGAACTGGCGGCGGCCATGGACAGACTGCACGAAGCGGAGCGACGATTAGCCAAAGCAGAAAAAACCGCCGCCCGCACCCGCCAGGACGTCGAAGATCTCAAAGCCGATATCGACACCGCCACAACCGACGGCATCGACACGGAAAGCTTTCAAGCCCTGCGCGAGCGCTTGAAACAGGCTGAACAGGATGCAGAGGAAGCCTTTCGTAAAGCGGCAAAAAGCAAGGCCAAGGCAGACGATGCCGCTGAATCGGTTACTCAGTTGGGAGGGTCGATCGAAGAAAGGCGGTAGTCGGCATCATCTGTTTAATGATCAACGATACGTCGCCTTTTTTTATAATTGGTTGCAATTGTTTCAACGCCTGTAATAAGCGTAATGATACCGGCCAGGAAAAAACCGATCTGTTTAAATGGCAAAATGACAGGTGGTGATTTTCGTATGACTAATGCGCTTGTTTTCGTCGGGGTCCATGTACCGGCAAGTTCATAGTACAAATATCCTCTGAATTTTTTGCTGGAATGAAAATCTCCCAATTTATTATATCGAACTTTCCTGATGTTATTGCGAAAACGGCCAAACTGGAAATCTTTTTCAAATTTCTGAACGATATTTCCGTCTTCATCAATAAGAAAAACGGCTATTTTAAGATCTTTATTGTCGATCTGCCTGTCGGAGTACCTGAGCCAAACAGAGAGAAGTTGATCTTCTTCCACAGAAATAAATGGTCTTTCCATGGGGGGCTGGGGTACATGCAATTCAATGCTATGTGTTTTGAAATCTCCGTAATATTTTCCGGTAAAAAGAAATATTCCGGAAAGCATACTTTCGAGCATCACAGCTCCGCCAAGGAGTGTTATTGCAATTCCCATGATGAGTTTTGGTCTGTTCATTGTAAGCACTTGCTTCATCCGGCACATTCTTTGAGATCAAAACTTAACGTACTTCACATGTTTTGCTTGCCCTGTCTCGTGTAATTTGAGGTTTTGGGTCCGTTTTTTCAACGGATCGATGATCCGGTCAACCGCCCATTTGATGATCGCGCCAGTCTCAGACTATTTGTCACCACGCTTACACTGCTAAATGACATGGCTAAAGCGGCCAGTATCGGATGAAGCTGCCGCAGCATGACGGGCAGCTGTTCGAACGGGTTTAACACACCGGCGGCAAGCGGTATCAGAATGATGTTGTAGGCGAAGGCCCAGAAGAGATTCTGGCGGATGGTGCGCATCGTCAGGCGGCTGATATGGATGGCGCGCGCCACACCGAGAAGACTTCCGGACGAAAGGATAACCTCGGCTGTTTCAATGGCCACGTCAGTGCCGCTTCCGATGGCAAATCCAACATCGGCCTGGGCCAGAGCCGGGGCGTCGTTAATGCCGTCCCCCACCATGGCCACACGTCGCTGCGATTGCTGCAGTGATTTGATCTCGGCCGACTTGTCTTCCGGGCGTACTTCGGCAATCACCTGGTCGATGCCGGCTTGTGCGGCGATGGCTGTTGCAGCCTGCGCATTGTCTCCGGTCAGCATAGCCACAGACAGCCCCATGGCCTGCATCTGCGCAACAGCCTCGGCGGAGTCGTGCTTCAACTTGTCAGCCACGGCAATGATTCCCATGGGGGTCTGCTGCGCATACACGGGCATGGCTGTGCGGCCCTGCTGTTGCAACCTGGTTATGTTCTGCTCCAATCTTTTATCTGGCCAGCCCAGCTGGTCAAACCAGCCGGGTTTTCCCACGCGCCAGGTTTTTCCATCGAACTCGGCCTGAACGCCTAATCCGCCGCAGGCTTTGAAATTCCGGGTTTTGGTCAGCTCGAGTCCCTTCTCTTCTGCCGCATGCACCACGGCACGTCCAACGGGATGCTCGGATGCCTGCTCGATGGAGGCGGCAATACGCAGCAACTCGGACGAGCTTTCGAGTTGATTGTTGAACACGATCACGTCGGTGACCTGTGGTTTGCCCTGGGTCAGCGTACCGGTTTTGTCCAGCACCACTGTATCAAGGGCCGCGGCTGCCTGAAGTGCTTCGCTGTTTTTGAAAAGGATGCCCTGCTGGGCGCCCTTGCCGGTGCCGGCCATGATGGCGGTGGGCGTGGCCAGACCCAGGGCACAGGGACATGCGATGACCAGCACGGCGACCAGACGTACCATGGCGTGGACGCCGTCTCCACCGATCAGCCACCATATGCCGAAGGTCACGAAAGCCAGGCCGATCACCACCGGCACAAACACGGCGGCCACTCTATCGGCCAGGGCCTGGATGGGGGCTTTGCTTCCCTGGGCCTCCTGCACCAGACGAATAATCTGAGCCAGAGCGGTCTCCTTGCCCACACGCGTGGCAACGAAGGTGAACTGCCCGAAGCGGTTCAAGGTTCCTCCTGTCACATTGTCGCCGGGGCCCTTGTCCACCGGCAGCGGCTCGCCGGTCAGCATGGATTCATCCACGGCGGACTGCCCTTCCAATATCTCGCCGTCTACAGGGACGCTTTGTCCGGGGCGCACCACGATGTGATCGCCGGTGTTGACCCGGGCCAACGGCATCTCTGTTTCCTTGCCGTCGCGGATCACGATGGCTGTTTTGGGGCTCAGATCCATCAGCTTTCGAATGGCGGCGCCGGTTTTACCCTTGTTGACCGATTCGAGCATCTTACCCATTTTGATCAGGGTGATGATCACCGCCGATGTCTCGAAATAGACGTGGCCTCCGACGTCCGGAAGCAACAATACCGCCAGAGAGTAAAGATAGGCCACTGTCGATCCCAAGGCCACCAGCACATCCATGTTGGCCGTCAAGTTACGCAGGCTTTTGTAGGCGCCGCGATAAAAATCGGCTCCAGTGTAAAACTGCACCGGGGTTGCCATGCAGCAAAACAGCCAGTTCACCCACAATGCATGGCTCCATGCACCGATCAGGCTGAAATCCCGCGCCATGCTCAACAGAAAAAGCGGTGCGGTAAACAGGACACCGACAGCAAATTTGAGCTTCTGGCTGCGGATCTCCCGATCACGGGCCGCCTGCTCAAGATCCGTGGGTTGCGCCTCGTCGTCCAGCGGTCTGGCTTTAAAACCCGCCTTTTCAATCGCCGCAACGATCTGTTCGGTGGTAATGTCGGAGGGAAGATACTCCACAAGAGCCTGCTCAGATGCGAAATTGACGCCTGCATGGACAACACCGCCGGTCTTTTTATTCAGCACCCGTTCGATGTTCATGGCGCAATTGGCGCATGTCATGCCGTCGATGTCAAATTCCGCTTTCCGGGTTGCTACGGAAAAACCGCTGCTGCGAATGCGCTCGATAATATCGCTCGACGAGAGCCGGGCCGGGTTATACGACACCGTGGCCACTTCTGCAGCAAAGTTGACGTTGGCTTCGTCGACACCGTCCAGTTTCTTAACGCCGCGTTCGATGTTCATGGCGCAGTTGGCGCACGTCATGCCGCCCACCGGCAATTGAAGGGTTTGCTGAGACATAGGCGTTCTCACTACAGTGCCGCCGGATAATTGATCTCCTTGAGGGTGTCGATGATCCTGTCCCGGGTAATCGGCGACTCCCACTGGACAGTCACGGTCTTGCCGGCGATGTCGCTCTGCACACTGACGATACCATCGATTTCTTTAAGTTCACTTTCGATGGCGGACGTGCAGTGCCCGCACGATATATTCGGAATAGTGAAGGTATACTCTTCCATCATTGCTCCTTTCAGCTTAGGTGTAAGCGACCACCCCCAAAGGGGGTGGCGTTCATTTGCGGCCATGAGTCGCGAATGAACACGGTGACGGAACGTCTCCGACCGTTTAAGTTTTTACCGCGTGCAAAGCACGCGGTGCCATCAAAAACAATCGATAGGACGATTCAGGATCAACGGTGATGATTGTTTCTTACCAGATGTAATCTTAATCATTCAAGGGTGATGTGTCTATAGAAGCATCGGCGGCCCCGGCGCTGCCGGTCTGCAAGACCTCGGCAAGAATGTTTATCGCCTTGGCAAGGATTTCTTCGCTGGCCATGGTAAAGTTCAACCGCATGGTTTCCAATCCCTGGCCGCGGCCGGCGTAGAAGAAGGTGCCGGGTACGAAAGCCACTTTGCGAGACACGGCCCGATGGTAGTGCTCGACCATATCATGGCCTTGGGGGCCTTTGACCCAGATGAACATGCCGCCTTGAGGCCTTGACCATGTATATCCGGCGGGAAAGCAGCGATCCAGGGCCGTCAGCATGGCGCGCTGTCTGGGGGCATAAAGATCGATGATGTTTGGCAAATGGTTGCGCAGGTGACCGCCTGTCAGGTATTCGGTCGCAAGAGCCTGGCTGAGTGTGTTGGTGTGCAGATCGATGCCCTGTTTGACGACCACCAGCCATTTGCGTATGGGTTCGGGCGCAATGCAGAATCCGATGCGCAATCCCGGGGCGAAGACCTTCGACAAGGTGCTGATATAAACAACATGCTCCGGCGCCAGTGTTTTGATCGGCGGCAGGGCCTCGCCGTGGTACCTCAGGGCACTGTATGGGTCGTCTTCCACCAGAAGCGCATCATATGTTTGAATCAACCGTGCCACGGCCTGTCGACGCCGCATGGACAGGGTGCGGCCGGTAGGATTCTGAAACGTAGGCACCAGATAGACAAATTTGACCTTGCCCGAACGCAGCGCCTCCTCCAATGCGTCCGGAATCATGCCTCCCTCGTCCGCCGCCACCTCCACATAGCGCGGCTCATAGGGGGCGAATGCCTGCAACGCCCCAAGATAGGTGGGTGCCTCTACCGCCACACAATTCCCCCTGGATATCAGCACCTTGGCTATGGCATCCAGGGCGCCCTGAGAACCGCTGGTCACGAGGATTTGGTGACTTGAGGCGTTTATCCGGACCAGCCCCAAATGGTCCACCAGGGCCTCCCTCAACGGCCCGAAACCCTCGCTGGGATCGTATTGCAGCGCCGCCGCACCGTATCGGGTCAACACAGATTCCATCAAACGCTGCATCAGAGACAACGGGAAACTCTCCGGTGCAGGAATGCCGCCGGCCAGCGACATCATGCCGGGTTGTGCCACAACCTTCAATATTTCTCTGATGGCGTTGACGCCCATGGTACTCGTTCGGTCGGCTAATAATCTTTGGTAATTCATAACTTCAAATACATCCTAAGCAATATAATTATTAGAATTCAACGACTTAACACCTGATGGTATCGTAAAAAGTTTTCATATCGTCATTCCGGCGAACGCCGGAATCCATAACACTTTGAAATGACTGGATTCCGGCTTTCGCCGGAATGACGTAACACGCAGATTTTGGACTTTCTATGACGTCATCAACACTTAAAACGTTACTCTTTACGCTCTTGTGGCTTTTGGATTGCTTCGAAAAACAGGTACCAGCCCAAATCGCACTTTATTTGGAAATATGTACAAACCACGTTTGACGCAAGCTCCCGTTTGCCACAAGCTACCATATCTGATAAGGAATAACAGTTACAAAAAACTATATATCCAAGCATAACAGATTAGATGGATACAACGATGACATTAGAGGCATCCGGCGGCGCGCGATATCGGTACACTATGCTGGCGGATGTGCTGGAGAGCCAGATTCGGGACGGGACGTTCCGCGCCGGTGACAAGCTGCCATCCATCCGAGGTCTGCATGCGCGCACAGGCTTAAGCATATCGACGGTTTACCAGGCGTTTATCGAGTTGGAAAAACGCGGGATGATTCTGGCCCGCGAGAAATCGGGATACTACGTCAAGCCGATGCTGGAACGCATCCTGCCGTCACCTGAGGCTGTCAGGAACAAACCGATGCCTCGCAAGGTGGCTATCAACAACCTGGCCGCCGCCCTGTTCGAGGCGATGGTCACACCGGATGTGCTGCCTTTGGGCGGGGCCTTTATCAGTGAATCCCTGCTGCCGCTCAAGGAGCTGAGCGGGTTGCTAAAAAGCGCGCCTCAAAGCGAGCTGAATCATCATATTGCGTCCTACGGCCATTACCTGGGCCACTTTGGATTGCGGCGCAAAATTTCCCAGCGACTGGCGCCGGTGTGCGGCGACGTCTCGCCGGACCAAATAGTCGTCACCAACGGATGCATGGAAGCGGTCAGCTTGTGCCTGCAGGCGGTGACCGAACCCGGCGACACGGTGATCGTCGAATCCCCTACTTTCCCTTGGTTTTTGCAGGTCATCGAAGATCTGAACCTCTATGCTCTGGAAATTCCAACGGACTGCCGCGCCGGGATCAACATACCGGCGCTCAAGTTGGCCCTGGAAAGCCACACGGTCAAGGCATGCATCTTCGTTACCACATTTAACAACCCCATGGGATTTACAACGTCCGATGACAGAAAAGAGCTGCTGGTCCGGCTGCTCAGCGAAAAAGGTATTCCCATTGTTGAGGACGATATCTACGGTGAACTGCATTTCGAGGCCAGGCGTCCGCCGCCGCTGAAACACTTCGATCGAAAGGGAACGGTCCTGTACTGCTCCTCTTTTTCAAAAAGTTTGTCTCCCGGTCTGCGTGTCGGCTGGGCCATAGCGGGTCGCTATCACGATCGCGTGCAGCGCCTGAAGCTCAACCACAGCATCGGTCAGCCGCCGGTGACCCAGTGGCTGGCCTACCATTATCTGCAGACCCGCAGTTTCGACCGCCATCTGAGAAAGCTGCGCACCTGCCTCAAGCGTCAAATCAGCAACACGGCCCAGGCCATCGCCCGCTATTTTCCATCCAACACCAAAATCAGCGCCCCTCGGGGAGGCGTTGCGTTGTGGGTTCAGCTCGACGACCGAATCGACAGCCTGGAGCTGTTCCATCGAGCCCTGGATGCCAGGATTGCCGTGATGCCCGGCATCATGTGCGCCAGCGGCGATGCGTTTGCCAATTGCATCCGAATTTGCTGTGGGATTCCATACGACGACCGGGTCGAAATAGGGATTAAGACCCTGGGACATCTGACCAAGGAGATGATATGAAAGTCGATGACATCGGTGGAGAGTTCGCCCTGATCGATCGTCTGGAGAAGATCTGCCCGACCCGGCACACGGATCTGATCGTCGGCGTGGGAGACGATGCGGCGGTGATTCGTCTATCACCGGAACCGGCACCGTACCTGCTGGTCACGACGGATATTCTGGTCTCCCAACGTCATTTTAATAAGGAATGGGCCTCCCCCCAACAGATCGGTATCAAGGCGACCGAGTGCAACATCAGCGATATCGCCGCCATGGGAGGTACGCCAACCTGGTTGTTCGTCTCTCTCGTTCTATCGGATCAAACGCCCGTGGAATGGGCCGAAGCGCTTTACCAGGGCATGGCGGCATCCTGCAGCCGTCACGGCGTCGTTATGGCCGGAGGTGACACGGCCAAAGGCGCTGTCGATACCGTTAACATCACCCTGCTTGGATCTGTCGATCCTGATCGCCTGTGCCTGAGAAGCCATGCCCGACCAGGTGACCTGCTGCTGGTAAGCGGCACGCTGGGGGCTTCTGCGGCCGGCCTGGCGCTGCTGCTTGAAGACCGGCCCACAAGCGATTACCTGCGCCAAAAGCATCTGGCACCGACCTGCCGCCTGGAAACAGCCAAGCGCATCGCTCCGCTGGTCAATGCCATGATCGATATCAGTGACGGCCTGGGATCGGAAGTGCACCACATCTGCATTCAAAGCGGCGCCGGAGCGGAAATCGAGGTCGACCTGATTCCTCTCCATCCGGATGTCGCGTCCGCCGCCCGACAGCTCCAGGCGGATCCGTATCATTGGGCCTTGAGCGGCGGTGAGGACTTTGAGCTGTTGTTTTCCATTTCACCGGACAAACTCGGGCGGCTTGAAAAGGCGGGGGTAGAATACCACAGGGTTGGAAAGGTCACCGACGCAAGCGGCGGAATCGTGCTGATTCGACCTGACGGCCGCCGGACTATGCTGCCGGCGGGGTATGATCATTTCAAATGATCTACGATTTGTCGATGTCCGGCTTGCGTCCGGGTTCGCGCCGTCGGTGCGGGCGTCGTCCCCTGCTTCCTTGCGAACGGCCTCTGGCGCCTCGCGGTCCTTGCGGCCGCCGGGAACGTTGCTTAGGCCTGGATTTGGCCTTGGGCGCCGGAGGCAGCGGGGCCAGCCACTCCTCCTGGGGATGAATGCATGGAAGCTCGTTTCCGAGCAGCGCCTCGATGGCCGGGATGAAAAAGCTGTCCTCTTCATCGGCGAAACTGATGGAGGTGCCTGCCGCACCGGCACGTCCGGTCCGTCCGATACGATGGACGTAATCCTCGGGGTCCCGGGGCAGTGTATAGTTGATCACATGATCCATGCCTTCGATATGCAACCCGCGTCCGGCGACGTCTGTGGCGACCAGAACACGAATCTTTCCGGCCTTGAAATTTTCCAGGGTGCGAACCCGCTTGTGTTGCCTGACATCACCGGAAAGAATCGCACAATTGATTTGATAACGGCTCAACAATTCCGCCAGTCGCCGCGTTTCATCCTTGCGGTTGCAAAAAACGATAACGCGCTCCAGATTCTTGCCCGTAATGATGTTGTACAACAGGGCATGCTTTTCTTCGTTGGTCACGATATAAACCAACTGTTCAACGGAATCGACAGCCACCTGCTCCGGTTCGATCTCCACGGTCACCGGATTACGGGTCCACTGAGCCGCCAGGCGCGCCACCTCCGGTGTCAGTGTCGCGCTGAAAAGCAGCGTCTGCCGTTTGCTCTTGTGTGGCGTGCTATAGATGATCTTGCGTACATCCGGGATAAATCCCATGTCGAGCATGCGATCCGCCTCGTCGATAATCATGACTTCGACCTGACTCAGATCGACATCTTTGTGCCGCTTGAAATCAAGCAGTCGTCCGGGCGTGGCGACAACGATTTCAGCCTGCTGCTGGTTGAGCTGGCGGCGCTGCTTTTCATAGTCCATGCCACCGAATACGCTGACGATACTGAAATTGGTATATTTGGCCAATGCCCTGGCCTCTTCCGATATCTGCATCACCAGTTCGCGCGTCGGACCCAATATCAGCACTCGTGGTGTTCCCTTCTTTCGCTTGGCGGACGTCGGCCTCACCAGCATTCGAGACAGTACGGTAATTAAAAATGCCGCTGTCTTGCCGGTACCTGTTTGCGCTCTGCCGGTAGCATCTTTGCCCGAAAGGGTGCTGGGCAGGATCTCCGCCTGAATCGGCGTGCAGTATTGGAAGCCTAAATCGGCTATGGCGCGTAAAAGCGGATCCGGCAGCCCCAGATCATGGAAACGGGTTTTTCCCTCTTTCTGCGGGACTTCGAAGCTGGCCGGGTCCCAGCGCTCCTGAGTGATGGATTTAGGCGAGCCCTTCGCCCCTCTCGCTGATTTCGGTTTGGTCGCGGTCGGTTGCCGGAGAACCACATTTCGGTGCTGATCGTTGGATCGGCGGGTTGGTCGTGCCTTTATTTTCTGAGGTGCTTGCTTTTTCCTCTGTGTTTTATCGGAACCGGTAACCTTGTTCCAGAAGGCCTTGATTGATCCTATCAATGGTTATCTCTTCCTGTGGGAGTATTTTTGAACTGATCTCTAATAATCGTTCTTGGGGCGACTTGTCAAGAAACCGCTTTGGGTACATTGTAATGACTCAGATAGGGAATGAACATGTAACGGATCTGCTCCAGGGACTCATCGATGGCCGTCGGCATCGATTGGGCGAACATGTCCAGCAGGACAATGGCATTGATCATGGAGTCCCGTCGGCATGCCTGGCGCAGGCGTTTGGCAAACGCCAGGTTAACGATCTGAACCTCCTCGTAAACACGGCTCAGCCCTTCGAAGAGTATATCCGCTTCGGCGCCATCGCTATGATAAAAATATTGGGCCATCAGATAGGTGGATGTGGCCCGCCAAATCGTCTCCGCTGTGCTGGCAAAAGGCAGGTGAAACCTGGCCATCGGTTTGAAAAAATCCATCAGCGGGCAGGCACTGGCTGCCATAAGAAGTCCCATCAGGGAGCATACCGCCCGTTGGATGGTTGTTTGCCCAATGACCTGCCGTTCGTCCGTTACGACCGTGACTTTGGTTTCGTCATAGGATAGCAGTGTATCAAACCGTTGAACCAGGCCAACCATGTTGATCGCCGCGGGACATTGCGGAGAATCCTTGGGATCCAGAGGACAATTTTGACACTGATGAACTTCGAGAGCCGTCCAGCTCGGCATGGGAGCAGCGTCATCGTTGATCATCTGCAGCTTCAGAGGATCAAGCTTCAATTCGAATACATCCTCGCGGCCATCCTCCATCTGAAAGCGATACAGAAATTCAATTGGATCCATCGCGGTCAACTCCTTCTTTCGATGCGTGGTTCAATACGCGTCGAGCCTTCCAATAACTATTACGCCAATAGGGTTCGGACAGGTCGGACACAATCACACCCCTGTGGGTGGTGGCGTGCAGGAACTCACGATTCGCCAGATAGATCCCGACATGCCGGCCCTTATTTTCCGGTTTGAAAAACAAAAGGTCGCCTGCAGTCCATTGCCCGGAAGCAACGGCCATGCCGAGTCGAGCCTGGAGACGGGTCGAACGGGGCAGATCGATGTGAAACAGATCGTCATATAAAACCTTTACCAATCCTGAGCAGTCAATGCCTCGCCGGTCCAGACCGCCCAGCCGATGCGGCGTGCGGTACCATTGCCCGGCAGCCTGGCGCAGTTTGAATTCAACGGTTCCGGGTGCAGATGATGTCGCAGGTTTGACGGGGGCTGACCCGCACCCGGTTGTAAGAGCCAGGGAGAAAAAAATGAAGCTGAGCATCAGCCAGCGGCAAACGGCGGTCAATGGCAAAGCATATTGAACGGAAAGGCAATTATCCGGCATATCGTCCCACGAAAACCCGTTCCAGTCCACCCAGGCTGTAGTCTATCTCCATCGAAAGGAATTGCGACAAAGAGTGTAAGGTGATGATGGCGTTTTTATCTGCATCTTCACTGCTGATGCTGTTAATTCGATCTAAAAGACCTTCGTTGACCAACTGCACTTTGGCGTAGTGGTTTTCCAGGGTACTGAAATCAAAAGTCATTCCGGGTGTATCGCGGTGTTTGAAATATTGGGCCAACAAATACATGGAGGCCGTTCGCACGGTGGTTTCCTCGATGGTGGCAAATGGCAAATGAAACCGTGCCATGGGTTTCAAAAACTCCATCACCGGACAATCGCTTGTCGCCATAATCATACCGAAGATGGCCGACAGTCCTTCCATCACCGATGTTTTCTTGACGTATGTTCTTTCGGCGGTTTCACAGCTGACAGTGCAATCATGGTATGAAAAAACCGTTTTGAAGGTCTCGACCAGCTCCATGATATTGACAGCAATGGGGCAGTGCGGATGTGCTTTGACATTCAGCGGGCAATCCTTGCATTGTCTATAGGTTAGTTGGGTCCACTCCGGAAGTTCCTGATCGAACATATCATGGATCATGCTCAGTGAATCGGGATCCAGAAAGATCTCATAATCGAGGATTTCTCCGTTGGCGAACTGAAACTGATATTTGAATTCCAGTGGCCTGCGCTTCATAGTCGCTTCACCTTTTTGTTACAACATGATTATCGACACAACCGAAACGTGACTTTAAACGCTGTTTGTCTTTACCCAGTACCATATGCTTGCCACCAGGAAATAGATCCCGACGAACTCGCTGGTCATAAATGCCAAATAATACCATAGGCGGTTCAATAAGCCAAACGGAAGCAGCGGACCGAGAGAGGCGACTGCCAGGCAGACCAGAGAATAAAAGGTGTAATAGTAGCCTTGTTTGGTAACCAGGTCCGTTAAGAAAAAAAGGCTGATATTCAATATAATCAATAGATTGGTCAATCGCGAAAGGTGAGCCCAATGACTTTCGGCAAATCGCTCGAATCCCTGCTGCCATTGGAAACTTGATACTCTCACGTCACGATCCTCTTTATATCAATGATTTCATCCAATTAAAGCAAAGTTCACATGGATTAATTCCCTCTTTTGCGCTCTTTTTTCAAGGCGGCCATCAATTTGCCGACGGTATCCTTCAGCTCGATGTTCTGTTCATTGAGTTTTTTGATGCGCTGTTCGAAGCCCGATCTGATTTGATGGATCTGAGCATCCAGCCCTTTGTCTTTTTCCGCATACTCATTTTTCAGCTTTTGTTCCATCTGCTCTATTGCCGCTCGTCTGCGACGCACCGTCTCTTCAGCTTCGGCTAACACGTCATTGGCACGCTGAAACTTCTGTGATGCATCGGCCTTTTTTTTTCTCTCCCAGAACCAGACCAGGGCGATGAGAAGCCCCAGCAAACTGGCCAATCTCACGTAAAGTGCAAAATCCAAATAGCGGCGCAACGTTTCGGCAAACGGCAAATCGGCCAGCAAAGCAAATAAGACCAGCACCCACAACAAGGTAAACAGAATAACCTTAAAAAATTTGCCCATCGTTGTCCTTTCGTCGGCCAAGAGTGCCCTGTCATTACAAATAACTGCAAGCCCCAGGCAATGCCGGATCTGACGTCCTCCGGCTCGCTCATTCTGCGCATAGCCGATGAAAACACCGGAGGGCGGCAGAGTCAAGACGCCGGGGGCGCAGCCGTATTCCATATACTGCAAGCCCCCGGCAACGCAGGATCTGACGTCCTCCGGTGTTTTCATCGGCTATGCGTAGCGGATGCCGTCTACTGGGCGCATCCGCGCCGCCTGCCTCGCCGGGATATAAGAAGCCGCCAGACAGATCACAAGCGTGCCAAGCCCAATCACAGCCATATCGGACAGATGGATCTGCACTGGAAGGGTCGTCAGAAAATAGACATCACCCGGAAGCTCGATGAACTGATATTGCGCCAGCAAAAGGCAAACCAGGCCACCGATTAGACCACCGGCGACAATTCCAGCCGCACCGATGATGAGGCCTTTTGCGAGAAACACCTTCAGCAGACTTTTATACGTCGCTCCCATAGCTTTTAATATAGCGATATCTTTTGTTTTTTCTTTGACCATCATAATCAGGGCACTGGCGATATTAAACGCCGCCACCACAATAATCAGCGTGAGTATGACGTACATCATCACCTTTTGCAGGGCCAGCATGGAAAAAAGATTGCGGTGCATCTGTTTCCAATTATTCGACCAGAATTGAATCCCGATAGTGGCCATGATGTTCCGCTGGACCGACTCAACAGCATCCGGATCCACGAGACGCACTTCGATGCCGGTTGCATAATCTCCAATTCTCATCAAACGCTGCAATTGCGACATGTTGACAAAGCAAAAGCTGCCGTCATATTGATGCATACCTGTTTCAAAAATCCCCATGACTTTGAGTCGATGCATTCTCGGCAGCCGGCTGGCACTGTCCTGCTGGGTTCCAACCATCATCAGCAACGCGCCCTGCCCGACGTCGAGTTTGAGCTTTTCCGCCAGAACAGATCCGATGACGACGCCGGTTTCATTGCTTTGGGTGTCGGCGGACAGCATGTCAACCAAGGTCCGGCCGCCTTTAGTGCTCACCTGGACCGCTGTATTTGCAGGGTCAATCCCCCGCAGGACCGCACCGCTGACTCCGTCGGCAGAGCGCAGCATGCCCTGGGTGAAAATAAACGGTGAGGCCTTTTCAACCCCCTCGATGGCATCGATCTGGGCGACGACATGCTGATGCCCATGAATCCACTCATTATATTTCATCACGATCATGTGTGCCTCGATACCAAGAATCCTCCGTTTCAACTCGGATTGAAAACCGGTCATCACAGCGATGACGACAACCAGAACCGCTACACCGAGAGTCACGCCAAACATCGCCAGCGCCGTTATCAACGGCACCAGTTTCCGTTGGTGTTTGACCTTCAAATAATGACGCGCCAGGAAAGACTCAAAAGACATACCGGACACCACCTATCGTTAATAAACGGCTACCGCCGCCGGCTAAGTATTTTTGTGGAACAGACACGTAACCCATTAACAATAAATGATATTTATCACAAGAAAATTATTTGCGTAACACGACGCAAGCCGCCTGAGCCGGCCGCCGCTTGACACCCGAAGCATAGCCCATTAATCTAAACTATCAATTGGTTACGACAAACGTTGAGTATAACGTTACGCATCACAAGGGCGTATCATGATCAATCGTTGATTGGCAGGAAAGGGCTCAACCCTATGGCTACCATTCACGATCGCCGCAAATCGGATCGGCAAAGGCAGAAGCGCTGGCGGAAAAAACAGGCATCTCAGGGCAAAAAACAGATTGCGGCAATGATATCCCTCAAAGCGCAGCTGATCCTTAATCGGGAAAAGAAACGCCGCGGAGAAACAAACTCCCAGGTTATCGAACGCGCCATTCTTAAACTCGCGGGCAAATGACGGTCTGCAAACACTTGCAGGGCTTGATCTTACGCAAAAAGGGGTTTACAAAGAAACAATGATCCTTTATATTCGTAATCTTTTAAAACTCTCGCGGCATATACCATTCAATCATAAAAAGATCATAGGTGCCAGGCACTAAGGGCTAAAGGGGATACCAATGGGTAAGGACAGCTTAATCAAATCTACGTCGAAGAAAAAAACGACATCTTCAAAGGAAGAAGAGGCCAAAAAAAAGACCACAACAAAAGCGGCCGCCAAACCAACAGCAGCCAGGAAAGCCACGGCAAAAAAAACCAAAAGCACCTCCTCAACGCCCAAAACAAAGAGTGCCGCCGCAAAGACAAAAGCCAAAACCGTGGCCGCCAAACCCGGTGTAAAGAAGAAAGCGGCTGCAGCAAAATCCAAAACAAAACGTCCGGCAGCTGCAAAGAAGCCAAAAAAAGCGACCATCCCGGAATTACTCGCTAAGAAATTCGATCAACTGCCGGGTGCTCCAAAGCCCAAACCGGCAGCACCGCCAAAGGTCGTCTTTAAAGAGTCACCTCCCATTATCAGCACGTCCGATCCGCAAGAGGCGGCCCGCATACGGGCTCTGCTGGTGACCAAATTCAGCATGGCGGAAATCAAGACGGCCGCCCAGCCGCCGAAAGCCGAAAAACCGGAGGTATCCCTGACCGACACACCCGCACCCGAACCGATTGCCCAAGTCGAGACACCCGCTGCGGAAGCCGTTGAAACACCGGTGGCTCCTTCGGATGAACCGCCGGTCATCACGACGACGGCCCTGCAGGAGGATACCAAGGAGCCGATGTCGCGCGGGGTCAAATACAGCATTGCGGCCGCGGTACTGCTTATGCTCATCGTGTTGGGCGTCAGTCACAACAACAGCACTAAATATTATATTCAACCCAAAGAAGGCGCCATCGAAATTTGGAAGGGGCGTTTTTCTCCAAAAGACAGGAAATTCTTCATGGTGCTGCACGGTGTGCAACTTGATCAAGAAGTCAAAGAGCTCTATTCACAAAGCGAAGTATTTCCGATCATCTTCGACTACTATCTTGATAAAGCCGATACCCTGTTGGAAGTTCCGGGCCTGCCGGATTTTGAAGGCATAAAAGAATACCTTCATCAGGCACAGTCATACGTGACCACACCGGAGATGAGGGCCAAAGTGGCAGGCCGTCTGAACTCAATTGAGCGTATGGCCCTGCTTTACAAGGCAGATGTCGCCATCAGCAAAAACACCGAGGATTCTCTCAGAGCCGCATTAAAGCATCTGAAAAAAGCGTCGGGTCTGGTTGCCAACCCAAACCAACAGCAGGAGATCGATCAAAAGATCGAACTGGTCAAAAAACTCCGCATAGTATTGAAATCAGAGGTAAAATAGTACCCAAACCATGTACGGCTGGACAGGCAGCGTCCTACACATCAATCTCACAACGCAAAGCTACGCGGTTGAAAAACCCGGTCTTGACGATGTCTATTTGCGCTACATCGGAGGAAAGGGGCTGGGAGGCTATTTTATGCGTCGCTGCGGGCCATTGAAGTGGTGTGATCCGAAAATGATGGTGGGCCTGTTTACCGGCCCCTTGGTTGCGACATCCTCACCCACATCCGGCCGGGCGCACATGATCTCAAAGTCGCCGTTGACGAACCTGGTGGGCGACAGTTCTGTTGGAGGCAGACTGGCGACGGCTCTTAAACGCGCCGGTTGGGACGGCGTGGTTATCACAGGTAGAAGCAAACGGCCCGTCGGCCTGGACATACGTGACGATCAGGTGGCGTTCCGTGATGCGGATAAATTGTGGGGCCTCGACACCGAGACGGTGTATGACAGACTGAATCCCCAAAAAGCATCGCTGGCTTGTATCGGACCGGCCGCCGAAAACGGGGTGAGATTTGCCTCTGTCACGGTAGACCGCCATTATGCCGCGGGCAGAACCGGCATGGGGCTGTGTCTGGCCGCCAAGAACCTGAAATATCTGCTGGTGAGGGGAAGCGGTCGAACCCGTGTCTACAGTACAACTCGGCTTAAGCAGGCTCGGGAAGAGATACTTCGCCTGACGGCGGCGTCGCCCGCCTTGATGGGGCAGTACGGCTTTACATGTCTGGGCACCGGAGCGGTCTATGATTTAATCGACAATCGACGCATGATGCCGACCGACAATTTTCTTCGTACACGTTTCGATCACGCCGCCAGGCTGAACGCAAACGCCTATGCCAAAGCTTACCGCCCCAGAAAACATGGATGTCGAGGCTGCCACATCCTATGCAAAAAAATCGGCCGCAGGAACGATGACCGGTTTGCCATGCCTGAATTTGAAACCATGTCCCATTTCACCGCTCTGATCGGGGCCAACGATATGGATTTGGTTGTGGAGGCCAATCGCCGCTGCAATCGCCATGGCATGGACACCATCTCGGCTGCCTCTGTCCTCGCCTGCCGCCGTGAAATCACCGGAGAAGATTATACGGCTGATCGTCTGATGCAACTGCTGGATGATATAGCGTTCGGACGAGGCGAGGGCCGGTCGCTTGGTGCCGGCGCGTCCCGTTATGCCGCGGGTCTGAATCGTCCGCAAAGCGCAATGGCCGTAAAGGGCCTGGAGCTGCCGGCGTATGACCCCCGCGGCGCCTACGGCATGGCCCTCGGCTTTGCCGTCTCCACCCGCGGCGGCTGCCACCTGCGAGCATACCCGATCAGTCATGAAATACTGCGTAAGCCAGTGGCCACCGACCGTTTCAGTTTCAGCGGCAAGGCAAGGATCATCAAGATTTCAGAAGACCTGAATGCCGTGGTGGATAGTCTGACCGCATGCAAATTCACCTTTTTTGCGGCCGGCCTGGAAGAGTATGCTGCGGCGTTTTCTGCGGTAACGGGACTGGAAACCAGTGCGCAGGATCTTCTGTCCATCGGCGAGCGCATCGATTACAATGAGCGAATCATCAATTTCCAAAATGGATATGATGGAAGCGAAGATGATTTGCCGCAGCGTTTCTTCGTCCAACCGGGATCCAGCGGCAAAGGCATTGAGATACCGCCCATCGATCGCCAGGCGTTCCTGTCAACCAGGGCCAAATACTACAAGATCAGAGGTCTGGACCCCACAGGACGTCCGACCAAGGAAAAAGCATTCACTCTGGGTCTTCCATGGATCGACTCGTAAAGAAATATGCCGCGAAATTGACAGCCGCCGGTCTGGCAATTCCTCAGGAGGAGCTGTCGCCGATCATCGGTGGTTTGGACGACGAACTGATTTGGAGTCGCCGTGGAAAAGAGATTGATACCCTTGAAAAAGTATTCTTCGGATTGTCCATTAACTCACTGGTCTTCTTGAAACCGGCGCAGCCGTATGCCGAGATCATCAGGGATCTTGCATGCAAGGCCCTGATGCGCCACTCTGCCATTTCTCCCAATGACTGCGAGACACGCACATTCCTGCATGACCTGCCTGTGGTTGAATCGTTTGAGGCCGATCGGATTATCGCCGCCCTGAAACATCGAAAAAGCGTAATCGTCGCTTCTCACGTAGACGAGTCAGGGACGGGACCTGCGGTCATCACCTACGGTACCGTCAGCCCCGAGCAGGGATTTGTCGTGGCCAGTTCGGTTTGCTTTGCCGCTTTTGTCAAGTTTTTCGCCGATTATCTGGAAACCCTCAAGGCGAAAAACCCCGATGGTAAGGACCACGCACTGTTTGACAAGGTTGTCGAACAACTGCCGCCGCTGCAATGCCAATCCCCCAGCTTGATGGCGGCCCCTTTTTCGACCGAATCCCAGATATACCAAGCCATTGCAGAGGCGGGAAGACAAACCGTCAACTATAAACTGGTCGATTCCTACTTCGGCAATATCTCTTACCGATGGCGCGGCTATCTCTATATCAGCCAAACGGGGAGCTCCCTCGATGAACTGGAAGGCTGCATCGATCCGGTTGCCCTCGACGGATCAAACAGCGCCGCTTTAACCGCATCAAGTGAATTGAGCGCCCATCTTGAAGCCCTTGCCAGGACGGAATGCAGAGCAATGATCCATGGGCATCCTAAATTTGCGGTTATCATGTCCATGGATTGCGATCCAGAGGAAAAAGCGGTTTGCCGATTCAGCGACAGGTGCCATATCCAATGCCCAAAACCGCGGTTCATCGAACGGGTTCCCGTTGTACCCGGAGAGGTCGGCACCGGACCCACCGGTTTGTGCCACACCCTTCCGCCGGCGCTTGAAGACCATCCCGCCGCCATCGTCTACGGCCATGGATTGTTCGCTCTAGGCAAGTCGGACTTTCGAGAAGCGTTTGACAGCCTGATCGAGGTTGAGACCCTCTGCCGGGATGCCTATTTCAAATCGGTCAATGCCCACCGCTGAATATTCGCTCTTGCGGCCTTTGGTTATGTAATGCTTTACCCACAGGCCAGGCCAGGTCAGTCAAAATTATGACGTTTATTTCTCAATCAAACTGTCCGATCAGCTATCGCTGCGAGTAACGGATTGTCTTCACTTGCAATCACAAAGGGCATTATGGACGGCACGAATATTGCTGCTTATATTATGCATGAAAACAAGATAAACATTTGACGAAGGGAGGCGCCATGCTTCGAGGCGGTGCCAAAACCATCCGGACGACACGATACTTCATGCTCGTGGCGTTAATGGCCGCTCTCTTCGCAACGGGTACTGTCTGTGCCGATACGCCGACCGCCAACTTCAGCAACACCGAATTTTCGATCAACGACAGACTCCTCATCGACATCGAATGTTCCGATCGCAAAGCGGGTGATGCGTTTTGCAGTTACAAGACAGACATGCAGTATAGCAAATATTTGAACACCCCCCTGTCAGCCCACGAAAGTTACCTGCTTTCCGACAGCGAACAGGATCAACGTCAAGTAAATCTACTGGCGATTTTCAGGCTTGCCCTGGAAGAGTTTAAATTTCTATCCAATGTCAGGCTCTATTGGGAATTGACCGAGCAAAACCTTGAAGCGCTGGCGATCAAACTCCGCTTGAAAGGCGAGATCCCCCTCAACGAAACTGCGATGCAGGAACATGCGATGGATAAAGGCCAAAAAGACCGGTCGCCCTCAACCCACGGCCATTTGAGACCCGCGAGCCGTCACAGCAGTGCGCTTGCGTTGCTCATACCGTCCAAGATTAAATGGAATCTCGGGGTGAACCCCAATGACATGACCGTTTTCGGTGAACTGAATCTGAATGCCTACATGACATTGAGCGGCGAAATTGGAGATATCAATCGGGTAGGTGTCTATTTCCAATACGCATTCTAGAAGTGGCTTCTGGATGTCATTCGTTGTCCTCGATCAGGCGTTTGCCCAGGGAAACGACCCGGTCCCGCACATACCCGATGCTTTGATAAAATTGAATGACATCGGCGTTGGTCTCACGCACCTGCAGATTGATCTTGGGGCACCCAGCGGCTTTTAGGCGCCGCTCTGCCGCTTCCATCAGGCAGGCGGCATATCCTTTGTGCCGATGATGTGGCGCGACTGCCAGATAATTGATCCAGCCCCGGTGGCCCTCATACCCGGCCATGCACGTCGCCACCAGGCGGCCGCCGACAAGTCCCACCAGGAACCATTCCGGATTTACGTGCAATTTTCTCCGGATATCGCACCTGGGGTCATTCGTTTCCGTTATGAGTCCGCAGCGCCCCCACAGGTCAACGACGGCTTCGGCATCGGACGGCTGAAAGGGTCTGATCTCCAGCATGGTTATCTCTGCTGTCATTGTCAGCATTTACCACAGCCGCGGGAGCTTCACAAGTTTTCGCGGACACGCTCCGGCGCAGCAGCGGAAAGGTATGCCTCATCCTCCGTCGCTCTTTGCTTGACAGCATCAGGCCGATTGCCTAATCTAATGAGGATTCCGTTTGTTTTGTCTATTCCCGGCGCCATCCCGGCAGCGAACCGGGATGGCCGTTTCAACCACGTAACCCGAGGATGTAAAGACAGGCCGCCTTACCCGCGCCGCAAAAGGTTCGGCGCGTCATCAACATTTATGAATATTCGACGGTTTCTCATCATAGCACCGGCATTGGTCAGCCTGGCACTGCTTGTTTCATACTTTTGGGTACCCACCTATGAAGAGCAGACGCGCGGAAATCCGGATCGCCTTGAGCAATTCGTCACCGCATCCATCGGCGATGCAACCCTTCTCAATCCTGTACTCTCAGCGGAATCGGCCAGCAGCCAAATCGAATCCCAGGTCTTCGAAGGCCTGATCGACCGCGACGAAAATCTTCAGTACCGCGGCCGCGTGGCCCAGCGGTGGAATCTGTACGAGCAGGCATTTTTTTACGTTAACGAGCAGGTCGATATGCCCCGCTGGGGCAAATTGGACGGCCCTTCCCTGACGGCCGAATTGAAGGCGGCATTTGAAGCGTCCCCTCAGTGGCGGCATGTTAAGGCCGTCGATCTTTTGCCCCCGATGCGGATCACGCATAAAACCTCGCTCAAACAGGGATCGCAGCCCCAAACGGTCGAAGTGACGGCTGCGGCGCCCTATCGCATCCGCCTGACCCTCGATCGCGTGGATCAGATGCTGTTCGACAATCTCAAACGCCTGCTTGGCGACAACTACTTCTCCAGCTTCGATGCCGCATCGCGAATAAAGGCACCGTTCGATCTGGACCCGGAGCAATCGGCGACCATCGCCCGGCAGTTGCTGCCGGCCACAGTCCATAACCCGATCATCGATTTTTTTCTGCGCAGGGGTGTTACATTTCATGACGGCCATGAGGTCACGGCGGAGGATGTAAAATTCACCTATGAGTCCATCGTGAACCCGAAAAACCTCTCCCCGCGGCTGGCTGACTACGAACCTGTACGGCAGGTGATGATTATCGACCCGCACACCGTGCGCATCATTTACAAGCGACTCTATTCACCGGCGTTCGGGACATGGGGTATGGGTATCCTGCCTGCTCATCTGCTCAACGAAGACGCCCTGGCTCAGGAAGCGGCCGCCACGGGCAAAGATCCAGCCACGTTTACATTGCGCCAAAGCGGTTTCAACCGCCGCCCCGTCGGATGCGGACCGTTTCAATTCAAGGAATGGAAGTCCGATCAGTTCATCCGTCTCGAGCGCTATGACGGTTATTGGGACGGACCGCCGAACTACAAGCAATATGTCATGCGCATCATCCCGGATGTGCTCACCCAGGAGATGGAGTTTTATGCCGGAACCGTCGACAACTATGGCGTTCAGCCTCACCAGGTGGAACGTTTGCATGGTGATCAACGTTTCCAGCACTTCAGCGGCGCCTCATTTGGATACTCCTATATCGGCTACAATTTGCGGCGCCCGCCCTTTGACGATCCGCGGGTTCGCAGAGCCTTGGGCATGGCCATCGATACGCGGAAAATTATCGACTTTGTGCTGTACGGCCAGGGAGAGCCGATTACGGGCCCGTTCGTGAAGCAGACCGACTTCTACAACCACACCATCAAGCCCCTGCCGTACGATCCGGAGGCTGCCGTCAAACTGCTGAATCAGGCCGGATGGCGTCGCGCCTCAGACGGCTATCTGCAAAAAGAGGGAAAACGTCTGGCATTCACCTTAATCACCAACAACGGCAATCCACTGCGCAAGGCCATCCTGGCCATCGCCCAGGATGCCTGGAAAAAAATCGGCATTCAGGTGGAGACCGACCTGCTGGAGTGGTCGGTGTTCATCCAGAAACGCGTCAACCAGCTCGATTTCGATGCGCTGATACTGGGGTGGTCCATGGGCATCGACCCGGACCTGTATCAGATCTGGCACTCCAGCCAGAGCCATAAATTCCAGCT